>CAZEMS010000133.1:0-2548 GCA_964513475.1 uncultured Mycobacterium sp. | reverse complement strand
TCTTAATTAAATCAAGTATCCATTTACTGCTAGGAGACTGCACATTGTATTCAACGTACTGAATGTGTGCGCCCTTCATCATTTCTTTTGCTGTATCACAGAAGTTACACTGGTCTCTTGTGACAATGACGTACATGCTTTATCTCCTGATGGTTTGTAGATGGAGTAACGTCAGTAGTATGGAAGTCCCCGGAGGAATCGAACCTCTTGGCGTCCATCCCACTATTTTATGCCGAGAGTTTAGAAGACTCTTGTGGGGGCGGGAACCATAAATGAGTAGTTTAGTGTCATACTCAGGACAGTGTAAATGTCTAGGTAGCTACTTGTTTACCCCTTGGATAAACACTAGACACTCTATGTCTATACCAAGTAGTTTTTGGTACGTCAAACTTTTTAGCAACTTTGTAAGAACATACACGAAATAACCAAGCAGGATACTTATCGTAATATCTTTTACCGTTCCATCTCTGCCTTGCAAATTCACCACAAATACTTTTAGTTTCTTCTGTATGTCTCATACCATAGGCTGAATGTTCACCACCTAGAGACTTGTTGTAGAGTTGCCAAGGTTCGTAGAGTGATATAAGAAGCTTTTCTTTTTCATATAACTCCTTTAGTTTACCACAAGACATTACGACATTCCACTCAAAAGAATCAGGACCATACTTTCTGATTGCCTTGTGAAAGTGTGAGTTAGATCCTGACTTTGAAGAACGTATATGTTGTGCCTTTCTGTGTTTTAAAGACTTGGTGGTAAGGCCCACATAGACCTTACCGTTAATTTTGTTGTAAGCTTCGTAGAGTATCATACTCCGCAAGACCCACCACTACCACTGATGTCACAGATATCATGCGTCTCGACATGCTCGTAGAATTCTTCACCCAATTTAGTTACAGCTTCAGAGTAGGGGACAGAAGTCAAAGGTTGACCACCACGAGCGCCATCCGGGTAACAAGTAAAACCACGAAGACGGTGAGCATACTTAGCCAAGGTGTTAGCAAAAGTGTCAACTGTGTCTTCATTGTTTAGCTTAGAACCCCATGAAGGGAGATTAATAGTAGAAGAGATAGACATATCCACATAGTCCTGTACGTCAGCTTGGAACTTAATGCGTCGTTCGTAGTTGTCAGCCAGATCAAGTGCACTTTCGACACCCTCAGGGTCAGCCCCGTAGAACTCAATCAATTCCTGTGCGGCACTGTCCACAACGTACTGATAAGCCCAACGATCCTTACCTTTAAGATAACGGCGCTTGTAGGCTACAGCAAAGATAGGCTCAATACCAGTTGAAGTTCCAGCGAGGATACCGATACTGCCTGTAGGTGCGATAGCACGATTAGCTACAGGCCGAGTGATAGACAAACGATCTGCAAAAGATTTACTGACATCATCACTCACACCTTTATAGACAGACAACCACTGGTGAAGTTCAGGAGTTACCTCGTACTGGTATCCCTTTTTGATCAACCATTCGTGAACACCCATAAAGCCAAGCCCAAGTCTGCGGTTTTTAGACCGTGTAGTATAGACCTTACTATAAGGTAACTGAGCCTTAAGTGTTCCACAAATTAAGAACATAGTGGCAAGACGGACAACATCATGTAACTCTTCGATACTCTCAATGCGACCAAAGTTAAGAGAACCTAGGTTACACACATCACTGTCATCTTCGGATGTAACTTCAGTACAGGCGTTACGTAAAGTTTCATTCTCTTTATCAAAGAAGTTAAATGAGAAACCGGGTTCAGCTGTCTTCAATGCTTGACGTACATTCTCTTTAAAGACCCGACCAACATCACCTGTCTGCCAGAAGTTAAGTAACCACTCAGTATCGTAGTTCACAGAAATGTTTGTCATGTCAAGTGGTGCCGGGAAGTTGAAGTCTTCCTGTTTGATGTCCCAAAGAGTTTTACCTGTATTACCAACAGGCATTGACTGCCAGTCCTTAGCTTTAAGGAACTGCTCGACGTCACCGTGCTTCCAGTTTAGAGATGCGTAGATAGCAGAACGTCGTGATCCACCTTGCATTACACGTCGGCCAATCTCATTGATCATATTCATCTTAGGGATAGGACCAGAAGCCTGCCCACCAGTACGTTGGATAGGAGATCCTTCTGCACGGTACACAGAATAATCAACACCAATACCACCACCAGTCATCAGGCAAGACTCTGCTTTCCACGACAGGTTTGCCCAGTCCTCTCTACTGTCTTCCTCAGCACGAAGGAGATAACAGTTGTTGAAGAACTTGTTAGGACGACCTGCATAGTAGAGGTAACGACCGCCGGGAATAAACTTAAGGTCTCTGATGTATTCTTCCAGTTGGTCCTTATCTTCTTTAGACACAACATCACCAGCAGCTGACATTACGTCTGCAACCAATGTCTTAGACAAAGCTGCCCAAGTTTCAGCACCCTCATGACGGTACTTGTGATTAAAGATGTCCTCAGAGAACTTGCTGCGGAACATGGGGTTCAGATTGGATTTAAACTTCATTCTTTTCTCTCCTCGTCGTTAAACTAAATCAGTAAGGTTTGGTGGCTCGTA
>CAZEMS010000132.1:0-2613 GCA_964513475.1 uncultured Mycobacterium sp. | reverse complement strand
TGCACACCGCCGCCGGCCAGACCAAGGTCGACATCGCCACCGTGGCCGATGAACATCCCTACCTTTTTCCGCGGGGCAAATGATTTGGGGTGTGAGGGTCGTGTCACCGGCGGCACACGGGACTCGACCACAACCGCCGACCCCGAGGCAATCTCGCTCGCCGACCGCTTGTCGCCATCGCTACGGAGTAGTGCGAGCCGCTGCGCTCGGATCGCTGCGACTACTAACCGGGCGATCGAGGCTGGGTCTGCATTGTTATCGCTGCAGGACGCATTGCCAGCGCGGACAGGCCGGCGGATCCGCTGATCCTCGGCCTCACCCGCGGGTGCTGGATCAGTAGGCAAGAGACTTGAGAGCTTGATGGCGACCGCGGTGTAGTCACCGTCGGCGAGGATCCCTTGAAGCTTGCTCGCCAGTTCGCTGGTGTTCATGCCCACCGGCGACAACAACCCGAAAACGAGTTCAGAACCGATCCGGACAACCGGCACAGCGTAGTCGACAGCCCATGGCCAAGGAATTCTGGAGCAGTGAACCAACTGAGTCCGAATTACTAGGAGCAGTATCGGTGAATGCAGTGTGGAACCTTCGCGATACACGAGGAGAGGAATTCATGACCTATGGACGACGTGAATCAGCGAAAGCTCGGGCTCGCTCGCACCAGCGACGTCGAAGAACTTCCGTACCTGAGGAAACTCCGACGAGCCGATGGCGCGCCGTGGACAGCTGTGCTAGCAGACGTATTGGCGGATACCGCTCGAGCCCCGGAGGGAGTTGCCGACAACCTCGAATACGTCTCGGAACTCATTGAGCTACTCCTAGATGAGCATCGGCTGCATCCTTTACCCTCGTATGTCGTGCACGCCCTTCCAAAGGGGTCATTCACAGTCAATCCGATCTTCTTCGCTTCCACGATGGTGTCCCATCGTGCGGAGCGTCTCATGCAGGCGATCGAGTTGTCCGCTGGCGCCCTCGACGCTCTCGAGAATGGCGCCCTCCAGCTGGGTTCGGTAGCTGCGAGGGCGCTGTTCGAGCTAGCCGTCGTGTGCGAAGACCTCCACCAACCGATGCTTGAACCCTGGCGGAAGATCCACGGCAGCGTGGCCAGGGTACGCGCAGCAGCCAGTTCCTCTGACTGCCCGACGTTCAGCCTCGTGTGGACAGTACGCAACGGCACAAGGTACTACCATGGCGAACAGGGATGGGAGCACGCGACCAGCGTGTTAACTAGGCTCGAACGGTTCTCGAAGCGGTACCCCGCCGCCAAGGAGATATACGATATGCTCTGCGACGCAACTCATCCCAACATCGAATCCCACGCCACCTTGTGGCGTACTCAGTACGCGGATATTGGGGCAGTCCATGGAATCAAGTTCGCACCAGGAAACTCGAATTCCGAGATCAAGCTGTACATCGTCGAAGCGGTCCGGCTCAGCCTGAGCATGATCGTTCTGTTCTTGCGAGACCTGTGGTGGGTTGCCGCCGACGTCACCAATACGTGCAACATCACGCCGAATGATCACACAGCGCTACTCGGGCTTCCCGCGCGCACGAAGCGAAATGATTTGTGCTCCTGCGGCTCTGGAGAAGTAACACGGTTGTGCACACACCCAGAACCCGAAGGACTTTTCAAACACTGAACGGCGGATTCCAACCTCAACGCCACAATTGTCGACGGGATTCTGCGCGCTGACGTGAACTCATGGTCCGAAGTTAATGTTGGACAGGAACTGGCAGGTCTGCACATCGACGCCGCCTCCTGGAACCACCATCACGACCGAGACGATGATCGATTTCGGTGTTGTACGCATCGACAGTGAAAGTTGCCCGTGAATCCGTGGGTAGCGGTAGTGATTCTGCTCGGCTTCATGGTCGCCTATTTCTGGTGGATCGTTGCGATCGTCGCTCCTGCCGCCCTGGCGTGGTTGGGCTATCGCCTCTGGCAGCAGCACCGTGTCACGAGCGACGCAGCTACGGCAGGACGGGTGACGTTGGCGGCACGGGCAGACGAACAGCACGCCCAAGTCCTTGCTGACAATGAGCACGGCACTTACGGCGAGTATCCGCCCGCTGTCTGAAGCAGGTGAGGCTACTCGATGTGGTACGGGGGCTGCCCTAGCGGCAGGGGCGGTATCTGGCCGGCACCGGGCACGATGAAGCAGTTCTGGACCGGGGGGATGTAGCCGCCCGATCCGGTGTACTGCCCATGAGCGAACAGGCACCGTTTCCACGAGCCGTCCTCGCGGATTGGGCCGTCGCAGTAATTGGCGAACACTTGGGTTTCGCATCCGGCCATAGGGTCACCGGGCACCGCGTTGGCGGTGAGGGCGAAGGGCAGGGACATTGCCGCGGCGGCGATTGCTGTCCCGACCAAAGTTGCGGTGATCCTCATATGGTTCCTCCTGTTAGGAGTCGGTTTATCAGACGACGGCGACAATCGGCGGATCAACCATCGCCGCTGACCGAAATTGAGGCACGACGTGGCAGTTCCGACCTGACCTAATAGGGCGATAAGCGACGACTAACCATCGGTGGCGATGTCCTTGCGGGGGCGCCGCGAACAGATCGCGTTCAGGACTGTGAAGATGTCGGCCGCGGGTGCCGTTCGTGGCAGTG
>CAZEMS010000131.1:0-2625 GCA_964513475.1 uncultured Mycobacterium sp. | reverse complement strand
GACGACGGAGCCTGACATGGACTACATGGAGTACGTCCGCTCGCTCTATCGCGACGTCCTCGGCCGCGACGGCTCCGAGGAGGCGGTGCGGGCCTATGCCGACTGGGCGCGCAACAGCGGCGCCTCGCAGGACGTGCTGCGCGACCAGTTCATGTCGGATGCTCAGGCCGAGCTCGCCGCGCCCACGCCCTACAGCATGGAAGACGCGCGCAACATCACCGCCGGATTCTACGACAAGTATCTTGGCCGCGCCCCCGACGACGCCGGCATGGCCTACTGGACAAGCCAGCTCACGGGCGGCCACTCGCCCGACAACATGGCGGCCTACCTCCAGAACATCGGCATGCTCGGCGAGCGGGTGAACGACGGCTCGGCGAACTTCCGCTACCAGGACGCCGCGCGCTCGTACACCGCTGGGCTCAACCGCATGCCGTTCGTGTTCTCGGATGCAGGCAACCTTCCGGCATCTCCGGGCGGCGCGCAGGCCGTCATCTTCCCGCCCGCGATGAACGCCTGGCGCGCGGACGTCCAGAACCCCGTCCTCGCGACGCAGCAGCAAGCGCAGCCCGGCAATCCGCTCTTTAACGGGCAGGACTCGACGCAAGAGACCATCACGGGCACCGATGGCGTGACCTACGACAGCCAGGGCAACGTCATTCGCAACCCGATGCTCACCTGATGCCCTACCTCGTCTCCGACATCCCCTACCGCTACATGCTCGCCCGGCGTGAGTTCCTCCGCGCCCAGCAGGACGGCCACGGGGATTACGAGGAGTGCTGCGCCTTCGGCGTGACGACCATCGAGGGCCGTGTTCCCGCTTTCCAAGCCATGATGCGCCAGGGCGCGCAGTGGGCGCGGCTCCCGTTCCACGCTTTCGTGACGAAGCCTTGCGACCCGCTCCCGCTTACGGCCATCTGCATGTGGGATTGCCTCTCCTACACTCACGCCGTCCACGCCTACAGCTATCTTGAGACGATGCGCTGCGACGTGTTCTGTGGCGACGGTGAGGTGAGGCCCGGTACGTACTGGTTCACCCTCGACTTCGCCGAAAGCGACTACAGCGAGATGCCTGACCAGCACAAGCAGGCCCACATCATCGCGCTCGACGACGGCAACCTCGCCGCCATGCCGAACAACCGCATCCGCTGGCGCGAGCCGAGCTGGATCAAGCCCTTCACCGAGCGCCCGGATTACCTCGTGCAGGAGCAGGTCTACACCGCCGAGCGCGACCGCGCGCTCCTCGACGGCGAGCGCCTGTTCTACACCGCCGAGGGCGAGGATGCCTAAGAAGGAACACCAGAACCCGAAGGGCGGGCTCAACGCCAAGGGTCGCGCTCACTACAAGCGCACCGAAGGCGCGGATCTCAAGCCCCCGGTCTCGGCCAAGCAGGCCAAGAAGTCCCCCGCCGACGCCGCCCGCCGCAAGAGCTTCTGCGCGCGCATGAGCGGCGTCAAAGGCCCGATGAAAGACGAGAAGGGTCGCCCGACCCGCAAGGCGCTCGCTCTCAGGAAATGGGATTGCTGACATGGCAAGCAGGCCTGTATGGGACAAAAAGCGCCCGAAAAGCGCTGGTAAGCCGTCAAAGCTGTCGGCGTCGCAAAAGGCATCGGCGAAGGCTAAGGCGAAGGCCGCAGGCCGCCCCTATCCCAACCTCGTCGACAACATGGCCGCTGCTCGGAGAGGGAAGTGATGCACGCTGTCAAGGTTAAGCACAACGGCGTGGAGTATGAATCCATAACCGCTGCTGCGCGAGCGCATGGGCTTTCTGGAGATCTTGTTGTAGGTCGCGTCAATAAGGGCTGGACACTTGCCCGCGCTCTTACCACGCCTAACAACGCAAATTTAAAAAAGAGGGCGTTTTTCAACTCAGAAACCAACACCAAGATATGCGCCAAATGCGGCACTGATGCTCCGATTGAAAGCTTTTACCGTCACCGCCAGACCGCAGATGGGTATCACAGTTGGTGTAAGGCATGCTGCAAAAAAGGAAACGAAACTTCGCGCAATAAGCTCTACAGTTCGTTTGAGGGGCGGATTGCCACGTTTTTGCGTACGTGTCAGGTCAGCGCATTAAAGCGTGGGCAAGAGTTTTCTCTAACGCGGGCAGATTTTCTTGAAATGTGGGAAAAGCAGCGTGGTGTTTGTGCTTATTCCGGGATTGAGATGGCGACGGCAGCTAATTTGCCAACGTCGGTTTCCGTTGAGCGCATAGACAGTTCGCGCGGCTACGTTCCGGAAAACACCATTTTGGTGTGCCGCGATATCAACCGCATGAAGTCGGACTTGACTGGAGAGCAATTCTACGAGTTTTGCAAAGCGGTCGCCCTTTGGCTTTCGGATGACAATCTTGAGCGCAATGTGGATTTCTGCAAATAAAGGGCAAGAGCTGATGGACGTCGCCCGCTCCCGCGCCCTCGCGCTTGCTTGCTCCGTCGCTCTGGACGACGAAACCGACGGCGACACCATCCGCCGAGCCCAGCTTTTCTACGACTGGATGAGCGGCAAGTTCTCCGTCCCCATCGTCTACGAGATCGAAGAAGCCGAGCCGCCTCAGCCCCTCGATGGCGACGTCCTCCCGTTCACATCGAAGGACAAGAACCGGGAGCATTGATGTTCGGGAAGAT
>CAZEMS010000130.1:0-2771 GCA_964513475.1 uncultured Mycobacterium sp. | reverse complement strand
GCCCGTTTTTGTTTGCCTTCCGGCATAGAGATCAACAACCGGCATCAGGGCCGGGAAAGCAGCAAGGGCCTGGCGCTTCGCGTTCTCCAACGAGCGCAGCGAGCGGCCCGGGAGAACGCGCAGCGCGCCGAAGGCCGCAGCGGGCCCTTGTGCGTCCGGACCGCCGGTTATGATCGAAAGCCGGAAAGGCAAACTGAATTTTCTTCAATCAAGCAGCGCCGCAGGCGCTTCCGTACTCTCTCATCGGATTTGGAGACCTGCGGAGCCCTTCCGTCCCCAGGCCCGTGCGCGCTACGGCAACATGTGCCGCAGCTATCACACCGAGCTAACCACCAACATCCCCCAGCTTCCGGGGTGGTCGGCGGGTGCGCACCCGGCTCACTCGCAGGCCACGCCGTCGCCATCACCGTCGAGCGCGGCCCGGTATCCCGGCTGACCGGCATACAACGGCGCCGCGCCAGCAGCCTTGGCTGCCTCGCAGTTTGGGTAGTTGACCCCTGCGTCAGACGCAGCTGCGCTCGGGGCGGATTGTGGTGCGCTGATCGGCACTGACGCGGTGTCACCGTGACACGGCGGTCCCCATAGCCCCCGTCCTGCGGCCTTGGCCTCTTGCTGCGCAGCAGCTATCTCGGCGTACTTTTCGACCGGGGAGTTGTCGTAAATGTAGGCATGCGCGGTCCCCGCGCGGGCCGCTTCAACCGAGTAGTTCCACCCGTCGCCCTTCACCAAGTACGCCAGTGTGCGTCCATAGCGGTCATTCCGGTCCTGCGTGCTGTCGTAGACGATCGCCACCCGTTGATCCACGAGAGCGTCTCTCGCGAACTGGGTTGCCTCCGGACCCCAGCAGCCGACGGTGTAGGCCGGCTTCTTGGTCTCGGGAGTGTCGATACCGAGCACTCTGATGCGGAGCCGACCGCGAACCTCGTCACGAACATCGATCGTGTCGCCATCAACGACGTTGACCACGACTGCGGTGGTGTCGACCGGCTCGGCGGATGCCGGTACAGGCGCAAAGAGACCGACGACAATCACGATCGCCGCGACAGTAGTTATCGACCTATGGCGCAATGGTCGCACCCCCTTTGAAACGTCAGTGTCAACCGCGAAGCAGCATTGGAGATGCGTATCCACTGTGCTTCGAGAGTCTCTGCGACATTTTGCAGCATTCGAAGCACCACTTGTTGCGATCAGTGTGATCACGACAAGCGCGGCCGTGCGCTTGTAGTCGACGACTGTGCTTTCGCTTGAAAACTCGGCCGACGACGCGACTGATCATGGCGGCCGGTCATCGACCGGTCGAGCACACCACCGAGAGTATTCTCGCGTATCGCGATGCCACCAAGCCATGCTGTCGTACCTGATATCCCAACCCCACCAACGCTATTGAAGCGCTGGGCTCACACTGTCACCGCGGAGCTGCATGTCGTTGACGCAGCTGCAGCGTCGGCCAGCGCGGCGGTGACGGTGACGAACTTGCGGTTCATGTTGGAGATCATCAGACGCGGCAGCACACGAACACACAAGTTGCTCGACTCGACTTCACCGCGTCGCGCGGTGCGGTCCCGGGTGACCGACGCGGCGAACGCAAGTCGCCCGTGCCCGCGGCATCTTCGCACCGCACCGCTGCTCAGTGCGGCGCTTAAGGATGTCGGTCGCGTCTCCGTAATCCGACCGGCTGCGGGCCGCGCGCATCACCGCCATGAGTGCGGCGTACTGGTCAGGCTGTCCCGACTCGTCGTAGCCGTCCCGCATCGCGGCCTCGGCCTCGGCGCGAGACACCGCCGCGGCCAGATCTTCTGGGAGAAGTCCGAGTTGCACCAGTGCGCGGACGAGATGGGCCTCGGCGGGTTGGGGTGCGTAGTCCCAGCCGTCGAGTCCCACCTTCTCGGTCAGGACGTCCAGCAAGGCGAGGGCGTCCCACAGCTGCGTGGCCTCCTCCTCGGTGAGCTGTCCCGACCGGACGAGCGCGTTCGCTACGTCGTACACCGCATTTCCGGTGCGAGGGCCGGCGCAGATGACCTCGATGAGGCCGACACCCCCCTCGACGCGCGCCGCGTAAACCACGCGGTGCCTCTTGTTCAGCACCTCCACCGTGTTCAGGCCGGCGAGTCGGTCGGTAGCCGACTTGTTGCTCAACGGGTGCTTTCCGACGGGGTTCCCGCAGAGTGCCACCACGTCGGTGAGTACCGACTCCCGCTCATCGCCCGTCAGCCCGTCGAGATACAGCAGGAAGGGCTCGGAGAAGACGATCTCGGCTTGATCGTCGGGCAGTCGCTCGCTACCGCGCATCCGACTGCGCGCGCAACTGGTCCGCGCGCTCCCGCACCCGATTCGGGTTCACGCCGACCTTCGCGCACAGCTCGTCGAGGTTGTACCGACGGGAGCGCTGGGAGGCCAGATCTGCAGCAGCCTCCACGACGGCCCAGGCGGCGTCCCGGACCTCCCGCACCTCAGCGTCGACACGAGCCGGGGAATCCACGACGGCGACCACGCGACCGTGACTGGTCAGGGCCACGCGCGTTTCCTCACTCAGCTGCGCGAGGGCAGAGACGCCTTTGCTCGCCGCGAGGGACACGGGCAAGTTCACGGTCGAGGTCATCCTGCAACTCTAGACATATCTGTGCAGTACTGCAACGCGTGAAACCGGGGACATGCCCGTTCAGCCGCGTTGAGCACCGGGCGGCGCCACAGCGGCTCGGTCCAACCGCAACAGTGATGTCCGTTCTCATTGAATCTGGGGCACATTTACTAGTCTGACCTGCATTGCCCCA
>CAZEMS010000129.1:0-2812 GCA_964513475.1 uncultured Mycobacterium sp. | reverse complement strand
TTTGGCACACAAGCGACGTTCGCGCCCTTCTCTCCGCACTCGACCGCAAGGATGAGGTGATCAGGGAGTTGCTTGCTGCTTACGGCGGCATTGATGGCACACGCATGACCGCCGCCCTCACTCGCGCAAAGGGAGAGATCGGATCATGAGCACACCAAGCAAAGAGACGATCCGCGACGTTCTGGAGGAGCTCGAAGACCTCGACCTGCCAGACGGCGCTTATTGGGCGATGGCTCACGAACGCCTCGGTCTCGAATACGGCGACGTGTTCAGCATGATTGCAGAAGACCCGGATTTCTATGGATACAAGGACGCCGCGTCATGACCACCATAGCAGAACTAGACGCTCTCATTAAGAGGGTGCAGGGAGGGGACACGGGGCGAGAGGTTGAGCGCAGTGCATTCTTGGCGCTCGGGTTCCTGCGCGACGCAACAGACGACGAATATGTCGTCGCTCGTAACGGTGACGGCTCCGAGACGATCATCTACGGCGACAGCCTGAAGATCTCCACCGACCTCACCGCAGTACACGCTCTGCACAAGAGAGTGCTGCCGGGGTGGCATTGGGCCTTAGCTACGAACGGCAACAGCGGGTTCGACGCTGTTTTAGACAAGGTTGCGATATTCGGGACTGACCTTGAGCGTTCCGAGACCGCAAACGCCAACACCCCCGCCGCCGCATGGCTCCTCGCCATCCTCAAGGCCAAGCGGGCCGAGATGGAGGCGGAAGCTATCGACGAAGAAAACCACCGTCTCGAACTCGAAGAGCAGCAGCATCAGGAAGAGATGCGCGCCCTCGAAAATCAGGAGATGGACCGGCATTTCCGGGAGCATCCACATGGCTGAGTCCCGCACCGTCAACCTCTCTCGCTACGGCGAAGACATCGAGGCGCTTATCAGTGCTGCCGTAGATGCGGTGGAAGCGCTGGACAAGTACGCCGACGCGGACCAACCGAGCGGAAGCCACCCGATCCCGAATGACGCCATGAGCGCGCAGATGGAACTGGAAGCCGTTCTCACGCGGTTGAAGGTTCTGCCGATCCCGCGTCATCAGGCGAGCCGGGAAAAGCTGATCGAGTACGTCAAGACCGTCGGCCACTCCCGGCGAACCGAGCGCCTCCGGGAATTCTACATGAAGCCGGAGCACCTGACCGACGACCAGTTGCGCGTGCTCGCCAATGACATCGCCAGCAACCTCCGGTTCGAACAGCGGCTGAACCGCCGCAACCGGGCACGGATGGAGGCGGGCAATGTCTGACATCGTGGAACGCATGAACGCATGGGAAGCGCGCTTTGAGGAAGAGCATCCGACGGTGTGGTTCTTCTGCTGGCTGGCCCTGCTCCCCGTGGCCGGCGGCGGTCTCTGGCTGCTTATCGACATGATGGAGGCATCGCTGTGACCGATTACCGGACAATCGCATCGTACCTGCGTGAATGCGCACGCATGTCGAAGGGCGGCGCGGATGAGTTTCGCCAGCTTCTGAAAAACCAGTTCTGGACGGAAGCCGACAGCGCCACGACGCGCGAATACCTGGATCAGATGATTTCCAACACCGAAGCACTGCTTGCCGAGCTACGCGAAGCGCGGGCCGTGGTCGATATAGAGGAGAAGAAAGATGCAGCGTGAAATGGATGTCGAACTGGCCGCATGGGAGCGGATCAAGTCCGAGCTTCTGACGCAGTACCCGGATCTGGACGACGAGACGTTGTTCGACACGCTCGACGGCGAGACGGACTTACAGGAAGCCTGCCTGAAGGTTCTGCGGTCTGCCGAAGAAGACAAGATGCTTATCGAGGGCATCAAGGCGCGCAAGGCCGAACTGGACGAACGCAAGGCGCGGTTTGACCGTCGCATCGAAGCCAAGCGGCACGCCGTCACGAACATCATGGACCGCGCGGGCATCAAGAAGTTCGAGGCGCCGGATATGACCGTTTCCATGCGCGCCGTCGCGCCGTCTCTGGTGCTGCCGGATACGGTCGATCTGCCGCCCGAGTATGTCAATCAGGAACTCGTACTGAAACCTAATCGCAACGCCATCAAAGACGCGATCAGCGCGGGCAAAGAAGTCCCCGGCGTGACGCTGACCAATGGCGGAATTTCCATCACCGTGAGGACGAAATAATGGCGAAGAAACTGGACCCGAAAATTGCCGAGGTCTTGAAGGAACACGGCCACGGCCCAGAAGCGTGTTGGGATTGTCACGGGACATGGGTTGTCTATCACCGTGTGCTTGAGCAGATCGCGGCAAGCGCAAACATCCGTTACGACGATCCACAAATCATTGAAGCGAACGGCGGCGCCAGCATCGCAGCGTTGAGTGTGCGCGGGTGGCTTGGCGAGCGTTCCGAATGGTCAATCGGTGAAGCCAGCCCGAAGAACAATAAAAACGCATATCCCTGGGCGATGGCGGAAAAACGCGCGAAAGACCGCGTTGTGTTGAAGCTGATCGGCCTGCACGGTCTGGCCTACAGCGAGGAAGAAGCGGACGACTTCAAGAACAGCGCCCCGAAGCAAGAAGCCGAGCCTGCACAGCCGGAAGCGAAGCCAGCCGCCAAGCAGGAACCGCAGAAGCCGGAGCCTGTGGACTGGCACGAATACGCCAAGGGTCTTCGCAAAGCCATTCTGACATCACCGACAGAGCAAGCGCTGGACGAGGTTCTGGACGTGAACCGCGACAACATGACGAAGCTGAAGACGGTATCGCAGCCAGCTTCCGACGCCATCAACGAAGCAATCAACGCACGCAGAGCAACACTGAAGGAAGCAGCATAATGCAGCAGATTTTCATCGCAGGCCGCATCGGCAAGGACG
>CAZEMS010000128.1:0-2888 GCA_964513475.1 uncultured Mycobacterium sp. | reverse complement strand
CCATCTATGGTGATTTTCAAATTCGCCATTAGTTGTACCTCCGTTTTTTGTTCATTCGTGGCCGAGTGTTGTCGGCTATCTGTGCCAGTAAGCTGTTGCCCTGTCGGTTCGTCCGGTAAAGCCTGTAATCGTCAAAGCCGCCTTTCATGTTCATTGCAATAGACTTTGCCAAGTTGTCGGCCATGCTTTCGTTCTTTTTGGCTTCCGCTTCTTGCAAAGCAGGTGCAACCCAGTTGCGGTATATGAACCTATCCAAATCGCCATCAATCCAGGACTTAGCAAGGCCCGGATACTTGGCATTGTCGGCTGTTGGTATTATCGCCTCACCTTCGTTGAGCATCGCAGGTATCGTGTCTCTACCTGCGGGCGCACCGTTCCGGGTAAGATAGTCCGTACCCTCAAAAAACTGCGGCGGCTGCGGTTGTGGCGTGTTCATTATTGAGTCGATTTCGGCAAATCCTGACACTACCGTTGCAATCATGGAGGCAATATAGCCTGCAATAAGGAAAGGCGCACCCGGACCTTTTGCTGCGGCTGCTGCTGTCGCTCCTGCAATCGCTGCACTTATCGCTTGTGCCTTATTGACCGCCAAGTTCGCAAGGGCTAATTGCTTGGCAAAGTCTGCATAAGCACCGCCTCTGTTAGCTGCCAAGGTCATGAGCGCACCGGTTAATTCGCTTGTCCGCTGCATCCCCTCTTGCAAGCCACTTTCTAAGCTGATTTGTTTCTGTTTTTGTTCCTCGAAGCCCTTACTTTGGTTCAATGCCTTTTCAAACATTTCATCCTGCTTCGCCATAGTCTCTTGGTAGGCATCGCCAAGCTCTTTGACCTTGTTTATTGGTATGTCAAACTCCTTAGCAAGAGCCTCAAAGTCAATTTGCGGCGCAATGTTCAACTGGGCTTCTTCCTCCGGTGAAATGTCAAAATCAAGCTCGCCCATGATGCCTTTGGCTATGCTCGATATGTTCCTTAGTTTCCCCTCCACTTCACCTAAAGAGACGGCGTAGGCTTTGGCATCTGCCATGTTACCTTGTGCAATCGCCTCCATTAAGTTGGCTTTTAGGTCTGACGCTTCTTTGTTCAAGGCTTCGAAGGCTCCTGCTAAAGTTGGCTCTTTTTTTGTTCCTTTGCCCGCCAAAGTTCTTGCCAAATTCCTTACCTCCGGCTCTGTCAATCCCAACTTTTTAGATTCATCGGTAAGTTTTTTTACCTGCTCCCCTGTCAGTTTAAACTCTTTACCTATTGCTCCAAAGTCAATTTCTTTGATTTTTTTGCCAGTGTCTTGGAATGTATCGCTTAGCAATTGAAGTTCATCCGTTGCTTCTTTTTCTTGACTTTGAAGTTCTGCCAATTGAAATATAAGGTCATCGTTTGCTTCATAAAAAGCCGCAGTATTTCCTGTAAGCCCAAGGCCTATTCTTAATAGGTTTTTTCCCGTCTGCTCTCTTTTTTCTTGGACTTTCCTTAACGCTTCCTCACGGCTTATCCCTTGTTTTTGTAATTGTAAAAATATCTTTTCTTGTTTCACTTGCGCCTCTAACTGCAATTCCTTAGCCTTCTGCGCCATCGCCTCTTTTGCCGCCAAAGTGATACGGCGGTCAAACTCATTGTTAGCTGCATTAACAGCCGCTTGTAATTGATAGTAATTTGCAGTTTCGTCCTCTAAGTTTTGCAAGTTCGTGCCGGCCAACTTGTTAAATTCGTCTAACAATTCCGCACGCTCCTTGCTTTCGGGGTTGGTAGTTTTAAGTGCTGTCGCTAATTCATTAAGCTCTACCTTCTCCTTTATAAGCGATTCAGTAGCCTTGTCTCCGGCTTCCTTAATTGCTTTTTGAGTTTCGCTAACACCATCAAAGGCGTCAATAATATCCGGCAAAAATACAGCAAGTGCTGTAAGTGCGGAAAGGACTGCACCTATTGGATTGGCTGCCATTGTAAGGTTGAGCGTCCTAAACGAGCTAATTAACTTGCCAAGTTTAAACGCTCCAAAGACAAGAACCAACTTTCCTGCTGCCTCGGCCATCTTAATAATGTCGTCCGGGTCAGTTGATTGGAGAAAGTCGGTTAGGCTTTTTGCCGCTCGGTTCAAAACTGGCAAGAGTTTTTTGCCAAATTCCTCCTGCAAGTCGCCTACTGCATTTTGGAATTGCTGCATTTGGCCAGTTCCTGTGTTGGCCAATGTTTCGGCCTGACCTTTAAACGCCTTGTCTAAGGCACTTGTAACGGATTGCAAACGCTCGTTGCTACCAGCTGCGCCTTCAACGGTTAGCCCATATCTGCTCAATGCGTTAGTGCTACTTGCAAAGGTCTTGGTGATTAAGTCTGATGCTGTTTTAAGGTCTACACCCTTCGCAGCGGCAAAGTCAAGAGAAACCCTTGTCAATTCTTTGATTTGGTCTTCCTCCTGAACAAAGGCGGCAATCATTGACTGCGCTTGTATTATTTGTTCATCCCCAAATGTGGTTATCTTTTGAAGGCCTGCCGCCTGTGCAATCAAAGCCTGCTGCACGTCCTTTCGCCCCCTTAACGCTGTCAACAATTGCGCCTCTGCTGCTTGTTGCACGTTGGCAAGTTCAATGCTGCGTTTTGTAAAGTTGATTATTTCACGAACGGCAAAAGCTGCTGCAATTGTTTGGCCTAATCTCTTAACTGTATTTTGAAGCTCGTTGCTTTGATTCTGAACGCCTTTTAATGATGACTTAGCTTTTTTACTCCCCTTGGCAAATGCCTCGCCAGTTGCCTTGCCTGCTTGCTTTCCATCCTTCTCTATTCGCCCAAGCCTTTGGTCAAGTTCTTTTAGTTCGGCTTCCGCTTTTTGTGTTCGGATTTCGAATTCCTGTATTATCTTGTCGATGGCCATGAGCTAAGTGTTTTATTTTCAACACAAG
>CAZEMS010000127.1:0-2973 GCA_964513475.1 uncultured Mycobacterium sp. | reverse complement strand
GCGCCACGCACACAAAACCATCGTCTAGCTTGCGTTCGAGGGTCGGGACAGACCAATTAAAAGTTGCTGCCATGGTTATGCTCCTTAAAGTGCTGCAATGATAAAGGCGAGAAGCTCGCTGTACCGCACACCCATGCGGCTCCGCTCTTCGCCGGTTTCTTCGTCGGTCCAAGTGCTATGGATAAACATAGCGTAGCGACCAGCGTCCAAGCCTTCAGCTTCAAAGGCTGCTTGTAGGTCTTGGGCAATGATGCCGAAGTGAATGCGGGCGTCGTCGCCTTTCTCCTCAACGCTGCTGATCCAGCGGAACTTGCGCAGGAGGCCCTTAGCGGCAACAGCTACGCGGCGCTCAGCTTCGTCAAGCTCTGCAATGTCTTGCTTTTCATTGCGATCAGAGGTTTGGATGATGGCGTTAGTTGCGTATACGTCATCATATCTTTTTCCTGATTGACCTAAATCTCTAGCATTATCAACATAAGGCGAAAAGTCATAAATGCTCCAAGTATACTGAAATGAACCACCAGATTCTAAGTAGCCTGTATTTGAATTTGAACCAAAATAAGCAGAAGTACCGCTAACACTACCAATACTCCCGACCTCGGTGCCGTCTTTGTAAAACCGTGCAAGGTCGCCATCGCTGGTTTTTCGGTTTAAATAAAGAACCGAATCCCCGCCGTCGCGCTCGTGATACACAAAACCACTCGGAGCAAGTAGGTGGCCGGTGTTTCCAAGAGACGTATTAGTGCGACCCACCAGCAAGTTGCCGCTGGAGTCGATACGCATGCGTTCGGTACCGTTTTGAGTAAAGGCTAAAATACCTGAAGCGCCATCAACATTAAGGGCAAATACGTTTGCACTTGGGTGGTAAAAACCACCACGCGACCTTGCACCTGTAGTGCCGCCATCTGTAATTAAGCTGTAAAGCTGACTAGGGGATGTGACGCTCAAGGTCGCATTGTCGTAAGCAGTTGTTCCACCAATTATCAACCTGCCCGACGAGTCGATGCGCATTCGTTCTGCTGTATTATTGTTAAAAACTAACGCATTACTACTGTCATTAAAATATATTGATGCGTAATCAACATTTGCAGCGTCTCTAAAAACTATGCCAATAGCGTCTGATACACTGGGTGATTCAAGCATAATCCCCTGAACATTTGCACCGGCGTTAGATGCAGGCTGAATATGTAAGGCTTCTTGAGGACTCGTCGTCCCAATCCCTACCGCGTTAGCACTCGCATCGACGAAGAACGTCCCGCTGTCAAAATTAACGTCGTCAGACGCCGTGATGGTCGTAAAGCTCCCCGCAGCGGGCGTAGCAGCGCCGATGATGGTGCCGTCGATGTTGCCGCCGTTGATGTCGGCGGTGGTGGCGGTTACGGACGTAAAGGTAGCCGCAGCGGGCGTGGTGCCCCCAATGGTCGTTCCGTCAACCGTGCCGCCGTTAATGTCCGCAGTGGGGATGGTTACGGTGCCGGTAAAGGTGGGCGATGCGTTAGGCGCGGCGAGGCTGAACGCGGTTTGAATCGCCGTGAACTCCGTGGTAAACTCAGAGCCACGAATCACCTTATCACTGTCGTTCGTTGGAAGACTATCTTTTAAACCGAAGTTGGTAGTCGGCGCGTAGGTAATAGCCAATGTGCTTCTCCTAAAACTTATTGCCTTTTAAGAAATTTTCTTCGGCAGTTATAACTTGAAGGTTCCAGGGAACGTGCAAACCGCAAACGTTTGTGCCACGCAACGGAACAATGTGGTCAACATGGTAATCAATTTGTGTTGCTAAGCTGCAAATACTTCTCAGCCCATAAATCTTTTTAATTTCTTTCCAGTGCTTATTAGTTAGCCAAGAAGGTGTTGCATTTAATTTAGCGGCTCTTCGTTTTGCGTCGTATACATTCCGCTTGTCTGGATTAGCCTTAGCCCACTTTTGTGTTGCTTTGTTACATTTTTCTCTATTTTGGTTTCTATAATTAGCTGTAACTTCTTTACGCTTTTCTGGATTATCTTTGCGCCACTGCGCCGAACGCTGTCGTTCTTTTTCTGCGTTTTTAGCGTACCGCTTTCTATTTCGTTCGTTAATTTTATCTCTATTGCGCTTGCTGTATTCTTTAAGATAAGCAGTACAGCAAGCTTTGCAATCTGCCTGAAGACCGTCTTTGCTTCTGGCTCTTTTGCTAAATTCTGTTACGGGCTTAACGTCCCCGCAGACTCGACATTCTTTCATGCTACTCTCCTATGGCGGTAGAAGAGCAGGGGTACTAGGGCCGCCACCCGTTCCCCCTGCAAGGTACTACACTTACACGGTGCCGTATAGACGCACGCCAGCTTCTGCTCGGTAGGTTTCTACACCGTACAAAGTGTCAGCCGTCATGAGATCAGCAAGCCATTCCTGCTTGTATTGCGTTTGAACACGCACACCGAGCTGCTCTGCAAAAACAATGGCGTCTTTGTGCATCAAAAGAGCGCCCTTTTCGTCAGTGTTTTCGGTAGGAATGTTGGTGCTTACAAATACGTCTACACCGTAAAGAGAGCCGATCTTGCCAGACTCGACAGGCCGTCCGGTCACGAAGTCGGTGCTGACGTAGTTGGTGATACCAAGCAGCTCCTTCTTCATTGCGGGCGGAATGACGAACACGCGGTTGTCCATCGGGACGTCGTTGTCGTCAAGCACCTGAAGAGCTTCGCGGAAGCCCAGGTCGGTGAATGCAGCCGTTGCGCTACCAGCAGCGGTTTGCGTACCGGCATTGTTCACGAACTCAAGCTGCGACGTGAAGTTAGCAGCCTCAGCGATGAGCGCAGTGTCAACGCGGGTAGCAAGTGCATAGCCAGCATCAGAGGTGTAGAACTGGCGCAGGCTGTTGAGGGCCTGTACGTCCACAATGTCTTCGATGAGGCGGCTGTACTCGTAGTGCTGGTCGATAGCAATCGTCAGCTCACCTTCGGTGGCCGTGATTAGCGTCACTTCCGTTTGAG
>CAZEMS010000126.1:0-3040 GCA_964513475.1 uncultured Mycobacterium sp. | reverse complement strand
AGCGTCCGCCTGAAAAGCGGAAGGTCGCCGGTTCGATCCCGGCCCTGGCCACCACCTCTGACCTGCTTTTTCTTCGGGTTGTGGACCGTTGTGGTTTGTTGGTGTCCGGTCTATCTGTTTCCAACCCAACCGATGCCCGCACGCCACACACTGTCGGTCGCGTAGCGCTTGCGCTGTCTCGACGGCCCGGCTACCACGACTTGCATTGAGTTACCAGCAGGAATAGTCATCCTCGTGGTCCGGTTTTCCCTTGCGTTGCAGGGACGCGCGGTCGGCTTGCGGGGGCAACTGTTCCTTCGGCATTCCCACGTCCTGGTTTCCGCGGTCACGCGCCTCCGGCATCTTCATGGCGGGTCAAGTCGCCGGGCAGTGGTGGTTCGAGGTTCGGCTTGCCGTATCGGTAGCCCTGCACCCAGTCGTAACCGAGTGATAGCAGCGCTTGCTCCTGCGTCGCGGTCTCGACGCCTTCGGCAATGATGCGCATCCCGAGGTCTGCCACTAGTTGGATCGTCCAGCGGGCGACGAGCTCCTCACCGGGGTTGCCGTGCAGCCGCTCGATGAACGTGCGGTCCAACTTGACTATGTCGGCCGGCAGGTTCTGCAGGTGGGCCAGCGAAGAGTAGCCGGTCCCGAAGTCGTCGATGGCCACCTTCACCCCGAGTGAGCGGAGTGTGGTGAACAACTTGTTGAGGCGGCCAGATTCTCCGACCACCGACGATTCGGTCAACTCGATGGTCAATCGATCGGACGGGATTGCGTGACGTTCGATCAGTTCCGCGAGGTAGTCGATGTACTGCGCGTCGAACGTCTTCGCGCTGACATTGATCGCCAGGTGGAATTCCCTGGTCGGGTCACGCAACATTCTTTCGCAGCGCGCGATAGCACGCTCGGCGATCTGGCGGTCGAGCTCGCTGATCTGTCCCGTCTCCTCGGCGAGTGGGATGAACTCGGCGGGCGCATGGTCGCCAGAGGCGGGTTGGTGCCAGCGGGCCAGCGCCTCGGCGCCGATGATCTGGCCGGTTCGCAGGGAAACGATGGGCTGGAAAGCTGGAACCAGCTCCCCGCTCCCCAGTGCCCGATAGAGTTCCTGCTCTAACCTCAGCCGCTGGACCGCCCGGTGTGAGAAGTCGTCCACGTAGATCGCGACTCGAGATCCACCGGCGCGTTTGGCCGAATACATGGCCAGGTCTCCGCGTCGGAGCAGCTCTTCGGTGTCGACGACACGATCCTTATTGACGACGGCGCCGACGCTGAAGTGCAGCACATGCGCGGAGCCGCCTACAACCAACGGATCGCGGAACGCCGCCACAATGGCCTCGGCGAGCCGCAAAACCAGATCAGCCGTGACACCGCGCAGGAGAACAACGAACTCGTCGCCGCCGAGGCGAAACACGCTACCGGACTCGCCGACATGCTCGGATGTGACCCGCTCGAGCCGCTCGGCGACTTTCTGCAGGCCTAAGTCGCCCTTGGCATGTCCGAACGCGTCGTTGATTTGTTTGAAGCGGTCAAGGTCGAGGAACAGCACGCTGAGGCGGGGTTCAGCCGACCCGGGTTGCGTCTCGCCAGCGATCGCCACCCCCAGCGCGCGGCGGTTGCCCAGACCGGTGAGGGGATCGACGGTGGCTTCGAATGCGAGCTGCCGGTAGGAGTGCTCGAGCTGGCCGGATTGCACCGCCTGGTACAGCCCCTCTGCCGCGGTTCGATCGTCATCGGACCATGGGCGGCTGCGGTCATCGACATTCTCGGCGAGCTCGTCGACGGGGTCGCGGGTCTGCAGCCGTGGCAACTCATCCTTGCCAGGCGCGGTGCTGAGTTCAACGCCCTCGCCGATGGTGGCGGCAATTGATCGGCGGAACCACGCCAGGTAGTCCGTAGTGCCGGGAAGCCGGGCCACGATCGCCCCGGCGATATCGGGGGTGGCGAGTTCGGGCATATCGTCAGCGAGGCAGTCGGTCACCTGCACGATTGACCCGGTCGAACTCGATTTACGCACGTACCGGTCGATGGGGTCCTGGTCGGGCGCAATGCCGAGCCGGAACATTTCCTCCCCTATCCGGACCACCAGCCCATCGGCCCGAACTGCCGTCAACGCGTCGGCGCCCAGGGTCTGAATGCATTGGATGGGATCGGCGCCGACCGTGAGGTTTCGCCGGAGTTCCTCCGTCAGCGCAGCCAATCTCTCAACATTCTTGTAGGCCGTTATATCGTGCGCGACGATGGACAGTCGGCTTTCGTCTGGCCCGGACGGCTTTTCTTGCCGCAGCACGGTGAGGTTCACTTCAAGTGGATTTCCATCTCGTGCCACAAGGGTCGATTCACCAGACCACATTGCATCCCGCAGTGCGGCGGGCACGGCCACCTCCCTGAGTTGGTCGACGGCAACACCGCCGTCGAACAGCGATTCAACGTTGGCCGGCAGAGGGTCGCTATCGGCGAGACCCAACAGGCCACGCCAGGCACGATTGAGGTGCTGCAAGTCTCCGCCGGCATCGAAAATCGCGACAAACTCTGGCGTGGTTTCGACGATTTGCATGAAACCTGATAGCGATTTGTTGCTGGTACGGAGATCGGCGGTCATCTGATGGGCAATTTCTTCTGCCCGTTGCCGGCGCAGAGCCAGCGAGGCGATGACCAAGAAGAGCAGCATGTCGATGACTAACCCGGCCCCGGCAACAATCCACGGCGCTGGTGATATCGCGCTGTTGTTCTTGTTCGAGGTGAACCGAGTAGTCCAAATTCGATCGCCAATAGGAAGCGAATTCTGGGTAACTCGCCCTGGTTCAAAGTCACTGCTGCGGGCACTCTCATACAAAAGGTTACTTTCAGCGGTATCGTTCCCGTAGAATATCTCTGTGAAAAATTCTCGGGCTTCCCGTGGGAGAACACCGTCCATGAGATCGCGGGTTCTAAACGCGGCGTAGACCCACCCGATCAATGCATTCTCGCGCTGCTCAACGGTATCGATGGGGACGCCGTCTCGAAAGTAGGGAACGTACATGAGAAACCCGCGTTGAATATCTTCGTCGGTTTCTTGAAC
>CAZEMS010000125.1:0-3049 GCA_964513475.1 uncultured Mycobacterium sp. | reverse complement strand
TGTCTAAATGTATTTTTAGAGTTGTCTAAAAATTAGATTGGAAGTTTTTTACCTACTCTCAACGATACCCCTAATAGCTTGGTAACTGTAGCCGTAACGCCCTGTCAATATCATTTTAGATTGATAGGCATTGTTACTCCTTAATAGTTCGTGATAGTCTTTGCGTATGGCTATTACTATATCATTTCTCGATATGCCATGCTCTTTAGCGAGTTGTCGTATCTTATCA
This sequence comes from uncultured Mycobacterium sp., assembly GCA_964513475.1. GTDB lineage: Bacteria > Actinomycetota > Actinomycetes > Mycobacteriales > Mycobacteriaceae > Mycobacterium. The sequence goes on along the minus strand of CAZEMS010000125.1, from coordinate 2,820 downwards.
ATCTTTGACATAGTTGCTCCAATAGTTGTGTACGGCTTGCACGCAACTAGAACAACTGCGAGAAAACCTAGTGTTTGACAAATCTTGTTTCAATACTTCCTTCACGTACTTGTTGAATAAGAAGCCTCTACTACTATGGTTGCCCCATTTCGCTAAATGTTGCTTTACCACTTCTTTATCGGACATGTTGAATCTTTTATGATTATCTTAACATCTAAAAAGCATGAGCATTTACCGCATTGAGGCGTTCCCAAATTGATAAACGGAACTACAATTTCGGTAAACGGAATAACTAGCCTATTCTGTTTGAACGGGCAAGCGTTACACTTATCCCACCTGTATTTTTCTACATCCTTATCTACCCTCATCCGCTAAATGTTGAATCTGTTACTTGACTGTTTACGGTGTTTATTGTACGGCTCGTTTCGGTAGCATTGTTCACTACTTGCAAAGTTCTTATTTCCTCGCTTATAACCCCTCTCAAATCTAAAGATGTAGTGTCCATGTTGGTATTTACATTCGGAATAACTCCGCCTGTTTGGTACTTGTAAGGAATAACGCCGCCGTTTTTAAAGCCCGGTACTCCCGCTCTTGCTAAGTTCGAATATCCAATTTTTGACTGCTGCGATTTATTGAGTATTGCCTCTCCGCCTTCCGCTTCCATAAGTCTACCGCCTGCTGCGAATTTTACTCCCCCGTTCGCATGGCTGTTCCCTTTTATTATTCCGCCCTCTTTGAAAGGTATTCTACCGCCGTCTTTGAATTTTTGTCCTGCTATCAATCCTATTTGTGCCGCACCTATAGCCCCTGCCAAAGCTGAGAATATGAAAGATGCTGGCGGAGCAAAGTTTAAAGCTTGTATAACAGCCTGTGCTGTGCCTATTATTGCCTGAGTAATAGATATCGCTTTTCGTTTTCTCGCTGCTTTTCGCTCTGCTTGTAGCTTCTGCTGGTCGAACTTAGTATTTATGTTGGCTATCTTAGCTGCCTTTACTTGCTCGTCTTGAATAGAGTTTTGAGCGGCGTTTATTTCAGCTTCCCTTTGACGCTCTATTCTGTTTAATTGATTTTGAAGTCTAACCTCTGCGGCTTGGTCAGCAATGTTAAGAAATTCCTGCGTTTGATTAAATACCTCGGCAGCAACTCCTAGTCTATTCTCTCTTATTAACTCACCCTCTTCTTGTAGGCTTCGCTCTAAGTTCTCATTGAATTGCGCTTTAGCCTCTTCAAATTCTGCTGGGTCGCCAAACACTATCTGGGCTGCTGGGCTTCCGCCTTCTAATTGCCCTTCAAAAGCTTTTTTTATAGAGCTTGTATCTATGCCACTAATAGCATTTGATAAGGCTTTATTGAAGTCGTTTTGTGTTACAGTGCCTGCTTCTACTATTTTAAAATAACCTAAAGCACTTTTATTTATTTCATCGAATTTCTTGCGTAGCTCATCTACATTTGTTACTGCTATCTGCCCTATGGTAATACCAAAAAAATTGGATACTTTGTTAGCCAATCCACTACCTATTATGCCGTTTATGAACTCAGCTATACTATTCTTTACCTCTACGGTTGATATTATAAAGGATTGAAACGCTGGTATTACCCGTTGTGTTATAAAGTTAGAAACAGCTTCTAAAGCGGCTTTAAATGGCTCTGCAAAGAACTTTATAACAGAAGTGCCTATTTCTAAAATATTTTCTAATGGGTTTATAAGCTTGTTTATCTGCTCTGAGTTAAACCCAAATGCTGCGCCCAAACTGTTTATTATAGGTACAAATGTTTCATCTATGAAACTAGCTATCGGGGCTATTAGCGCATCATAAACAGTGAACAACGCATCTATTACAGGTTGTATTTGTGATTTTAACCTGTTGAACGTTCCTTGAAGGAATTGTATAGCTCTACCTAATACACTAGCCCTTTCTCCACCTTCTTTGAATTGCTCTATGAATTCTTGTAGTTGTATTATACCTTCTTTCAATTCGGGTATAAACGGGCGCAACACTTCTAGTATCAAAAACCCTAAACTCTCCTGCAAGTCGCCTACTATATTCTCTAACTGCTGTAAGCTTCCAGCGCCTGTTACCGCTGCCTCTGCTTGCCCTGCAAATTGTTTAGTGGCAAATTCAACCGCTGCACCAGCTTTTAACTCTTCCGCCGTGAAGTCCTTTAGTTGTGGTATAACTTCACCAAGTTCGCCAGTTAGCCCTCCATATGTTTTGGCAAGGTTCTTAACGGCAAATTCTAAAGTTTGACCTGTTGCCGTTGCTAAGTCCAAAGCCGCTGGTATCAAATCTTGAATTTGTTGTTCTGTAAACCCTAAAGATGCTAGGAAGGCTTGCTGTTGGATAATGGCTTCATCACCAAAAAGCGTAACCCTTTGTAATGCTGTAGCTTGGTCTAGTAGCGCTTGATTTACGCCGCCTAAAGCAAACTCTAATTGCTTTTCTGCTTTTATTTGTTCGTCTGCCGCTTGTATGAAGCCACTAACGGCACTTGTTATCTGATTAAATACCAATATAGCACCCGTTACCGCTGCGCTTATAGCTACAAAGGATTTATTAAGTCCGCCCAAGGCACTTTGATAGTTACCTACATTCCTAGTATTGCTACCGTATGAACTTTCTAGTTTTTTTAGTTCATCACTAAGCCCTTTAGCTTCTTTAGTCAGCCTGTCAAATTCTTTCTGCCCTTCCTCGGTACTCCTATTTGTATTCCTTATACGCTGTACTAATAGGTTGTAACGTGCTGCCAGTTCGTTTATACTCCCACTTTCAGCATTTACAGATTTAGCTACGTTCCTACTTGTTAGGTTCAATTGCTGTT
>CAZEMS010000124.1:0-3073 GCA_964513475.1 uncultured Mycobacterium sp. | reverse complement strand
GCCGTCCGGGTTGGCCAGGATGCCGGCCGCGCCCGCACCGCCATCACCGGGTGTGCCGGCATCCCCGCCGGCGCCGCCATCGCCCCCGGCGCCGCGGGTGCCGTCCACACCGATACCTAGGGCCGTACCACCGCGACCGCCGGCGCCGCCGTTACCGCCGGGCGCGCCGTCACCGCCGTGGCCGCCGTCACCGCCATCGGGGTCACCGGCCAGGTGGCTGCCCGCATGCCCGGCGGCGCCGTCACCACCAGTACCACCGTTGCCGCCGACACCACCAGCACCGCCGGCGCCGCCGTCACCTGTGACCGTCCCACCCGCGCCGCCGTTACCGCCGTTACCGCCGGCGCTGCCGGTCCCGCCGTCGGTGCCCGAATCGCCGGGATCCTCACCGTGCTCACCGGCCCGCCCGGTCGCGCCGCCGCCGCCAGCACCACCGGCCCCGCCGTCACCGCGGTTGCCGCCGTCACCGCCAGCGCCGCCGTCACCACCAGCCACGCCGGACAGGGTGCTGGTCGCGCCCCGGCCACCAGCGCCGCCGTTACCGGCACGGCCGATCACTGCGGCCCCGTTGCTGCCCGGTGCGCCGGAGTTCCCGCCAGTACCGCCGGTGCCCGGGATTCCGCCGACCCGGCCGTTGCCGATCGTGCCCGGGTTCCCACCATCACCGCCGCGGCCACCATCCCGGTTCAGGGCGTCCCCGTCGCCGCCGGTGCCGCCGTCACCGGGAGTGCCGGCATCCCCGCCGTCCCCACCAGCCCCGCCATCGCCGTTGGCGCCGTTGAAGCTGAACAGCACCAGGATCCGGCCCGCTCCGGCGTCTCCGCCGTTACCGGCGTTGCCGGCCGCCCCGCCGTCCCCGCCGTCGCCGCCGTTGCCGCCGGCCGCCCCCGCAACCAGCGCGTTCGCACCGTGCTGTCCGGCGCCGCCGCTGCCGCCGTTACCGGCCGCGCCGCCGATACCGCCGGCACCGCCGCCACCGAAAATGACGCTGCCCGCCCCGCCGGAACCACCATTGCCGCCGTTGCCGCCGACCGCGCCGTCACCACCCTCAGCACCCGGGGCCACACCGTTCTCACCGTCAGCGCCGTCGCTGCCCGCACCGCCGGCACCGCCCGCGCCGCCGTCACCGGAGATCGACAACACACCCACGGAGCCGCCGTCCCCACCGGCACCGCCGTTACCGCCGCCGCCGGACGAATCCCCACCGGCACCGCCGGCGCCGCCGCTGCCGAAGAACCATGCCCCGTCACCGCCGGCACCGCCGGCACCACCGTCGCGCCCGGCCCCGCCCGCGCCGCCGGCCCCGCCGATGCTGCTGAACGCCAACGCCCCCGCGTCACCACCCTCGCCGCCGGCACCACCGGCCACCACACCCGCGCCGCCGGCTCCGCCGGTACCGCCGGTGCCCGACAGCGACCACAACCCGGTATCACCACCGGCCCCACCGGCGCCACCGGTGGTCAGCGAGGCCCCGCCGGCGCCGCCGTTGCCGCCGTTGCCGATAAACAGCCCGCCGCGGCCACCCGCACCACCGGCACCGCCGGCGACCCCGTTACCGCCGTTGCCGCCGTTGCCGAACCAGCCCGCCGAGCCGCCGTTACCGCCGTTGAACCCGTCCCCGCCATTGCCGAACAGCCCACCGTTGCCGCCATCACAGGCGGCCACACCGGTGCAGGTTTCCGCGGTCCAGGAATACCCGTTGCCGAACAAGATGCCGCCATCAGGATGGGCAGCAGTCCCGCTACCGAACAACCACACCGTGTTACCCACCGCGGCCGCGTTCGCGGTCGCCGCCGCAGCGTCACCGACCTCACGGCGCGCCACCGCCGCCGCCCCCCACACCCACGGCGCCGCCGCCGGCTCCACCGGATCCCCACCACCATCGGCCTGGTGATCGGTCCCCAGCCACGACGACAACAACGCCGACAACCAACCCACCGGCCTCGAGGACCCCACCGGCGCCGCCGCCGGCCCGGCAGTCATCGCCGACGCATCAACCACCGCAACATCAACACTCGCTGGCGCGTCCCCATCCGTGGCCGACACCCCAACCGGAACTTGCTCTACCGCGGTCTCCGGCTCCGCTTCGGGCTCGGGCTCGGGCTCGGGCTCGGGTTCGGGCTCAGGCTCGGGCTCGGGCTCGGGCTCGGGCTCGGGCTCCGACAGACCATCCGCCCCTGAACCCGCGCCGGCACCCGCGTCATCGCCGGCACCCGCGTCATCGCCAGCACCTGCGCCGCCGTCAGTGTCGGTATCGGCTTCGGTGGCCACCTCGACACCGGAGCCCCGGCCGGCCTGCCCGCCGGCATTCTGATCACCATCTTCGTCCTCAAACTCGTCGGCGTCGTGGATAACCGCCTCGACGGTGTCGTTCGGTTCGTCGGAATCCTGGTCCGCAGCAGCCGCATCAACGACCCCGCCGTCACCCCCATCTGAATCGCCGCCGCGAGCTGAGGCGCCCGCACTCTGGCCGGAGGCATCACCCCCGGAAGTTGGACCCGACTCCGACTCCGTGGAGCCACCCGCACCCGCAGGAGGCGACCCGGCTGACCCGACTGACCCGGTCGACCCGCCTGAACCGGTATCGGCGACCGACACCCCGGGCAGTGACCCGATCGCCGCGCCCACACCCAACGCCACCGCCAACGCGCCCACGCGCCCCACATAGAAGGCGTAACCGCGCACCGCAGGCCGAGACCACCCACGACCACCCGAACGGATCAGACGCACCCGAGCCTCACCGACAGCGCTGCCCGTTGCGGCTGCCGCGGCGCGACTTGGAGGCGTAGACGCCGCAGTGTGCTCCATCAGGTTTGCCTCTCCTCGGTTGATCAGGTCAGAAACAGCAGCAAGTGGGGGTGCCAGAACCGAGTTGTGCGCGGTGTTGACGCGACACCGCACTGACGTATCCAGGCGCGATGGCGGCGCCCCGATGCGGGGACCGGTTCGGTGAGACCATCGCAATCACCGGCGACAGCGCGCACCCGCGGAATCGCTGCCAATGCGGCGCAGATTCCGGCGGCGCAGACACCGACCAAACGAACGTGGATGCACCAGGAGCGGGGGCTCTCGA
>CAZEMS010000123.1:0-3098 GCA_964513475.1 uncultured Mycobacterium sp. | reverse complement strand
TCCATGTAGGGCGCAAGATAACCGCAAGATGTTTCTATTTTTAATAGGCGGGAATTCAACCAACTATGGGAATTGTCGGTGGCGGATTTCTCTTGCGTATCGGCGTAGTTTTCCAACATATCGCCCGCTATGTTTGTGTTTGTATAAATAGGCCCGCGAACATAGCGCCCCCCACGAATGCTTGCCACATAGCGCCCCAACAGTTCCCCGTTTTGGTTTTCTATCCAAACGATTTCGAAATCGCCCGAACCATAAATGTAGGTTGGGTGTTTGGGCAGATGTTGGAATTCATGCCTCATGCAAGAGGCCGCAAGAGATTTCCTATCTGCACCTAAACGCGGGTCAGATGCGCGCGCCTGTTTCATCGTATAAACCCGCGCGAAATCTTGGGGCGCTTTGCTAGTTTTGATTTCTAGGTCAGCAAACGCGATTTCCACGTTTTCGCGCCACCAAATGGCAAACGCCTCTTTTTGTTTTTCATCTGCAAACGGGAATACCTTGCCCAGCAACCTTGCGGGTTTTCCTGTGATCAAACGGCGTTTTTCTGCATCTGCACCACTCATGTATAGCGCCATCAAGCGCCTATCATTAGGGCAGGGGTGAATTCCCATATATTGCAACAAGATGCGCCATTCTGGGCATAGGTTGAATTCCCGCATGAAATAGTCACCCGCCATGCCAAGGGGTTGCATATAGACTAGGCTTTCCCGAAACCCTATCAGTTTGGCGCGGGTTTCTTCTATCATGTAGTTTCTATCGGTCATGGGATTAGCTCCCCCTGTAATGCTACATGATAACCGCCCAAGCTAGGAACATAGAAACCAAACCCCTCGGCATCCCAATAGGAATAGCGCCCAAGGACAAAAGACGCCGCGCAAAGGTATAGAGTGAACATTAGGTAGTTTAAGAACCGCATAGGTTGTGCCTTTCATATGGGCGGAATTGCCCAAGTAAAGCCTACTAAATGGGGCCGGGTTGTGCAATGGGGTTGCCTTATATCGCATAGGTTGTGCTTGCCAGCGCGCCTATAGGTTGTGTTTTTGGTGGTGTTGGTTCAACCTTGGGGCGATAGCTAGGGTTTGCGTTTTTGCAATAGCGCCAATGGTTTACTTTGCAGTTTTGCGGGGGTGTTTTGCGTTATGTTATAACATTACAAGTTTGGATCAATGCTTGGGGTGGCGGGCACGCCCGCTCTCTCTTGTCAAGATTTCTTTTGCATTTCACGCAAGTATTTGAACTTATGTGATATTTTTGTCACACTTATGCTCTTTTGGGGAAGTGTTTATACTTAAGTATAGCCTGGGGCCCCCCAGAATTTCTTTTGACTATACTAAAGGGTGCAGGTAACACCCCATATATCCGAAAGAAGAAAAAAGTTAGGGTGCGACAGTCTGACGCATCTGTATTTCCACTGAGGGGAATAACCCCAGTAACTACAAAGCCTAACTGGACCTAGGTGTGACTTTTTTGCAACACTTTTGGGGTCGTCAAGAAAAAAATAAAAAAAGTTACCTGCATTTCTCCATTTTAGGTGTGTATATACTAATAGAACCCCTTTCGCCCAGTCTATAGTATAGGTCTATGACTAAATAGAATATGGGTATATAACTTGGGTATACTACCATGAGTTATAAGACACAGGTTTCCCCCCTCCTATCAACCACAGTGAACCTACCCGGTAGTACATGCGTAGACGCGACTGTGCCGATGGTAGGGGGACCAGGGGATTATAATCAGAGTGTGAACTAGAGAAGTGCTATGGACAACACACCCAAGAAACACAGTAAGGTTATAGCTAACAAGGTTAAGGAGATGGTACGCAATGGTGTTACCGTCCGTGATATCCTTGCAGCTATCCAGAAGTATCAGGATGCTCCTAGCTCTATGTCCACCTTCTATAAGGTCTATGGTCAGGACATGGCTGAGACTAAGGCTGATGTAGTTGGTGCTGTTGGTGGTGTGGTTGTGCAGAAGGCACTAGAGGGTGATTTTAAGGCTGCTGAGTTGTATCTACGCTCTAAGGGTGGGTGGTCACCTGTATCTACTGTTAATGAAGTAGAGCAAATTGAAGACCCCGATATGGATGAAGCAGCTATTGATAGCCTGATGGCACTTCTAGGAAAAGAACCCGATGACAGCACAGAGGAAGATAACGGCTGACGCTCTTCGTAGTTTACCTTCTAGTAAGGTTAAAGAACTATTTGAGGCGCTTGGCCCGGCGAAGGTGGAAGAACTAAAGCACGACTGGCACTTCTGGGCTAGGGATGCACAGTTAGAGCCTGATGGTGACTGGAATACATGGTTTATCAATGCTGGTCGTGGTTTTGGAAAGACTAGGACTGGTGTTGAGTGGGTAAGGGAACAGGTTAAGCGGGGTAAGAAGCGTATCGCTGCTGTAGCTGCTACCAACTCGGATATTGAACGAGTTATGGTAAAGGGTGAGTCTGGTTTCCTTAGTGTCTGCTGGAAGGGTGATAAGACCTACCAAGGGAAAAAGCTGGGTTTTCCTGAGTGGTCCCCTACTAAGCGTACACTGTCGTGGGAAAATGGTGCTACCGTTCAGTTCTTTTCGGCTGAGGAACCTGAACGTCTTCGTGGCCCCCAGTTCGAGATTGCATGGTGTGATGAACTTGCAGCTTGGAACAAAGACATTGATACGTGGGATATGCTACAGTTTTGTATGCGACTAGGGAAGCATCCCCGTATTGTAGTCACCACGACACCCAAACCTACCAAACTTGTTCGGAAGTTGATGAAGGATGGGAAGACTTATGTCACTGGTGGTTCTACTTTCGATAATGCTGCTAACCTTGCAGGAACCTATCTTGAAGCGGTCAAAGCGCAGTATGAAGGCACACGCCTTGGTCGTCAGGAACTTTACGCAGAAGTCCTAGAGGAAGCTGAGGGCGCACTGTGGTCTACAGAGATGTTGGAAAAAGCTGAGATTAAGCATGACTCTGTACCTGACCTAGCTCGTATTGTTGTTGCTATTGACCCTGCTGTTACAGCCAACAAAGAAAGTGACATGACAGGTATTGTCGTTGCTGGTATTGATGTGAACGGCATTGCCTATGTCTTAGGTGACTACACAGAGAAGC
>CAZEMS010000122.1:0-3102 GCA_964513475.1 uncultured Mycobacterium sp. | reverse complement strand
ACTATCCGGTAAGGGATTACAAGTTTGTGGCGTTTAGCTCCCTTGGCGCTATGGCTCGTGAGTATGAAGTGTCTCAGCTTTCACAAATACTGCAAGTGGTTCCGCCTGAGTCGCCTGCACACGGCGCCATCATCAAAGGCATCATCGACCACCTTAACGTCACCAACCGTGACGAGCTTATTGCTGCCATTGAGGCTGGCAATCAACCTAACCCAGAAGCTCAGCAAATGGCTATGGCGCAGCAGCAGGCGCAGATGGCTGTGCTACAGGGACAAGTACAGCTCTTGCAAGCACAGGCCGCAGAGTCGCAGTCGCGTGCTAACAAGTACAATACGGAAACGGAGCTTGCACCCACGGAGCTTACGCTTAAGTACAGCGACCAAAACAACGACGGCGTAGCAGACAAAGACTTTGAGCGTCGCGTTAAGATGGCGGAGCTGCTGCTTAAGGAGCAAGAGCTTCGTGTTAAGCAAACCAATGAAACAGAAATGGCCAAAGCGCGAGCAGAGGCTGAACTGGTTCGACAACTGTCTGCTGCTGGCGGACCACAACAACCTCAAGGAGTTGAACAATGAAACCCTGTGCATCCTGTCCGTCCCCCGCTAAGTGCAAGAAGGCTGGTAAGTGCCTGAAGCGTGCTGGTGCAGCGTCTAGCACGAAAGCTAAGCGTACGTCGCGGAGCATGAAGCGTAATGGCTACTAGTCGCAAGCCCGCCAAGGGCAAGGCGAAAGTTAAAGTAACCGCTAGCGGCAAGAAAGTGTCGTATGGGCAGGCGGGACAGGCTAAAGGCGGCGGACCGCGTGTACGACCAGGCACGTCTAAAGGCGACGCTTACTGTGCCCGCAGCGCCGGACAAATGCGCGATCACCCTAAAGCAGCCAAAGACCCTAACAGCCCGCTACGCCTTAGCCGCAAGCGCTGGAAGTGCAGCGGTACAAAGAGTAAGAAATAGGGCTTGACTTTTGCGTCAAAATGTGATAAAATATATACACCATTAAGCAATACACTCATGGCCTCACGGAGACAACCATGTCGCTAGTAACACAACAAAAGTTTGATGAATTAGTTAAGAACACTACGTCCTATCTTCAAGACATCTTTAAGCGCCTTGACGTCATTGAGGAAAAAGTAGATAAGCTTATGTCTGCTCCTCAGCCTACGCGACGCACCGCTAAGGAGAAGGTAGATGAATAGTGAAGATCAGCGGTTTTTTGATGATTGTCGTAGCTTGTTCCTTACGGACGGCTGGAAGCATTTCCAGAACGAGATTAACGTAGCACTACAATCCTTAAACCTTGGCGCCATTAATTCTTCTGAAGAGTTTTGGAAAGCTAAAGGTAAGTTTGAAACGCTGTTGCAGGTCGCCGGTTGGGAAAACGCTGTGCTAGCCGCAGAGCAACAATCGGAAGATTCGGAATAAATATGCGTAAAATTTGGGATGTGCAGTGTGAAAGCTGCTCAACAGTAACGGAAGTGTTTGGTAGGGATAGCGACTCGTTCCGGTGCGGAGCCTGCGGTAAACCTGCCAAGCGCATCATCAGCCCCGTTCGTTGCAAACTTGAAGGTTATTCGGGGAGTTTCCCCGGTGCTCACATGAAGTGGGTGAGGGAGCACGAAAAGGCTGGTAAGAAGAACGGACAAGCATAGCCATACGCCCCGTTTAGTTTAATCTGATAACCCACAAGGACCGCTACGCATTCCGCATAGCGGCTACCTTAAAGGGCCGGAGATCAATAATGGCACGATTAGTAGACGCCCCCGAAGAACAGCTTGATGAGGCAACCGAAGTCGGTACGCTTGAGGAGTTAGAGCCAGAAGCCGTTGAAGTGGAAGCAGAAGCGGAAGAGGTAGAACAGCCACAAGCATCCGAAGACGATCTCCCCGAAAAGTACAGGGGCAAAAGTGCATCAGAGATTGCAACGATGCACAGAGAGCTTGAGCAACGCTTAGGGCAACAAAGCCAAGAAGTCGGAGAGCTACGGAAAGCCTTTGACGAAATGGTTAAGCAGTCCATTGCGGCGCAACAAGCTCCGTCTGCACCGGAACCAGAAGTGGACGAGGTGGACTTCTTCACCGATCCGCAAGCAGCAGTTAGGAAGGCTATTGAGAACCATCCAATGCTTAAGCAGTCTCAGGCTGTGGCGGCAGAGATGGCAAAGTCTCAAGCGCTAGCACAACTACAAGCTGCACATCCTGACATGAAAGATGTCCTTACGGACGCTGGCTTTCAGGAGTGGGTTGGTAAGTCGCAGGTTCGACGTGAGCTGTTTGAGCGCGCAGATAAAGGTTATGACTTTGCTGCCGCAGACGAGCTATTAACGCTGTATAAAGAGCGTCGAGGCATCGTCGAGCAAACCGCTAAGGTTGAACGTGTGGCACAGCAGAACGAAATCAAGAAAGCTTCTACAGGTTCGGCACGGTCCAACCCTGACAGCACTAAGTCACGAAAGGTTTACCGGCGTCGAGACATTATTGAACTTATGAACCGTGACCCGAAACGATACGAAGCCCTCATGCCTGAAATCATGAAAGCGTATCAAGAGGGTCGAGTCAAATGATTAAACTAACGGAGTAACTACTATGCCTTTGGGTTCAGCACACGTAACGAAAACCACCGCAGCGACTTTCATCCCCGAGATTTGGTCCGATGAGATCATTGCTGCATACGAGAAGTCCCTGGTTGTTAAGCCTCTCGTCCGCTCCATGAGCATGACCGGCAAGAAAGGCGACACGATTCACATTCCGAAGCCGACTCGCGGCACTGCAAGCGTCAAGGCTGCTCAAACGGAAGTGACGCTAATCACGGCCACCGAAGGTGAGCTGACGATTGCTATTGACCAGCACTACGAGTACAGCCGACTGATTGAGGATATTGTTGACGTACAGGCTCTGAACAGCCTCCGTCAGTTCTACACCTCCGATGCTGGCTACGCCCTCGCTACCCGCGTTGACACGGCGCTTATCGCTGAAGGTGCTAACTTCACCTCTCAGCTTGAGTTCTTGTCTGGCTCTGGTACGCAAACCGCTACTGGTGCGGCAACGGCTACGTTCCGCGACGAAGGCTTCCGCGAAGCTATTCAGGTGCTTGACGACAACGACGT
>CAZEMS010000121.1:0-3189 GCA_964513475.1 uncultured Mycobacterium sp. | reverse complement strand
CACCGGCCAGTCAGGCCGCGTGACCGAAACTGTCACCTGATCGTGCAGCAGACCCTAGAGCCCTCGCGGTGTTGGCTGCGGACCCAGATGCGACTGACGTTAGCCGCGTGTCTCAGTTGCCCCAGCCGCAACGATCGGCTAGTTATCTGGCTAGGCCCAACAGCGACCCACGACAAGAAACCAGTACAACAGCCGCCAAGTCCTACCGATCCTGCGGTCGAGCAGCATAAGGCTAGGCTGCTCGGCAGTGTCACGGTGCTCTGCCGGCATATGTGTGGTGACCGCGTAGGGTGCTGGACATGGCCGTGCGGGATTTGGCGCAGGTGATGGGTGATCTGGCGATCGAGCTGGAGAAACAAGCCGACACCCACTCCACTCTGCTGAACATTGTCGACGGTGCCGTTGCGCTCGTGCCTGGCGCCCGCTGGGCCGGAATCTCGCTCATCCAGGGCCACCAGATCACATCTGAAGCACCCAGCGACACCATAGTCGCCGAACTCGACCAACTGCAGACGACCTTGGATGAAGGTCCATGCCTGAGCGCACTGCGCGAACACCACACGGTTCTGATCGACAACATGGCCACCGAGAAGCGGTGGCCGCGGTTCACCCGGGCGGCCCAGGCACGCGGTGTGCACAGCCTCATGTCGTTCCAACTGTTCGTCGAACGAGAAAACCTCGGCGCGCTCAACCTCTATGCGGGCCAGGCCGGGGCTTTCAGCGACGACTCCGCATTCATCGGGGAGGTGCTCGCGCAACACGCCTCGGTGGCGCTTGTCGGCGCCGCGTCCGAAGGCCAGTTCCAGGCGGCTCTGGCCAGCCGTGACGTCATCGGTCAAGCCAAAGGCATCCTTATGCACCAAGAAAGCATGTGCGATGTGCGGGCCTTTCAGCTGCTGCTCAAGACCTCACAAAACGCCAACATCAAACTCGTGGACATTGCTCGATGGGTCGTCGACCAACACCACGCACGGCTCAACCGCACCCAGCGCTGACGGGTAATCCGATCCGTCCAAACATCCGCGGCCGGGTTGGCGGCGGTCGACGGCAGGGCAACGACGTACCGATGAGCGAAGAACCTGTGGGGCTAAACCCCAACTGCGGCAACAGCAGTGCGCCTTGGGCCGGGATCTACAGCTGCCTGTTTCGATTTGGGTGACATCTAGGCGGTGAGCAGCTCACCAAGCGAATGGTGCGTGTTCGCGAGTTGTTCTGTGTCGACGGCGTTCTGCGACCGTATGAGGTTCTTGATGTCGTCGAGGGTGTCCCAGATGTTGACGTTCATCCCGGCCAGGACCCGGTTGGCGTCGTCTAGCCAAAAGGCGGTGAACTCGCGCGAGTCGACATCACCGCGGAAAACCACGCGATCGTATTGCGGAGCGTGCCCGACATACTCCATGCCGAGGTCGTATTGATCGGTGAAAAAGTAGGGCAACTCCTCGTATTCGGCCTGTTCGCCCAGCATTGCGGCTGCGGCCACGGCGGGCTGCTTGAGTGCGTTCGCCCAGTGCTCGGTGCGGATTCGGGTGCCATAGAGTGGATGCCAAGCGGCGGCGATGTCGCCGACCGCATAGATGTCCGGTTCGCTGGTTCGTAGCGAGGTGTTCACCAACACGCCGCCGCCGCCGGTGTCGAGACCTGCCCGTTCGGCGAGTTCGATGTTGGGTTGGGCGCCTGTGGCGACAAGGACCACGTCGGCGGCCAGCACTGATCCGTCGTCGAGTACGACACCGCTCGCCGTGCCACCGGAGGTTCTGATCTCGGCCACCCGCGCATTCAGGTGCAGCTCGACGTCGTGGTCGCGGTGCAGCTGAGCGAAGACAGCGCCGGCCTCCCTGCCAAGAACAGTCATCAGGGGCAGTTCGGCGAGTTCGATCACTGTCACGTCAACGCCCCGTTCTCTGGCGGTCGCGGCTACCTCGAGCCCGATCCAGCCACCGCCGATCACAACCAGTGATGCCCCCTCGACCAGTGCAGTATCCAATGCCGAGGCGTCCTCGACGGTCCGGAGATAGTGGACGCCGGCGGCATCGGAGCCCGGTATCGACGGGTGCCGGGAGCGTGATCCGGTGGCGAGCAGAAGCTTGTCGAACTGGACGGGGCTGCCGTCGCTGAGAACGACACGGTGCGCTGACGGGTCCAGGTGTTCGACTTTCACACCGAGTCGTAGGTCAACGTCGTGGTCGCGGTACCAGCTCGCGTCGAACGTGGTGAAGTCGTCAAGCTTCTTCTTTCCGGCCAGGTAGTCCTTGGATAGCGGCGGCCGTTCGTAGGGGACGTGCTGCTCGTCTGCAAACACGACGATATGTCCGTCGAATCCGCTTTGGCGCAGCGCTTCGGCTGTCTTGGCCCCGCCGAGACCACCGCCGACGATGCCGAACGTTGATGCTGACATGGTGATTGCTCCGTTTCTGCCGTGCCGATACGCCGCGCCAAGACGCCGCAATGCCGGGTCGCCTCGTCTCCTTCGAAGGTGATGCGGTCGGCGGGTTCTTCGAAGAAGCTGTAGGTGCCACCGTCGGTGGTGGTGATTTCACGCACGGTCACCCAGCGGCCTCCGACCGTATCCTCGATGCCATCGCCCTTGGCGATGTCCGCCGGGCCATCCAGCTCCACCTTTTCCTGAACGCTCATGCGGGGCGCATACCCGAAGGCCGGCTAACCCACACCCGCTGCTGAACTTGTCTTCCGTTTTCCTGGCCCGCGGTCGGTCGCCGTCAGGGCCCGGGATATCCCAATAAGTCAAGGATCGGAGAGGTGTGAACCGCCGCGCGACCGGTTACCCGGAAAATGGATGAGTCACGGAAGGGGTAGTGACATGCCACGCGGCCAAGGAATCTATCGCGACGAGCATCGCGACAAGCTGAAGCAGAACCTCGATGCCATGAAGACCCGGGAGATCTCACAACGAAAAGGCGGGACTGCACCGGAACCAGCCGAAGACTCCGACGCGCCAACCCCGCTTGAACCACCTGACTGACTCAAGGGGAGGAATCCTCCTCAATGATTGCGCAACGCGGCGATCAGCTTGTCCTTCGTCAGCGACGAATAGCCCGACAGACCGAGTTCTTTAGCGCGCTGTTTCAGCTCAGGCACCGTCCACTGGTCATACGAC
This sequence comes from uncultured Mycobacterium sp., assembly GCA_964513475.1. Lineage (GTDB taxonomy): Bacteria > Actinomycetota > Actinomycetes > Mycobacteriales > Mycobacteriaceae > Mycobacterium. Next base: position 74 of record CAZEMS010000121.1, on the reverse strand, counting down.
TCGGACTCCCCACCGCGGCTGTCCGTTCTCATTGATTCTGGGGCATTCTCATTGAATCTGGGGTAAGTGCGTGT
>CAZEMS010000120.1:0-3226 GCA_964513475.1 uncultured Mycobacterium sp. | reverse complement strand
CTTCTTATATAGCTGATTTCCGAATTGGAAACTCTAGCAAGGTTCGCATTAACTCATCTGGGAACATTGCTCTTGCATCCGGTCTTGGCATCGACTTCTCTGCCACCTCTGGCACTGGCACAAGTGAACTGTTCGATGACTATGAAGAGGGGACGTGGACACCTACTTTTGAGTTATATGCTGGAACGCCAACAAATGTAAGCGGTTCATATACTAAGGTTGGAAACCTTGTATTTATTCATTTGTCTGCAACATTTGATGGAACCGCTGACCTAAGTACACTGCGTATTAAAGGCGTACCATTTAACTCTGCTAATTCATGCGGTCTTTCATTCGCAGTTAATACTGGGGCATCATGCACTGTTGAAATCTTAGGCGGTAACATTGAGTTTAAGAATAGCTCGGGTGCTGACCTTAGCTATACTGGCTATGGGGTTTCTGCGGCGTTTGAATTGTCAGGCGTGTACTACGTTTCATAAAGGAAAAAACAATGGCGCTAACTAAAGCACACAATCGAATGATCGAGGGCGCAGTCGCAAACGTGCGTGATTATGGCGCTAAGGGTGACGGTGTTACAGACGATACGGCTGCAATCCAAGCAGCAATCGATGCACAAAAAACAAATCCTGCTAAACCTGTTTACATGCCATCAGGCATTTACATGTTTAGTCAGATCAAAGTCCCTCGAAATTTCTCATTGATTGGTGATGGCTCTAGGGGAACATTGCCGGGCAATCCTACAATGGGTGGGACGATCTTAAAGCAGATCAATGCATCAGAAAAAGATGGTATTGTTTTTGATTTGCAGGGTAGTGCTGATGAAAACGTATCTTCGCTTTTATTCAAAGGATTTATGCTGATTGGCCCTGATAGTGTTTCTACAGCGGAAACCCATGGTATTTACGCAAATGATCCAGACAGCGCACTACAACCTGATTTTGCTGGCACAGTAATTTTTGAGGATTTGTTTATTCGTTACTGGAAAGGCTCTGGTATTTATACTGCTGGGGCAATAATGTGGAACTTTCGTGTGCAGAATGTGGTATCACGAAACAATGGCAGATATGGATTTGAAACAGATGATGGCGTAATTATTGGTTCAACAAGCATTAATCATATTACGCTCGAATATAACCGCCTTGGTGGTATGTATATTGGGCGTCTCGGTTCTGAACGTCAGATTGAAATTAGCAACATCTACATTGAGGGCGGTGGAACAACTGGTCGGTATGGCGTTGAGCCAACAACAGGTATTACTTCACCTTATGGCGTAGTGCTAAAGGGCAAAAGTTCTGGAGGTCGTGCTGCTGGTGTTTCGATTAAGAATGGCGTTTTCTTTGGTGAAGATCCCAACAATCCAGATAGTTTTATTCGGTTAGATTACTCTGGTGGATATGCGTCTTACAATGTTACTTGGGAAAACATTACCATTCGATCTGATTACGCTGCAGGAAATGCGTATACTTTCTATGATGTTGCAACAGGAGAAGCAATATCATCTGATTATATTAGCGGCACATGGTCTGGTGGTGATAGCTTTATTCAAAGGAATGGGGGTATTGCGTTTAATACAAGGGGCAGTGGTGGCTTTATAGAAATCAGACGCAGTGGAACACTTGAAGGTTACATTGGAACGAACAGTGATGGCATTGGTTTGTATGATGGCAGTAATGATGCTGCGGTAAAAATTACTGCTGATGGCCTTCTTAACCTTTATGATGTTGCTACAATTAGAGACAGCGGAGCAGCAACGCCTGGGCGGCTTGACCCTCAAACAGACAACACTCGTAGATTTGGTTCTTCGGGCGCACGTTGGACTGAACTTTTTGCTGCAACTGGTACAATCAATACATCAGACCAAAATGACAAACAGCAAATACGCAGTTTAACAGATGCAGAAACTGCTGTTGCGACTGCATGTAAAGCACTGGTTAAAGCCTACAAGTGGAATGACAGTGTTGCTTCTAAGGGCGATAATGCTCGTATTCATGTTGGGGTTATTGCTCAAGAATTAGACGCAGCATTTACTGCTCAAGGCTTAGATGCAAGTGACTATGGAATGTTCTGCTCTGATACTTGGTGGACAGATGCAGATGGTAAGATTTACGATCAAGCTGGTGATGGATTAACTGAACACACACGATTAGGTGTTCGTTACGATCAGCTTCTTGCGTTTATAATTAGTACCCTCTGAGGGTGGACAGTCCAGATAAGGAGATAAAATCATGGCACTGACTAAGACAACGACCAACGACAAGATCGAGGTTCTGCAACTGGCTGCGGGGTATCCCGTGGTGCAGGTTCGCACAGCAACAATCATTGCAGAGGATGGCGTGGAGATCAGCCGCACGTTCCATCGCCATGTGCTGACGCCGGATGCTGACCTCTCGGCAGAGGATGCAGACGTGCAGGCGATCGCTGCCTCGGTGTTCACCGATGAAGCCAAGGCGGCATATGCTGCTGCACAGACACAGGAGTAACTACAATGACTGCTGTAACTGCTGACATCACTGCACAGAACACCTTCACTGACAAGATCCAAGTGATCGGTCACTTCAACCTGTCCATCTCAGGTACCTGGGCTGCTACCGTAACCGTACAGCGTAGCTGGAACGGCACTGACTGGTTTGACGTAGACACCTTCACCTCGAACTACGAGGGCTATGGTTTCGACGCAGAGGAAGTCTACTACCGTGCTGGCGTAAAGACTGGTGACTTTACTTCTGGTACTGTTTCTCTACGGATTTCCGATAACCGTGACTTTAACAGTAAAACTGTATTTCTTGCTTGACAAGCAAATAATCGAGTGGTAAAATGGCTACATTAGAACAAATAAAATTAGCTGCCGAAAGTGATCTTGTCACATTCATTAAGCTAGTTGCACCAGAACAAGTCTTAGGGCAATGCCACGAAGATGTTTGTAACTGGTGGACACGGCCAGATGCTAAAAGCCACCAACTACTTTTGTTCCCACGTGACCATGGTAAGTCTCGTCTTATTGCTTACAGGGTTGCGTGGGAATTAACTAAGAACCCAACCTTGCGGATATTATACATCTCTGCCACCGCAAACCTTGCGGAGAAACAGCTAGGGTTCATTAAAGGTATTCTTACTTCCGAGACATACCGCCGTTACTGGCCTGATCATGTCAATGCAGACGAAGGTAAACGGACACGGTGGACAAACTCAGAGATTGCCCTGGATCATCCGTTACGTAAGAAAGAGA
>CAZEMS010000119.1:0-3237 GCA_964513475.1 uncultured Mycobacterium sp. | reverse complement strand
TCCGGTGACCAACTGGAAAGCGGCGGGGCAGCACCGACCCATGCGCTCCAATCTCAGGCAGGAAGTTCCACGTGAAACGCGGTAATCAAGGTGATGGCGGCGGCAGGCCAAAGAGAGTATTCAGCGAGGCAGAAATCGCCCAGGTTGAAGCGCTGGCTGCTGTCACATCAAAGCGCCAAATGGCTGATTACTTTGGCATTTCAGAGACGACTTTGCGAGAGGTAGAAGGCAGACAGCCTGAGGTAAGTGATGCCTATCAAAAAGGCCGAGCTCGCGCCATTGCCAGGATGGGCCAATCCCTGATTAAAACTGGCCTGGACGGCAACGTGACTGCCCAGATTTTCTATCTCAAAACACAAGCTGGCTGGCGAGAAACAGATGAAGCCACACAACAGCGGGAGCCGATCACCATCAATATCGTTAAGCCAGATGGCGCAGATTAGTCCCACGCTCCCACAATACCGATACATCACCAGCACAGCTCGATTCCCGGCAATGGTCGCAGGATTCGGTGCTGGTAAGACCGAGGCAGCCATCCTGAGGTCTATATTCGGCATTCTACGCAATCCAGGGCTGAATCGCGGGTTCTACGAGCCGACATACGACTTGATCCGCATGATCGCCTGGCCACGTTTTGAGCAAACGCTGACCGAGATGGAAATCCCGTACAAGCTGCAGAAGTCGCCGCTGAACCAGATCACCATCGAAGGCTACGGCGTGATCTTCTTCCGCAGCATGGAGAATCCGAACCGGATCATCGGATATGAGCATGCCGATGCTGATATTGACGAGCTGGATACGCTCAAGAAGGATGACGCTGCCCACGTCTGGCGGCAGGTCATAGCCAGGAACAGGCAGCAGAAGGAAGGCGGCATCAACTCCATCGGCGTGACCACTACGCCAGAAGGATTCCGCTTTGTCTATGACACCTGGAAGCGCGATCCGCGTGAAGGCTACGAGATCATCCAGGCACCGACCCGCTCCAATCCACATCTACCGCCGGGATATATCCAATCGCTGCAGGACATTTATCCCGCAAGCCTGCTCGATGCCTACCTGGACGGCAATTTCGTCAATCTGACATTCGGCACAGTGTACGGCAGCTATGACCGGGCTGCTCACAACAGCAGGGAGACGATCAAGCCAGGCGAGTCGCTATTCATTGGCTGCGACTTCAACGTCACCAGGCAGTGCGCCATTGTTTACGTTCGCCGCAATGGTGACGAATGGCATGCCGTTGAAGAACTGATCGACATGTACGATACACCGGACATGATCTCTATTATCCAGGACCGCTACGCTGGCCATCCGATCTATATCTATCCAGACGCTTCTGGACGTGCCCGCAAGACCGTCAATGCCAGCACATCGGACATATCCCTGCTGGAGCAGGCTGGTTTCATGATCCGGGCCAAGAAGTCGAACCCGGCAGTAAAAGACCGCGTGATGGCGACTAATGCGGCATTCGAGCGCGGTGTGCTATACTGCAACGCAGAAAAATGCAAGACCCTGGTGGAATCGTTCGAGCAGCTGGCTTATGACAAGAACGGCGAGCCGGACAAGAAAAGTGGACTTGATCACGCTATAGACGCTGCGACTTATCCGATTGGCTACGAGATGCCGATCCAGAAGCCGGTGGCGCATATACCCGTCAATTTTAGTATGTGAGGCTGCCATGCCCGTATCCAATACACATGTCGAATACGACAAAGCCCTGGACAAGTGGAAGCTGACCCGCAACGCCGCATCCGGCATGAGCGTCAAGGAATCCCGCAAATACATCCCACGCCGCAGCCATGAGGATGATCATCAGCACACCATTCGGCTGGAAAAGGCGATTTACACCAATTACACCGGGCGCACATTGTCCGGGCTCAAAGGCGCGATCTTTCGCCTGGAGCCACGCATCGAGCTGCCCGATGACCTGGAGTTCATGCGCGAGAACGCTGACGGCTCTGGACAGCCGCTTGTCCAGGTTGCGAAATATGCCACAGACGAAGTGATGCTCACTGGCCGATTCGGTATGCTGGCTGACTATCCGATGGTCGATGAAGGCATGACTGCCGAGCAGATCGCCAGGATGGAGCTGCAGCCGCACATCGCCACCTATACGGCAGAATCCATCATCAACTGGCATGTCCATACCCGCAATGGCAAGCGTATACTCGGGATGCTGGTGCTCAAGGAGCAGACCCAGATCCACTATGACGAATTCATGTGGGACTACGTAGACCAGTATCGCGTTCTCCGCATGAACGAGGATTACATCTACACTCAGCAGATTTACGATCAGGACGGTGATCCGATCACGCCAGAGGTTGTGATCCGGGACGCTGCAGGCCAGCCATTTAATTACATTCCGTTCTATTTCGTGGGTTCCAGCAATAACCTGCCCAACATAGACGAGCCGGTGCTTTACGACATCGCCAGGGTAAACATTGGGCATTTTCGTAACAGTGCAGACCATGAGAACAACCTGTCCGTCCATGGCGGAGGCACTCTGGTCATCAGCACCGACATGTCATCCGAGGCATTCATGGCCGCGAATCCTGGCGGCATCACTGTTGGCGAGAACGCTGGCATTGTCCTGAGCGAAGGCGGCAAGGCTGAACTGCTGCAGTTGAATGCTGCCGGTGCCATCCGTGATGAGATGGAGCACAAAGAGCAGATGATGGTGCAGATCGGTGCCAAGATCATCAGCAAAGGCGGTGCCCAGCGCACAGCCGAGGAAGCCCGCATCCAGGCTGCATCAGAGAATTCTATGCTGGATACCGTGGTCGGGAATATCAACGAGGCCATGATTGGCGTTCTGACAGACTGTCGCCGGTTCGTTTCCAGCACCGAGGCCGAGATTGAATTCAAACTGAATGACGACTTCTGGCAGGATTCGCTGAACCCGCAAGAAATCATGGCCATGATTCAAGGCTACGATGCAGGCGTGATGCCGAAGGTTGATATTGTCCGCAGGCTCAAGGATGCAGGCTGGATTCAGTCTGACGAGATGCCTGAGGATATTCTTGCCAGAATTGATCAGGAAAGCCCGCTCTAAATGTCGGCAGATGATTTTCTTCTGGATGCCGGTATTCGGCACCAGATATTCGTGCAGCGCTATGCAGGCGGCCAGGTGAAGGAGCTACTTGGCTATCTGCGCGACATGGTGGCCGATGTGGAGCGCAAGCTGATCGAGGCTCAGACGCTCCCAGAGGCGCAAAGGCTGACCCGGCAGTTGCAGGAAAT
>CAZEMS010000118.1:0-3252 GCA_964513475.1 uncultured Mycobacterium sp. | reverse complement strand
GCCATCCCCTACCAACCGCTTGCAAAGGCAATGCGGGATGCTAAAAGTGAAATCGTACATCATAAAGGCTTGAACATCTGGAAGGCCGAAGTAATAACTAAATAACATTCATCCGCAACCAACAACTAAACACATGTTGGGATTCCTTTAAAAGCCCGCGGATAGTCCGCAACGGATGAACCCAAGCCCGCCTCTAAACCAATCAGGCGGGCTTTTTCTATTCCACCACGCTAACAGATCGCGCCCTGTTGTAACGACCCTGCACATCTTCCAACTCAACAACGCTGACATAAATAGGCTGCTTGGCCAACTCCTCCGCCTGCCTGCGCTGCCTCATGCCATCCAACTGCGCCGCCTGTCTAGTGGCATTCACACCCATGTTGATCACACCATTGGCAAACTTGGCCCTTCCCACCTTTCCGATGTTCGGATTATTACCTACCGCCCGCTCCATTGCCGCAAGCATAGGGGCGAAGGCTGCCGTAGCTTTAGCCGTGACTACTGATTCACCCGCGCTAATCTTAGCGCTTATGCTGTCGCTCGTTCCGGTGCCTGGGCCGTCCACGCCAATGATACCGGTAGCGAATTTAGGCACTTGGATGGCGTTAATCTTTGCCACCTGTGCCAAGCCCTGAATAGTCACCAATGCTGCCTGAATAGCACCCAAAGGAGGTGGAATAGTGGCGATGGCAAGAGAAGCCGCCTCGTATGTGTTGATGGCTGCTTGCGCTGAGCTTAGAATCTTGCCTACTACGGTTTGCTCTCCCGCTGTGCTGATGGCCGTTTTAAGAACGTCCTCCTTCTGCTTCTTCTCTGTTTCGGCTGCAATGGTGGAAGCATCCAACTGCGCCTTCAGGCTCGCTACTTTGGCCTCCGTTATTTGCGTGTCGATGTCCATCACATCTTCCCCGAAGGCTTCAACAATAGCCCTCTCAGCTTCTAACGCTTGGATGCGCATTTGCTCCAATCGCTTGTTATGAGCTTCAACGCTGATTTCGTTGGCAAGCAGTTTTTGGTTGAGGATGTTAATCTCCTCCTGCGCCTGTCTTTTGGCAAATTCAAGTTCGGATTCTAGTGCCTGTTGGCGTAGTTGCTCCTGCCTTTTGATTTCCTCTTCGGCTGCTTTCTGCTGCTCTTCTAGGGCTTTGATGCGCTCCTTCTCATCTTCCTCCCTTTGCTTTTTGGCGGCTTCCACCTGTGCCCTGCGCTGATCTTCCGCCTGTTTATTGATGCTGTTGAGTTGGTTGCGCACCTCCCGTTCTTTGGTAAGCCGCCTAACAACTATCTCCTCTAGTTGGCTTTCGAGCTGCACCAATTCCAATTTAGCCTCTCTGTCGGTGTCGTTTTGCGCTATCTGTAGCTTCTTGGCTTCAATCTGCTTTTGGATAACGGCCTCTTCCAACGCGCTCAACTCGGTGAGGGCTTTCATGGCTGCATCCGCTGCCGCTTGCCTCTCTTCCTGTGTTTTGGTGATGTCCTGAACGATACTCTTCTGCTCCTCGAATGTTCGATTCAGTTTGCCCGCTGATTCGGCCAATTTAATCTCAGCCTCTTCCATTGCGATAGTGGCGTTGGCAAATGCATACCCATCCTTTGCCGCTTGTGCTACCGTACTTCCTAATCCTCGTATCTGATCCCAAACGCGCTTGAAATCCAAGTTGAGCAGGGCATCGGTCACATCTTGCAACACCCCCAACAAGCGGGAGAAGATAAACTGCAAAGGCTTCAACGCCCTCGATAGGGTGTCGCTGCCCTTTTGCGTTGAGAAGAAACCCGCCGCCAAAGCTCCCAAAGCCACAACAATAGCACCTATGCCCGTGCTTATCAAAGCGAACTTCAGTACACGCAACGCCTTTGAAAAAACATTCGTAGCTGAGCTTGCTTTTGCCGTGTTTACGGTTGCCGCAACATTTACTTGGGTGTACCTGTTGTAAGTTTCCGTGATTGAATTTAGCGTGGTGTTGTAGATGTTGGTTACCTTTTGGATAACCTGAACCTCCCTACTAAAAGCCCCCGTTTCTTTCAAAGCCTCTTTCACACCTTCGGAGTAGTTACCCACATTCCGCCTCGTGTCACCCGTGGCTTTTTCCAACTCCTTCAGGCGGTTGGTCAGGTCGAGCTTGTTTTTGCTCAAAGCCTTGCCCGCCTCGGTGCTATCCCGCTCTTCCGCGCTGAGCTTATTCCATTGCTGAGTAGCTTGTGCAAGCTGCGCCCTCAACTGCTCGATGCTCCCCTGGTTGGCCTTTTGTGCCTTCGTGTTGGCCATCACCACCCGCTCGTTCTCTCGGATAGTTCCGTTCAACTCTTTCAGGCGGATGGCATTCTTTGTATACGCCTCCGAGCTTTGGTCAAGCTCTTTCTGCTGCTCCTTTAGCCCTGCCACCTCCGCACGAGCGCGGGCAATAGCTTTGATAGCCGCCTCTATCTGGTCGGTGGGTATGTCAAGTAAAATCGTTTCAGCCATCTCTTACAGCCTCAAAAGTTTAACCGTTGTGCTTTCTGTCTTATTCGCCACCCATTGCCGTATCTCTCTAATAAACCAGTAGTTACCGAGCAGATACACAGGGCGTGTGAAATCCAATTTAGCGATGTCCTCAGCGTTCAAATTCAGATCCACCGAAACCAACTTCAGGCGCGTAAGCATTTCTTGAAAGCTAGTGTAGTTGGCCGCCAAAATATCGCCCCACGTTTCAGGCTCGCCCATTATCTGAGCGGTCACCGTGCCCCCTCCGCTTGTTATCTGTACAAGGTTGGAAGTGGAGCTTATCAAAGGCATAGCACGCGCCACGGGGTTAATGTCAGGGGCATCGTAGGCAACACCGCTGCCTGAGTACCTAAGCACCCGCGCGTGAAAGTTATCCGTGAAGCTGTTCGCTTTGACAGTAGCCGCAAAAGGAGCTGTGTACATGACCTTCTCTAAATCCAATCCCCCATCTTCAATGGCTATCGAGGAATTGCCTATGTCGTTATTTGCTCGATAGGCGGGATCTTCGTCCGTGCCCTCTTTCCATTCGAGGTAGTTGATTTGCGCGAAGTCCTCCAATCGGAACTCGTACTTTGCCTTGTCGATTAGGCTGGCCTTTGCCGACCAATCGAAGGCGATGCCCCACCTCCCCGCGATAGTGTCGAAGGGGACAAATTCCAAAGTCTTGTTGATAGGGTCCGCGTCAATGATGGCATTCTGCCGCACAGCCTCGAATAGGTAGAGGTCTTTGATTTTAATATTCGGAAGGGTGTCGGCTAGGTTGATGG
>CAZEMS010000117.1:0-3284 GCA_964513475.1 uncultured Mycobacterium sp. | reverse complement strand
AGTACTGGTAATGACTTTACTAGGAAAAGGCGACATCCCAGCCGTTAAACAAGTATTAGGGGACTTTTACATTGGTGAAATCATGCTGACTATCGTGTTCTTTTACTTCGGTGGAGGAGCGGTAGAAGGATTTTTGAGTAAACGTGTAAAGCAGTAGGGTGGTAGCGTGCAACATCTAATAGACATGATTAAAGAGCATGAAGGGCTTCGTTTAAAGCCGTACCGTTGTACCGCAAACAAGTTGTCTATAGGCTACGGTAGGAACCTAGAGGACCGAGGCATAACAAATGACGAGGCAGAATACATGCTTCGCAACGACATTGAGCTGTGCTATCAAGAACTTAACTGCTTCTCTTGGTTTTCTGACCTAGATACCGTACGGCAATATGCCTTAGTAGACCTGTGTTTTAACATGGGTTTGCCGGGTCTCCTTACGTTTCGTAAGGCACTGGCTGCGATGGCTGAAGGGTTATACGAAAAAGCGGCTGACGAGTTCTTAGACAGTAAGTGGGCAAGGGAAGACGTGGGGAAAAGTAGATCAACGCGGATTACGGAAATGATCCGTACGGGCATAGCCCAGTAATGTTGGTGCGGGATGATGGACAAGCTTGTTATCTCCCGCGAAGAAGCGTTAAAAATAGGACTCAGTAGGTACTTTACTGGGAAACTTTGTAGGCATGGGCACGTAAGTGAGCGGTACGTAGGGAACCGTTTATGCGTAACGTGTATGGCGTTAAGAAACAAAAGACGTGATAAAAAAGCCTATAAAAAGTACTGGGAATCGTACTATTCAGAAGAAGTTAAAAATAAGCGTACAGAAAAAGCCAGAAAACGTAGAGAACTAAACCCCTACAAAGTGCGTAAGTTTAGAAAGTTACGCAAGCAACGCCTAATACAAGCAACGATAAAGTGCGAAAAAGATAAGATAGCCGTTGCAGAGATGTATATACAAGCCAGACGCTTAACCCTTGAAACGGGAATCGACCACTGCGTAGACCACATCATACCCCTAGCCCACAAAGACGTGTGCGGACTGCACACAGCCGCTAACCTTCAGATAATGACCGCGAAAGATAACAGAAAGAAGGGCACAAGTTTCGATCCTGCTGAACACGAATTAGTAGCGGAAAAAACTTGACAACTGTGGTAGCCTACTTGGTACTGTTGGTAGATAATACCCGAATAGTGTCGTGAGGTGAGTATATGAAAACAAGTTACAGCCCCCGTGCTGTTGCCAACGATGTTATAGAACCTGCGCACTCTGTTGAGATTGCGTGCCAAAATTGCGGATTCGACCTTGATGAATCTGAGCTGCAAGCGGATACCTGCGCCGATTGTGGTACCCCATTGAATTTGAAGCAGAGCATATCTATCCAAGTAACAACATTACCGCCTGTGTTTGGCGACTCTATGTGACGGACTGGTTATGCCACTAAAGAAACTGATATTAAAATCCGGTGTGAACCGAGAGAATACCCGCTACACAAGTGAAGGTGGGTGGTACGAGTGCGATAAGATACGATTTCGTCAAGGTACGCCGGAAAAGATTGGTGGGTGGCAGAGAATATCATCCAGTACGTTTTTGGGTGTATGTAAATCGCTGTGGAGCTGGGTGACACTGGGTAATTCGCCGTTGCTCGGGGTTGGCACTAACTTAAAGTTCTATATCGAGCGTGGCGGTGCCTATTTCGACGTAACACCGGTACGTGCTACCGAAACGCTAACAGATCCGTTTTCTACAACCAGTGGATCATCTATAGTTGAAGTTACTGATGCCGCAGGTGGGTACATTGACGGTGACTTTGTTACATTTAGCGGAGCCACGGCAGTTGGTGGTATAGACGCAGACACCCTCAACCAAGAATACCAAATCACGTACACAAGTGGGTCTACATACACTATCGACGTGGGCACTGCGGCTACATCCACTGCTACGGGTGGGGGCACTGTTACAGCAGCATACCAGATAAATATCGGCCCTGCGTTCACTGTCCCGTTGACTGGTTGGGGAGCGTCGTTTTGGGGCTCAGGTACGTGGGGATTTGGCTTAGAGTCCGCTGAAAGTATTCGTTTGTGGAGTCAATCTAACTTCGGTGAAGACCTTGTATACGGGCCTCGCGGCGGTGCTGTTTACTACTGGGATGCTACAAACGACGTAACTACTAGAGGCGTTTTGCTATCCAGTTTATCTGGTGCGTCTAACGTACCATTAATGCAGAACTACATTCTTATATCTGATATCAGTCGGTTTGTGTTTTGTTTCGGTACAAATGAGTTAGGGAGCACCACACAAGATCCTATGGTAGTTCGGTGGTCTGACCAAGAAGACGCGACGAATTGGACTCCAGCTGCAACTAATCAGGCGGGTAGCCTACGGTTTTCTAGAGGTACAGAAATTATAACCGCTGCCCAGTCTCGACAAGAAGTTCTAGTTTGGACTGATTCTTCGTTATACTCCATGCAGTACGTTGGAGCTCCTGAAGTGTGGACCGCGCAACTTGTAGGTGAGAATATCAGCGTGGCATCTCAAAATGCTGTCGCATACGCCAATGGCGTAGCTTACTGGATGGGTAAAGATAAGTTCTACAAGTACGACGGTCGCACACAGCCGCTGGTCTGTAACTTACGGAAATACGTGTTTGAAGACCTAAACACCCTACAGTATGCCCAAGTATTCGCAGGTACAAACGAGAGCTACCACGAGATCTGGTGGTTCTACTGTTCTTCTAACCAAACCAACGTAGATCGGTACGTTGTGTATAACTACGTAGAAGATGTTTGGTACTACGGTACTATGATGCGTACCGCATGGCTTGATTCTGGGTTAAGAGACTACCCGCTCGCTGCTACGTATAGCAACAACTTAGTTAACCATGAAGTCGGCGTTGACGACAATGAGACGGGTACAACTCAAGCGATCCATGCGTATGTAGCGTCTGCAGAATTTGATCTAGATGATGGCCACCAATTCGCGTTTATATGGCGAATGCTACCGGATATGCGATTCGACGGGTCCACAATAGACAACCCCAGTGCGACTATGACATTGTTACCACTGGCTAATTCCGGTTCTGGGTACAACTCACCTGCATCCGAAGGCGGTACTAACACAGCGTCTGTAATACGTACAGCTACAGTTCCTATCGAGAAGTATACAGGACAAGTAAACGTCCGAGTGCGTGGCAGACAGTTAGCCCTTAAAATAGAGTCAACCGACATCGGTGTTGCGTGGCAGTTGGGTTCCCCTAGAGTCGATATGCGACCTGATGGCAGACGTTGACCTA
>CAZEMS010000116.1:0-3492 GCA_964513475.1 uncultured Mycobacterium sp. | reverse complement strand
GTGACGGCGACGCGCTGACCGGCGGCGGCAACGGCGGTGCCGGCGGTGATGTCGGCAACGTCGGCAACGGCGGTAACGGCGGCACCGGCGCGAATGCTGGTGCTGACGGGGTGGCCGGGACGCTGGGCGCCGGCGGCAACGGTGGTGACGGCGGCGCCGGTGGCGACGCGGTCGTGGCTGGCGCGGATGGCACCAATGGTGGTGATGGCGGTAACGGCGGTAACCGCGGCAACGGTGGCAACGGCGGCGCCGGCGGTGCGGGCGCAGCCGGTGACGCGGGCACCGATGGTGCCAACGCCGGTGATTCGGGCACCAATGGTGGTGACGGCGGCAACGGCGGCACCGGTGGTGCCGGTGGTGACGGCGGGTCGATCTCCGGTGACGCAGGCAACGGCGGGGCCGGTGGTAACGCTGGTGCCGGTGGTGATGGTGGTAACGGCGCGGCCGGTGATGACGGCGGGCCCAGTGCTAGCGGTCAGGCCGGCGGTGACGGCGGTTCCGGCGGCACCGGTGGTGTCGGTGGGACCGGTGGTCTTGCGGGTGCGGTGATCGGCGGCGGCAACGCCGGTAATGATGGTGGCGACGGTGCTGACGGTGACGGCGGCAACGGCGGACTCGGCGGTGACGGTGGCAACGGCGGTGACGGCGCGAACGCCGGTGATTCCGGCGGTAACGGCGCCCTGGGCGGCAACGGTGGCGCCGGTGGTGACGCTGGCGGTGCGGCCGCAACCAATGGCAGCGGCGGTAACGCCGGTAACGGCGGTGACGGCGGCAACGGCGCCGCCGGTGATCCGGGCCAGGCCGGTGGTGACGGTGGCAACGCCGGTGACGGTGGTGTCGGTGGTCTGGCCGGCGCGGTCGGCGTCGGTGGAATCGACGGCCTCGACGGTGACGGCGGCACCGGTGGTAACGCTGGTGACGGTGGTGACGGCGCTGCCGGGGCCAACGCCGGTGATTCCGGTCAGGCTGGCGGTGACGGTGGCACCGGTGGTGCCGGTGGTGCTGCTGGTGGTGCGTCCGGAACCGACGGTGACGGTGGTTCCGGCGGTAACGGCGGTGTTGGTGGCGACGGTCTGGCCGGCGACAACGGCGGAGCCGGGCTCGATGGTCAGGCCGGCGGTGACGGCGGCAACGGTGGTGCCGGTGGTGCTGGTGGTGCCGGGGGCGGTAACGCCGGTAACGCCGGTGGTGACGGTGACGGCGGCAACGGCGGTGTCGGCGGTGACGGCGGTTACGGCGGTGACGGTGTGGCCGATGGTGAGTCCGGCGGTAACGGTGCTGCTGGTGGTAGCGGCGGTGCCGGTGGCGATGCCGGTGGTGCGGCGGCGACGTCGGGTAGCGGCGGTAACGCCGGTAACGGCGGTAACGGTGGCGCCGGCAACATCGGCAGCAACGGCGGCGCCGGGGCGGCCGGCACCAACGGTGGTGACGGCGGTACCGGTGGTGACGGCGGTACCGGTGGCACGGCCGGCGCGGTCGGAGTCGGCGGTGTTGACGGCACCGACGGCAACGGCGGCAACGGCGGCAACGGTGGCACCGGCGGCAATGGTGGTGCCGGTGCGAACGCGGGTGATTCCGGCGGTAACGGTGGCGCTGGTGGTAGCGGTGGCACCGGTGGTGATGCCGGTGGCGCGGCGGCGACTGCGGGTAACGGTGGCGACGCGGCCGACGGCGGCTACGGCGGCGATGGTGTCGACGGTGGTGCCGGCCAGAACGGCGGCGACGGCGGTTACGGCGGTTTCGGTGGTGCCGGTGGCGCGGCCGGCGCGGTCGGTGTCGGTGGTGTCGACGGTGCAGACAGCGACGGCGGTGACGGCGGTAATGCCGGGAACGGCGGCGCCGGTGCTAGCGGGGCCAACGGTGGCGAGGACGGCCAGGCCGGCGGCTACGGCGGTGACGGCGGTAACGGCGGTAACGGCGGCGGCGCGACCGGTGTCAGCGGTAACGGTGGTGACGCCGGTGTCGGTGGTGACGGTGGTGACGGTTTCGCCGGGGCGTCGGGGGCCAATGGTGCTTCCGGGCAGGCCGGTGGTAGTGGCGGCGATGGTGGTGCTGGTGGCACCGGTGGTGCCGGCGGTATCGGCGGCGGCGGCAACGGCGGCGACGGTAACGCCGGTGCCGGCGGTAATGGCGGTGCCGGTGCTGACGGCGGTGACGGCGGCGACGGGACCGGTGACGGCCAGGACGGCGGTTACGGCGGCGCTGGTGGTGACGGTGGTGCCGGTGGCGGCGCTGGTGGTGCCGGGGTGGCCAACGGCAGCGGCGGCAATGCCGGTAACGGCGGTAACGGCGGCGCCGGTAATGACGGCAGCAACGGCGGCAACGCCGGAGCCGGTGTCGACGGTGGTGACGGCGGTTACGGCGGTGACGGTGGTGCCGGTGGCGCGGCCGGCAATGGCGGCGACGGCAGCGGTGTCGCCGGCACTGACGGTGACGGTGGTGACGGCGGCTACGGCGGCCTTGGCGGCGATGGCGATTCCGGCGCGAATGCTGGTGAGTCTGGGTTCGCCGGCGGCGACGGCGGCTATGGCGGTGACGGCGGCGCTGGTGGCGGTGTCGGCGGTGTCGGCGGCAATGCCGGTGACGGCGGGAACGGTGGATTCGGCGGTGACGGTGTCGCCGGAGCTGATGGCGCCAACGGTGGCGACGACGGCCAGGACGGCGGTAACGGCGGCGCCGGCGGTGCCGGTGGTGCTGCCGGTACAGCCGGTGTCGGCGGCGGCGGTAACGGCGGCGCCGGTATCGACGGTGACGGTGGTGGCGGCGGCCTCGGCGCGCTGGGCGGCAACGGTGCTGCCGGTGTCGCCGACGGCGAGGCCGGTGGAGCCGGCGGTGCCGGTGGTGCCGGTGGTGCCGGCGGCGACGCTGGTGGTGCGACCGGGACGAACGGCACCGGCGGCAACGCGGGCAATGGTGGTAACGGTGGCGCCGGTAATGACGGCAGCAACGGCGGCAACGCCGGAGCCGGTGTCGATGGTGGTGCCGGTGGTGCCGGCGGTGACGGTGGTACCGGTGGCGCGGCCGGCAACGGCGGCAACGGCGGTGCGGCCGGTCTTGATGCCGACGGCGGTTACGGCGGTGACGGCGGTACCGGCGGCGACGGCAACAACGGCGCCAATGCTGGCAATGACGGGTTCGCCGGCGGTGCCGGTGGTGCTGGTGGTGACGGCGGCGCTGGTGGCGGTACCGGCGGTAACGGCGGGGATGCCGGTAGCGGCGGCAACGCAGGTAACGGTGGTAACGGCGTCGCCGGAGCCAATGGCGCCAACGCTGGTGACGACGGCCAGGACGGCGGCAACGGCGGCGCCGGCGGTGCCGGTGGTGCTGCCGGTGCGATCGGTGTCGGCGGCGGCGGCAACGGTGCTGCGGGTATCGACGGTGACGGTGGTGGTGGCGGCCTCGGCGCGCTGGGCGGCAACGGTGCTGACGGTGTCGCTGACGGCGAGGCCGGTGGAGCCGGCGGTGCCGGTGGTGCCGGTGGTGCCGGCGGCG
>CAZEMS010000115.1:0-3513 GCA_964513475.1 uncultured Mycobacterium sp. | reverse complement strand
TTGGGCTCGGCTTCGTATTTCCACTCGCCCTTCTTGGCCGCCAGTTCTTCCTGACCCGCCAGACGGGTCGACGGTTTGATCTGGCCTGCAGGCTCTGCCGGCTTTGCCTTGGCGGCGGGGGCCGGTTTGGCCTTTGCCGGTGCCTCTGCAGTGGCCGGACCTGATGCAGCCGCCGCTGCGGATGATCCAACCGGTACGGCCTTGGCCGGGCTGGTGGCTTCATTGGCAGTCGGCGCGGGCGGCACGGAGACCGGCGGCGCGTTCGGCGATGCCGCTTTAGGAGCCGCCGCCTTCGGTGCGGGCGCGGATGTTTCGCGCGCGCCGGATGTGTCGATATTCCCCGGACCGCGTGCCGGTGGCAGATCGCGGCAGAAAATCCAGCTGAACGCGACCCCAAGGACAACGAATGCCAGACAGGCCATGAAGATGGCTCCGATCAGACCCCAGCCTCCAATGACAAGCAGAAGAATGAAGACCAAAAGGCCCACCCCTGCGGCGAGGGCCCATGACCCAAGCTGGCACCCAATGCCGGATTTCTGTTGTTGCATTCGTACTCTCCCTGTCCGTGTTCACGATGTCACTGATCGTAGACATCACCTTTCTTGACACGTGCAGAAAACTCTGTCTCGCCGCCTGAGGCAAGTGTCTTGGCCTGTTCGACCCAATTATCGCGGCTTACGCGGCCCTTGAACCCTTCGAGGTTCTGGTCGACCCAGGCCACTTCCTCGGCGGTCCAGCTTGCGATCTGATCGAAATGGTAAAACCCGAGCCGATTGCACAGGTCTGCCAGTTTCGGACCGATCCCCTTGATCCGCTTGAGGTCGTCGCCCTGCCCATCACGCGCCGCGCTGAGTGTCGCGGGCTTGGTGCCCGGCCCTTCAGCGGCCCGCGGGGCCGACGTCGAAGGCTCTTCGCGGGCGATCTGCGTCGCTGTCGTCGCCTTGGCGTATTTCCATGTGCCCTTGCGCGCCGCCAGTTCCGCCTCACCGGCAAGCTCTGCCGAGGGTTTGATGACCGATGTCTGGTCCGCCGGTGCAGGGGCTTTTTCCGGCTTGGGCGCGGCTTCGGCTGCCGGACGCGACGGCTGGGTCACCTCATTGGCCGCTTTGGCGACGGTCTGCGGACGCCCGCCTGCATCCCCCCAAGGGTGCAGCAGCGGCACTTCGCTGCCATCGATGCGCTTGACGGTGTCGCCGATGTCGGTCGCGAGTTGGACCGACGCATTGTATTGATGCCGCCCGCTTTCGAACTCAGTCAGGCTGGTCAGCCCGGATTTCGGCTCTGCCGCATAGCGTCCATTCTGCGGGCCGGGCACCGGCACCTTGCCGGCCACCAGCTCGTCCAGGATCTCGCCAAACCGCGCGGCGGTGAGGTCTTCGTAATAATCCTTGCCGATCTGCGCCATCGGCGCGTTGGCGCAGGCCCCGAGGCACTCCACCTCTTCCCAGCTCAGCTTGCCATCCGTCGACAGCATATGCGGCTTGGGTGCGATCTTTTCCTTGCAGACGGCGACCAGATCCTCGGCCCCGCAGATCATGCAGGATGTGGTCCCGCAAATCTGGATATGTGCAACGCTGCCAACGGGTTGCAACTGGAACATGAAGTAGAAAGACGCCACTTCCAGCGCCCGCATATAGGCCATGCCCAGCATGTCCGCGACCGCCTCGATCGCCGGGCGGGTCAGCCAGCCTTCCTGCTCCTGCGCGCGCCACAAAAGAGGAATGATCGCGCTGGCCTGACGGCCTTCGGGATACTTGGTGATCTGCGCTTCCGCCCACGCCTGGTTGGCGGGGGTAAAGGCGAAACTTGCGGGTTGTTCGGAATGAAGGCGTCGTAGCATGTCGGGTCCTATTGCGTCATCACGCAGACAACGGGAATGTTCGGTATGGTGCGGTCGGTGGCCGTTCCGGCCAATTCCGCCAAAAGCGCCGTCTGGCGCGTGGACTGATCCTCGGGCGTGTCGAAAAGAAAGCAGAGATAGATGTCCGAGCCGTTGGTCATGCCATAAAGCGTATTGCCGGACCCGCCCGTGCCGAACGGCGTAAAGCCCTGCGCGCTCAGATCGGACGAAAACACGTAATCCGACTGCCCCGGCTCATACGCCATCGCAGCAGATCCGGCACTTGCCAGAACAGCTATGACAGCCGCACGGATCATGCCGGCGCACAGGCCCCGGTGATCAGACGCACACCACCGTTCTCAAGCCGCACCGCCTCTTCAGCCGCAACCCGGAACGCGGCGGTCTGCACCACCTGCTCGCGCGTCAACCCGGTCTGAAGCTCGACCGGGAGATAGTCGCTTTCTCCCACCAGATCGCAGCCGATTGACGCCACGGCCTCGTCAAACGCCACCAAGTCCACCTGCGTCACACCCTCGGGCGGCACGGCACAAGCAGTCAGCAGGGCAATGCCTGCCAGCGGGGCGAAACCACGCACACTCATCTGTCAATCTCTCCAAACACCACATCCATCGTCCCGATGATCGCCGCAACGTCCGCCAACTGGTGCCCGCTGGCGACATGGTCCATCGCCTGCAGGTGCAGATAGCCCGGCGCGCGCAGCTTGGCGCGGTAGGGTTTGTTGCTGCCATCGGCCACAAGGTACACGCCGAATTCGCCCTTCGGCGCTTCGACGGCGGCATACACCTCGCCCGCCGGAACGTGGAAGCCTTCGGTGTAAAGCTTGAAGTGATGGATCAGCGCTTCCATCGAGGTCTTCATCTCGGACCGTTTCGGCGGCGTGACCTTGCCACGGGCAAGAATGTCGCCCTGCCCCTCGGGCGCACGCAGCTTTTCGATGGCTTGCTTGATGATCCGCAGCGACTGGCGCATCTCTTCCATGCGGACAAGGTACCGGTCATAGCAGTCGCCGTTCTTGCCCACGGGGATCTGGAAGTCGAACTCGTCGTAGCATTCATAGGGCTGCGCCCGGCGCAAATCCCAAGCAAGCCCAGAGCCGCGCACCATCACGCCCGAGAACCCCCAGTCGAGGATATCGTCTTCGCTTACGACGCCGATATCGGCGTTGCGCTGTTTGAAGATGCGGTTTTCGGTCAGAAGCCCGTCGATATCCGCGATGACATTGGGGAATTCGTCGGCCCATTGATCGATATCGTCGATCAGATCACCCGGCAGATCCTGATGCACCCCGCCGGGGCGGAAATACGCGGCGTGCAGGCGCGCGCCACAGGCCCGTTCGTAGAACACCATCAGCTTTTCGCGCTCTTCAAAGCCCCAAAGCGGCGGGGTCAGCGCGCCCACGTCCATCGCCTGCGTCGTGATGTTCAGCAGGTGGTTCAGGATGCGGCCGATCTCGGAATAAAGCACCCGGATCAGCGAGGCGCGGCGCGGCACTTCCACGCCTGTCAGCTTTTCAATCGCCAGGCACCAGGCGTGCTCCTGGTTCATCGGCGCTACGTAATCGAGGCGGTCGAAATACGGCAGGTTCTGCAGGTAGGTGCGGCTTTCCATCAGCTTTTCGGTGCCACGGTGCAGCAGGCCGATATGCGGGTCGC
>CAZEMS010000114.1:0-3859 GCA_964513475.1 uncultured Mycobacterium sp. | reverse complement strand
TCCGCGGTGGGCTACCAGCCGACGCTGGCCGACGAGATGGGCGAGTTGCAGGAGCGGATCACCTCGACCCGTGGCCGCTCCATCACCTCGATGCAGGCGGTGTACGTTCCCGCCGACGACTACACCGACCCCGCGCCCGCGACGACCTTCGCCCACCTGGACGCGACCACCGAGCTCAGCCGTGCGGTGTTCTCCAAGGGCATCTTCCCCGCGGTGGACCCGCTGGCGTCCAGCTCGACCATTCTGGATCCCAGTGTCGTCGGCGACGAGCATTACCGGGTCGCGCAGGAGGTCATCCGAATCCTGCAGCGCTACAAGGATCTCCAGGACATCATCGCCATCCTTGGCATTGACGAGCTCTCCGAAGAGGACAAGCAGTTGGTCAACAGGGCCCGCCGCATCGAGCGGTTCCTGAGCCAGAACATGATGGCTGCCGAGCAGTTCACCGGCCAGCCGGGATCGACCGTGCCGCTCAAGGAGACCATCGAGGCGTTCGACAAGCTCACCAAGGGCGACTTCGACCACCTGCCGGAGCAGGCGTTCTTCCTCATCGGTGGTCTGGAGGATCTGGAACGCAAGGCTGAGAGCATGGGCGCCAAGATCGACGGAGCCGGTGGCGACGCCGCGGGCGACAGTGAGTAGTCGGACTCGATCCGGAGGAGGGGGTGCGACGTGGCTGAAATGAACGTCGACATCGTCGCCGTCGAGCGTGAAATATGGTCCGGTAAGGGCACTTTCGTGTTCACTCGCACCACTTCGGGCGAGATCGGCATACTGCCGCGGCATATCCCGCTGGTCGCTCAACTGGTCGACGACGCGATGGTGCGTGTCGAGCGGCCGGGGGAGGAGGATCTGAGGGTTGCGGTGGACGGCGGGTACATGTCGGTCACAGAGGAGGGCGTGATCATCCTGGCCGAGTCCGCGGAGTTCGAGTCGGAAATCGATGCCGACGCGGCCAGGACTGATGCCGAATCGGATGATCCCGCAACTGCCGCCAGGGGCCGCGCACGGCTTCGCGCCTTGGGCCAGATCGACTAGCGACTTCGCCGATGAGTGCGTCCATGACCGCCATGGTCGCCCTGGTCGGCGTGTTGCTGCTGGTGGTCGTCGCACTGTGCTACCGGTTGTGGAAGCTGCGCCAGGTCGGTGGTACCGCTGCGATCCTGCGGGACGTTCCCGCTGTCGGCGGTCAAGGATGGCGCCACGGTGTGGTGCGGTACCGCGGCGGCGAGGCCGGCTTCTACCGGGTGTCGAGTCTGCGGTGGTGGCCGGATCGGCGGCTGAGTCGTCGCGGCCTGGAGGTGGTCTCGCGGCGGGCGCCGCGAGGGGACGAGTTCGACATCATGACCGAGGAGATCGTGGTGCTCGAACTGCGTGACACCAGCCCGGAACGGCGCCGCGGCTATGAGATTGCGCTGGACCGGGGCGCATTGACGGCGTTCACCTCCTGGCTGGAATCGCGACCTTCACCGCGCGCCAATCGCCGTTCCTTCTAGCTCATCCGCCGGGGCGCCAGAGGACGTCGCCGCCGGGGTTGGCCACTCTCGACAAGATGAACAGCAGATCCGACAGTCGGTTGAGGTACTTCGCGGGAAGGGCGCTGGTGGTGTCCGGATAGGTGTTGACGGCCAGCCACGCCGAACGCTCGGCACGCCGGGCCACCGTTCTGGCCGCGTGCAACAGGGCCGACAGTGGCGTACCCCCGGGCAACACGAACGAGTCGAGCGCCGGTAGCGGCTCGTTGAACTGGTCGCACCAGCCTTCCAATCGGTCGATGTAGTCCTGGGAGATCCGCAGCGGCGGATGCTCGGGTTTGTCGACGACCGGCGTGGAGAGGTCGGCCCCCGCGTCGAAGAGGTCGTTTTGAATCCGGCTCAACACCTGGCGGATCTGTTGCTCGGGATCGCCGAGGGCCACCGCGACTCCGATGGCCGCGTTCGTCTCGTCGCAGTCGGCATAGGCCACCAGCCGCGCGTCGGTTTTCGGTACCCGGCTGAAGTCACTCAAACCGGTGGTTCCGTCGTCACCGGTGCGGGTGTAGATGCGAGTCAGGTGGACGGCCATGGGCTACGACGGTACCGGTCGTGACCGGCCCCTGAAAACGTCACTGCAACTGACACGACAACTGGCGCGGAAACTGACAGTGTGCACGTCGCTGTTTACACTAACCGGCGTGAGCGAGCGCTTCATCGTCACCGGCGGCACCCGGTTGTCCGGCGAAGTTGCTGTCGGAGGAGCCAAGAACAGCGTGTTGAAGCTCATGGCAGCTGCTCTGCTGGCTGAAGGAACCAGCACCATCACCAACTGCCCGGACATCCTGGATGTGCCGCTGATGGCGGAGGTGCTGCGAGGACTTGGCGCCACCGTCGAACTCGACGGGTCGACCGCCCGGATCACCTCGCCCGACGAACCCAAGTACGACGCCGACTTCGCCGCCGTGCGACAGTTCCGGGCTTCGGTCTGCGTCCTGGGCCCGCTGGTCGGCCGGTGCAAGCGAGCCAAGGTTGCGTTGCCGGGTGGTGACGCGATCGGGTCGCGCCCGCTGGACATGCATCAGGCAGGTCTGCGCCAGCTCGGCGCGCAATGCAACATCGAGCACGGCTGCGTCGTCGCTGAGGCCGAACACCTGCATGGTGCGGAGATCCAGCTTGAGTTCCCGTCCGTGGGCGCCACCGAGAACATACTGATGGCGGCGGTGCTGGCGGACGGCGTCACCACCATCCACAACGCCGCCCGGGAACCCGACGTCATTGACTTGTGCACGATGCTCAACCAAATGGGCGCACAGGTGGTCGGCGCCGGTTCGCCGACGATGACCATCACCGGCGTCGATCGGCTCTACCCCACCGAGCACCGCGTTATCGGGGACCGGATCGTAGCCGCTACCTGGGGTATTGCGGCTGCGATGACCCGGGGGGACATCTCGGTGAACGGTGTCGACCCGCAGCATCTGCAGCTGGTGCTGCACAAGCTGCATGACGCCGGCGCGACCGTCACCCAGCACGACGACGGTTTCCGGGTGACGCAGTACGAGCGGCCCAAGGCGGTCAACGTAGCGACATTGCCGTTCCCTGGGTTTCCGACCGACCTGCAGCCGATGGCGATCGGATTGGCGGCCATTGCCGACGGCACTTCGATGATCACCGAGAACGTGTTCGAGGCGCGGTTCAGGTTCGTCGAGGAGATGGTGCGCCTGGGCGCCGACGCCCGCACCGATGGGCACCACGCCGTGGTGCGTGGAATACCCCAGCTCTCCAGCGCTCCGGTGTGGGCTTCGGACATCCGCGCGGGTGCGGGACTGGTCCTGGCCGGCCTCGTTGCCGACGGCGACACCGAAGTCCACGACGTCTTTCACATCGACCGGGGGTACCCACTGTTCGTGGAGAACCTGGCCAGCCTCGGCGCCGAGATCGAACGGGTCGTCTGAAGCCGGTCGGGCCGCGCTGGGCTGAACCGCCGTCGCTGCCGAATGCTGCGTCATTGCACCGGATTTCGTGCCATACGCAGCGAATTTCGGGCTTTGGCGGAAGTGGCGTACACTCTTGGAAACGGCCCAAACGACCTCGGTCTTCGGACTGGAGGGCGGGGCTTGACACCCTTGACCACATGCAGTACAGTGGCAGGGTTGCCCGCGAACAGGGCGTGTTGTTTGAGAACTCAATAGTGTGTTTGGTGGTTTTTGTTTGTTGTTGTTTTGCCACACTCTCGATACCCCGTGTCAGGGTGTGGTGTTGTTTTTTTAGATGCCGGTTTAGGTGTCTTTGCTTTGGTCAGATATTTCCGAATTGGCCTTTAGGTTTTGTTTGGAGAGTTTGATCCTGGCTCAGGACGAACGCTGGCGGCGTGCTTAACACATGCA
>CAZEMS010000113.1:0-3971 GCA_964513475.1 uncultured Mycobacterium sp. | reverse complement strand
ACGTCACCCGCCTCGACGACGAGAACGTCCGCACCTAACGCACCCCGGTCAGCGCGGCTGCCCGGTCACGGGGGATGAACATGGCCAAGGTGTCGGTGCTTATCACCGTCACGGGTCGGGACCAACCTGGCGTGACATCTGCCCTATTCGAGGTGCTTTCGCGGCACCGAGTGGAGCTGCTCAACGTCGAGCAGGTGGTCATCCGCGGCCGCTTGACGCTGGGCGTGCTGGTGGCGGTCCCCGGCGGCGCTGCCGATGAATCCGAACTGCGTGCCGAGGTCGAGGCCGCGGTGCACGGGGTCGGTCTGGACGTCACGATCGAGCCCAGCGACACCATGCCCGTGATGCGGGAACCGTCCACCCACACCATCGTCGTGCTGGGCCGGCCGATCGGCGCCGGAGCTTTCGCGGTGGTGGCCCGGGAGGCGGCTGCGCTCGGAGTGAACATCGACTTCATCCGGGGTGTCTCCGACTATCCGGTGACAGGTCTGGAACTACGGGTGTCTGTGCCTTCGGGCGAGGCTTACGGCCAACTGCAGAGCGCGCTGGCCCGGGTTGCCGTGGACGAGAGCGTGGACATCGCGCTGGAGGACTACAGCCTGGCGCGGCACGCCAAGCGGCTCATCGTCTTCGACGTCGACTCCACCCTGGTCCAGGGCGAGGTCATCGAGATGCTGGCCGCCAGGGTCGGTGCGGAGGCGGCCGTCGCCGAGGTCACCGAGGCGGCGATGCGTGGGGAACTGGACTTCGCAGAGTCTCTGCATCGCCGGGTGGCGACGCTGGCCGGGTTGCCGGCCGAGGTGCTCGACGAGGTGGCAGAGCACCTGGAGCTGACCCCCGGCGCTCGCACCACGCTGCGCACCCTGCGCAGGCTGGGCTACTACTGCGGTGTGGTCTCCGGCGGCTTCCGTCAGGTCATCGACCCGCTGGCGCACGAACTGATGCTCGACTACGTGGCCGCCAACGAACTGGAGATCGTCGATGGCAAACTCACCGGCCGAGTCATCGGGCCGATAGTCGACCGAGCCGGAAAGGCCAGGGCGTTACGGGATTTCGCCCGGCAGGTCGGGGTGCCGATGGAGCAGACGGTGGCCGTCGGTGACGGTGCCAACGACATCGACATGCTGGCCGCCGCCGGGCTGGGTGTTGCGTTCAACGCCAAGCCGGCGCTGCGCGAGGTCGCCGACGCCTCGTTGAGCTATCCGTATCTGGATACTGTGCTGTTCATCCTCGGCATCACCCGCGGTGAGATCGAGGCCGCGGACGCTATCGACGGAATGGTGCGTCGCGTCGAGATACCCGACACCTGACCGGACCCCGCAACCCATGCGGCACGATGGTTGGGTGCCCGAAGATGACCCAGCCGACCCCGACCTGCTGATCGACTTCGCCAACGTCACGCTGCGTCGCGGTGGCCGGTTGCTGGTCGGACCTGTCACCTGGTCGGTGGAACTCGACGAACGCTGGGTGGTGGTCGGCCCGAACGGGGCAGGCAAAACCTCACTGCTCAGGATCGCCGCCGCGATGGAGCACCCGTCGAGCGGCACCGCCTACGTGCTCGGTGAGCGGCTGGGCCGCACCGATATGTCCGAGCTGCGCTCGCGGGTGGGCCTGAGCAGCTCGGCCCTGTCACAGCGGGTTCCCGACGGGGAAGTGGTGCGGGACCTGGTCGTGTCGGCCGGCTACTCAGTGCTGGGCCGGTGGCGTGAGGAGTACGACGACGTCGACTACAACCGCGCAGTCGACATCCTGGAGAGCGTCGGCGCCGAACACCTGGCCGAGCGCACCTATCACACCCTCTCCGAGGGCGAACGCAAGCGCGTGCTGATCGCCCGGTCGTTGATGACCGATCCCGAACTGCTGCTGCTCGACGAGCCCGCTGCCGGGCTCGATCTCGGCGGCCGGGAAGAATTGGTGGCCAGACTGGCAGATCTGGCGGCCGACCCGGACTCGCCGGCGCTGGTGCTGGTCACCCACCATGTCGAAGAGATCCCGCCCGGGTTCAGTCATTGTTTGATCCTGTCCGAGGGCCGGGTCGTGGACTCGGGTCTGCTCAGTGACGTGCTGACCGCGGAGAACCTTTCCAATGCGTTCGGCCAGTCGATAGCCCTGGACGTCATCGACGGACGCTACTTCGCCCGCCGCACCCGCGGACGGGCTGCGCACAGGAGGCGGGCATGACAGAAGAGACAGGGCGAACAGCGCCGGTGACACCACTTACTCCCAGGCCGGCCGCGACGGTGATGCTGGTCCGAGACACCCCTCAGGGCATCAACGTCTTCCTGATGCGGCGGCACTCGGCGATGGAGTTCGTCGGCGGGGTGATGGTCTTTCCGGGTGGGGGAGTCGATGACCGCGACCGCGGTGCCGACGTCGCGTGGATGGGTCCGGAGCCGTCGTGGTGGGCGAACCGGCTCGGGGTTGACGAGGGGCTGGCCGCGGCGCTGGTCTGTGCGGCCGCGCGAGAAACGTTCGAGGAGTCCGGTGTGCTGTTCGCCGGCCCGGCCGACGATCCGGACTTCCTGGTCGACGATGCGTCGATCTACCGCGACGTCCGTCAGGCGCTGGTGGACCGGTCCCTGTCGTTCGGGGAGTTCCTGCGCAGCGAGAATTTGATCCTGCGTGCCGACCTGCTGCGACCGTGGGCCAACTGGGTCACCCCGGAGGAGGAACGTACCCGCCGCTATGACACGTACTTCTTCGTCGCGGCGATGCCGGCAGGCCAGCGCGCCGATGGCGAGAACACCGAAACCGATCGGGCCGACTGGGTTACTCCCGAGGCGGCGCTCGACGACTTCGCTGCCGGCCGCACGTTCCTGCTGCCGCCGACCTGGACTCAATTGGACTCGCTGGCCGGTCGCCGTGTCGCCGACGTGCTCGCCGTCGAACGCCGGATCGAGTCGGTGCTGCCCCGGCTGGCCTATGCCGACGGCAACTGGGAGATCGAGTTCTTCGACAGCGACCGCTACAACGCCGCCCGTAACCGGCGCGCACCGGGCGGCCAGTGAGCAGGTTGCCGACCGTGAACGAGTTCGTCAGCATCCACGCAGGTGACGAGCAGCCCGGCGTCGCCACCCTGGTGCTGTCGCGGCCCCCGACGAACGCGCTGACCCGGCAGGTCTATCGCGAACTGACGGGCGCGGCGGCCGAGTTGCGGGGCCGTGACGACATCGCGGCTGTGATCATCTTCGGGGGGCACGAGATACTCTCCGCCGGAGAGGACATGACCGAGCGTCGCACGCTCGACGCAGCCGAAGCCGGCTCCGCCGACCGGGTGTGCCGCGATGCCTTCGAGGCTCTGGCTGCGATACCGGTACCCACGGTAGCTGCGATCACCGGATACGCGTTGGGCTCGGGGCTGGCGCTGGCGATGACCGCCGACTGGCGGATCGGGGGCGACAACGCGAAGTTCGGCGCGACCGAAGTGTTGGCCGGTCTGGCCCCCGTCGGCGGGGGCGGGGCGAGACTGGCGCGCACCATCGGTCCGAGCAAGGCCAAGGATCTGGTGTTCAGCGGTCGGTTCATCGGCGCCGAGGAGGCTCTGCGGATCGGCCTCATCGACCAGATGGTCGCGCCCGACCATGTCTACGACGCAGCCTTGGAGTGGGCGCGGCGGTTCGTCGGGTTCCCCCCGGGGGTCCTGGCCGCCGGCAAAGCCGCGGTCGACGCCGGATGATCCGGGCCATTACCTGACTTCGATCGGTTTCTGCGGCATCGGAGCCACTGCCGTGGATCTCCTCGCTGCGGTTGGCGGTGCCTGGCGGCGCGCTTGGGATAGCCGAGAATTGTCATAGGTGGCTGCGATGATGAAGTCATGTCCTTGAGCGCGGTGTCCGAAGCCCTTTCGGTGTCACCGGATCGTCGTCTTGAGCTGTTGTTTGAGGAGATGGCTGAGCTGGTTGGTCAGCGTAATGCGATTGATGGGCGCCTGGTGGAGATCGTCGCCGAGGTTGATCGTGACGGGTTGTGGG
>CAZEMS010000112.1:0-4007 GCA_964513475.1 uncultured Mycobacterium sp. | reverse complement strand
CAGGTGTAAAGGATCCAACCACCGCAAGAAGCGGCGACCTCACCCTGACACTGAGACGGATGCTAGCCCACCAGCAGGTGCGCCGGGCCGCACCGCGCATCGGGGAGGGATCCGGCGCGAATCCGACAGGAAAAAGCCTCGGTATATACCCCTAGGGGGTATATAATGGCGGACATGGCTGCGACGCACACCGACCACCAACCCGCAACGGATCACGAATCGCACGGTCATGGCGGTCACGCCGACCATGTCGGGCAGTTCCGGCGACTGTTCTGGGTGATGCTCGTGCTCGCGATTCCGACGGTGGCGCTGTCGGGCATGTTCGCGATGATCGCGGGCTATTCGCTGCCCGACGTGCCAGGCCTGACCTGGGTGCCGCCGGTGCTGGGCACGGTGATGTACCTGTGGGGCGGGCGACCGTTCCTGACCGGGGCCGTCAGCGAGATCCGTTCCCGGACACCGGGAATGATGCTGCTCATCGGGCTGGCCATCACGGTGGCCTTCGTCTCGTCCTGGGGCGCCAGCCTCGGGGTGCTCGACCACGGGCTGGACTTCTGGTGGGAACTGGCGCTGCTGATCGTCATCATGCTGCTCGGGCACTGGATCGAGATGCGCTCGCTGGCGCAGACCACCTCGGCGCTGGATTCGTTGGCTGCGCTGCTGCCCGACGAGGCAGAGCGGGTGGACTCCGGCCCGGACGGTGAGACGGTCACCACGGTGGCACCGGCCGACCTGCGGGTCGGCGACACGGTCATCGTGCGGCCGGGCGCCAACGTGCCCGCCGACGGCACGATCGTCGACGGCGCCGCCGAGATGGACGAGTCGATGGTGACCGGCGAGTCCCGCCCGGTCCGTCGCAGCACCGGTGACGCGGTGGTGGCCGGCACCGTGGCCACTGACTCCGGACTGCGGGTCGAGGTGAGTGCGGTCGGCGACGACACCGCGTTGGCCGGCATCCAGCGGCTGGTCAGCGAAGCCCAGAATTCGTCCTCGCGGGCGCAGCGTCTCGCTGACACCGCCGCCGGCTGGTTGTTCTGGTTCGCCCTGGGTGGCGCCGTGATCACTGCGGCGGTGTGGGCTGCCATCGGCCAACCCGACGATGCGGTGGTGCGGACCATCACGGTGCTCGTCATCGCCTGTCCGCATGCGCTGGGCCTGGCCATCCCGCTGGTCGTCTCGATAGCCACCGAACGCGCTGCCCGGGGTGGGGTGCTGGTCAAGGACCGGCTGGCGCTGGAGAGCATGCGCACCGTCGATACGGTGCTGTTCGACAAGACCGGCACGCTCACCAGGGGCGAACCGACCGTCACCGAGGTCGCGGTGTCTTCGGATGCCGGTGTGCAAGAGGACGACCTGCTGGCCATGGCCGCCGCCGCGGAGTCCGACTCCGAACATCCGCTGGCCCGCGCCATCGTCGGATCCGCCCGGCAGCGCGGGTTGTCGATCCCGGCCGCCTCCGACTTCAGTTCCACGCCGGCGCTGGGGGTGACGGCCACCGTGTCCGGGCAGGTGGTGCGGGTCGGCGGACCGCGACTACTCGAGGAGACCGGTCAGCCGGAGCTGCCGCAGGCCGAGGAGTGGCGCGACCGCGGGGCGATCGTGCTGCACGTGCTGGTGGACGGCGTGACCGCGGGTGCGTTGGCGTTGGCCGACGAGGTCCGTGAGGAGTCGCGCCAGGCCGTCGATGCCCTGCACCGCCTCGGAGTGCAGGTGGTGATGATCACCGGCGATGCCCAGGCGGTGGCGGATTCGGTCGCGGCCGAGCTCGGCATCGACCGAGTGTTCGCCGGCGTTCGCCCGGAGCACAAGGCCGCCAAGGTCGCAGAGTTGCAGGCCGAGGGCCTCAAGGTTGCCATGGTCGGTGACGGCGTCAACGATGCGCCGGCACTGGCACGAGCCGACGTCGGGATCGCCATCGGCGCGGGCACCGACGTGGCGATCGCGTCTGCCGGGGTCATTCTGGCCAGCTCAGATCCCCGATCGGTGTTGTCGGTGATCCAGCTGTCACGCGCGTCGTACCGCAAGATGCAGGAGAATCTGTGGTGGGCGGCCGGGTACAACCTGATCTCGGTGCCGTTGGCGGCCGGTGTCCTCGCGCCGATCGGATTCGTGCTGCCGATGTCGGTGGGTGCGGTTCTGATGTCCGTATCCACGGTGGTCGTGGCGCTCAACGCGCAGCTGCTGCGCCGGCTGGATCTGCGTCCGGAGGTCAGTGTCCGGGAGGTCTAGCCAGATCCTGGGCTTGATTTCTAAGAATCTGACCAAGCTTTTGGCGAACTTCGCCGCTCCCGTCGAGCCACTATACTGGGCGCTGCATGGATGTTCAGCAAACTGTATGAGTTCTCGAGCAATCGCAGCGACCAGGTAATCGTTGGGTCGGAGGTCGATGCGCGTAACCGAATTGTCAACGTGGACAATGGGATAAGCGGCGTCGAGGGTGATCGAGGCCCATCGCGGGCAACGCGGCCGGCAAGTCTGATTGGGGTTGATCAAGTTGGCATGTCAGGCGGTGTTTGTCATATCGTTTTCTGCACTCGCAGGCGAGTGGGATAAACCCGCCGTTCGATGCCGCACGGAGGCGCCTCTCGCCGGGCCGGCCAGGCCGTCGGATGACGGTGGCCGCGCATAGGACGACGCGAAGGCGTCAAGAGTAAGGTCAGGTGGGAATGGCGCCCAGCAAGGTAGGGCTGTACAACCCCGCGTACGAGCATGACGCGTGCGGTGTCGCGATGGTCGCCGACATGCACGGGCGCCGCACCCGGGACATCGTCGACAAGGCGATCACAGCGCTGTTGAACCTCGAGCACCGCGGCGCACAGGGTGCCGAGCCGAACACCGGCGACGGCGCCGGAATCCTGCTGCAGGTGCCCGACGAGTTCTTGCGTGCCGTGGTGGAGTTCGACCTCCCCGCCGCCGGAAGCTACGCCACCGGCATCGCGTTCCTGCCGCAGTCGTCGAAGGATGCCGCGCAAGCCTGCGAAGCGGTGGAGAAGATCGCCGAAGCCGAGGGGTTGGACGTGGTGGGCTGGCGCGACGTGCCCACCGACGACGGGTCGTTGGGTGCACTGGCCCGCGACGCGATGCCGACCTTCCGGCAGGTCTTCATCACCGGAGCGTCCGGAATGGATCTGGAGCGGCGTGCCTACATCGTGCGCAAGCGGGCCGAGCACGAACTCGGCACCAAGGGGCCCGGTCAGGATGGACCTGGCCGCGAAACCGTCTACTTCCCAAGCCTTTCCGGCCAGACGTTCGTCTACAAGGGGATGCTCACCACTCCCCAGCTCAAAGCCTTCTACCTGGATCTGCAAGACGACCGTCTGACCAGCGCGCTGGGTATCGTGCATTCCCGTTTCTCCACCAACACCTTCCCGTCGTGGCCGCTGGCCCATCCGTTCCGCAGGATCGCCCACAACGGCGAGATCAACACCGTCACCGGCAACGAGAACTGGATGAGGGCGCGTGAGGCGTTGATCCGGACCGAGGTGTTCGGTCGATCCGACGACGTCGAGAAGCTCTTCCCGATCTGCACGCCGGGCGCATCCGACACCGCGCGCTTCGACGAGGTGCTCGAGTTGCTGCACCTGGGTGGGCGAAGCCTGCCGCACGCGGTGCTGATGATGATCCCGGAGGCCTGGGAGCGCCACGAGTCGATGGATCCGGCCCGGCGGGCCTTCTACCAGTACCACGCCTCGTTGATGGAGCCGTGGGACGGCCCGGCGTCGGTGTGTTTCACCGACGGCACGGTCATCGGCGCC
Source organism: uncultured Mycobacterium sp. (assembly GCA_964513475.1). Classification (GTDB taxonomy): domain Bacteria; phylum Actinomycetota; class Actinomycetes; order Mycobacteriales; family Mycobacteriaceae; genus Mycobacterium. The sequence continues at coordinate 252 of CAZEMS010000112.1, read as the reverse complement.
GTACTCGACCGCAACGGCTTGCGCCCGTCGCGGATCTGGGTGACCGACGACGGCCTGGTGGTGATGGCGTCGGAAGCTGGTGTGCTCAACCTCGACCCGGCCACGGTCGTACAGAAGATGCGTCTTCAGCCAGGCCGGATGTTCCTGGTCGATACGGCGCAGGGCCGCATCGTGGCTGACGAGGAGATCAAAGCGGAGCTGGCCGCCGAGCAGCCCTATGCAGACTGGCTGCGCGCCGGGTTGTTCCATCTG
>CAZEMS010000111.1:0-4085 GCA_964513475.1 uncultured Mycobacterium sp. | reverse complement strand
ACCTGCTCCTGCGGCGGGGGTGTCGGCGGCGCCGGCGGCGCCGGCGGCGCCGGCGGCGCCGGCGGCGGCGCGGGCGGCGACGGCGGCGACGGCGGCAACGCCGGCAACGGCGGCTCCTTCAGCTTCGGCGGCGACGGCGGCAACGGCGGAAACGGCGGAAACGGCGGCACCGGATCCGGCGGTGACGGCGGTACGGCCGGCACCGGCGGCAACGCCGGCAACGCCGGGACATTTGACAGCACCGGTGGCGACGGCGGCAACGGCGGCGCCGGCGGCAACGGTGCAACCACCGGCGGCACCGGCGCGGCCGGCGGCAACGCCGGCAACGCCGGCAACGCGGCCGATACCAGCCAAGCCGGTGACGCCGGCAACGGCGGCAACGGCGGCAACGGCGGAACCGGAGACGGTGGCGCCGGCGGTGCCGGCGGTACCGGCGGAAACGCCGGCAACGCCACCGACCTATTTGAGGACAGCTTGGGCGGCGACGGCGGCAACGGGGGCAACGGCGGCGACAGCACCGACGGAAACGCCGGTCTGGGCGGTAACGGCGGGGCCGGTGGCACCTCCAGCGACGCCGCCGACGACAGCCGTGGAGGCGCGGGCGGTGCAGGCGGCGACGGGGGCACCAGCACCAACGCTGCGGGAGGCAACGGCGGTAATGGCGGTGTAGGCGGCGCGCCTGGGGCCATCGTCAACGACAGCTTCGGCGGTGACGGCGGCAACGGCGGCAACGGCGGAACTGGTGGCACCAGTGGTGGCACCGGCGGGGCCGGCGGCAATGCCGCCGATGGCGCCAGCAACACCGCCGCGACCAGCACCGGCGGCAGTGCCGGCGACGGCGGAAACGGCGGAAACGGCGGCACCGGTAACGGCGGCGACGGCGGTAGCGGCGGCACCGGAGGCGACGGCGGCAACGACACCGGCAGCACCACCCGCGGCGGTGCCGGCGGAGACGGAGGCAACGGCGGTGCCAGCACCGACGGCGCCGGCGGCAACGGCGGTGACGGCGGCAACAGCGGCCACGGCGGCAACGACGGTGGCTTCAGTGGATCGTTCACCGCCGGTTCGGGAGGAAACGGCGGCGACAGCGCCAACGGGGTCGGCGGCAACGGCGGCAACGGCGGAAACGGCGGAAACGGCGGCAGCGACGGCAGCAGCAGCAGCAGTACAGGCAGTATCGGCGGTGACGGCGGCAACGGCGGCAGTGGCGCCGCAGCCGGCGGCGACGGCGGAAACGGCGGCAACGGCGGCAACGGCGGCGACAATCCCGGCTTCAGCAGTGGAGGCGGTTCAGCAGGTGATGGTGGAGCCGGCGGTGATAGCACAACCGGCGACGGCGGCAACGGCGGCAACGGCGGCAACAGCGGCGCCCCCGGCGACGGCGCCGGCACTTCCTCCAGCAGCGGTTCAGCAGGTGATGGCGGAGCCGGCGGATCGAGCGTCGACGGCGACGGCGGCGACGGCGGCGACGGCGGAACCGGCAGCAACGCCGGCAGCGCGAGCAGCAGCAGTAGCGCAGGATTAGGCGGCGACGGCGGCGACGGCGGTACCAGCGTCAACGCCGCCGGCGGAAACGGTGGCGACGGCGGGCGCGGCGGCAACGGCGGCGAGGCGGGCACCAGCAGCAGCCTTGGGCGTGACGGCGGTGCCGGCGGCAACGGCGGCGACGGCGGCACCGACGGCGGCGCCGGCGGAAACGGCGGCGTGGGCGGCAACGGCGGCAACAGCGCCGGCGGCGACAGCACCGGCGGCGACGGCGGCAACGGCGGCAACGGCGGAAACGGCGCTACCGGCTCAGGCGGCGACGGCGGCAACGCCGGCACGGCTGGCAACGCCGGCAATGCCGGCGACGCTGCTTTCGACGACAGCACCGGCGGCAACGGCGGCAACGGCGGCAACGGCGGCAACGGCGCCACTAGCGCCGGCAACGGCGGCTTCGCCACCGACGGCGGCGACGCCGGCAACAGCATCGGCGGCGACAGCACCGGCGGCAACGGCGGCAACGGCGGCAACGGCGGCGCCAGCACCAACGCGGTGGGCGGCACCGGCCGCGACGGCGGCAACGGTGGCAACGCCGGCGACGCCGACACCGATGCAGCCGGCGGCAACGGCGGCACCGGCGGCAACGGCGGTACCGGCGGCACTATTGGTGGGAACGGCGGCAACGGTGGTGACGGAGGCAACGGCGGTGTAGCGGGCGACAACAGCACGGGCGGTACGGGCGGGATCGGCGGGGGCGGCGGCAACGGCACGGCCCCAACGGCAGGTGGCGGCGACGGCGGCGACGGCGGCGACGGCGGCGACGCCGGCGCTGCCGGCAACCTCAGTGAAGGCGGTGATGGCGCAAACGGCGGCGACGGCGGCGATAACGGTGTCGGCGATCCGGGTGACCCCGGGAATCCGGGCACCGGGAACGTGGGCAGCGACGGCGGCGACGGTGGGGACGGGGGCGCCGGGGCGCCCGCCGCCTGAGTCGTCGGCGCCTATGCTGGTCCGGATTACAACCTCCGCGCTGCATGCACGAGGTTGCTCCTCGACGCTCCTGCACGGTTCCCTGCGCAACGTCATCGGCGTCTAGACACGGTTCCGCCGAATTCGCGTTTAGCACAACCGGACTGACCAACCGCGACAGTCCGGTAAGAGCAGCGACGACCTGAGCATTCAAGCAGCTCTTCGGCATCGAAGTCGCCGAGGTCCGCGCACCCTCAACTCAGCCGCCTGAGTACCCGCGACGTCGAGTCGTGGTCCGGCCTCCAGGCAGCCCACGGCCTCGCTACTTAGCCCGGCAAGTTGAAACCGCGCAGCCAGGGTCGCCTGCGAGTGACACGCACTTCCGATGCGTGCATCAGAATCAAGGTGGCTACCCCGGGCGGGAACCCGCAGCCTCGCAACCGAATCCGCTGCCTACACGCAGAATGCGAATGCCGCCAGTGGTACTGCTGAAGGAATTGAGAGCTACGAGGACGATGCCGTCGATCTAGGACATGATCACGAGCAGGTCGCCGCCATACGGCCAACCTCGTGACCCGCCCGCGTGGTCGACACCTTTGCCTTTCGTGACCGACGTTGGGGTCTGACGGACTGGAACGACCTCTCACCTCTACGGCCGCTGTCAGAGTCGCCCGACATGGCTCTGTTCAGAGGATGCGAGGGCGGGGATATGAGATATCAGCTTGTGCACCCTTGGGGTTCGCGGCGCCGTTCACCCTTCCTTCAGGTGCGACTGTGCCCTCTGTTGCTGGCTGCGCCGGGGCGGGTCCTATGGGTCTTTTAGGTGCTGATGTTCCTGGTGGGGCATGGTTTCAGACATAGTCGCGAAAACACCACGGATCTGTCGTTGCGTTGTGAATAATCACACGATTGACCCGTTCTTGGAAATCCTTGAGGAGACTCTGTTGAGTTCGATCGACGCTGCGCACAACTCTGGGAATGTTGGTGGTTTGGCTGGTTCGGGGGGGCGGCTTAGTCGATCTGCTCGTTCGGGTGTGCGGGTGTTGCCGATTCGTGCTGGTGGGTGGAGTCTGCCCAAGCCTGCGGTGTCGACCTATGCCGGTTATGTAGGACGAGTGGGTGCGTTGGCGGTCGCGCTGGGTGTGGGTGCGGCGGTGGCGTCGATGCCGGGGGTGGCGTTTGCCGACACGACCGGTTCGGGTGGGTCTACGGGTGGTTCGAGTGCGTCGAGCTCGGATTCTTCAGGTTCTTCGGGTGCGGGTTCGGATTCTTCGGGTCCGGACAGCTCGGCTGAGTCCTCCGCGGATACGGGTTCAGATTCTGACGGCGATTCTTCTGGCGGTGCGGGCGACGACGGTGCAGGCGTCGACGACTCGGATGCCGATGACATCGACTCCGACGAGATCGCCGATGAGATCGATGACGCGGACGTGGGCATCGATGTTGATGACGAGGTCGGCGATGACGATGCGGGTACGGGTGGGTCCTCAGGCGCCGATGACAGTGATGATGTCGATGTCGATGACATCGATGTAGATGACGCCGGCTCGGGCTCGGATGGCGATGCTGACGCCGATCTGGGTTCGTCGTCGGGGTCGTCGGGTTCAGATGACGTTGATGTGCCGGCGGATGTG
>CAZEMS010000110.1:0-4542 GCA_964513475.1 uncultured Mycobacterium sp. | reverse complement strand
TGGTTCTCAGATGGTATGCGGGCCTTTCCTAAGGCCGATAGAAGAGAGTCGGCAGTCTCGCCTGCCCCATCTGTCCCGTCCATTGGCGGCACATGATGGGTGGTGGTATCCGGCCGGTGCACGAGCGTCTCTTGCTCGGTAAGCTCCGTTGTCTCTGCAGCCCGATCGGTAGCCGTTGTCCGCACGAGTCGGCAGCTAACACCGGAATGATCGCTCAGTCGGGCGTGCCCATCAATGCCGGGCCAATCGGTGGTGTCTTGGCATTCGAGGTGCCGGTTTGAAGCGATGTGGTCGATGTGCGGCCCGTGCTCAAAGGTGCCCACGGTGTGGATCGTCCAGTCCGTCAACACTTCCGCTAGCCGATCTGCCACCCGGATTGGTTGCCGAACACGGGGGATCCGTTGGTTGAAGTCTCCGGCAATGACGGTGGGCACGGTGTCGTCGAGCCGGGTCAGCAGTTCCTGAAACTGGTCGAGGTATTCCAGATGTTCTGACCAGGCAACGGCATCAGAGCGTCCGGTGCTCACATGTGCGTCCCGCCAGGGAATGCAGACACCGATGACCCGAATCTCACCCTCCAGCGTCGTGGCGGTGGCGACGGCGAGCCGCCCCCGGGCGGCCCCGGCCTCGGCAACAGAATCCAGTGAGAGTGGAAACCGTGACCACACAATTACTTTGCGCCGATCCGGCTTTGGGGCGTACCCCCAATCGTCCCCGGCGTCAACCGCTTGCCCCTCTCGGGGAAGTAGGTTGTGCACCCCTTCGGTGACCACAATGATGTCGGAGTCGGGTGCGCTGAGGGTCTTCGCGACCCGGTGACCGCGGTCGGTATTCAGTGTGGCCCACTGGGTGTTCCAGGTTGTCACGGTCAGCTGGCCGCTCATCGGTGGATCTCCTTAGTTCGGGTTGACCACTTCATGATCCGTAGACTTCATGGATTGCCTGCACGAGCTCCTCGCCAGCCCGCATGTTGAACAAGACTGGTTCGTCCTCGACTCGGAAGGAGCCGTATCGGAGGGCTTCTTCTAGTTTGGCCAGTCGGTTGATGATCCCCTCGATGAACTCGTCAAACCCTGCGAGTAGCGCGGCGAGCGTTGCACCTAGGACAGTCTGGAGCCGCCGCATCTCATAGGGGGCCGGTGTCCGGCGGTTCCGCTCGACTTGGCGCAGAACTTCTTCGTGACAGTCCATCAGTCGATTGGCGGCCAGCACGATGCTTTCAGCGTCGGCCTCGTCATCGGAGTCGCCAAACATGGTTTGAAATCCGGGGCTCTTGATCAACTCCAATACCCGGCCGAGAATTACGTCAAAGTCGCATAGGAGTACACCCAGCTCGAACTTTGCCTCCACGGCCGAAAGTTGCGTCCCTTCGGGATCGGTGACTCCGAGCCTGGCCTGTCGCAATCTGGGCATCACGGCCTCGCGGCGTTGAATCATCACGGACACAAACGCGGTAGCGGGCCACAGGGGAGGCTTCTCTGTCAGCATCGCCGCCAGGTCCGTATCGGTGTGGGCGATGCTGGCGACTGCGGCATCCTTACCCAGCGGGTGGCGCGGCGGCTCCGAGAAGTCGCGCATCAGATCGGCGCCCTCGTCTCCGTAGATCCCGCGGAGGTCGCCGTCAAGTACCCAGCGGTGCTGCTGGTCCGCACGCGCCCGAACGGCTTCGTCGTCGGGCCGAGCTTCGGTGTAGTCACCGGTCCAGCGCTGGCCGTCCCAATAGCGTTGGCGGGGTTGGCCGTGGGGGTCTGGATACCAACCGGGGGGCGGGGATTCGTGCGGCTGCGCTGGCGCGTATTGGTGAGTCCACTGGGTGCCGTCGAAGTACCGCAACCAACAGGATCCGGCGGGGTCGGGGTACCAACCGGCGATTGACTTCATCGTGTCATCCGGGCACGGCGGTGTTCATCGGTGTCAGCCACGATGTACCTCCTGCAAGCATGCCTGTGATCGATGGCTACTGAATGTTGAGCCGCTGAGCCAGCGCCGTCCCGCCGACCTCGCGGATGAAGTCCGGGTCGGCGCACACGACGAGTTGATCGCGGGCGCGTGAGAGTCCGACGTACAGCCGTTCGCGGGAGCGCTCGAACTTGCCGTGCTCGTTGACGACGAGCACCACGCAGCGCCGTTCGAGACCCTTGAACCCCAGGACATGACCGTAGAACACCTGTTCGGTGTCCCAGAAGGTGTCCCAGTAGGCCCTGGGTCCGGCCTTCTGCCGCTCGACCTGTTCGGGGTGGCGGCTACCGGTGGTCAACAAGGCGAGATCCTCAGGGCGCCAGCCCTGTTCGAGCAGAGCCTCGATCTGGTCGTCGCCCTCGTTGAGTGCGTCGGCTCGGGCGCAGGGAACGAAGGTCACGGCGGGCCCGTCACCGCCGAGGAAGCGCATCGGGTGATCGACGAGCGGTTGAAAGGCGTTGGCGATCTGACGGGTGTTGCGCAGATTGTGGTCGAGCACCAGCGGGACGAGCGGTACCGGCGGGGAGCCGTGGCGGTCGAAGACTCGCTGGCCCTCATCGGTGAACACGTAGATGCCTCCGTCGGTGGGGTCTTTGAGCGCGGCCAGCAGTGGCTCCCACCAGGCGTCGGCGAAGTCCTGAGCTTCGTCGACGACGACCGAGTCAAACCTGTGTCCGGGTTCGAGTTGGGCTGCCAGCTGCGCCATCTGGGCCGGCAGGTCGCGTTCCCAGAACTGGACGGTCTCCTCGTTGCGGACTGATTCGTCGGGACCCTCTGGGGCGCCCCACTGCACGCCGAGAGCGTGGAACTCGCCCACATAGGCCGGCTGCTGGCGGCGGGGCCAGGTGGCGGTGACGCGCTCGAGGTAGGACGCCAGGCCGTGCGAGTAGCAGACCAGGGCGACGCGTTGGCCGCGCTGGGACAGCCGGCGGGCCTGCTCCATCGCCAGGAAGGTCTTGCCGCTTCCGGCGCCGCCGCGCACCTCGACGCGGTTGAGTAACCGGATCGCGTCGAGGATGACCGCCTGGTGATCGGTGAGGGTGTCGGCGGCGTCCTCGTTGGCCAGCGCACGGGAGACGACGTCGCGCTGGGGGAGGCCGCGACCGCTCAGCGCGGCGGTGAGTTGTTCGATCGCGGCCTTGGTAAGCAGCGGGCGGTCCAACTCCTGGCGGATGAGGACATGGCGCAGCTTGTCGAGCAGGGAGGGCAGCTCAGTGCGGTCGATGACCTTCCACCGAGGGCAGTCCGGAAGCGCGAAGTCGGCGGGAAGCTCGGTATTCGGCAGGACGACGACATGGTCCCAACGCAGTCGACCCTGGGTCCAGCGTGAATCGGTTTCGATGAAATCGCGCAGGGCGTAACACGCTTCGCGGGCCTGGCGAACAGGCTCGATGCTGTACTGCTTGCCGCCGCGTATCTGGTGCCAACCGCCGCCGTCATGCCACACCTCGCCACCCTTGACCTCGACGCAGACGACGCCTGCGCCTTCGATGGCGACCATGAAGTCCACTTCGTGGTCCTTGAGATGGTCGGTCACCCGCTGGCCGGCGATGACGATGTCGTCGGCCTGGAGTTGTTCGAGCAGCGTCTGGTAGACGACCCGCTCAGCTCGGCTTGCCAGGCGCGGGGGATCAGGCGGGGTAGTTGTCACTGCCCTCCGCTCCCGTTGTCCCGACAGACATGCACTGCCGGTCGATGGTAGTCACCGCCACCGTCACGCCCGGGTGAATCGGTCTCCCTGAAATGTCGGCGGTGAGGTCTACATTCGGCGCCGAAGCGTGAATCTAGGGGGAATCATGCGTGGACGAGGAATACTGGCGAGTTTGGCAGCGGCATGTGCTGCGGTGGCGTTGTCGCCCCCGGCGCGCGGCGACCACTTTGACTTCATCGTTCAGCTCGACAGCAAGGGGGTGAGCTACCCGTCGATCATCGAGATGATCGGGATCGGCAAGCAACTGTGCCATGACCTGCGCACCGGTACGGGGCCGCCGAGGGTGCTGGATAAGTTACGGAACACCGGATTCGCGCCCGCTGAATCCACGATCGTGCTGATGTCGGCGGTCTACCACATGTGTGACGACGCCAGGACAGCCGTCGTTGCCTGGGCGGATGACGTCGACTACACCCATCCGGCATTGCAGGTGGTCATGTCGGACGGATTCACCCCAACTCGGTCACCCGTTGTTGTCGGCGCCCCTGGTTAGCATCGGCAACACCGCGGCGATCGCGGGGCAAGCGTTGTGCCACAGGGGGAGAGGAGGGGCGGGATGGCGAACGAACAGAATAATTCCGCCGACGGGTGCGCCACCGCGATCGGGGTGGTCTTCGTCGTCATCGTGGTGCTCATCGCGGCCATCCCGAAGCCGGTCTGGATCGCACTCGGGTGTATCGCCCTCGTCGCGGCTCTCCTCGCCGTCATCGCCAAGATGGTTTCTGCCGTCGAGAAGCGCCGCGCGGAGGCGCATGAGCAGGAACGCGTCGAACGGGAAGCTCAGCAGGCTGCAGACAAGCGGCACCGCGAAGAGCGCGCACGCCAGGTGCGGCAGCAGCGCATCGATTCCCTCGGCGCCAAGAACGTCGCAC
>CAZEMS010000109.1:0-4565 GCA_964513475.1 uncultured Mycobacterium sp. | reverse complement strand
TTACAGCAGCATAGCAAAAAAAGCCTTACCTTGCAAGTCAAAGTAAGGCTTTTTTATGGAAGAACAAAAGCTATATCGTCTGTTATCTGAAGCAGACGAAGCAACAGCAAGGCTGGCAGCTAGAAGGTTTTTAGCAGACAGCTATACTGGAGAAGGCAGGCTTCGCCTAGTTGATAGCGCGACAGCTGCGCATTTAGTAACCTTCGAAGCGAACAGCGTTAAATACTCTATCCGAACAGCAGAGGAGGGCATAGGGTTACGCAGGTTCAGCAAGCTGCGCGAATATATGTCAAGGCTTGGCTTTGAGGCCACATTAGCAGACCAGCTTCAGGTCTTGCGCAAGATAGAGCAGCACTTTAACAAAGCTGAATATGTCAAGGCAGCAGCAGGCATAATAGATATGCAGCAGGCTTTAGTAAGAGCCGGCAGGCCTTACCCTGCAGCAGTTGATGCCTGTGCGCTGTTCATCTTCGCAGAAGGAGAAAAGGAGTATGACCTTCCGAGCGAAGCAGACGTATTGAAAAAAGCGGACGACTGGGCAAAAGCAGGATTGCACGAGGTTGATTTTTTTTCCTTAGCCTTGCAATATTCAGCGCAATGGAGCGAAATGTTGCAAGGTTTTTCCCTACTGCTAATGCCAGTAGGCAGCAGGTAGAAAAATGGGGTTTTGTCCAGCGCGATGGGCGGAACCTTGTTTTAATAAGAGATGCTATACAGAAGGAGGTTGCAGATTCAGTGCTGTTCATTCAGCAATCGCTAGAGCTTTCAAGCGTGAACGAGGTCTGGCAGACCAACATTTACGATTTTTGCAGGCTCATGCAGCAAGCGCAGGCTTTGCACGCACAGAAACTGCGCGCTATTGAAAAAGCAAACCAGAAGAAGGATGCAGGAAAATATTGAACTAAAGATAAGCGTAGACGACTCTAATTTAGAGCGCGCGCTAACTGAGCATGCAAGGAAGCTTGACAGCCTTCAGGATTCTTTTGACGATGTCGGACAGGAAGGCACGCAGGCTATGTCTCAACTGAGCAGCGCAATGTCTAAGACTGCAGTAACTGCAGATGCACTGCGCAAGCGCATGGAGGAGAATCAAGCGCAGACAGAAAGGCTGCAAAAGGTAATTGTATTCAAGCAAAAGGCGCTGCTGAACTTAGAAAAGCGCTACAAGTCCTATGGCGACAGAGCATCTAAGGAGGCAAAGCGTGTAAAGCGCTCAATGGACCAAGTGCGAGATAGCTTGAAGGAAGCGAGAGCTCAGGCAAGGATATTGTCGCAAGAGCAAGTAATTTCTAAGGCGCAGATAAAAAACCTAGAAGCAGGGGGCGACAGGATAAGGCTGGCATCGCACCAAGTGCAGAACCTTCGCTTTCAGTTTACAGACCTTGCAGTGCAGATAGGCTCAGGGCAAGGCATCTTCAGGCCATTGCTGCAGCAAGGCCCACAAATAGTTGAAGCCATAGGAGGCCCTCGAAAAGCACTGCAGTTTTTCAGCCAGCAGGCTTCCTTTGCATTCAAGTCTGTAATGACGCTCCGGGGCGGTATGATGCTGCTTATTGGCTCTACAGTAGGCCTTATAGCATTGCCGCTGCTTATTTTTCTAGGCAAATCGCAAAAGGCGATGGATGCCCTCAGCGACACTTTTGCGTATGTCTCAGGGGTAGTAAACCAGCTTGTAAACAACTTTTTTACGCTGGGCGAGTCTATAATTGGCCTCGTAAAAGGCGAAAAAACTCTAAGAGACGTCGGAACAGCAGTAGCAAGCCTGGGCGACGGGCTTGCAGAAGCAGGAAGCGAAGCTAAAGAGCTCAATCAAGAGATGCGCAACCTTGAGCATATCGAAAAAAGCCTAGAAGTTGCGCGTGCGCAGAATGAAAAGCGCTTAGTAAAGCTTAAGAATATAGCAGACGACCAGAGCAAAAGCTTAAAGGAGCGCGCTGCAGCGCAGCAGGCCTTAGACAAGGAGCGCACGCAGAGCCTGCAGCAGGATTTGACCTTAGCCAGGACAAGGCTCGAAATGGCAAACACAGAAGCTGCACGAACTGCGAAGCAGCGAGAAAATGCAAAGGGCATCATCGCTGATACTGATGAGCAAAGGGAAGCTAAAATAAAAGTAGCTGAAATCGAAGCAGCGCTTTTGCAGCAGTCTTTTGATGCAGAAAAGGCAGAGCGCGCCCTGCGCAAAGAACGGCAAGAGGCCTACAAGGAGCGTCAAAAAGCGCTTGAAGACTTGCGTCAAAAAGCGCAGGATTTCAGGGATGAGCTACAAAAAGCAGAAGACAGCGAGCTTAAGGGCATCGACAAGGTACGCGCAGAGCGCGCTGCTGCTATCGTAGACCTAGAACGCCAAGAGGCAGAGCTACGGGCACTCTACAAAGAAAGGGGCGTGCAATTCGACCTAGAAGAAGAGTTTGCGCAAATGCGCGTCATTATAAACGACAGGGCCAGCAAGGAGATACGCAGCATCCTTTCGCAAGAAGCAGCAGCAGCTAGGAAGGCAGCAGAAGAGCGCACGCAAGCAGAGAAAGAACTGGCAGAAGAGCGCTTAGAAAGTGAACTTTCGTCGCTCGACACAAGAGAGGAGATACTGTTAAACCGCGTGGAACTGATGGAGCGCCGGCGCGGGCAGACAGAAGAGGACTTTGCAGTAGAGATTGAGCGCAGGAAGCTGAACATACAAATAGCTGCCCTTCAGCAGCGCGCAAGGCTGCTTGCGCAGCAGTATGGCCTTAACAGCCCTGAGGTAATCCTTGCAAACCAGCAAGTGCAGCTATTGCAACAAGAATATGAGCGCGCTGGGCAAATCAGCACTGCACCTTTCGACAGCATAAAGCAAAAACTGCTCGACGCTCTGAGCATAACAGAAGAAGATGCCAACTTCCTGCTCGACAGCTTAGGCTCTGCTGTTTCTGCGATAACAGACATGATAGGCGCTGAACTTGATTTTCAGATTGCTAGGCAGGATGCAATAATCGACAAGTCCAAAAAGAATATTGACGATTTGCAGAGCGAGCTGGATGCTGCGCTTGAAGCGCAAGCAGCAGGCTATGCTAATAATGCTGCCCTGCTACAGCAGCGACTAGAACTTGAACAGCAAGCTTTAGAAGCAGCAGAAGAGCGCAGGGCGCAGCTGCAAGAAAAGGCAACAAAGAGACAGGCTAGGCAGAACCAAATCCAAGCAGCTAGCGAGTATGCCCTTATGGTAATCCGATTGCTATCTTCTGAAACTGCAACAAAAGGGGTTGTCGGCATAGGAATAGCGCTTGGCGGCATAGCCCTTATCGCGAAAATAATTGCAGAGCAGAAGAAAGTAGCAGCAGAGCTTGCAGCGCCAGGCTTTAAGGATGGTACGCCTTTCGTAGAAGGGCCCGGAGATTCACGCTCTGACAGCATACCTGCTTGGCTCTCTCGCGGGGAGCGCGTAATTACTGCAAAGGATAATGCAGAGATAGGCGGGCGGGCGCTTACGCCTACAGAGCTCGTAAAGTATGTCAAGATAGGCAAGGCAATAGAAGCAGATGTTGGCAGCTTTGCTCTGCCGCTCGCAAAGGGGCAAGAGGCTCACCGGCGCGCACAGGATGCCCTGCAAGGGCGTGAATACAAAGCCATGATGGCTGCTTACAATAGGGCTTCAGCTGAAGCTGCAGATAGGATTGTAAGGGCTGTAGAGTCACAGCCGCTTGTCATCCCTGTAGGGGACTCAACAAGAGTAAGGGTAGGCAAGAACAAGTGGAAGGTGTACACGCAGAAGGATTAGCGCTGCCTTGAAAAAAAAACTTTTCAAAGTGCAATGGCTGCAATATGTTGAACATCAACGCATTGCAGCTTTTTTATTACTGATTGGTTAAGTTTGTTTTTTTTACTCAAAGCTTGCGCATAATATACAAGTGTTATATATTTGTATAATCATTACACACAAGCAATCGGTGCACTAATTGATAAAGAAATACAAAAAGAAAATGACAGTAAAAGAGTTTAAGAATCTGATTTCGCAGCACCCAGAGGGCAGTACTTTTGAGTACAGCCTTAGCAAGCCCTTCCCTTGGCAGGGAGGGTATAGGGAAGTAGCGTTCACGCTGCTGCCTGAGCCCTGCTTGCGCGAGCAGCTGCTAGAGCGCATTGCGCAGGCGAAAAAAATCTTGTTCACTGACGCAACAGGGAACAAGTACAGATACTTCGAAGATACTCAGGTAAACTTCGAAGCCAGCCCTTCTAGCTGGTCAGGCGGCGCGTACTGCGCCGAGCTCATTGCTGACATAGAAGGCGAAGACCCTTGCTACACACAAGAGAGCCGCCTAGCTAGGCTGGCTTTTAGAAGGTAGACAATACCCAACCGTTATACCCTAGCTAGGGTATAACGGGCAGCACGTAGCCGAACCTTCGCACTTTTCTCAATGCCCGTTTGCTTACGGCCTTGCTATGCGCCGCCTGCAAGGTGGGCGTATAGCTCTTGTTGGGCGTTCGGCTACCAGTAGATGATCGAGCGCGGAGAATACGGAGCGCGGGTGACTAAATAATTCAATGAACTAATTTTATTCATCATCGCCTATCCTTCCGGGGAGCGGGCT
>CAZEMS010000108.1:0-4614 GCA_964513475.1 uncultured Mycobacterium sp. | reverse complement strand
GCTCGACGCCGTCGATCTCGCCGCGACGTTTGATCTCCACCGCCACCGAGCGGCCTGCCTCGTCGCGGCACAGCAGGTCGACCGGACCGATCGCCGTCATGAACTCGCGGCGCACCAACGTGAAGCCGGCTCCGAGCAGTTGCACATGCTCGGCCAACAGTGCCTGCAGGTGTGCCTCCACCCCGTCCTTGACCAGCCCCGGGTCGACACCCAGCTCGTGGCTGGAGTCATGCTCGACGTCTTCGACAGTGATTCGCAGTTGCTCACCGGACTTGTTCTCCACCACCCACACCGGCAGCGGGCCTTCCTCCTGCTCGGTCACCCAGCAGGGCGGGCTCATCCAGTTCAGTGGCTTGTAGGCGCGATCGTCGGCGTGCACGCTGACCGACCCGTCTGCCTTGAACAGCAGCAGACGGCGCGCCGACGGCAGATGGGCCGTCAGCCGACCGACGTAGTCGACGGTGCACTGGGCGATCACGAGACGCACGCGGACAACCATAGTTGCGACCCCGGCGAATTAGGCTTACGCGAGTATGAACGCCAAGCAGAGCGTGCCGCAGCGGCTGGGCCGCGTTCTGGAGACTCTGACCCGCCAGAGCGGCCGGATCCAGAGCGCGCCGGAGTACGGCTCCTGGCTTCTGGGCAAGGTCACGGAGAGCCAGACCCGGCGACGAATCCGAATTCAGATCATCCTGACCACCTTCGTGATCATCGCCAACCTCATCGGCATCGCGGTGGCGATGCTGGTGGTGACCGTCGCCTTTCCGCTGCCCAACGTGTTCGACCCGGCGGTGCGATGGATCTCCTTCATCGCCATGCCCATCTACACATGTTTGGCGCTGGTCGTGGGGATCTTCTGGGCTACCCGGCGGGTTACCCGAAACGTGCGCTGGGCCATCGAGGAACGCCCGCCCGACCGCGAGGATCAGCGCAACGTGTTCCTCGCCCCCTGGGGGATGACCCGCATACTGCTCGCCCTCTGGGGCGGGGGCGCCGTGCTGCTCACCACCCTGTACGCACTGGTCGACACGAACTACATCCCCAAGGTGGCGCTGGGCATCAGCTTCAGCGGCATCGTCGTCTCGGCGTCCAGCTACCTCTTCACCGAGTTCGCTCTGCGCCCGGTTGCGGCCCAGGCACTGGAGGCCGGCCGGCCCCCGCGGCGGCTGACATCCGGAGTCATGGGCCGCACAATGCTGGTGTGGGCGCTCGGCTCCGGCGTGCCCGTGCTCGGCATCTTGTTGGCCGCCGCCATCACCCTGTCGCTGCCGATCGTCACTCCGAGCCAGTTCACCATCGCGATAATCATTCTCGCGGTATTCGCACTGATCTTCGGCTTCATCCTGATGTGGCTGCACTCATGGCTGACCGCTACGCCGGTGCGAGTGGTACGCAATGCTCTGAAGCGGGTGGAGGGCGGCGACCTGGGCTGCACGCTGGTAGTTTTCGACGGCACCGAACTCGGTGAGCTGCAACGCGGCTTCAACACCATGGTGCACGGGTTGCGCGAGCGTGAACGGGTGCGGGACTTGTTCGGCAGGCACGTCGGCCGTGAGGTGGCGTTGGCCGCCGAACAGCAAAGTCTGCAACTCGGAGGCGAAGAACGCACTGCTGCAGTTGTTTTCGTCGACATCATCGGATCGACGCAGTTGATCACCAGCCGCCCGGCGGTGGAGGTGGTCGAGTTGCTCAACCGTTTCTTCGCGGTCGTCGTCGACGAGGTCGACCGGCGTCACGGGTTGGTGAACAAGTTCGAGGGTGACGCCGTACTCGCGGTGTTCGGAGCGCCAAACCAGCTGGCGAATCCCTCCGACGCAGCGCTGACAGCCGGACGGGCGATCGCCGAACGGTTGCGACGCGAAGTACCTGAGTGTCCGGCCGGCATCGGGATCGCTGCGGGACAGGTTGTAGCCGGCAACATCGGCGCCAAGAAACGCTTCGAATACACCGTCATCGGGGAGCCGGTGAACGAAGCAGCACGCCTGTGCGAGCTGTCCAAGTCGACGGACGATCATCTGGTCGCGTCATCGGCCGCCGTGGCGGACGCCACCGAGCAGGTGCGCACCGGTTGGCGTCTGGGAGACACCGTCACTCTGCGCGGACATGATGAACCCACCCGGCTCGCGTTTCCGGTCTGAGCAAGGCCCCGCCGGGGCGACTGCCATCGCCTGCGCCCTCGGGGCGTCATGTCGGTTTCCCGCTAGTAGTGTCGGTGGGTGCGTGTAAGGCTTAGGACCATGTACGACGACTTCGACCGCTGCTACCGGGCGGTTCAGTCCAAAGACGCCCGGTTCGACGGTTGGTTCGTTGCCGCCGTGCTCACCACGGGAATCTATTGCCGGCCTAGTTGCCCGGCGCGCCCGCCGTTCGCGCGCAACATCCGCTTCTACGCGAACGCGGCAGCCGCGCAGGCGGGCGGGTTCCGGGCCTGCAAGCGGTGCCGGCCGGATGCCTCGCCGGGCTCGCCGGAATGGAACGCCCGTGGCGACGTCGTGGCCCGCGCCATGCGCCTGATCGCCGACGGCACGGTGGACCGCGACGGGGTTCCCGGGCTCGCCTCTCGCCTCGGCTACACGACCCGCCAACTCGAGCGAATCCTGCAAGCCGAGGTCGGCGCGAACCCGTTGGCGCTGGCTCGAGCACAACGCGCGCAGACCGCCCGGGTATTGATCGAGACAACCGACCTTCGCTTCGGCGACGTCGCCTTCGCCGCCGGGTTCGCAAGTATCCGTCAGTTCAACGACACGGTCCGCGGGTCCTTTGCCACCACCCCATCGGCATTGCGGCATCGGGCCCGCCACCGGCCCGGCGCAACTCCCACCACGCCGGGCTGCTTGGTGCTGCGACTCCCGGTACGCAGACCCTTCGCCTACGAGGGTCTGTTCGGTCACCTCGCCGCCACTGCGATCCCCGGGGTGGAGGAGGTCCGTGGCGGAGCGTTCCGGCGCACACTGCGGCTGCCCCGCGGCGCGGGCATCGCGGCTCTGACGCCCCATCACGACCACGTCCAGTGCCGATTGGTACTTGATGACTTTCGTGACCTCGCCGCAGCGATCGCCCGTTGCAGGCGCCTCCTCGACCTGGATGCCGACCCGGAGGCGGTGGTGGAAGCGCTCGGCGTCGATGACCAGCTGAGTGTCGTCGTGGCCAAAGCGCCGGGTCAGCGGATACCGCGAACGGTTGACGAGGCCGAGCTCGCCGTGCGCGTGGTCTTGGGCCAGCAGGTGTCCACCAAAGCCGCCCGGACCCACGCCCGTCGCCTGGTCGTCGCTCATGGAGATCCGGTGACCGACCCCGAAGGTGGCCTCACCCACACGTTCCCGGGCGTAGGTCAGCTCGCAGCCATTGGCCCGGAGCATCTTGCGATGCCGGCCGCCCGGCGCCGCACGGTGGTCGCCCTCGTCGCCGCGCTGTCCGACGGGCAGGTCGTGCTGGACCCCGGAGCCGATTGGAACGCCGCCCGCGAACGACTGTTTCAGATACCGGGTATCGGTCCGTGGTCGGTGGAGATGATCGCGATGCGCGCGCTCGGTGATCCCGACGCGTTCCCCGCTACCGATCTCGGAGTACGCGCCGCGGCCGGCCAGCTCGGCCTCCCGGAGAGCCCTCGACGCCTCTCCGACCACAGCGCCCGCTGGCGACCGTGGCGGTCCTACGCAACACAGCACCTCTGGACGATGCTCGATCATCCAGTGAACGACTGGCCCCCGAAGGAGACCTGATGGAAACGATGACCATGCAGTGCCGGACCGTCGACAGCCCGGTCGGGCCTCTGACACTGGCGGGTCGAGACGGACGGCTGATGCACTTGCGCATGGTCGATCAGACCTACGAACCCAGTCGAGACGGTTGGCGAATCGACGAGTCGGCATTCGCCAACGCGGTTGGGCAACTGGAGGAGTACTTCGCCGGCGGGCGCACCGAGTTCGAGATCGACCTGAGCCTGGCAGGGACAGTCTTTCAGCGCCGGGTCTGGGAGGCGCTGACGACCATCCCCTACGGACAGACGCGAACCTACGGGCAGATCGCAGCGCAGATCGGATCGCCGGGCGCATCCCGCGCGGTCGGGCTGGCAAACGGTCACAACCCGATCGGCATCATCGTGCCGTGCCACCGAGTGATCGGGAGCAACGGCAGCCTCACCGGGTATGGCGGCGGCTTGGCGCGCAAGCGCATTCTTCTTGATCTGGAACGATCCGCAGGAAGGGCGAACGGCGCGGACACGACGACTCCGACTTTGTTCGACAAATAGAATTACCCCCCACACGTGGTGGGGGGTAATTCGTGTATGTGTTCGGCGGTGTCCTACTTTTCCACCCGAGTTGGGCAGTATCATCGGCGCTGGCTGGCTTAGCTTCCGGGTTCGGAATGGGTCCGGGCGTTTCCCTGCCGCTATGTCCGCCGTAACTCTATTTTTTTGTTTATTGGTGTTGTTTGGCGGTGGGGTGCAGTGTGATTGTGACGTGGTTGCGATTTTTTGTGTGTAAGTTTTCGGCCGATTAGTGCCAGTTCCCTGCGCACATTGCTGTGTTTATAGGTCTGGTCTATCAATCCCGTGTTCTGCGGGGGGCCTTATCCCACTTAATGGGTGAGAAGCCTGGTCTTGGAGGGGGT
>CAZEMS010000107.1:0-4944 GCA_964513475.1 uncultured Mycobacterium sp. | reverse complement strand
TTAAGATACGGGACATAGTGTTTGAGATGCTTGCTGAAGAGCGTAGGCCGACTACTCACTACTTCATTCCCTACCTTGTGTATGCATTGCAAGGTTACAGGGAGTTTAGGAACCATTGGGCAACAGAAGTGGTGACAAAAGACATCACTGTTGAGAAAAACGGTGAAGCTAGGCTTCCTGATGACTATGTGAAGTTCAACAAGATCGGATTAAGGTTTGGTGACAGAGTAGAAATCATGTATCCTGACCCAACGCTTGCAAGAAAGATGGACAACAAGTACCTGAAGCCTGATAGCTATCAAGGTATAAGAGTGCCTTTCTTCAACTATTGGTCGAACGCAACAGGATTACCGGAAGACCTTTATGGATATTTTCCAAACCAAAAGTCGGTTGATGCTGGTTACTATAAGATAGACGAGTCTTGCAGGAGAATAATCGTGGACACATCCTATACTTCAAAAACTGTGTATCTGGAGTATATAGGGACAGGATACCATGCACACTCTCACACGATAGTTCACCATAGCGGTGCCAACGTGATAAAGGCTTATGCATCTTGGAAGACAGAGTATCACAAGAACAAGGCTTCGAGTGCGACAAGGGCTGCCTATGAAGAGTACCAAAACGAAATAAGGCTCATGAAGCAGTCGAGAAGCGATGTGACACACGAAGGCTTGGTGTATATCAACAGAAAGAATACACATTTAGGCCCGAAGTAATATCGATTATGTGTATTTTTATACGTAAATGAATGAGATAAAATGAGAAACTACACCACCAGTTCAAGGTCGCCTTTCCCAAAAGATGACATCGACCCAAAAAAGAAACTCCTACCAGAGTGGGGCTTGATGGTGGCTCATGCCATATTTTCTCATGACCAGATGGATGGACCAAGCATATTCAGGAAAAACGCTGCTGAATATGAACGCTTGAGCCAATATTACTTTGGAGACATCGATACCAACCAGTTCAAGCCTTACCTGAATGTAGATTCGAATGATCCGTTAAACGACAAACAGAACTGGATGAAGTCGATTGACTGGAACATTGTCAACTACTTCCATAAAAGAGTAAACCATGCCATAGCAAAGATTTCAAGTGTGGAGTATGACCCAATAGTGGATTCCACAAACATCCTTGCCATCAATGAAAAGCATGAGTTTGATGCGAAGCTGAAGTTTATGATGCGTTACCAGACATTGATTCAGCAAGCAAATTTATCAGCAGAATCATTCTTGCCTAATGGAGTGGCTCCAGATGACATCCCAAGAAACATGGGAGAACTGGAAGTGTTCAAGATGATGAACTCCAAGCACTATGCAGCCATGAAGATAGAAATGGGCATAGCGCACCACCTGAAAAGAAACAACTACAGGGAGATCAAGAGACAGTATGCCTTTGACACCGTAATGTACAACGTGGCAAACGTAAGCTGTACCATGGGAAGGGATTTCATGCCTACCATCAAGCGATCAAACCCTTTTACAGCCATAACAGCTTATAGCAACAAGCCTGACTTTAGGGACATCCCATATAAAGCTACCTTGGACCAGTGGACAATGAACGACATTGCAGCACACTTTCCAGAAGTGGCAAACGACCCAAGGCTTTATGAAAAAATAGCCGAAAACTATTCACAGGCAGGTAGCAACTATGGCTATTACCAAGACTCCTACTTTGTCAACAAAGACTATTTCAGGCAGCATGATGTAAACAGGGTGCTCTTAATGCATTTTAAATACATCAGCACCAACCAAGATACCTATGTAGAGCAACCTGACCAGTTTGGCAACAAGATACTTAGAAAGAAGAAGTATGGAAGCAACCGTACAAAGGCACAGCAAGAGAATTTCAAGAAAAGGTACGGAAACACCAGGCAGGTAAAAAGAAAGACGTACAGGTCAGTATATGAAGGCTATTGGGTAGTTGGAAGCGATATACTGTTGGGTTATGGGCAAAGAATCAATTGCATCAACCCGAAAAAGACCGAGCCAAGGTTGAATGAAGACTTGTTGGGAGAAAAAATTTACAGCCCGAACCATCATAATGGCAAGTCACTGAGCATGGCTTCATTGGCAGAACCATTGCTAATCAAGATTCACCAGACTCATTTAAAAATAGATCACCTGATAGCAACAGAAAGACCGAACATCTTGAAGTTGAACCTTGAAGAGCTACGTGCTGCAAACCTTCAAAACAGGATGGGTGAGCAAATGAGCGACATGGAGAAGATTGACTTCATGATTCAGGAAGGTTTCTTGATTGGTGACACAGCAGGAAGGGACGTAAGGGGAGCCACAGCAGGTGCCTATGAAATAAAGCAGTCAAACGCTGAAAAAGTAATCCACTACATCAATGTACTCAATCAATATCTGGCAAAGCTTGACGAGATAACAGGATACAACCCTGTGAGCCTTGGACAAGCTCTTCATCCAGAGCAAGGCAAGAAAGTGGCAGAACTACAGGTAGAAGCCACCAACATGAGCTTGGAACATTTCTTCAATGCTGATCTGGAGATTTCCAAAGCTGTTTACAGGCAAGTGGGCATGTTGCACCGATTGGGTGAAAAGCATGGGCCAAAGGGATTGTATGAGCATATGTATGGAGAGCCAGCCAACTATGGTGGTGCCAACCTTGACAACTATGAGTATTCATGGGATGTACAGGCCAGACCTACCAAAGAAGAGTGGAGAGAGTTCTACGAGATGGTGAAGCAGAAGAACACTGCTGGATTGATCGGTAGCGAAGACATGGCTGTATTGTACGAGCTCAAGAACATCAAACAGGCTAGAATCTACCTTGGAGTTGCAGAGAAGCGCAAACAAGACCAGATACAAGCCAACGAGATGCAGAAGATCAACGCCAACAACGAAGGAGCACAACAAGCTGCATTGGTGGCACAAGAGAAAGAACAGGAGAACATTGCCTTTAAAGCTGATGTGGACAAAGAGATGAAGCAGATGGACATAGCCCATGACAAGACCAAGCATGACTATAAACTAGCTGAAATAAGGGAAAAGGCACGTACCGAAGGCACATGGAACATCGCTGAAGAGAAAGTAAAAGGAAACCTTGCCAACGAGAAAGAAGGCATCAAAGGTGGATTGGACATATCGAAAAAGATTATCGAAACAGAAGAGAAAGAACTAACGAGCACGACTAACTAAAAGTTTGTAAACAACTAATGTGTGTATGGAATTTTTGCAATTGGAGAACTGGATGGATTCTGAGCATTGCTTGCCAGTTCCACAGATAAGGCACTTGATAATTTGGTTCAGCTATTACACAGGAGCATTGTACTTGATTTTTGCTTTTTATGTTTTTAAAGACATCCGTCCAAAGTTAAGTTATCTGTTGAACGACAAGTTTGCGGTGTATTTGGGATTGGTGTTTGTGTTTTGTGGGGTGTTACATATGCTGCATGGAACAGCATATATCAATCAATACTCAAAGCTGACTGTACTCTTAAGCTATCCTGCTTTAATGTTTTGTCATACCAAGCTGCTTCTTAACAGCTATACTTTGGCAAGGAAACTGAAAGGCTTGAAGACACAGAAAGAAATCCAAGAGATTTACAACCAGGTTGCTGATTTGCGAAAAAAACTACACGAAGCCAACCACGCTATTTTTGAAGCTTATGGCACAAAGGATGTGAAACTTTTAAAAGATTATATTAAAGATGGAGTTTAATGAATTAGTGACCATATACGGACCAGCAGGAGCAGTATTAATTGTAGGTATTATTGTTCTTTGGCGTGACAACCAAAAGTTAAGAGCAGAGAACAAGGAAACCAGAGAAACCATGCTTCAATTGCTCTTAAAAGAAGGCGAGTCCCTTAAAAAGCTACAGATTTCTTTTTTGGAAGGAGAGCATACCATCCAAGCTGTGAAAGAAGCAGTTGCAGAGCTTGTGAAGCTTAAAGAAGAATTTATGAACATTGCCCAAAGCATTAAAGACAGCCTTAAACGGGAGTGATTATATGTTTAATTTAACCGCAACACCTTTTTTAGCTGGGCACCATTCAGGTATTTCCACAATATCATCAGTAATAAAATGCTTTACAATAATATCATTCATTGCTGTACATGTTAATGATCCGTCATTATCGTGCCTAACAAAAGGACATCCAAGGCAGTTGTTTACATTAATTTGCTTCATTTCTCAAGAGCTTGGCTTGGTTTTATACTTAATCCCTAATTCATCACATATGTTGCGTATTCTTCCAAATGCAATTCCTATTGAAGACCTTGGGTAATCGGTTTTAGATGCAATTTCGGCAAAAGCTTCTTTGGCCTTGTTTGTAAGTCTCATGTATTGAATGTCGTTGCTATCAATACTATCTTCGCACCAAGTAACTTCAGTTAATTCCTTAAAATCATCTGAATCACAGTCTTCACCAATCTGAAGGTATATTTTGTTGGGGATGTTTTTCATTACTTAAGAGTTTGGTTCATCCTTTTTAACAGTTTTCTTAGGCTTTAATACCAGCATAAGGCTTTTTTCGCATTCATATGCTCTTAAGTAATCTCCATTGCATTTTTGTATCGTATACCCCTTTGCCGAATTAGGGGGATTACTATCAAACAAAGTACCTTCCTTTCTTTCTATTGTGATGTCTTTGTCTGGAGTAATCAACTGAAGAGCGTTTCTTTCTTCTTCGCTTTCCGGTGTAAGCATTATTTGTTGAATACCATCTGCTATTATGAGTGCTGTTTTCATACCACAATGCAGATTACAATAAATGAGAAAAACAATACTTAAGAGTGGAAATTGCAGATTTTACATAGGCCCCTAGAAGCCCATGTAAAAATGATTTTATTCTTTAAGACGGAATTTCCCGTATGTAAAATTCTACTGTTTAACATCTATTGTTTATACTATTAAAGAGCAAACAAAAGACCAGCCAACCTAATGACTGGCCTGTAGGTTTTACTATGTGGTTG
>CAZEMS010000106.1:0-5468 GCA_964513475.1 uncultured Mycobacterium sp. | reverse complement strand
ACGACGAACCCGACGAACCCGACGAACCCAGATCGGCGTCAGCATCGCCATCCGAGCCCGAGCCCGAGCCGGAGTCATCTACATCAGCGTCAACATCAACCTCGACGTCGACATCCGCGTCGTCATCGGCACCCGAGGACCCACCCGCACCCGCATCATCATCGGCGACCTCGACATCAACATCGATGCCGACATCCGCGTCATCGATCTCATCGGCGATCTCATCGGAATCAACCTCATCGGCATCCGAATCCCCGACACCAGCACCCTCCGCGTCGTCCTGGCCCGCACCGCCAGAAGAATCGCCGTCAGAATCTGAACCCGTATCCGCAGACGACTCAGCCGAGCTATCCGAACCCGCACCCGCAGAATCCGAGCTCGACGCACTCGAACCACCCGTAGACCCACCCGAACCGGTCGTGTCGGCAAACGCCACCCCCGGCATCGACGCCACCGCCGCACCCACACCCAGCGCGACCGCCAACGCACCCACTCGTCCTACATAACCGGCATAGGTCGACACCGAAGGCTTGGGCAGACTCCACCCACCCGAACGGATCGGAAGCGTGTGAACACCACCGCTCCTGGACCGCCGATGAGCACCTGACCTCGTAATACGCTGATCATCGGAGCCATTCACTGGAGCAGGAGCATTCTTCTCGGCCATCTCGCCCTCTCGCCTTCATCTGTGCAGGTATCCCCCACGGGATGGGTTCACGTGATAGTAGACACGCAGCAACCGACGACGTGCCGCTGAACCGCAAAAACCGAAGGAAAACTGGGCCCGAAGGTTTCTGATCACACGCGGCGATCCGACCGGAACGCGCGACGACGACTCAACGCCTCGACCACACCGGGGTTCGAGGTTAGTTAGGTAGCAACTTCAGAGTCCGAGCGCTATGCAGCGACCAAGGCAACCAACAGTGAGACGACCGGAGCCGTCGGGCTCGCTGTTACCCACGAGCCCGACCGCTAGCCATCCGACTCTCACAGACCCAGGTGGGCGCCGACGGGTCAGGCGCCGACACCCCCCGCGCCGCCGTTGCCGCCGATTCGACCAGCCGGAGGGTCACCCGGCGTTCCCGGGGCACCCCCGTTACCCCCGTCACCCCCGTCACCACCGGCCCCGCCAATGCCGCCGAGGTCAGCGTAGCCGCCGTCACCGCCGGCACCACCGTTGCCACCGGTCCCGGCGGCGGTACCACCGCCGTTTCCACCGTCACCACCATCACCGCCAGTGCTGTCGTTACCGGCAAAGGAGCCACCGATACCACCTTGGCCACCGTCACCACCGGCGCCGCCGTCACCGTTTCCGGCAACCGCGGCACCGCCCTCGCCACCGGCACCGCCGTCACCACCAGTGCTGTCGCCGGCCGCGAAGTTACCGCCGTTACCGCCGAGGCCACCATCACCGCCGGCGCCACCGGCGCCGCTGTTGCTGGCACCGCCGGCGCCACCGACGCCGCCGTCACCACCAGTACTGCCGCCGGACACGTTGTTGAGAGCGCCGTTACCGCCGGCACCACCGACACCGCCCTCCCCGCCGTTGCCGGTGTCGGTGGCACCGCCCTCACCGCCGGCGCCGCCGGCACCGCCGGTGCTGTCACCGACAATGACAAAGCCGAGGCCACCAGCACCACCAGCGCCGCCGTTCCCACCGTCATTGGTCACGCTGGCACCGCCGTTACCGCCGTTACCTCCCTCACCGCCGGTTTGGCCGCCACCACCAGCACCGCCGTCACCGCCGTTACCGGCGGTATCGGCGCCGTCGCCGCCAGTGCCGCCGTTGCCGCCAGTGCCGCCAGTGCCGCCAATGTCGAAGTTGGCGCCGCCAACACCTCCGTTACCACCATTGCCACCATTGCTTTCATTACCGGCGGTACCACCGTCACCCCCGTCACCACCGTCACCACCGTTGCCGCCGCTTCCGGCGGCGCCGCCGGCACCACCGTCACCACCGAAGCTGTTGTTATCGGCATCGTCTCCGCCGGCACCACCAGCACCACCGGCACCACCGTTACCACCGTTGCCGTAGCCGCCGTGGCCGCCGGCACCGCCATAGCCGCCGTTGCCGCCCCTGCTGTCGATACCGGCGTTGTCGCCGGCTCCGCCGGCACCGCCGTCACCACCGCTACCGCCAGTCCCGCTGGCGCTGTCACCGCCATCTCCGCCGACACCACCAGCACCACCGAAGCTGAAGTTGGAATAGAAAAAGCCGCCACCGCCGTCACCACCGACACCACCAGCGCCACCGGCGCCACCTTGCGCGGTCATGCTGCTACCGCCGGCACCGCCGGCCCCCCCGTCGCCACCGAGGCTGTAGTTATAGCCGGAACCCGAGAGGCCTTCGCCGCCTTCGCCGCCTTCGCCGCCTTCGCCGCCGTTGCCGGTTGCGCTGTTACCGCCGACACCGCCGTTACCGCCGTTACCGGCTTCATAGCCGTCACCGCCGTCACCGCCGTCACCGCCTACACCGGCCACATCCGTGCCGCTACCGCCGTCGCCGCCGGCACCGCCGTTACCGCCGGTGTAGCCGCCGTCACCGCCGTCACCGCCCGCGCCACCGCTACCACCGGCACTTTCGCCGGTAGCGGCACCACCGGTACCGCCGTTGCCGCCCCTACCACCATCAGCGCCCACGCCCGGAAACCCGGTGTAGCCGCCATCACCACCGTCGCCACCTTGGCCGCCAGCGCTGTCGTTACCGGCAACGCCACCGTTGCCGCCAGCCCCACCGTCACCACCGACACCTGCGGGACCAAATGCGTCATTGACACCGCCAATGCCACCATCGCCGCCTTGGCCGCCAGCGCTGTCGTTACCGGCAACACCACCGTTGCCGCCCACTCCACCGGAACCGCCGACACCGCCAGTACCAATGGTGGTGCTACCGCCTCCGCCACCAGCACCGCCATCACCGCCCACGCTGTCGTTACCGGCGTCGTCACCGCCGTCACCACCGGCGCCGGCCGCACCTCCGTCGGCGCCGATGTGGCCGAGAACGCCAGCGCTGTCACCGCCGTCACCGCCGTTGCCACCGTCACCACCGAAGCTGTCGTTACCGGCGGAATCCCCACCAGCCCCGCCAGTGCCGCCGGCACCGCCGTTGCCGGCGGCACCGGTCGTGAAAGTCGCGGCACCACCGTTGCCGCCGTTTCCACCAAGACCGCCGTAGCTGTCGGTGCCTGCGTTGGCTCCACCGGCAGCGCCATTGCCACCCGCACCACCGGCACCGCCGTCACCGGTGTTCGTGGTGCCGCCGTCACCGCCATTTCCGCCATTACCGCCGACACTGTCGCCGGTGGTGGCGGCCCCACCGATACCGCCGAAGCCACCAGCACCACCAGCACCGCCGCCGGTCGTGCCGTCACCGCCGTCACCACCACTACCGCCACTACCGCCGACACTGTCGCCGGTTGTGGCGGCCCCACCGATACCACCGAGGCCGCCGTCGCCGCCGTCACCGCCGGCACCGGTGCCCGCTGCACCGCCGTCACCGCCGTCACCTCCGGCACCTCCGGCGCTGTTGGTAAGGGCCGCACCTCCCGTACCGGCATCGCCACCAGCACCACCAGCACCGCCGCCGGTCGTGCCGTCACCGCCGGCACCGCCGTCACCACCGTTGCGGCCGATGCTGTAGCCGCCGCCGATACCGGCGACATCAGCGCCGCTGCCGCCGGCGCCGCCGTCACCGCCGTCAGCACCGACACCGTCCGTACTCTGTCCGCCGTTACCACCGTCACCGCCGTCACCACCCCGGCTCACGTCGCCAGTACCGCCATCAGCGCCGTCACCGCCATTACCGCCGACACCGCCGGTCCCATCGGTGCTGAACCCGCCGTCACCTCCGGAACCGCCGTCTCCGCCCTGGCTAGTGCCGCCAACGTCATCACCGCCGGCACCACCGGCACCACCGGCACCACCGGCACCACCGTTGCCGGCGATGCCGCCATCACCCCCGGCTCCACCGTCACCGCCGAAGCTGCGGTCAACAGCGTCACCGGCGACCCCACCGACCCCGCCGACTCCACCGGCGCCACCGGTACCGACGACCCAAGCCCCTCCGCCGTCACCGCCGTTACCACCGTCACCGCCGTAGCTGTCGGCACCGGCGATGGCGCCGCCAGCTCCACCGGTACCACCGGCACCACCATTGCCGCCGCCACTGGCGGTGCCGTAACCGCCTTCACCACCGGTGCCGCCGTTGCCGCCAGAGCTGAACGTAGCGGCACCACCGTCACCACCGTCACCGCCGACACCGCCGTCGCCACCGTTGCCGGTGCCGCCTTCGCCGCCCATGCCACCGGTACCACCGTTACCGCCAAAGCTGACGGCATTGGTGGCGCCGCCCGCACCGGCGTCGCCGCCGGCACCACCGGCGCCGCCTGTCGTAGTGCCCTCACCGCCCGCGCCACCGCTACCCCCATTGCCGCCGATGCTCTCGACGCCACCATTCGCCGCGACATCGGCGCCGTCGCCTCCGGCACCGCCGGCACCACCGGCCGCCCCTGCACCGCCGGTGCTTTCACCACCGGTTCCGCCACTACCTCCTATCCCGCCCCTGCTCTCGACGGCGGCGCTACCACCAGCGGCTCCGTTACCGCCGTCGCCACCACCACCGCCGGCTACGCCATCACCACCAGTGCCACCAGTACCGCCGTTGCCGCCTCCGCTGTAGTCACCGGTGTTGTCGCCACCGGCGCCGCCATTACCGCCGACTCCACCGGCACCACCGGTGCCCGCGGTGCTGTCACCGCCGTCGCCACCTGTTCCGCCGCCACCACCGAAGCTGTCGTTAACGGCATCGGCACCACCGGCACCGCCGTCACCGCCGTCACCGCCCCGACCAGCAGTTCCGGTGGTGCTGTAACCGCCGTCGCCGCCGTCACCACCTTCACCACCGGCGCTCGAACTGTTGGCACCAAGGGAGCCGGCGCCGGTACCGCCGTCACCGCCGTCACCGCCGTCACCGCCGTCAGCAGTATCGCTGGCGCCACCACTTCCACCGTTGCCGCCGCCACCACCGAAGCTGCTGAAGGCGGCGTCACCACCGTCGCCGCCGACGCCGCCTTTACCACCGGCACCGCCGGTGGAAGTGTCGCTGGAACCGCCGTCGCCCCCGGCGCCGCCGTACCAGCCGCGGCTATAGGTACCGGCGCCGTCGCCCCCATCGCCGCCAGCTCCGCCGTCACCACCGGCCCCCCCGACGGCACCGGCACCGCCATCACCGCCATCACCGCCGACACCACCGAACCCGCCGCGACTGGAGGTGCCGGCGTCGTTGCCGCCGTTACCCGCGTTACCGCCCACACCACCGACACCCCCGTCAGCTCCGGCGCCTCCAGTACCGCCGGCGCCGCCATGGCCTCCGTGACCGCCATCGCTGTGTCCTGTGGCGTTGTTGCCGCCGTTGCCACCGTTACCTCCGACACCGCCGACACCACCGTCGTTGCCTGCGGTTCCGTCAC
>CAZEMS010000105.1:0-5497 GCA_964513475.1 uncultured Mycobacterium sp. | reverse complement strand
TTTCTCGACCGGGTGAATTTTCTGCGCGATCAAAAGCGAATGGCAACGGTTTTAATTGCGCACAGCGCCGTTCGTCGATTCGAAGCGCCGGACGCCGACGCATACGACCGCTATATTATCAAGCTGCAAAACAAAGCAAGCGACCTGGTGGCCGAGCACAGCGACGCGATATTTTTTGCGACAATGAAGGTATCGACCGTTAAGGTCGAGGATCGCGGGCGCGTTCGAACTCGCGGAAAAGGCGAAGGCGAGCGCGTAATGTATACCGAGGAACGCCCGGCTTGGGTGGCAAAAAATCGTTACGGCTTACCGCCGGAAATGGCGCTCGATTGGTCGCAGTTTATGGCGGAGCTCAAGAAATGATGTGGCGCGACGGAATCGACATTTGTGACGCAGCGCTCGGCGAGGATTTGATTTTGATGTTCAGCCGAGACGATGCCGATTTTTTTGTGATCGGCAGATTTTACAAAATTCGCGGAAAAACTGTTTTCGCAACCGATGAACGTGTCAGGGAGCGCATGTTTTTGCTCGGCTTTAATCCATTTGCTCCCGATTTTTTTACTAACGCACCAAAAAGGAAAATTTAATTATGTTTGACGCTACTCAGTGGGCCGGCGGTGCCCTAGGAATTGATGACGGCTGGCAGGAAGCCGAAATCACGGAAGTAATGCAGAAAGTATCGGGGTCAGGGAATACTTACATCTCGGTTACGTTCCAGTGCAAAGGCGGTCGGATTTGGGAAAATCTCAACGTGTTGCATCCGCGCGATAATGTGCGCGAAATCGCCTACAAGATTTTGGCGAATATGTGCCTTGCAGCCGGGATGCGGTCGATACGCGATCCGAGCAATCCAGTAGAGCTCGAGGGCGCGCGGATGCGCGTTTTAGTGGTTCCACCAAAGGACTTGAACGATCGGCAGTCGATCAAGGCGTTTGAGCCGTTACAGAGACCAGAAGCGCCGGTCACGGCGGTTGAGTCGCAGAATCGGCTTAATGCGCCGGTACAGGCTCCGCAGCAAGCGCCGGCATTTACTGGTGAGTCGTTCGAAGATGACATTCCGTTCTAGCGAAGCGCTTGCCGAGGCGCTCGGTTTACGTCGGTCCGGCTCCGAGTTTAAGGGGCCGTGTCCGGTGTGCGGCGGGGATGATCGTTTTCACGTCAAGACCGGTCGCGAGCGCGACGTGCTCTTTTATTGCCGGCATGGCTGCAAGTATGCGGTCATTCTGGCGGAGCTCGAGCGGCGCGGTCTAATCGAGCGCGGTTTGAGCGTAAAACCACAGTATAAAAAAGACGATATCGAGACGGCGGATTTTTTAATCGCCATCATGGGCGCTGCGCTTCGGCGCGGCGATAAGGGAATTAAGGACAACGACGATCAGATGATTCGTGCTCTCATGCTGCGCGTTGATCCAGGGCGCGCTGAAAAGCTGCGTTCGCTTCGTGAAAAATTGAGGTAATAATGAATGAATTGGAAATCATGCTCGAGCGGTTCCGCCAGCATTATTTTGGGAGATTCAAGCCGACGCCGTGGGATTTAAAAGTTCGGCAGCCGGAATGGATGCTCGAAAAGCTAATACCGGCAAAAAGCCTGGGCATGGTATACGGGCCCAGCAATTCAGGAAAAACTCATTTGATATGCGATCTTATCGTTTCGATGCTAATGGGCGATTCACACTGGCAGGGGTTCGAGCTCAAGCCGGGCCCGGTGGTGCTATTCAGCGAATCAATGGGCCACATAAAGGCACGCATAAAAGCGTATTTATCAGAACGCCAGGGCGAACCGGCGTTTGATCTGTATTGCGTGCCGGCGATGGGTATGGACGTTTCCGAGGTACAGTTCTTCGCAATGTGGCTCGATGAGATGCCGGAACCGCCGGCGGTCGTGGTGTTCGATACTCTAGCGACTACGTTTGCGCTCGATGAAAACGACAACCGCCAGGCAAGCCGGCTGATAAACGAGCTCGAGACGATGATTTTGCCAAGGATCAACGACACTGGGTGCTGCATTCTGGCGCACCATACGAGCAAGGTATCGGAAGGTCGCAGCGCTCGCGGTGCTTCGGCGCTTATCGCGAACATAGATTTTTCGATTAATGTGCAGTGGGACCCCAAAATCGAGCGAACGATCGCGCAATGGGAAAAGGATCGCTGGCGGCTCGTCGACAAAGCGCCCAGGTGGGCAGGGGATATGCGCCGGGTTCCCGTGGAGTTCGAGAACGGTTCAACCGAGATGGCGGTGTTACGCTGGGAAACCTACGACGAGGAAGCGGCGGAGCTGGTGCAGACGCTACTCGAGGAAACCAAAATCGCCGGGATGAAAGCGGAGCTCGACGAGCTCATTCGCTGCGCGGCAAGCGATCCGTATTTTCATACCGCCAAAGGGACGCGAGAGCCGAGCGGTTATATCAAATTTGCAGTTCCCGAGCACATGCGACCGAAAAGGCCGATATTAATCGAGTGGTTGCAAGACACCAAAACGACCGAGCCGGTGTTCACAAAAAGCGGCATTGAGTGCGGTTTTATTGTCAAAAAATGACCCAGAAAGCGTCAAGAAATTGGACAGAAAAAATGTTGTGTATATATATGTTTCCCCTATATATACATATGTATACAACAACAAAATGATTACTTTTTAATCATTACCTAAACCATGTTCATTATCTACTAATGGGGGCTAAAGCCCCCCATTATTAGTAGACAACAAACACGGTTTTAAGAGTAATGGCGCGCTATGGTGACAACGTGAAACGATACGACACACCAACTCTGGCGTTAATAGAATCGCTCAACCGGTACGTCGGGCAGCGCGTTACCTGGCGGTTAGTCCGCGAAGACGCGAAAGCGATGTGCGTGTCAAAGGTCGGGTTCGGCAAAGTATTCGACCAACTGGCGGCACAAAGACCGGACGCGATCGAGGTGCATATCATTGGAAAACCCGGCAGATTGCTCGAGACCGAAATCACGGTCAAAAAAATAATTGATAAAGGTGTCAAAAAATTTGACACTTATGCAGGGTTTGCTAATATTACCTCAACGGCACACGGGGTGCCGCTAACTGAGAGGAAAGCACAATGACCAACGAACAGCAAATCGAAGTAATGTTGCACTCAATCGAAAACGCTCTAATTCAGAAAATGGCAGAAGCGGCAAATTGCCAGCCATTTCAAATGAAAAGCATGATCGCTCGCTGCGATGAGTTAAAGCAATACTTCTATCAATTACGCTCAGAGACAATCAAAGGAATGGCCGCCTAAGCGCGGCTCTGGAGGGAATTATGACAGATTTAGTTATGACAGAACCAACTAAAGAAGAAATGATGGAACTCGTGGAGTTTGAGAGAGAATTTTCTGGACGTTTACGCGTCAAAAGCGTGAAAAGCGATGTCTGGGGCGATGTCGAAGGTGCCGTTTATGGCAATATCGACGGAGACGTTGACGGCAGTGTGCAAGGCAGCGTGGTAGGCAGTGTGCGCGGCCATGTCTGGGGTGATGTCAGTTGCGATGTACATGGCAACGTATGGGGCACTATCAAAGGTCGAAAGTGGGAATTCGTAGAGACCACTAAAGAAAGGGTGGCTCTACTAATTCGCCAGGGTAAATACGAAGAAGCCATTAAGGCTTTGGAGGATAGTGAGTGATGAAAAAACCAATGGCCGAAACCTACGCGCAGATCGAGCGTAGAAAAAAACTCGAGCTAATCGACAATCTTATACTTACGGCAGGAGCGGTGTTTTTTGTTGTTGTCGGGGCGATGGCAATAGCCGGGTATCTGTCATGATTCGTTACGGTTCAGTCTGTTCAGGAATAGAAGCTGCAACGGTAGCCTGGCACTCACTCGGTTGGGTGCCTTCGTTTTTTTCAGAGATAGAGAAATTTCCTCGCGAAGTGTTGGCGCATCACTACCCCGATGTGCCTTTGCATGGCGACTTTACAACAATAGGAGCGAATCAATATGGATCAATTGACCTTCTTGTCGGAGGAACACCCTGCCAATCTTTCAGCATTGCAGGACTCAGAAAAGGATTGGATGACGACCGTGGCAACCTGGCACTCGAATTCATTAAACTTGCTCAACGCACACGCCCACGATGGGTGGTTTGGGAAAACGTCCCCGGCGTCTTGTCATCAAACGGAGGAAGGGATTTTGGTTCCTTCCTCGGGGCGTTGGGGGAAATCGGGTATGGGTTCGCCTACCGAGTTCTTGACGCTCAATACTTCGGAGTGGCCCAAAGACGCAGACGTGTGTTTGTTGTCGGATACCTTGGAGACTGGAGACGTGCCGCAGCGGTACTTTTTGAGCGCGAAAGCCTGTCAGGGAATCCTGCGCCGAGCAGAGAAAAGGGGCAAGTCACTCCCACCCTTACTAAAGAGTGCACTGGAGTCAGTCGCCCTGGGCACAACGAAGACGGATGGTATATACCAACTGTAACCGCAAGGATGGTCTTGTTCGGTGAATATTCCACGGACGGGTCTGCTAGTGCATTAAAGGCAAGAGACTATAAAGATGCGACTGACCTTGTTGCATATCCGTTAAACACTATGACCATGCAAGGTAGGCCGAGTGATAACGGAAGGATGGGTTTAGGAATAGGATCAGAAATAGACCCATCGCCAACGCTTACAAAGGCTCATAGTCATGCAGTTGCTTATGGCTTGCCTGGCAACTGGATAGGCAGAAAACCAGAGAATGGCGGCAATCAAACTGAGCCGTTCTATGAGCAATCACCTTGTCAGACAAGGACTGACCGCCATGCTGTAGCAAACAATATGGCCGTGCGTAGGCTTACGCCAATAGAGTGTGAGAGGCTTCAGGGATTCCCTGATGGATATACAGACATCAAGGAGAAGTGTCCAGACGGCCCTCGATACAAAGCATTAGGGAACTCAATGGCAGTGCCCGTAATGCACTGGATAGGTAAGCGAATTCAGATGGTGGAAGAGTTATGCCAATAATCAAATTGACCGAAGATCAAGTGAGAGCGATCCGAGAAAACCGGCACGGTTTGACCGATAAGCAGCAAGCCGAGAAATACAACTGTCACCGGAATTCGATCTGGCAGATCAGGAATGGACTACAAAGGGCAGGTGTGAAATGAGCGAAACACTACAGGACGCTCTGAGAGCCGTTTCTAGCGACGTTCTTGTGCCGACTTGTACCAAGACTCAGGTTTTGACGATCGTCGCTGAGAGGCGCAAAGGGATGCCTTACAAAGCGATTAGCTACAAGCTAGGGAAAAGCGAGAACACAGTTCGGCGGTATCATCGTCTTTTTGAGATGTACGGGCTCGAGGCGTTCGCGAACGGATGATACATATATGCGCCATTTGGCGCGCAAAAGTGTTTTATATGGCGCAATTTTGGCGCATAAAAGAAACATATATGTATACGTCGGCTCAGAAAAGAAACATATATGTATACTTTTTTAAACTAAGGGAGAGTGAGCGATGAAATATAAACTAGGTGAAAAGCACCCTGAACTAAATCTATACCGAGTAGTA
>CAZEMS010000104.1:0-5505 GCA_964513475.1 uncultured Mycobacterium sp. | reverse complement strand
TACGCGTCATCGCCACCCGCTCCCGGCTGATGTCCAAACTGGCCGGCCAAGGCGCAATGGCGCTGCTCGAGCTGGATGCGGATGCCGCCGAAGACCTGATCGCCGACCATCCCGGCGTGACCCTGGCGGTTTACGCCTCACCGCGCCAGACGGTGATCGCCGGATCCCCCGAGGAGGTCGACGCCCTCATCGCCATGGTGGGCGCCCGCGACCTACTGGCCCGTCGCATCGAGGTGGACGTGGCCTCGCACCATCCCACCATCGATCCGATACTGCCCGACCTGCGCAGTGCCCTCTGGGGCCTGGCTCCGACATCTCCGACGATTCCCATCATCACCACAACCATGCAGGCCGAATCGGCCGTGGCACCAGCTTTCGATGCGGACTACTGGGCGGCCAATCTACGCAACCCGGTGCGCTTCAGCCAGGCCGTCGCCGCAGCCGGCACCGACCACGCAACGTTCGTGGAAGTCAGCCCCCACCCCCTGCTCACCTACGCCATCAGCGACACCCTCGCCGACGCGCAGCACCGCAGCATGGGCACCCTGCAGCGCGACACCGACGAGACGCTCGTCTTCCATACCAACCTCAACACCGTCCATCCGCCGAACATCCCGCACCGGCCCGAACCGCACCCGGCTCTGCCCACCACCCCCTGGCATCACACCCGCCACTGGGTAACCACGAAGAAGCGCACCGACGCCGCAGGAGGCGCACCGCGGGCAGGAACCCTGCTGGGTGAGCACCTCACCATCGCGACCGCGCCGCCCATGCATCTGTGGCGGGCCCGGCTGGTGCCCGAGGCAAAGCCCTACCCCGGATTCCACCAAATCGACGGTCTCGAGGTGGTGCCGATGTCGGTTCTGCTGCAGACACTTGCCACCGCGGTCGTCGAATGCGACGCATCGACGTTGGCTGACATCCGGTTCGACTATCCGCTCATCGTCGACCAGCCGCGAGTCATCCAAGTTGTCGCCGACGAGGACACCCTTACCCTGTCGTCGGCATCGGCCGGCCCGGTGGCAGACGGCCACGCACAGCGGTGGGTGCGCCACGTCAGCGCCCGAATCGCGCATCGGTCGCAGGATGACCGGCCGGCCGACCCGGGACCCGAACCCGGCGGCGAGTTCCAGGAGATCGGCTACGACTCCGAAGCGGTGGCAGAACTGCAGCGAACCTGGGGTGTCGCAGGTCAGCCGTTCCCGTGGTCGGTCGGCTCGTGCCGCTCAGCGCCCGGCGAACTGCACGCCGACGTGGACCTCGCCCAGGCCTCGACGACCGGCCCGGGACCGGCCAGGTCGACGGCCGGGCTCGACGCCGCCGTCAGCATCGCGCGGCTGGTGGACAGCGCCAACCCCCGGCTGATGGTGCCCGCCGCGGTCGACCAGCTGCGCTGCGGTGCACCATTGAACGACGCCCACGCTTCGGTCGAGATCCGGCGCCAGGACGGTAGTGCCGATGACCTCGTCGTCGACGCGGTACTCAAGGCGGCCGACGGTACGACCTGCATCGACCTTCGCGGCCTGCGATTCATCGACGTGGAATCCACCACCCAGGCGCCGGCCGGCGCGGCCGATCCGCGGATGATCGCGCATGTGGTCGAGTGGCAGCCGCTGCCGGAGGAGGCGACCTCAGCGGGGCCGCCGACCGCCACGGTGTCGGTTGTCGGGGGCACCGATGACAGCCGCAGCCAGGTCGAGGCCGAACTGACCGGCCTGGGCTACGGCACCGCGGACACCGGCGACGCCCGTCACGTCGTCTACCTCGCGGCCACCCGGCCGTCGGAGAGCGACATCGACGCCGCCGAGCGGCTGTCGATGGAGGTGGGTGGGATCGTACGGCTGCTGACCGAGCGCGACGACCAGACCACGCTGTGGATCATCACCACCGGGGTGCACGACGCCGAATCTGCCGAAGCGCTGCCACAGAGCAGCCTGTGGGGCCTTGCCGGAGTCATCTCCGCCGAGCAGCCACAACTATGGGGTGGACTCGTCGACGTCGGCGCCGGCGACAATTTGGGCGCCTGCGCGGCGGCGCTGACCCGGCTGCTGGCAGCACCGCCCAAGTCGATCGTGTTGCTGCGCGGGACCGACTCAGGCCAGTTCCGCGCACCGCATCTGGTGCCGCTCGCCGGTGAGCCGGTGCGGGAACCATTGCGCTGCCGCCCGGACGCCGCCTACCTGGTCACCGGGGGCATGGGGGCGCTCGGTCTGCTGATCGCCGGCTGGCTCGCCGACCGCGGCGCACGGCGCCTGATCCTGGCCGGGCGCAGCGCGTTGCCACCCCGCCGCGAATGGGACCGGGAATCGGACCCGGCAGTAAGTCAGCGCATCGCCGCCATTCGCGCCCTGGAGACGCGTGGCGTCGCCGTCGAAGCCGTGTCCCTCGATGTCGGCTCGCATGAGGCCGTGCAGGCCCTGCTGGACAGGAGGGACCGCGACGGGTCACCACCGATCCGGGGAGTGATCCACGCCGCCGGCGTCAGCGAGAGCCAGCTCCTCAACGAACTGGAGGAAGGTCCGCTACGGCGGGTGCTGCGGCCGAAGATCGCCGGGGCCCGCACGCTGCACGACATCTTCCCGCCCGGCGAACTCGACTTCTTCTATCTCACCTCGTCGGCCGGCACGGTGTTCGGAGTGCCAGGACAGGGTGCCTACGCAGCGGCCAACGCCTACCTCGACTGCTTGGCGCGAACCCGCCGCAACGACGGCGGCAACGCCGTCAGCCTGGACTGGGTGGCCTGGAAGGGGATCGGCTTCGCCGCCGACGCTGAGATCGTCGTGAACGAGCTGGAACGGCTGGGGTCACGACCGATCGCCCCCGACGAGGCCTTCACCGCCTGGGAGTACGTGGCGCGCCACGACGTCGCCCGTGTCGTGATGGCCCCGATGACGTCCGCCGAAACCCCGGGGGGGTCCGCGGTCGACGCGCGTCTCGGCGCAGCGGCCGAACTCAAGTGGTCGCAGTTGTCTCCCGAAGAGACGCTCGCCGAGCTCGAGAGCGGGCTGCGGGCGATCCTGGCCCGCGAGTTGATGATGCCGGAGAACGAGCTGGAACTGGATCGGCCGTTCGCCGAGTTGGGGCTCAACTCGGTGATGGCCATGTCGATCCGGCGAGATGCCGAGCAGCTCGTCGGCATCGAGCTGTCCGCGACGATGTTGTGGAACTATCCGACGATCGCGACGCTGGCGGGATTTCTCGCCCGCAAGCTGTCGGCGCAGGGAGGCCAGGAAGGCTCCGAAGGCGCGTTGGAGGCAGCTCCGGATTCGTCAGGCGACAGCGTGCTGGACGCCCTGTTCGACAGCGCGGAATCGGCCCCCGCCCGCAGCGATGGCGGTGTCTGATGAGGGGCGTCGTGACCCGGTCGGACGCCGAATCCTCCGTATGCTGATGTCTGGGCTGCTCCCGGCGCAGCGGTGCGCCGGGAGCCGTACGGAAAGGTCTCGTAATGCCGGTGATTGAGTCGTCGATCCCCGCACTGCTCGCGGCGCGGGCCCGGGAGAAGCCCGACGTCGTTGCATACACGTTCATCGACTACGAAGCTGACCCAGCCGGGATTGCCGACAGCCTGACATGGTCTCAACTGCATGAGCGTGTGCAGATCGTGGCCGCGAAGCTGTCGAAGACCGGCGCACCCGGCGACCGGGCGCTGATCTTGGCGCCGCAGAGCCTGGAGTACCTGGTCGCCTTCTTCGGCGCAATTCAGGCCGGTTTCATCGCCGTCCCGCTCTCAATGCCGCAGTTCGGCCAGCACGACGAGCGGGTGTCGGGTGCCATGCAGGACTGCGCGCCGGTGGCGGTCCTGACACAGTCTGCCGTCGTCGATGAGATTCGGACCTACGCTCAGGCGTACGCACAGGCCCGGCCGGGGCAACGAGCGCCACGCGTGATCGAGATCGACGCGCTGGATTTCGACTCGCCGCCGGGCACCGAGACCGTGGCGCCCCTTCCCAAGACGGCCTACCTGCAGTACACGTCCGGATCGACCCGTCGGCCAGCCGGCGTGGTGGTGACCCACAAGAACGTCATCATCAATGTCGATCAGCTCCTGACCGACTACTACGAGGCCTACGGGCAAGGTCCACCAGCGGACACCACGGTCGTGTCGTGGCTGCCCTTCTACCACGACATGGGACTGATCGTCGGGCTGTTCATCCCGCTGACCATCGGATGCCCGGCCGTGCTGATGAGTCCGGTTGCGTTCATGCAGAAGCCGTCCCGCTGGATTCGGGCGCTGGCCACCAGCAGTCACGCGTTCACCGCCGCACCGAACTTCGCCTTCGAGTTGGCGGTGCGCCGGACCACCGACGACGACATGGCCGGCCTCGACCTGAGCGATGTCGCGGTCATGATCAACGGAGCCGAGCGGGTCCACGGCGCAACAGTCCGACGCTTCAATGAGCGCTTCGCCCAGTTCAACCTTCCGGGCACGGCACTGCGTCCGTCCTACGGGCTGGCCGAGGCGACGGTTTATGTTGTGGCCTCCGCAGGGGGGAGTGCCCCCACCGCGGTGCGGTTCGACTTCGAGAAGCTCTCCGCCGGGCACGCGGAGCGGTGCAGCGAGGGCGGATCGGAGCTGATCGGGTGCGGTACGCCGCGGTCGACGACGGTGTGCGTGGTGGACCCCGAGACGTCGGTCGAAAAATCCGCAGGCCAGATCGGCGAGGTCTGGCTGCACGGCGACCACGTGGCCGGGGGGTACTGGCGTAATCCGCAGCTGACCGAGCGCACCTTCGGCGGCCAGCTGACCGAACCGGCGACGGGCACGCCGCGGGGGCCTTGGCTGCGCACCGGGGATCTGGGCGTGATGTTCGACGGTGAGTTGTTCATCATCGGGCGCATCAAGGATCTGCTGATCATCGACGGGCGCAACCACTATCCCGATGACATCGAGGCCACCGTTCAGGAGATCACCGGCGGTCGGGTCGCGGCGATCTCGATTCCCGACGAAGCCAGCGAGCGGCTGGTTGTCATCGCCGAGCTGAAGAAACCCGGGGCCGACGACCAATCGATTCTCGACGCAATGAAACGTGAAGTGGTGGCGGCGATTTCGATGGCGCACAACGTGCGGGTATCAGACATGATGTTGGTGGCGCCCGGATCGTTGCCAGTGACGACAAGCGGCAAGGTACGGCGTGCAGCGTGTGTGGAGCGGTACCGGCTGGACGAGTTCAGCCGTTTGGAAGCTGGTACATGACCTCTGCCATTGACGAGGAAGCCGTTCGGCGTTGGCTGGTTGACTACCTGGTCACCAATGTCGGCTGTAACCCCGACCAGGTCGATCTCGGCGTGTCGATGCACGATCTGGGGGTCGGATCGCGCGATGCGGTGGTGCTCACCGGTGAGTTGTCGGAACTGCTGGGCCGCACGGTTTCGCCGGTTGAGTTCTGGCAGTACCCGACGATCAACGCGCTGGCGCGGTTTCTGACCGGAGGCGAAGCCGAACCGGTGGCCTCGGCGACGCCTCGGGACGTCGGGATGGCCGACGAGCCGATCGCGGTGATC
>CAZEMS010000103.1:0-5572 GCA_964513475.1 uncultured Mycobacterium sp. | reverse complement strand
ATATCATTGCTGTAGACAATTACATTTTCTATATCAGTTTTTTCAATGATTGAATACTTTAAATTAAGCGCTTTTATTTCTTGTTTTAAATTTTTCATTTTAATATGTTTTTAGTGTTAATATTATTCTCTATTTAAGCCCGATATGTAGGAATGCAATTTCAAATCTATTGCCTTTTTTTTAAGTATGGAAACCTTATCGTACATTTCCCAACTGCCTGTAAAGTTATCCAAAAAATATTGGCTTAATTGATTTGCAATATTTAAAAGTTCCTCTAGTGTAGTATCACACTTTCTTGTTGTTTGTTTGTTTGTTGTTTTCATGTTTATAATATTTATTTGTTTTCTACAATACAAATATAAGTACCTTTTTTTATTCCTGCAAGAAAAAAACAAAAAACTTTCACTTTTCTACCAATTTTAACAGTTATCAAGCTTTTTAACTGGTTTACATTTGTTTTGTAGATCCTTTCAAAACTTCACTAAAAGAACGCACACGAATAAAAAAAATAATTGAATAAAGCAAGAAAAATATCAATAAAATGCAAATGTGTTAAAATTGTTAAATTATTTGCACATATCAATATTTATTTATATGGCTCTACATTTGTAGAAAGTTCTATGTTTGAAGAGGAAAGTCCTTACCCCCATCATGTTAAACATACCCCATTATATTAAACATAGGGATAAAAAAAGATCAACCCCATCATGTTAAACAATCTAAGGCTGACCCCATTATATTAAACGTCTTGTGTTAACTTATAAGTTTACTTTTTCTCTAATTTGTAAAAGAATCTGTTTACTACTGTTTTGGCAATACTTGTTCAATTACATCTAATTCACAAAATGGAGTAAGTAAAAGATGTTCTCCATCGTTTTGTAGGATTATTTTATCCTCCATCAGCTCAGTCATTTTCTTTCTGGCAAAATCTTCCATAATTCTACATATCTCGCTATGCTCAATATATGTTATCAAGGTTACACCAGTTTCATCATAAGTTTGATGAGTTCCTTGCAAATCATTGTCTAAATATTCTTGTGCTGTCATGATTTAACTTTTTCGATTGTTACTTTATATTCAGAGTTCTTTTCAAAAGTGAATAATTCATCCATTGTCTGAACTCTTATTGTTTTTTCAGGATTCACCATTGTCATGTCTGAATCTCCTGTATTCATTCTTATTTCGTATTTCATAGATTACAGTTTTATTTATTACTCAACACTATTAAACAAGTCAAAATAATCAACCAAAAACATGATGCTAAT
This sequence comes from uncultured Mycobacterium sp., assembly GCA_964513475.1. Lineage (GTDB taxonomy): Bacteria > Actinomycetota > Actinomycetes > Mycobacteriales > Mycobacteriaceae > Mycobacterium. Next base: position 4,307 of record CAZEMS010000103.1, on the reverse strand, counting down.
AGTATTTTTATCTTTTGTTTGTGTGTCATAATAACCTATTTATAAATTTGAATAATTTGTTATTGTATTTTGTTATTTGTTTTCAAATGTAATAAAAAAAACAATACAAACAAATAAAAATGAAAAAAACTTTACCTCACAGCATATTTACCATCACGAATACCGTTAGCTAAATACATTAAAGCATAGCGTATAGCATCTAAGAAGTGATTGTACTTATCAACTGGATCTTCCTTACCCTCTTTCCAAACATAATTATTAAGCTCCCTTACAATACCATGAGAGTTTCTGTCAACTATTATCTCATAGTCTTGCATTAAAGCAATACCATCATTAATCTTGTATTTACTCAAGGTAGGTCTAGCGTTATTACCATACTGCTTCAATTCTGAAATAAGTCTAGGTTCGTGATAGTCACAAATAATAACCTTTAAGCCACACTCCTTCTCATTAAGTCTTGCTACTTCTGCTGTTTTTAAGTTTGGTTTACTAAAAATCTCCTTAACCCACATCTTTCTAGCTGACTTATCAATAGATACCTTAACCAATGTTGTAGGGTCTGTAGAGAACCCAAAATCCTGTCCGTAACAAACTTTATCTGTCTCTATGTAGTCTCCAACCCTCCAATTCTTAAAAATAGTTCCTTCTGCCTTCTCTAGCCACCCTCCTAGTATCTGATGTTGATATTTGTCGGGTCGCTTACGTTTCATATCCATAATGGTCTTAATGAAAGACTCTGGAAGGTTCTTAATATTGTCCTTATAGGTTGTGTGTATGTATGTAACCTCGCCTTTAATAGTATTGCTACCACCCTTAACCATACCGTCACGATAAAACCTCTTGTATATCCAATGCTCTTTAGTCGTAGGGTTTAAAATCAGTATAACCCTATTTTGCCTATCTTGGACACGAACAGATAAATCAATCTTGTCAAACGTTTGCTCGTCTGTCAATTCCTCTGCCTCGTCTAATACCCATGTGGTAATACCTTGAAGTGATTTTAATGCTGCGGTCTGATTACCTGATGAGGTTCTAATACCTTTAAATATAATTGAACTACCAGTTCTAAGATTGTATATCTCATCTTTAGTAATCCTAAAGTCACTATGACTACCCAGTAAATCAATCTTCTCTACAAACTCTGGTATGATGGAAGTAGAAGCTGATGTTAAGGTGTATCTAGTGTACAATATCTTTTCGCCTTTTTCATACGTTAGATTTAATATTCTAACTGCTGTGGTGAATGATTTTGAAGATCCGCGTTATCGACCCCCCGTGAGAACAAAATACCTAGACTTTGAACTCCACAAGGGGGAAAATTTATTACTTATTTCTAACTTAGTACTCAATTTATCTTTTATTATAGTTGTCAATAAATTCTAGTAAGTAATTCAAATCCTTACTGTGTTTTATTATTTTACCTTTAGGGTGTTTCTTATCCCCATAAACCGTATATCTGTAAATACCTTCTCTTTTAATAAAGCTAACACCTTTCGGTAAGCTCATATCTCCACCTCTTGACTTTCTTATATTCTGACTGTTTGTAAGAACCTGTAAATTAACAAGCCTGTTATCTTTTTTAATTTCGTTTATATGATCTATCATTCTACCATCATATTCCAGCGAATCTATAAGACCAAAAGCGTATGCGACGAGTCTGTGAACAGATCTAGTTTTGTTAAATATGTCAACACCTAAATAATCTTTATTTTTACCTCTGCCCCAAGATTTTAATTTCAAACCATTGAACCCATAGACATTACCCATATTATCAACTTGGTAAGGCTCTAAACCTTTTATTGTTTTTTTAATCACTTCCATCTTCCGTATGTGTTATATCAATAGTCTTATCCTCTTGCTTCTGTGGTTGATCTTGATTTACAAACACAATGGTTGGTGCAGTAGCCTTTGGTTTATCATTAACCTCTTCGCCCTCATACATCATTTCAGCCAGTAGCTTCTGATGATTATAGCTCCCTTTTTTAGCTTGTTGTGCAATAGACTCAAAAAACTGCACCTCACCACCAAAGATATTCTTAACAGCTTTCTTAGCGTATAACTTCTTTCTACTCTTCTTAGCTTTATTTAAAGCTGGTTTATTAGACCTCTCTATGTCGGGAACAGGTTTTAAAGGAATAGACTTCTTCCTCTTATTGTTCCTTCTTCCGTCATTTGGTGTTATTTCTTGTGATTTACTCATACTATAATAACGTTAAAAATGATTTATCGTATTTACATCTACCACATCTGGCAGACCACCTCGCAACCTAAAACTAAACTCTTCAAAAGGTGTATTTCTACTTCTCTTACACTTCACTAAAACAGATTTACTCAAATTATCAAACTCCAACTGCATCTGAGTCTCTGTTTTCTTCTCCATTGCACTACCTAAATGACCCGTAGGTTTGTCAGATCCGAAATTACTATGAATGACTGTTGTGATATGACAATGATATCTAACAGTCCAAGTCATAACCTTCTCTATAAGTTCATTGCATTGCTCGATGTTATTTACATCACTAACCAAATCTGCTAACCCATCAATAATCACAAAACCAACCTCCTTACCATCCTCCACCAATGAATCAAAAACATATTCTATAAACTTAACCCTCTGAGATGCTGTTAGAGACCTTAGAGCGTACGTATGGTAAAAATCTATATCTAAGCCTTCATTCATCTCTAAAACTCGCTTAAAAACTCTCTGTGAGTGCCATAAGCCCTGTTCTGTGTCAAAGTGTATGAGTTGTTTATTGTTTCTGTATGATTTTAAGTCACCTCGCCTATCACAAAATGTATTGGCATACACTGAGCTTAATAAGCTCATAAAGTAAGTTTTCATCGACTTTGGTGGGGCTTGAACAAAGCTAAAGTTACCATAGGTAGCGATAGGTATAGGGTACTTTTTTACACCTTCCTTCGTTCTATATTCCTTTTCACCTAAACTCAATGCTACTGGTGGCTGTTCCACCTCTGCATGAACGTCAACTAGACACTCTTCATGTAGAGATTGCATTTCTAATAAATATTCGTGCTTTTCTTGTTTTTCTTCTTCTGTCATTTATTTAATTGGTTTAAAAAAGGGTGTATGCCTAAACACACACCCTCAACACTAAAAACTAATAAAATGAAAAACAAAAAACTAGAATGGAAGATCGTCTTCATTAGCTTGAACAACCTCTGGCTCAACAGAACTAGAGTCGTCAGAAGATAATCTCCAAGCACTCAAACTTGTATAATACCTACCCTTATATTCATTACATTTTACATTGAAAGAAACTTGAACTTCGCTTCCCTCACTAAGACTTGATAAAACCTTTACCTTGTCGTCTCCAAAAACTTCAAAACAATATAAATTATTGTATTCTTCATTTGTCTTAACAATAAACTCTTGCTTAGACCATTCTTTACCTGCCTTTGACGTTCCTTTTACTACGTCTAATTTCTTTGTTAGTTTACCTACTACTTCTAATGCCATTTTTTTATTAATTTAATTGTTATTTGTTTATTATTGGTAATTCTTGGTCTGTTGAAAATCTAAAATACTTAACTGATGGATTTCCGTCAATATAATAGTTCCAAGCCTTTATACACATACCTATAATCCAATAGAAATTCAAAGGCTCTTTGTTAACCTTAGAGTTGTACAGCTTATTATACAGATATGATGTTGCTGTGCTGTCTGTCTTGTTAACTCCGCAAACGTGCTTCATAAAATCCACCACATAATCACTAGGGTTTTCACCTCCAATAAGGTAAGATATTATAGATACTTGACTAGAGTTTAATACTATTGGTTTAGATTTAGAAACCAAATTCATTGATGTTTTAACTATGTTTTTCAACCAGTCATAATTTTCATTGCAAAAACTTAAAACCTGATGGTTTGTAAGGGTTTCTACCTTATGAGTACTTTTTGCTTCCCTCGATTTACTACCACTAATCTTATACTTGTAAATCAATTTAATTAAGGGTGCTATCTGTGTAGAATATTGATAACCGTTTAAAGACAGTACATCAGACGCAGTTCTACCCCTGCCAGTATCATAAGTAGACATTGAGATAGGATCTACACCACGAACTATCGGTATGTGATACGAATTACCCGACTTAATTATAGCCAACAACCTGTGCTGACCATCTTTTAATACACCAAATTTGTCAAAAACTATACTCTCACCATTCTCTAAGAATAAACCACTTTTCATCTGGTTCGCTAGAAACCTAACATTCTTTTCATTAGGTTTTCTATTGTTAAGATTAAACCTTAAATACTCACTCGCTATTTCAGGAGTAACCTTAACCAA
>CAZEMS010000102.1:0-5711 GCA_964513475.1 uncultured Mycobacterium sp. | reverse complement strand
CTTTGACAAAGCAAGAGGCAGGATTGCTGAGGTATATTATAACTTGTAAATGACTTGTCGATTTGCGTAGTATGCGTGTAGCGCGTAGTTAGCGAGAATAAAAACGAAGCATCTCGTTAAACATTGACAATTGCTTATACCTCAGTTCTTCGTATTTTGCTATTGCTTCTTCGTCATAAAATTCATCCCCAAACTTATCTACTTCTTTAATGTTAGATTTTGCATTATAAAACCCTACTTCTCTAGATAGTTTTTCAAAATCTGATAAATCTAATCTAAAATTATCCCCTCTTAATTTACTCTCGCTAACATCGGCTATAAAATCATTGCCTTTTTGTTGTTTATGCAAAGTTTTGTTCTCTTTACTCATGTCATTTTTAATTTGAAAGTTTAAGCTTGTTTATCAGCAACGCTTCATAGCCGTGAGCCGTTATAGCACATTAGATAACAGCGTTAATTGCTCATTCACACTTTTTGTAAACTTTTTCAATTCAACTTTATCAAAATTATAGTTTACTATTTCATCTATTACAAGTGCAAATTCATCGCCTTCATATAGTGCTTTTAAATAACCGTCTTTATCTTCTTTTTCCCTTACTTTTTCAATCGTTTTTATTAGTGAGTTTCTTATCTGTTTATCTGCTAAATTTACCTCTAATTTTATATCGTAATTTTTGTATTCGGCACTTAAATCGGCAATAAATTTGCTGCGGTCATTAGTGTATAAAAGTTTACAAAAAGTTTTACTACCTAGTTTCCAGCTAAATAATATCAATGAAGCAATAGATAGCTTATCCTCAACGCTGTAAATGCCTCGTGTTGTTTCGTAAATTATTGGTTCTATTTTCATTTTTTTGTCTTTTAAAATAACGTGCTATAACAACGTATATAAAAAATGGCGGTTTATGTCCTCGTACTTTATGGCTTCAACTTAAACATTGGTATATGCTCACCAAATATAAAGGCTTTTACACTCCGCCACTTTTCATATACAAACCGTTATGCGCAATTATACCATTGACAGTAATTGCTCGGTTAAGTCATTACATAATCCTGACCATCGCTTTTTAAAAGGTTGATATTTATTGCACTCAACAAAAATCAACCCACCAAGATTTTTTTTATGAACCCTAATACCATTGACTAATATGATTCTTTTTGTGTTTAACATTTTCATATCAGCGTTAGGATAGCTAATTTCTACTTCATTGTGCTTTAAAAATAATTCACAAGCATCAATAAGAGTTTTGCTACATTTTACCATAAACAAAATGATTGCTTTCAATGATATATAACAGCAAGTGCAGCATCATTCAAGCTTGCAATGCCATTGCTCTTTAATTGCTTTGCGTCAGGTCAAAAGGTCAGAGCATTAAATCCACACCTTACGGTTATACTTTACAGTTAAGTGCCTCCATCCTTCTCCCTCTCCTTTTCGATAAGGTCGAGCAATTGCCGGACATCATTCTCGATAACATCCAGATTTGCCCGGTCTGGATATTTCAACCAGCTGTAAAGAGTAATCCGAGGAACCCCAAGGCGTTGGGATTTCTCGGATTTGTTCTCGAAGTACGTCTTAATTATCTGTTCCATTGTTCAGCGTTTACAACAGGTCTTACACTCTTTCGAGATGCCTGTTGTTTTCCTAATCCTACTCAGTCTAGAGTACCTATCCAGTCCAGAGTAGGGTTAAGACTGGGTTTAAAATCCGTACAGCTCTATTTTCTTTAAGCTGTTGGATTTCTCACAAGAGAGTTTGTTATAGCTCTCCCAAATAAACACCGAATCGTATTCGGTGCCGTCTATTGCAGGGGAAATCCTGCAATAGGAAGTCTTCCTGAAGCCGTATTTTCTTTTCCCCCTCAGCAATCTTTGCTTGAGGCCTTTCTTTGGAAGGCTGTTCTCACACGCTCCAAAGAAGATGTCGATGCTATCAACATCTTTCTGATTTTCTAGAATATGCATTGTGTTTTTCAACAATGCGTATTGGTTTCCGTTTATGGTGTAAACTGGAACCAATATCGCCATCCCCTCGTAGTCTTGGAGGGTAGGCTCTTGCCATACTAGCTTCCAGCTAGTAGGGAAACCTTTGGGCTCAACGCTTTCGGCGGGACCTATGGTGAATGCTTTCATAATAGTTGTTGTTTTCCAGCGGGTTGGTTTGTCTCCCGCTTATAATCACAAATATACACCATGTATATTTACCGCGCAAGTTTTAGCACAAATATTTTATACACTATGTGTGTGTGTTTTTTTTTTGCAGCTAGGGAATGGTGCATAAATAAAAAGGCAGGTAACTTCATTATCAGTCACCTGCCTCCGTGTTCTACAGCTCGAAACGCTGAAATTTTAAACGCTGCCTAACACTATGCAGCCGACTTTTAATCATCTGGCGTTTCTAAATACATTTCGCATTCTACCTGCTCCAACACTTCATCTACTTGAGGTTCAAACTTCGCATAGCTTTGTTGTGACTTGCTTGGTGGACAATTAAACCGCCAACAACTATATGAAAGCGGGCAATTATCATTGATACACATTGTAATATCTGGCATAACTATAATTTTGGGTTTTACAAAGCCTGCCCAAGGCGTTGTCTTTAAACAGCAGCCCAACACTATGCAGCTGACAATACTCCGCTGCGCTACGTACTGTAGCTAGCTCAGCTCGTACGGTATTTAAACTACGAGCGCTTTACTGTTCACTTATGCCTGCTATGCGCCTTGCGCAGTTGCGCGAAGCTTCTCTCATCCATTGCTAGCATGCAAGCGCCAATCTTTACAAGAGTAAGGCTATCAAGCTCCCTGCCTGTATAGCCTTGCGATTTATATTCATTGTACACAACTTCTGTCATTCTCCTGAAATGCTCTTGATAAGCAGCTGGCATCTTCTGCACAGGAGCATAAACGCCTTTGTACATTGTGCATGAAGAAAGCAATAGCAAAAAGAGCAAATAGCGCATTACCTGTAGCTGTTTATATCCTTGTTTGCCTGCGCAGCTATCTGCTGTGCAATCTGCTGAGAGACAAACATAAGGGTATGCCTGCAGTTATAGCCGCCCTGTTGCTGCAAAAATGGGACATTTGGTATTTTTCCTGCCCACTGCTGGGAATCCCAGCTCTGTGCAAAATCTAGGGTATAAACTAGGTTAAGCCGGCGCAGGCAAAAGCTTCTAGAGTCCTTTACAGCAGTGCCAGCATAAACAAAATGGTTATACCCTAGCTCAATCGCAGTTAGATACTGCACCTGCCTATCTACCTGCATAAACAGGTCATTTACAAACCTGAAATACTGTCGCTCTAGGATGCCAAGCCCTGATGGGTTTATAAAGGCAGCATAAAATTGCTTTCTCACCTTCTCAGGAGTTGCATTAGGGTCTGCCAGCGCTTGCCTCAGTAATTGCCCTACAGCGCTTGCAACAGGGCCTGTGCCTAAAGCATTGTCAAGGTAGCTGCCCGGCAGGATATTGCCTGTAGCAGCATCTAGGCCATAACTAGAAAGCACAGCCTGCTCAGCTGTCAGTAGCTGCTGTTGCACAGGCTGATTGCTGAGCGCTTCGAAGTGCTGCGCATTAAGCTTAAAAAGGCCTTGTATGCGCGAAAAAATGCGCTCTATCAGAGTAGGCCTAGAGTTTCTAAATATCACCTCAGCTTGCGCTGAAATCGCATTAACCTGACGGATGTTAGATGCTGTCAAGTTGTTCACTTCGTTGAAACCTAAGCTGGTCAGGTTCTCAAGGAACATCCTGTATATATTGCCCTGCGCACCTCTTATCGCCTGCATCAGCCTGTTACTGCTATTTTCAGAATAGCCCTCCCTTCTTTCTGCCAGCCTTGACAACCTATCTATAAGGCTCATATCAATCTAGGATTGGTGCATCAGGCATTGTAGGCATGTAAGGCCTTATACGCTCTTCTATGACCTTGTTTACAGCAGCGTCAATCAAGGACTGCTGCGTAAGCCTGTCTATCTCTGCAAAGGAATTGCCAGTCCTAGCAAGCTCATCAAAAACCAGCTGCTGTATGTAGCTAGCCCTTTCGGTCAAGACCCGGTCAGGGTTATCCTCAGGCAGCGCCGTTATCACAGCAAACTGCTGCTCGCTAGGCAAGCTATGGTAAGGCAGGAAGGATTGAAAAGCCATGCAGGCATCGACAAAATTCGTGTCGTCAGGGTATGCGCGCAAGAGCAGCTTGCGCTGAAACGCAGCAATCGCTTCTGTCGTTGCCCCAGACGATATAGCAGACTGAAGGTTAGCGATAACATCAGTTATGCTGCTTACTTGGAAATCGTCAGGGTGTGAGCAGGATATGATATGCTCCTCTGCATCAGCTGCATTGTATGCAATAGCAGCCTTGTGTGCAAGCTCCCAAGCAACTTCAATAGCAGACGCCATCGGCGCAAGGTGATTTGTTATCGCATCGACTGCAGCATTAACCTCTGTTGCTGTCTTCATTGCAATAGCTTGCGTCAAGTCTTGATTGAAAATTAGGGCCTGTATCATCCTGAAGAAAGCGTTTATCTTATCATTCAGGTAATTAAGGCTTTCAGTAGGCGGCCTGTGGTCGTGAGCAAGCTTTGATAGCTCGATAATATCATCCGGTGACATACCTGCTTCAAAGGCAAAGTCTATAGAGCGCTGTTCGCTAAGTGCGTACTTCTTGCCGCTGCCCGCGCACGATGGGCACTTGCTGCCGTCTGTAAGCGTTCCGCGCTCGCAGATGTCGCCTTGCTCATTTTGATAATCGCAATCAGGGACATACCTAAAGCGCTCAGGGAATGCAGATGTGGTGTCCATAACATCCATCATACTGCCCAAGTTGGCAAATTTGTGCAAGATAGGCAGCGCGCCTTGATAAAATAGCGCTTTGCCTTGAAAGTCCTCAGACTTGTAATCCCTATATGCGCCTAGGCGAACGGCAGGCACAAAGCCTAGCTGCATGTCATACTCCCGAAAGGCAAAAGTCCTCTTTTCCCTGCTGACCATTATTTCTGCCTGTTGCCAGCCTTCCCCTTCTAGCTCAGGTGTATATTCATTAATCTGCACTGCTTCTGCAGCGCTGGAATCCGAATAAAAATACCAATGCTCGTAAACGCCTGCATTGTCCCTGTTGTAGCCGGTCTGCTTTCTCACAAAAGCAAATTCAGACATCTCTCCCCATTTGCTATACTTTATATGCACAGCTTCTTCTGAGGATACTACAACAGGGTAAACCCTAGAATAGCCATCTTGGTCAGATTGCTCAAAAAGCAACATCGCATTAGGGTCGTAGTTGTTCGCATAGCAGGACTGTTCGAAAATAAACTCATAAAGAGTATATCCTGCAAAGAACCGCTCAAAATTGCCCTTTACTTTTGCTTCTAGGTCTTTGTTCTTTATGCTGAACATTTCCAGCCTATCTGGCGCCCTGTATATCCTAGATTGATAAGATATTGGCCCGATAAGCGCAGGGCCTGTCACAGGCGTCGAAAGACGCAGGCGCTGCTGAAGCTCAGACGCTGTCTCAGACTTCCTTATGCCTTCAATCAATGCGCGCTGGTCTTCTGAGACCTCTGCCATTATAAGCTTTGCCTGGTTAGCAAGCGCTGTTGCGCGCTCGTAGCCCTTATGCTTCCTATTCTCAGAAATTATGCTTGATAGTCTTGATGTGCTCATATGAAAAAGCCTTACTTTGACTTGCAAGGTAAGGCTTTTTTTGCTATGCTGCTGTAAG
>CAZEMS010000101.1:0-5878 GCA_964513475.1 uncultured Mycobacterium sp. | reverse complement strand
TCATCATCACTTCAATCAAGACCCTGGTTCTCAGCGCCGAGGAACAGCTGCCAGAAAGCGGCCACGGCAAGGAGAAATTCGAGGCGGTCAAGACTGCCATCATCATGGCGGCGAAATACGCCGAAATCGCAGATGAAGCTATTGATGCTGTTGATAGCTTTATTGACGACCAGATCGAAGGCGCTGTTGCAAAGTTCATCAATATCAGCGAATGAGATACTTCAAGCTGGCAGAATTTGCCTGCCGGTGCGGTGAATGCGATTCAGACGGCTCCGAGATGTCGCCTCGGCTCTTGGAGCTGCTGGATAGCCTGCGAACGATCTGCAACTTCCCGATGATCATCACATCCGGCTACCGCTGCCCCAAACATCCCGCAGAAGCGATCAAGAGCCTCCCTGGGCCACATTCCGGCGGGGTGGCTGTGGATATATCACTGTCCGGAGAAAATGCCCTGACGGCGCTCTCAGCGGCTCTGGCGATGGGTTGCTTCACCGGCATCGGAATCCAGCAGAAGCGGACGGGCAGGTTTATCCACCTGGACATCGCGCAAGACCACGAATTCGGCGGGCCACGTCCTACAATTTGGTCATATTAGTTATCCAATCTATTTACTTTTGGCTCCTTTTCGGTTAATAATTGCCGTCACCGGTAATTCTGCCGGGTAAAGGAGCGAAAACATGAGTAAAACACCTACCGCCGGTGACATCTGGCAAACGCTGTCCGCTATCGATGTGAGCAATCATGTCGAGCAGAAGGGCAACCTGACTTACCTGTCCTGGGCATGGGCCTGGGGCGTTTTGATGGAACACTATCCAGAGGCCGAGTATTCCTTTGGCGAGCATGAAATCCATGCCGATGGCACTGTGACGGTTTACTGCACAGTGAGCATCGGAGCCTGCAGCCGTACCATGTGGCTGCCGGTGATGGATCATCGGAACAAGGCAATCCCGAATCCTGGCGCTTTCCAGATGAATACCAGCAAGATGCGCTGCCTGACCAAGTGCTTGGCAATGTTCGGGCTGGGCCATTACATCTACGCCGGTGAAGATTTGCCTGCTGCCGAACAGGCAAAGCAGAGTGAGCCACTGAACGATGATCAGTGGAGCAAGATTGATGATCTGCTGACTAAAACCGAATCAGATCGGGCGAAGTTCGCCAAGGCGTTCGGCGTGGATAAGCCGGAAGATTTGACGCAAGGCCAGCTTGAGAAAGCGACTCAGGCATTGGAAATCAAACTCAACAAAATGGAGCAGGCCAATGCGAGTCACTGAACACGAGCAACGCAGCGAAGGCTGGTTTGCGGCGCGGTTGGGCATTCCGACCGCATCGCAGTTTGGCAAGATCATCACGCCGACCGGCAAGAAGTCTGCCCAGATGGCGGCATACTGCAATCAGCTGATCGCTGAGAAAATCACCGGCGAGCCGACATACGTCAAAGTCACCGATGCGATGCAGCACGGCACCGACACTGAACCAGAGGCACGGGCGTTCTACGAGATCGCCTATGACGTGGAAGTCTTCGAGGTCGGGCTTTGCCTGCACGATACGCTGGACGCAGGAGCATCACCTGACGGGCTGGTGGGCGATGATGGCCTGCTGGAAATCAAGTGCCCGCAACCAGGCACGATGGTCGAGTATCTGCGGGAAGAATGGCTGCCTGCAAAGTACAAACCGCAGGTCCAGGGCCAGCTGTGGATTACTGGGCGCGAGTGGTGCGATTTTTTCGCCTACCATCCGACCATGAAACCGCTGATGGTGCGAACGTATCGCGATGAAGAATACATCGGAGAACTTGCTGCTTTGGTTGGTCAAGCAGTGGAAATAATAAATGTGAACGTAGATAAACTCAGGAGAAAATAATGAGTCTGAATAAAGCAATGCTGATCGGGAATGTCGGTCAAGACCCGGAAATACGCCACATGCCAAACGGCAACGCCGTTGCGAATCTTTCAGTTGCGACTAGCGAAACCTGGAAGGACAAGAACACAGGCGACAAGCAGGAAAAGACTGAATGGCATCGCGTGGTGGTATTCGGCAATCTGGCCAACATCGTGGAGAGCTATGTTCGCAAGGGCAGCAAACTCTACATCGAAGGCAAGATTCAGACGCGCAGCTGGGAGCAGGATGGTGCGAAGAAATACAGCACCGAAATCGTTGCCAATCAATTACAGATGTTAAATCGAGTTGAGTCGTCCGGTTCTGTTGATAATTCTCAACAAAAACAGGACAATGAGGATCGATTCGAGGACATCCCGTTTTAGATAAAAAAAGGCCCGCTGCAAGGCGGGCCGAAACTCTCAAGGGAAGATAATGAACAACACCGACATTTTAGACTTTGGCAAAGCTGTCCGCAATGCACAAAAATGCACCTATATTCGCCAGGCTGATATTGCTCGCGAATTGGGCGTCAGACCGCAAACTGTTGCTCGATGGGTAAAAGCAAAGGACATCAAGTTATCAGTAGCAATTCGGATCGCCAGCGTTTTTGATGAGCGCATCAGTGACTTTCTTGCCAAGTATTCAAATCAGGGCTGGGACTACAATGAGTGATGTCATGCTAAAGGCCAGGGGCCGATGGCATGGATTATTGATTGCGCTCGGTATTGATGAAGCCTATTTGAAAAACGTTCACGGGCCATGCCCGATCTGCGGTGGTAAAGACCGTTTCCGCTTTGATGATAAAGGCGGCGATGGGACGTACTACTGCAACTCCTGCGGTGCAGGTGACGGCTGGAAACTCGCGCAGCTGATTACCAGACTGAGCGCGAAGGAAGTCGCCAAGAAGATATTTGCTCTGGTGGGCGATGTACCAGCTCGCAAACAAACACCGCTTGACCAAGATTACGACAAGAACCGCAAACGACTGCAGCAGATCATGCGTGGCTGCGACACCGATGCGGAAATCAGTGCGATGCGTTTATACCTACGCAATCGCGGGCTCCCGTACACGCATCACCTGTATTTTCATCCAGGATTACCGTATTACGATTCCGGGGCATTGCTTGGAAAGTATCCTGCGATGCTGGGCCAGCTCTGGAACAACTGCCAGGCAGTGACGTTGCACGTTACCTATCTGACGCCAGACGGTAAGAAGGCTCCAGTTCCGGCAGCGAAGAAGATCATGCCAAAGTGCGGCACAGTTACCGGCGGCGCTATTCGGTTGTCTGATGTGTATCCAGAGATGGGCATTGCCGAAGGCATCGAGACTGCCCTGGCGGTGATGAAGCTATACAACATTCCATGCTGGGCAGCGGCCACTGCTGGATTTCTGGAGAAATTTAATCCACCGGCAGAGGTAAAGGATTTACACATCTTTGCTGATAACGATGCCAGTTATACAGGCCAGGCTGCAGCGTATTCGCTGGCCAAGAGATTGTCGAATGACATTGGAGTACGGGTTCATGTGCCGGAGCGCGTTGGCACTGATTTTGCGGATTATGTGGAGCGAGACAAATGCAAGGGCAGCACTGGGTAGTCAATTCTGAATTCACGAAAAAAGAATTCATCAAGCACGTTTCGAAACTGTACGACCAGCACAAGTATGTCACATTCCAGTGGAATACCGGGAAGCAGCGTACTCTGAAGCAAAATAATGCGCTGCATCTTTTCCTTCAACACCTGGCTGATTGCCTGAATGAATCCGGGCTGGATATGCGGGCTGTGTTAAAGGAAGGCGTAGAAATTCCCTGGACGCGAGATAATGCCAAGGAGCATCTCTGGAAGCCATTGCAGAAAGTTGTGATCGGCCAGGAATCCACTGCGGATGCTGAACGCCAGGACTATGCCAAAGTTCAGGAAGTGCTGGCTCGGCACATGGGTGAGAAATTTGGAATCACAATACCGGAGTGGCCACAGAATGATTAAATATACAATACGCCAGAACTGGCGGGATTTTGCAGATAGCGCAGTCGGAGATGAGGCGCTGAACGGGCGTACTATTGCGAATGGCCGCAAGTCTCAGGTAGTTGGCTTGATGGGTGAAATGGTGTTCGGGCGTTACCTGATCGACAATCAAATTGACTTCGATTATTTGGCAATGGAATCAACTGATTTTGACTTCAAAGTGGAGAGCCTGTTTATTGATGTAAAAACTGCACATAGCAATTACGATCCACAGCCAGATTGGCATTGTCGCATTCCCACATATCAAGAATTTCAGCGCACTGACATCTATGTATTCGCAGGTGTGAGTGATTACGATGCAACGTTATGGGGCTGGATCACAAAGGATAGATTCTGGAGCGATGAAGTAAGCTGGCTGCAGGAAAAAGGCTCGATGGATAAAAAAGTACAGTTGGCTGACAATCGCATTATGAATATATCTGATTTGAATGCGATGGAAGATTTGATCACGCTACTTGCTCACCAGGGCGATGCGAACTAGGCGATGTTCACTATGCAGAAAGAAAGTGCCTGCGGAAACTGCTGTGATTGGCAGGCTGCGAGCATTTTGCTGCATGGAGCATCTGATCGAGTATTCCAGGAGCGAAGCTGGCAGGCAGAACTATGATAAGCAACGCAAAGCCGAGAAGCGGGAAACGCTTGCCAAGCAGAAAACGCTATCAGATCACCGAAAGGAAGCGCAGCAGGCATTCAATGCGCTCATACGAGCCAGGGACGCCGGGAAGCAATGTATATCGTGCGACACCGTTCTATCACCTGGTGGAGTTGGCGGCGGTTACGATTGCGGGCATTACCGTAGTGTCGGCAGCGCTCCTAATCTACGCTTTCATTACCTGAACGCGCATGGGCAGTGCAAGAAGTGCAACAGGTATCTCAGCGGAAACGTGGTTGAATACAGAAAGCGACTGATTGATCGGATCGGGCTGGCGAAGGTTGAAGCTATCGAGCAGGACAACCGGACCAGGAATTACAATAAAAACGATTTACAACGACTCAAGAGGATCTGCAGAAAATGGCAAAAAAGATTCAGATAACCGAAAAACTCAAGAAGCACATCAAGGCGCTGTATTTTGAGGATGATCGCAAGCCGATGAAAATCTACAAAATGACCGGGGTTCATCCTGACGAGGTGAGAAAAATTGTCTACAACAAAATCTGATGATGTGCAGATCGGCGGCGAGCACTACCGTTCCAAGTCAATCCAGCAATGGGAAGCGATGGAGGCATGGTTCACGCCCAGGGAGTTTATAGGCTACCTGCGCGGCAATGTCATAAAATATATTGGTCGCTATCCAGACAAGAATGGCATTGAGGACTTGCGAAAGGCCAAGCACTACCTGGACAAGCTGATCGAGATGGAGACGAAATATGGCAATCAATGACCCGGTGAAACCCAACCAGAGCCAGCAGAAGAAGGATGAATTGCGGCAAAAGCTGGAGCAGGACATCAAGGAATATCTGGCCAAAGGCAACAAAATCATGACGGCCCTGGATGTCCGGCATCAGCAACTTGTACGCAAAAAAAAGCCCTGACGGAGCGATGCCAGGGCTTTTTATCGCTCAAGTAATTTTGTATACTTGGGCTGTCGGTGGCGTTAGAGCGCCTGGTGTACCGACCCAAACAGAGCGGGAAAAAGACGGTACGCCGATGTGCGTATTTTCTTTTATCCTACCAATTGGGTCAAGTACCTGGCCAAATCCGCTAAAAGTTAGCGATTCTCGCCACCACCGGGGTGGTAGATCAAGACCGATAAAATCTTTGATGGTCTAGCTGCGACCAAATAAAAATGCAGCTGCAGAAATGTGTAACCAAGCCAGCGATAGTCCTGCTCTGTCCTGACCCATGACAACAGGCAACTGCAAGCCGAAAGGTAAAGTCTGGTGAGGCGGTGTACGGAACGGCATCCCACGGGGACAGCCTAGTACGCAGGGACGACTCAGCGCGAGGCTGGGCGGGATAATGAGTACCGAGGCA
>CAZEMS010000100.1:3961-5887 GCA_964513475.1 uncultured Mycobacterium sp. | reverse complement strand
TATTCCTCAACGAAGCGGGTATAATACTTCGCGATCCGTACCTATACACCAATGCGGTACTTCCGATGCTTATGGACTACTCAGACAGCCGATTGATAGCGGCAGGAGTGCCAAAGGGCACGAAGGGCAAAGACGGCAAAGACCACGCTTTCTACAAAATGGCACAGACAGCGATGGCGGGGGATGCAAGCTATCGCATACTGCAGTATAGCAGCTATGACAACCCCCTCTTGAAAAAAGAGGACATTGATGAGTTGAGCGATGAGATAAGTAGGATGAATCCTGAAATGGTGCGCCAAGAGATTTACGGGGAGTTCTTAGAAGGGGCGGGCGGACTACTTTGGGATATGGACATTCTCAACGCCACGCGGACAACGGAAGCCCCTGAGATAGTGCGCTCGGTCGTGGCGGTAGACCCTGCTGTAACTTCTAACGCGAGCAGCGATGAAACGGGTATAGTTGTGGTGGGTAAAGATGCCAACGGCCACGGGTATGTGCTGGAGGACATAAGCGGAAGGTACACGCCTAACGAATGGGCACAGAAGGCCGTGGAAGCCCACAACCGGCACAAGGCAAACGCTATCGTGTGTGAGGTTAATATGGGGGGTGATCTTGTCACCAACGCCATCAAAACGATTGACGACCGAATTCTTGTGAAAGCGGTGAGGGCAACGAAAGGCAAAGCACTAAGGGCAGAGCCGATTTACGCATTATATCAAAGGGGTTTAGTTCATCACATTGGCTACTTCGGCAAGCTCGAAAGCCAGATGGTTAGCTTTAACCCTGATGCAAATCAGAGCAGCCCCGACCGATTAGACGCTTTGGTATGGGGTTTCACCGACCTCATGATAGTACGGGTAGGCGGAGCGAAGAGCGCAACAGCGGGAAGAGTGCCAAGGCACGACGGACGCAAAATGTAAAGCATGAAAAAGATACGAGTAGGCGGTTGGTCTTTTAAGGTCAAAAGCAACTGGAGCGAGGTCACCCATGACGAGGCTTTGCGCCTCTACGCCACGAAAGAGGGGGATATCAAAGAGCGTGTTTCGATATTGACCATCCCCAACCTGCCAACGAAGGTAGATTTGTCAGATGCCCACTGGCTTGCCATTTATGAAATCTGTTCTTTCGTTCTCGATATGCCCGAAGTAGTGCCCGACACGGTGCAGATGCCACGGGTGGAAGAGTGGGAGTTCAGGCAGTTTGAATTGATCAGGCGCGCTATCTCTCAGCACCCGAATGAGCTTGCGCTGACGTATGGGCGAATCGCCCAGATACTAGAATTTGAAGATGCTTTCGTTGAGGTTGGCGCAAAGGCACTAGACGCGGTGGAAGGCTTCATGCAGAAGTTTGAGCCGTTCGGCCTGTTCGATGGGGAGGAGCCAACGAGCAAGGAGCGGGCAGCGGGTATCGAGAGGCTTCAGGCGTTCGGTGCTTATGCCATGACTAGCAAGATTGGCGAGAAGTTCGGGATATTGCCTGAGGAGGTGGAGAAAAAGCCCACGGGGTGGGTGTTTCAGGAGTGGGTGTACATTTTGGAGTTGGCGCGTTTTGAAAGCGAGATGGCAAAATAATTACGGGGAAGAGTTTGCGTGTTTGGCGTGGGTGATTTATATTTGCCTTGCACAAGGAGGAGCCATGTAGGTTTTTCATTTTTGATCTAGCCCCATTGCATTGCAGAGTAATGGGGCACTTAGTGGGGTAGAGCAGTTGGTAGCTTGCTAGGCTCATAACCTAGAGGTCGCAGGTTCGAGTCCTGCCCCCGCTACAAACTTAGATGGGCACATCTACCTTTCGGTGCGGGTGTGCTAAGAAGGGAGGGGCCTTGAAACCGATGACAGCACGGAAAGACGTGCATTTAGTCAGGTGGCGGAATGGTAGACGCAGCGACACTAAGTCATTAGAAAAAGGAGTGTTCTCAAAGACCTA
>CAZEMS010000100.1:0-3890 GCA_964513475.1 uncultured Mycobacterium sp. | reverse complement strand
GATAAAGTTATAAATGAGGTCGTACAAACTTACAGGTTCGAATCCTGTCCTGACTACTCCTTTCCTTTCTAGGAGCCGCACCTTTTCGCTTTCCAGAGCCGCAAGGGTAACCACCTCTAAACAGGGGTGGTTTTTTATTTTACCTTTGCCCCATGCCTACAACAAGAACAGCTTCTTACGCAAGGATAGTCGCAACGCTCAAAGCCGTTTGTGAAGCCCTCATACCCAATTCCCGCTTCATCTCTGCCACATGGGATCAGATCAGCATGGAAACAATGCACATCACAGAGCCTGTCCTCTTTGGCCTCAACCAAGGCTTTCAGCTCAGGCGGGAGAACGTGCAGGACAACAGCGAAAAGGCTACCATCATTCTGGACATTGCGATTAAAGACGACACCGATAGCGACAGCGAGCAGCAGCAGAATTTGCTCCACAGCGCGGACATCATCGCCAATCAGCTATTGGATGAACTGGAAGCCGTTTGGATTGATAACGGCATTCAGGTAGTAAACATTACCAAAGTGCCGTACTATAAGAAGTGGGGGCTTTTGGTCAGTGGCGTAGGCTTGCAGATGGATTTGATTGTCAATACCTGTTTGCCTTGGACGTGGCCTGATTTGTCAAGTTATATGCAGGAAATCAGCCGAAATGTAGACCCGTTCGATTGGCAGGGGTACACTGAACAGTAAAATAATTTCGGGAAAAAGTTTGCAGTATTGGAATTTTGACTATCTTTGGTGAAACAAAAGCACAGAGCCATGAACGAGAAGCAATTTACACAAGAGATTAAGACATTTGCCGAGAATGAAAACATTTCATTTATTGAGGCTTGTCAAGCGTTTCAAGCTGCCGCGCTAAAAATGGGAAATGAAAAAATGATTGAGGTTATTCATAAAATAAAGATGAAATCAATTGAGTAAAAATATCAATGAAAGTAATTATGAAGGCAGAACCGTCAGACACATACGAAGGACTGAAAAGACAATTCTTTGCGTTGAAAAGATTATTACAAAGCAAAGAGGCTGAAGTTGAGGTTTATCGTAAAACCATAAGAAAGTTCAATATAGAAAGGATAACTCAATTAGAAGCTGAACTTGCTTCTGAAAGAGAAATGAATGCTATTCTAACAAGCGAACTTTATACGCAATCAGATATAAAAGACGATAACCGATAAAGATTATACGTTATTGCATATCGGAATACGGAATTGAAAAAGTAATTGCCCCACACCTAAACTTGCGGCCCTCTTCGGAGGGCTTTTCTTTTTTACCTTTGCCTCAATGGCAGACTTAGACATAAAACTCTTTATGCGTGACATCCTGAACAAGGTAATAGCCGACCTTCAGGAGAACATCCGCACCAAAGCCCCCACAAGCTACGGCCCTATGAACAACACGGGTGAAGCTCTCAACTCGCTGCGGTGGAAGGAAGAGGGCGGGCGGTTCATTATCTACTCCACAATGGCGGGGGAGTTTAACCACATCATGACCTTGGAAACGGGGCGAAAGCCCGGGAAGATGCCGCCACGGGAGCCGATACAAGAGTGGTTGCAGTTTCGAGGCATCAACCCACCCGACATTTCGCAAGAATCTTTAGCCTTCCTCATTGCTCGAAAGATCGGAAGGGAGGGGACGCAGGTGTACAGAGAATACACGGCAAAAGGCGAGGGAACGGGGATTATCTTAGACGTGGTGGGGAATCGGGAGTACATCCAAGAGAACGTATTGGAGCCGCTCAGAAAAGAGCTTCTATCTTTGTTAATCAATCAAACAACGCCCGTATGAAATGGGAGGAAATGGAGCCGTTGCGGTTTAGCCGCATAGACGCGAAGAATGGCACGGTGGCAAGTATTGAGCCGTTGCCGTGGGACAAAGGCACCTTCGGGGCGGTCGTTGAGAACATGGAAAAAGACAAGCGTTTTACCCGTTTGTTCAAGTCAATAAGCCACGCCAAAGCATGGTGTGAGCAGGGAATGAAAGAGATAAGCAATGGCGATAGCGTTAATAAGTAGCCCAAGCTCACCCGCTGCTGCTTACGATCGGGAGAAGGGAATTTTCACCTACAAAGATGAGCTGACGGTAACGAGCGTTGCAGACAGCTCAGGGAGTTTGCAGCTAAACATCACGGGCATCGGTGCATTGGTGAGCGTTGGCGATTACATTTGGTTTGACCAGTTGGAAGGCGCGGATAATGTGGACAGCCCTGTGGTGGAGATTACAGCGGAGGCCACGAATAGCGTTGTAGTAGATACGCCTTATGTGGCTTACGGCTCGGGGCTTGCTCGGCTTATGGCCGCTCAGGAGTTCAAGATACTGACGGGCTATTCATCTACGGCCGCGCAGCCGAGGCGGACGGCTCAGACGCTAAGTATTAAAGCCGATCCCGATGGCATCTATCGCGTAGATGTGAAGCAGTACGCACGGGCGCGGTTTAACTTCGGAGAGCCACGAGTGAGCACCGATAGCGATTATGACCATCAGGTCAGTTGCGTTGGCTATCCTACTGCTATAAGTGCCCCTTCGGATATTGTTCTTTTGAAGCAGAACACTGGTACAAGCCCGCACCTCCCTTTGTGCTATACCAATTTCAGGGGGTTGATCAGTGTGGTCAGTTCAAGTGCCTATCGCATCTATCAGGAAAGCCCGAAGCAGGAGAGCTTGGTAGCTAATGCGGTGAGCAAGACGGTTCGCTATTTTGAAGGGCAAACGATTGACATTTTGCTCGATTCGCCACAGGCGAGCGTTGACATGACGGCCACGCCTGGACTTCCTACGGGTGTGAGTTGGATTGTTTCGGGCATCAACTACACGGGCATTCGGATAGCGGCCACGGCCACGAGCGCGATTAACGGGGCACTTACTTTGAACAACACGAGCAGCGGGGATGCGTGGCAGGTGAACATTCAACTGTACGAATGTGCAGGTATTAGGACACAATGCGAAGGGAAAGAGGTGACGCTTATGTGGTGGCATCCCGAAGGCGGTTGGCAGGTGTACAGCTTTGAATTGGTCAAGACCTATTCGATTGACGGCAACGATGCGGTGTTGGCGAAGGATTCGGACGGTGTGCGGTCGGCTGTTGCTTATGAAGATGTGGTTGAGGTCATTCAGCTCATTAGCCGCCCTGAAAGTGAAGCTGTTATTGATTCGCTGAACACTATCAACTACAGCACTCAGGTGTTTATTTGCGGCTTTACCGGTAGCGGCACGAGCAGGGCTATTGACTTGACGGCTTTTGAGCGCGTGTATACGGAAGGGGGCGGCTTTGAGCAGAAGCGTGTTCATCCTTATTCGGCACGGCAATTTGAGATCGCGGTGTATAAAAGTGCTGAGGTGCAGCCGTTGAATCAATAGTTATGCAGGTCAGCATCATTCTCAACCAACGCTACACGCTTGACGGCTACGAGCCAAGCCAAGTGATAGCACTCACCTTCGCTCAGGCCAAGTTTAACGATTTGGTGAGCAGGGGCGGCACATTCAGCACCCCTATAAAATTGGCCAAAACTGCCAACAACAGGCAAATCTTTGGCGAGCCTGACGATAACAAAGGCAGGAGTTCACGCCCTTATACACGCTTTGACTGTACTTTGAAGGTTGGCGGCAACCCTGTGTTTGAGGGTGTGTCGGTATTGGAAGAATCGCAAGACAGCTATGAACTTCGCATCTTCAGCGCGTTGGCGGACTTTTTCAAGTTGGTGGGCGATAAGAGTATTCGTGAACTCGATTTATCAGCACACAACCACGCTTGGACGGCCGTGAATGTGTTTGCAGCTACCAACAGCGCAAGCAATTATTGCTACCCTGCTATCAACTACGGACGGTGGACGGGAACGAAAGCGGCAAGGGCGCACACGGATTTCTTCCCCGCTGTTTACTTCAAGCTGCTTTTGG
>CAZEMS010000099.1:0-5905 GCA_964513475.1 uncultured Mycobacterium sp. | reverse complement strand
AGCCCACCCCGTAGGGCAAGCCAACTCAGATGTCACCTATTCGTGCAGCAGACCCAATCCAGTATCCACCAGGCAACTTCGGGGCGACCGAGCGTCACCGAAAACTCAATGACGTCGATATCGTCCAGATACATCAATAGGCCCTCGGTGAGCACCAAAGCCTTGGTAGCACCGGACAGGGCCTGGTCCAGGAATGCTGCTCGGGCAGGCGTATCGGCCAGGTCGACGGCGGTCCGGGTGAGCCGACATCGCGGCGACGCGTCGGCGAGCAGCTTCGTCTTCTCAGCCAGGAGCCCCGGCAGGTCTGCCTCCACCCACTCGAAGTCGGCAGGCAGGTCCAAGCGATACGGGCGAGTGTCCAAGCCGGCCGCCAAATTCAGCACCCGATCACAACCATCATCTATCGCATGGGTAATGGCGTCGTCGATGACCTTCGTGCGTGCGATGAGCCACCAACCGTCTCGTACCATCCGCGGCGCAGCTGCGGCGATGGCGCGACCGTGTTCGCCGGCCAGAGCCTCAGCGAATGGGTCGTCGAATAGCGCATCGGGGCGCGACGATTCGACAGCGCGGTATTGCGCGGTCCAGCGTGCGGTGTCGGAGACATGGGAGACAAGTGGCTCCGATTCTGGCATGCGGCGTGTTATATCACGGGCGGAAGTTGCGGTCCCCGATGGAAGGTCGAAGGGTTCCACCGCCGCAAAATCGGGTATCTCAATCCTATGGTCGCCATTCCCTCTGGAGGTGATAATCGTGGCAGGTACTGGTTAGGAAACGCAGTCGCGAATTCGATCAGCTCGCCACGAGGGGACGTCATGCGCACAAGAATTCGTCTTTCTTTCACCACCACCGGTGCGCTGGTTGCGGCAAGCGTGCTGTTCGGCGCAGGCGCCGCCTCCGCGGATGGCTACGACGGCCAAACCTGGGGCGATGCTTCCGCCGATGTGTCCAGCTGGGGCGGCACTCCGGTCGTGGCCAGCATCACGGGAAGTCAGCTCGCACTTGAGGACTGCATAGTCATCGACTCGAAGCAATCCCACGAGCGGGACGGCCTTGGTCAAGAAGTTTGGGGCGAGTACATGTTCTACCTGAACTGCAACGCGAGCGTGGCGGGCGGAAGACCAGGCAATTCCGTCCAGTCCGCTGCTGGCCGGCAGGCTAAGAAGGACCAAGAAGCCGCCCAATGGCTGAATACCAAGCTCCAAGAAGATCCTGAGTACTGCAACGACAAGACATGGTGCGCTTATATCTGCGAAAGCACCGGCATGTGCACGCTTCCTTAGTCCCGTTCGATCTGCGCCGGGTGTTGTTCGAGTAGATCCAAATACGACATACAGGGAGTGACAGCGACGACATGACGGTGCTATCAGACGAAGAAGTCGACGCCGCACTACCCGGCCTGAACGGCTGGGAGCGCAAGGATGGCGCCCTGCGGCGATCGGTCAAGTTCCCAACGTTTCTGGACGGTATCGCAGCGGTGCGGCAGGTCGCTGAGCGCGCAGAGCAGAAAGGCCACCATCCAGACATGGATATCCGTTGGCGCACAGTCACTTTCGCCCTGGTGACGCACTCCGAAGGCGGCATCACCGACAAGGATGTGGGGATGGCACGAGAGATCGACGGTCTGGTGGGCCGGTAGTGGCGATCCAAGCCAGCGTCGCCAGCGTCGCCGCGATGTAGACGAGCCCCGCCCACGCGAAATACCACGGCCGGCCGATCTCCCAGATGGTCGGCTGCGCGAAACTCAGCAGCCAGGGGCCGCCGGCGAGGGTGAGCGCCAGCCATCCCCAGCCCAGAATCTTCGCGCCCGCCCGCTCGCGCAACGGGCCGTGTAGCAACCAGATCATCAACGGGATCAACCACACCCAGTGGTGGGTCCATGAGATGGGCGACAGCAGCAGAGCGAAGAGCTGCACCACGATGATGGCCCCGAGCCGGTCGCCGGCGGCACCCCGGATCTGCGGCCCGCCGATCGCGCGCCAGGCCAGTACCGCCAGCACCGCGGTGAGCACGATCCCGGCCAGCACGATCGGCCCATATCCCGCGTCGTAGCCGAGAATCCTGGAGATGCCTCCGCGCCAGGACTGGTTGAACGAGGTTCCGATCGGCCCCACTCGTCCCGTGTCGGTAATGAGTTCGGTGAAGTAGCGTCGCGTCTGATCTCCGGTCACCAGCATCGCGACAACGACGGTGCCAGCGAACACCGCCGCCGAGAACACCGCCGCGCCCCACCGTCGGACGCCGACGAAGTACAGCCCCGCTGCTGCTGGCGTCAGCTTCACCCCTGCTGCCAACCCGATCAATAGTCCCGACACCCACCATCGGGTGCTGCACACCGCGGCGAGCACGGCGAGCACGAGCAGCACGTTGACCTGCCCATAGTCGAAGGTGCTGCGCAGGGGTTCGGTCCAGATGCCGACGGCTGTCCACAGCATCGCCACGCGCCGGTCATGCTCACCGGCCAGGAGCCGCTGACTGAGGCGCACCGCCCCATACAGCGCGACGATCGTGCCCAACTGCCACACCAGCCCGAGCAGGCCGAACGGCACCAGATGCAGCGGATAGAACACGACGGCGGCGAACGGCGGGTACGTGAACGGCAACGGGAAGTCCGGCGTCTGGTCGGCATAGACGAAGTCGTACAGAGCGCCGGGTCCGTCGAGCGCGGCGGCGCCGCCGACATAGACGTGCAGGTCGACGAAGTTGGCCCCGTTGGGGGCCAGGTAGGTCCAGGCCAGCCGGGCAGCCACGCTGATCGCCAGCACCAGCGGTGCCATGGTCATCGACCAGTGTGGCGTGCGAGCAGTGGTCGGCTCGGAGGGTGAGACGTTGATCCTCCGACTCTAGGATCTGCGGACTCCGGGTGGCTGGTAACCGTTCTCCGTCGCATCCGCAACGGTTGGATAACCGCAACACGTGTCACTTGAGTACCAACAGTAACTCCGTAGCTTGTGCGTCAAGCCACCGTCAACGGATTGGGAGAACCATGAACTTCACCAGGAAACTACTTGCCAGCAGCTTGATCGCCGCGGGAGGTGCGGTATCCCTCGCGGTGGCTTTCAGCGCCACGGCGGCCGCCGAGCCCGCGGTCCCACCGGCCAACCCAGGGGTGCCGAATCTGCACATGATCGAACAGTTCATCTCCCTGGCCCCGACCAACGCACCGGAGCTGATCCAAGGCTTCGCGTCAGCGATGACCGGTGGCGCCATCCCCCCGGCGACGTCCGCCTCCGTGCCTGTCGCACCTCCGCCGACTGCAAGCGCGGCGCTTACCTTGCCGCCCGCGGCCACCGGCCTGCCTCAGACCACACTGCCCAGTGTCACGCCCGCTGCCCTGGCCCCGGCCGCCGCTGTCCCCGCAACGACGCCCGCGGTGGCGCCGGGTGTGATGCTGCCGACCGCCGAGGCGACCCTGCCCACCGTGCCCGGCCTTCCGGTTCCGCTGCCGCAGAGCGTGAAGTTCCCCGGGGACCTCGCGACGCTGATGCCCGCCAACCTGGCCGGCTTGCTGCCGCAGCCCACCGCACCCGCACCCGTCGCCGTGCCCGCACCGGTGCCGGCGCCCGGCGCTCCGGCGGCGGCGACGATCGAGAAGGCGCCGGGCACCGTCGGCACCCCACCGTTCCTTCCGCTCGCGGCACTGCCGTGACCGGATAGCCAGCCACCCATCGACGACCACGCTCGGGAGACCCCATGTCAACGACAAGGACGCTGATCGCCACCGGGGTGGCGCTCGGCACGACCGCTGCGATGCTGCTGGTCAGCTCGGGAATCGCCGGCGCTGAGCCGGCGCCGCCGTCACCGATCGACGGCCTACAGGCTCCTGGGCTGTCGGCGGTGCAGCGCCTGGCACCGGTCATCCAAGACGCCGCGGCCGATCCCACCAACGCCGTTTCCACGCTGATGGCCGCGGCCGCGGTGTTCGCCGGAGATGTGGCAGCACCGCCTGCTTCACGGAGCGTGGCGTCCGCGGTCAACCAGTTCGTGGCCGATCCGGTGGTGCCGGTCGCGCACGTGCCGGCACCTGGCGCGATACCCGGCACGCAAGCGCATCTGCCCGCGGGTGTGGATCCCAAGCACGCGGTCGGCCCGGTTCCCGCAGCCGCGCAGGATCTGAATACCGCCACGGAACCGTCAGACGAGGTGGTCCCGGCACCGGAAGCAGCGCCGGACGCGGCCCCTGATCCTGCTTCGGTGCCGGTGGCGCACAGCGTGCCGGCTCCGGAGGCCGCACCCGCCCCGGCCCCGGAACCCGAGGCCGGGTTCGCTCCGGACAGCCCGCCGACCCAGGAGTTCATGTATCCGTCGATCAGCAACGGCTGTCTGCAGGACGGCGGAAACGTTCTGGCCACTGCGATCTCGGTGGCGGGGCCGGCCAAGATCCCGACCCCGGGACCCGGACCGGGACAGACCGCCTACGTGTTCACCGCGATAGGCACGCCCGGTCCAGCCGCCGAGCAGAAACTCCCGCTCAACGTCACATGGGTAAACCTGACCACCGGCACTTCCGGCAGCGCCACACTCACGCCACACCCGGAAATCAACCCGGACGGCCCGACCACGCTGACGGTGATCGCCGACACCGGCTCAGGCAGCATCCTGTCCACGATCTTCGGTCAGGTGACCACGACCGAGAAGCAGTGTCAGTTCATGCCCACGATCGGCTCGACGGTGGTGCCGTAGAGCGCTGCGAACAGGCGCCGAAAAGCGGATCAGTAGGCCATGAACAGGATGGCGTCCCGGTCGTACTCCATTCCGGGATGGACCTCGGCAAGATGGGACAGCGTCTTCTCGACCAGGTCATCCTCGTCCTTGCCGGTGATCGCCTCGCCACACGGGCAGTTCAGGTGTGTCTTCACCATCCCACTGTCCCACAGCTGCGGTGAACCGTCCTAGACCACCGGCTTCGCCTTCGCTGCTGCCTTCATCTGTTTCTTGTAACTGCGCACCTTGTCCAGCGATCCGGCATCGACGACGTCGGCCACCGACGTGAACGTGCCGGATCTGCCGTAGTCGCCGGCCGTCTCGCGCCATCCGCGGGGCTGCACGCCGTACTGCTTGCCCAGCAGGGCCAGGAAGATGCGCGCCTTCTGCTCCCCGAATCCGGGCAAGGCCTTGAGCCGCTTGAGCACCTCGGCGCCGTCGGGGTCACCGTCCGTCCAGATCGCCGCCGCATCACCGTCATAGCTGTTCTGCACAACCTGAGCCAGCGTCTGGATCCTCTTGGCCATCGAACCTGGAAACCGATGTATCGCAGGGCGTTCCGAACAGATAGCAGCGAATCTGTCGGGGTCATAGGCGGCTATCTGCCCTACATCGACATCGCCGATCCGGTCGGCGATCTTCTTCGGCCCGGCGAACGCCGTCTCCATCGGCACCTGCTGATCGAGCAGCATCCCGACCAACAGAGCGAACGGGTTCTCCGAGAGGAGTCGATCGGCTTCGGGCACCTGCGCCAGACAGATCTTCACAGTCATAAGCGCAGCCTATCCCTGTGGCGAACTGCTCAGTACTGGCGTCCAACCACTTCACATCGGTTTCCGGTGACGCTCGACAAACCTTTGCCGATCCGGATCCGAGGAATACTCGACGCGTCTCAGCGCCGCCCACTCGGGCAACCGGATCGGGAACCGTCCGGTCAATCGTGGCCGAGCCGGACAATGCCTTCTGGCAGTGCACTTGGGGACGACAGCATCCCTGTCTAGGGGTTTGTCCGCGATAGGCTGCAGGCGCGCGGAACCACACACCAACGGCGCGGGACCGCATACCCAGAATGTGGGCGCTGTGGCTGGGGGCCGGAGGTACGCGAAGTGGCCGCGAGTATCGACCAGTTCTCCGCCGATACCGATGTGAACCGCCCCGGGATGTCCGGAGACTTTCTGTTGTGGGGGCTCAGCCGACGGCC
>CAZEMS010000098.1:0-6016 GCA_964513475.1 uncultured Mycobacterium sp. | reverse complement strand
CGTCCCCATGCCAGCGTCTCGAATACCCGGCCGAAGGGCATCCAGCCTTCGATTGCAGCAGCTGCGCCGATTGCCGGGGTGTCGGCGATGAGTCTGGCTTCGCCATCAGTCAGCAGGATGTCGGGCGAGAACGTCAGCCGGGCCAGTCTGGCGCCGATCGACACGGTCGCGGTCATTGGACTGACCATGATCTCTCCGGCATCTCGAAATAGTTCTGCGCAGGCGATCACGCAGATTTCGGCGCGGGTTGCGGAGATCATTCGGTGGCCTCCTGACGTTCCTGGAACTGCCGCACCGCTTGCTGGTAGTCGGCTTCGCCGCCGGACAGGTACGTGTCAACGAAAACTGCCCAGGTCTCCTGAGTGCCGGCAGCTTCGGCGTAGTGCCGTTGGAACTTCTCGTCTCGCCGATAATCGGGCTCGGCGGTGGTGAAGTGTGCCCCGCCCGGCGTCTCCACCACGGCATCGACCATCATGCGGTTGATGAGAAGCGCCTGCGGTGGCACGGTTTTCACAAGCTCTTCGGTCGGCACGAGCTTCTCGGTCGAGAGATAGCGCCGCTGCGCGGCCATCAGGAACAGGTCATCGAAGTAGGGGTCGATTCCGGTGTAGGCGGCGTTCCCACGTGCGTCAGCAAGGTTCATGTGCACGAACGCCGCGTCCAGGGTCAGTGCCGGCATGGCGATCAGCTCCTCGAAGCTGTCCGACGTCGGATACGGCGAGCGGACCGTTTTGAGTTCATCGCCCCAGAACGCCCGGACATCGCTGCCGAGCCCCGCGCGGATCGGCAGGAAGGGCAGGCGCTGTGCTGCGGCCTGCAGCCCGCACCGCAGCATGCCCTCGTCCATCTCGCGTGCCTCCAGCGCACCCGAGGTCCGGGCTCTGGCAAACCACGGGTCATAGAAGGGTGGCGAGTCCAGCGACACGAAGCCGTAATAGGCGCGCTTGACTTTGTCCGCCGAACACAGCAGCCCGAGGTCGGGGCCTCCGTAGGTGACCACGGTGAGGTCGGTGACGTCGGTCCGCAGTAGGGCGCGGACGAAGGCCATCGGCTTGCGACGCGAACCCCAGCCGCCGATTCCGATGGTCATGCCGCTCTCAATCGACGAGACGGCTTCGTCGAGAGTCGCTCTCTTGTCGGTGTTCAATTCCCCGCTCGCTTCGCTCGTGCCCGCCGGCTCATTTGGCGCCTTTGTCAGTCCCGGCGAATGCGTCTCGGTGTTCGTCGGCTACCCCCGCGAGATTCAGTTCGAAGGTAAAGCCCTGTTCCATGCGGTAGCTGGCGTTGACTCGCTGCAGGTCGATGAGGTTCAGTGCCTCCTTCGCGGCACGGATCACCCGGGTGTCTTTGGCCGCAATATCGCGGGCCACCCGCAGCGCAGCCTTGTCCAGCTCCGAGCGGTCGACCACGTCGTGCACCGACCCGAACCGGTGCAGGGTGTCGGCATCCACCTTGGCCGCGGTGAAGAACAGTCTGCGCATCATGAGTTGGGGCACCAGGCGGGACAGATGGGTGGCCGCACCCAGGGCGCCCCGCTCCACCTCTGGAAGCCCGAAGGTCGCGTCCTTGGAGGCGACGATGATGTCGGCGTTGCCGACGAGCCCGATCCCGCCGCCAAGACAAAAGCCGTTGACCGCGGCGACGACGGGCACAGCGCACTCATACACCGCGCGGAAGGCGTGAAAGCAGCCGCGGTTTGCGTCGATCAACGCGGTGAACCCCTCGGTCGACTGCATCTCCTTGATGTCCACCCCGGCGTTGAATCCGCGGCCTTCGGCTCGCAGGATCACCACGTGGGTGCTCGGGGCGCGGCCGGCGGCGGTCACCGCGTCCCCGAGTTCGAACCAGCCGCCCGACGGGATGGCGTTGACCGGTGGGTAGTCGACGGTGACCGAGACGATGCCCGGCTCGACGGTCTTCGAGGCGATGGACAAGGGAGCTCCAGTTCAGCGGAATCAGGCAATTTACCTGAGCAAGCACTTGCTTGGTACGCTAGCACAGTGAATGACTCGCTCGACAGTGACCCAAAGGGCATCCGGTTGGCTTTGACAGGCCGGGTTGTGCTGGTCACCGGAGGCGTGCGGGGCGTTGGCGCCGGCATCAGCGAGGTCTTCAAAAAACAGGGCGCCATCGTCGTGACGTGTGCGCGCCGACCCGTGGATGGTCTGCCCTACGACTTCCATTCCTGCGACGTTCGTGACGATGGTGCGGTCAAGGAGCTCATCGAGACGATCGTGGCCGACCATGGGCGCCTAGATGTTGTGGTCAACAACGCGGGCGGATCACCGCATGTGCCGGCTGCCGAAGCCTCGGCCAGATTCAGCACCAAGATCATTGAACTCAATCTGCTTGGTGCGCTCTCGGTTTCCACGCATGCCAACGCGGTGATGCAACTCCAGGAAACCGGCGGATCGATCGTCAACATTGCCAGCGTGAGCGGACGGCGACCGACGCCGGGCACCGTCGCCTATGGTGCGGCCAAGGCGGGGATGGAGAACATGACGGGCACGTTGGCGGTCGAATGGGCACCGAAGGTGCGGGTCAACTCGGTGGTCGTCGGCATGGTGGAGACTGAGCAGTCCGAACTGTTCTACGGCGACGCCGAATCCGTCGCCGCGATATCGCGCACCGTGCCGCTGGGCAGGCTAGCCACGCCCGTCGATATCGGTTGGGCTGCAGCGTTTCTGGCCTCCGATGCGGCCTCCTACATCAGCGGGGCATCGCTGGAGGTTCACGGCGGGGGAGAGCCGCCATACTACCTGTCGGCCACGACGGCTGACATCAAGAAGTAAAGGGGCTTGGAATGGGACTGCTCTACGGCCGCGTGGCCATCGTGACGGGTGCCGGTGGCGGGATCGGCCGCGCGCACGCGCTGGCGTTCGCCGCCGAAGGTGCCCGCGTCGTGGTCAATGACATCGGAGTGGGTCTGGACGGTTCGCCGGCCGGTGGCGGCAGTGCTGCGCAGGGCGTCGTGGACGAAATCATCTCTGCCGGTGGCGAAGCCGTGACCAGTGGAGCGAACGTGGCCGACTGGTCACAGGCCGAGGGTCTCATCCAGACGGCGGTCGACAGTTTCGGCGGCCTCGACGTCTTGGTGAACAACGCCGGCATCGTGCGCGACCGGATGTTGGCCAACACCACCGAGGAGGAGTTCGACGCCGTGATCGCGGTGCACCTGAAGGGTCACTTCGCGACGATGAAGCACGCAGGCGCTTACTGGCGGGCCAGAGTGAAGAGCGGCGAGGTGGCCGCCGACACCCTGGACGCACGGATCATCAATACGAGTTCCGGTGCCGGTCTGCAAGGCAGTGTGGGACAGGCGAATTACAGCGCCGCGAAGGCGGGAATCGCGGCACTGACGCTGGTCGCCGCGAGCGAGATGGGCCGCTACGGGGTCACCGTCAATGCCATTGCGCCCGCTGCGCGCACCCGGATGACCGAGACGGTCTTTGCCGAGATGATGTCGACCCAGGACGCCGACTTCGATGCGATGGCTCCGGAGAACGTGTCGCCGCTGGTCGTGTGGCTTGGCAGTAGGCAGTCCCGCGCGGTCACCGGCAAGGTGTTCGAGGTCGAGGGCGGAAAGATCCGTGTCGCCGAGGGGTGGGGGCACGGTCCGCAGGTCGACAAGGGCGCCAGATGGGATCCGGCCGAGCTGGGCCCCGTGGTGACCGATCTGCTGGCGAAAGCGCGGACGCCGGTGCCGGTGTACGGAGCATGATGAGCCTGGTCTCGACGTTGACCGCGGGCTGACCCGCCCGCCGGTCTGCCACCTGCTGGTATCTGGTTCGGTCGCTTACCGGATTGCCCGTCTCGTAGTTCGCTGAATAGGTGATTTGGCCGTGCCGTTGGTTGCTCTACGCGGTGGTTCGGGCCCACTCCACCGTCTGCCGCAAACCCTCCACGAAAGGAACGTGCGGTTGGTAGCCCAACACGCGTTTGGCCTTGCTGATATCCGCCTGCGAATGTCGGACATCTCCCTCCCGCGGGGGCGAATAGATTGGATCCGGCAGGGGGCCGACGATTTCTCGCAGCGCAGTCCAAGCCTGGTTGAGCGAAATACGTTCGCCGGCAGCGATATTGATAACTTGGCCAGCGGCGTCCGGCGCGTCGATAGCTCGCAACACAGCGTCCACGACGTCATCGATGTAGATGAAGTCACGGGTCTGTTCGCCGTCGCCGTAGATCGTCGGCGCGGTGCCCGATAGTGCCGCTCTGATGAACAACGACAACACGCCCGAGTAGGGCGATGTCGGATGCTGCCGAGGCCCGAACACGTTGAAGTACCTGGTCGACACTGTCTCCAGGCCGAAGTGCTCGAAAAAGAGCCGACCGTAGGCCTCCCCTACCTGCTTCTGTAAAGCGTACGGTGACAGCGAGTCGGTCGGCATGTCCTCGACCTTGGGGAGCTCGGGTGAATTGCCGTAAACCGCTGAGGATGCAGCGAATACAACCCGTCGTGCCCCGGCGTCACGCGCGGCCAGCAGTACGTTGAACGTAGCGTCGATGTTCGATTCATGCGAGAGTCGTGGCTGAGCGATTGAAAGCGGCATAGAGGCGATAGCGGCCTGATGAAGCACCACCTCGACATCTCGCATCGCGTTGGCAGCCGTGGCGGGGTCAGTCAGATCCCCTTCAATGAACTCAGCTTCCGCAGGTACGTTGCCGACCAGGCCCGTCGTGAGATTGTCCACCACCCGGACCGTGTGGCCTCGTGAAACAAGCGCAGTTGCCAGGTGGGATCCGATGAATCCAGCCCCACCAGTCACCAAATATATTCCCACTCAGAAAACCTCAGCAATCGGTAAACGGCAAGTGGAAGACGAACCGGAGTTCCAAAGTCCTCAGGTCCCATCCTCCACGAGATCTTGTTGCGGACGAAGCTACTGCTGTGTTTCACCATGCTAGACGGTACGGGTGGGCGGGCTATCTTGATCAGCTCGACGACAACGGACACAGACTTAACTGGTCAATGGACAGGCTCAGCCGTCCAGCTGTCTCGCGCCGTGTAGGGCTGCGAGTGCCGGCCAAAGCCGGTGTCAGGCCGGATCGCAGATGAGGATCGGGATCTTACGGCTGGTATACGAACGGTAATTGGCGAAATCCGGGTAGATGGCGTCCAGCCTGGGCCAGTACCGCTCGCGTTCGTCGTCGGTGGCGTCCCGCGCGATGAGCGAGAGCACCTCGTTCTTGATGCGAAACGAGACGCGTGGGTCGGCCTGGATGTTGAGGTACCACATGGGGTGGGTGGCGCGGCCGCCCTGCGAGGCGACCAGAACCAGCCGGTCGCCCTCCCGCAGAAAGAGCAGGGGGCTTTCCCGGGCTTCGCCGGACTTACGGCCGATGGTCGTCAGGATTCCGACCGGCGGGGGAGCGCTGAAGCGGTTGGATCCGCCTCGCCACTTGGACCCGAGACGGCCGCCGGTCGCCTTGAATGCCCACACATTCAACCGCGACATCCACTTGATGACGACTCCGACAGCCTTCGAATTGAGTCCGTCGACCTGCTTGGGGCTCAGCGGGCGTGGGGGTTTGGCCATATCGGATCCTATCGCGTCACGAACGGTCGAATATCGGCCCGGATGTGGTGTATCTGGGGGTGACCATCGGCCGCGTCCGCCGGGATTACGAAGGTCTCATTGATGTGCGCACCCACTCGACGTCCGCCCAAACTCGGCTTGGTCACAAGGTCGAAGCGGGCCCGCACGGTGTCCCCCTCGACGGTGAACTCCGGCACCGACACAGATTCGATCAGACGAAACTGGGGTCCCCGATTCAGACTGCGCCGCAGGTGATTTCCGGAGAAACCGGTCTTGACGCCGACCTCGATCCGTGTGCATTCGGGCGCGAAAGGCACGGCGGAGGCGTCATGGCTGACCAGCGCGTCGATGTAGGCCTGGGCCGCGGCGATCCGATCGGCGTCGTTGGACACCGTTCAGATCCGCTCGATGATGGTTCCGGTGGACAACGCGCCGCCGGCGCACATCGTGATCAGTGCGGTGGTCTTGTCGGTGCG
>CAZEMS010000097.1:0-6271 GCA_964513475.1 uncultured Mycobacterium sp. | reverse complement strand
CGCGAAGACGGCGTGAAGCTGATGGGTTTCGGGCACCGGGTGTACAAGAACTACGACCCGCGCGCCCGCATCGTCAAGGAACAAGCCGACAAGATCCTCGGCAAGATCGGTGTCCGGGACGAACTGCTCGACATCGCCAAGAGCCTCGAAGAAACGGCGCTGACCGACGAGTTCTTCATCGAGCGCAAGCTCTATCCGAACGTGGATTTCTACACCGGGGTGATCTACCGGGCGATGGGTTTCCCGACCCGGATGTTCACCGTGCTGTTCGCGCTCGGGCGGCTGCCGGGGTGGATTGCGCACTGGCGCGAGATGCACGACGAGGGCAAGAGCAAGATCGGCCGGCCGCGCCAGATCTACACCGGCTACGGCGAGCGTGACTACGCCGCGATCGACAGCCGCTGACGCTCAAGGCTTGCCGAACAGATAGTTGTAGTTCAACAATAGTTGTGTGAACACAACTATTGGGGTGCTGAGCGCACGGCGCAAGGCCGTGATCCTGGTGTCCTGTTGTCTGAGCCTGCTGATCGTCTCGATGGACGCGACGATCGTCAACGTCGCGATCCCCAGCATCCGTGACGATCTCCGGGCGTCTCCGACGCAACTGCTCTGGATCGTCGACATCTACACGCTCGTGCTGGCCTCGTTGTTGCTGCTGACCGGTGCGGCCGCGGACCGCTTCGGCCGCCGGCGGGTATTCCAACTCGGCCTGGTGGTCTTCGCGCTCGCCTCGCTGCTGTGCAGTGTCGCCCCCAATGCCGAGACGCTGATCGCGGCCCGGTTCCTGCAGGCGATCGGCGGCTCGATGCTCAATCCGGTGGCGATGTCGATCATCACCCAGGTGTTCACCGGCCGAGTCGAGCGCGCTCGGGCGATCGGGATTTGGGGTGGGGTGGTGGGCATCTCGATGGCCCTTGGCCCGGTGGTCGGCGGCCTGCTCATCGACGTCGTCGGCTGGCGGTCGGTGTTCTGGCTGAATGTGCCCATCTGTGCCCTTGCGGTCCTGCTGACCGCGATCTTCGTGCCGGAGAGCAAGTCGACGACCATGCGTGACGTCGATCCCGTCGGTCAGGCGCTCGGCGTTGCGTTTCTGTTCGGCATGGTGTTCGTTCTCATCGAAGGCCCGGTGCTGGGTTGGTCGCACGGGCGCATTCTCGCCGTGGGCGCGGTTGCGGTGCTGGCATTCCTGGCCTTTCTGCGATACGAATCCCGCCGCGCCGACCCCTTCATCGACCTTCGCTTCTTTCGAAGTGTGCCTTTCGCATCGGCTACCGCGATGGCGATCTGTGCCTTCGCGGCCTGGGGCGCGTTCCTGTTGATGATGTCGCTGTACCTGCAGGAGGAACGTCAATTCTCGGCGATGTCCACCGGTCTGATGTACATGCCGATCGCAATCGGCGCGCTGGTGTTCTCGCCATTGTCGGGCCGGATGGTGGGGCGGTTCGGCAACCGGCCGTCGCTGCTCATCGCGGGAACCTTGATCACCGCCGCCACGCTAGCTCTGACCAGTTTGAACGCCACGACACCGGTGTGGGTGCTGCTGGTGGTCTTCGCCGTCTTCGGCATCGGATTCAGCATGGTCAATGCCCCGATCACCACCGCGGCGGTGAGCGGCATGCCGACGGATCGGGCGGGGGCAGCATCGGCTATCGCCTCGTCGAGTCGTCAGGTCGGTGTCAGCGTTGGCGTGGCGCTCTGTGCGTCGGTAGCCGGATCGGCGCTTTCGGCAACAGGTGTCGCATTTGGAACGGCGGCCCGCCCGCTGTGGTTCGTGCTCGCGGGCCTGGGACTGGTGATACTCGCACTGGGCGTCTACTCCACCTCACCGCGCGCTCTGCGCTCCGCCGAGCGACTCGCGCCGTTGATCGAGGGCCGGCGCCCAGAAGTGGGAAGCGGCGAAGTGGAGACCGGTCATGTCGGATGATTCCCGCCGCGGCTCCCGCGCCGACAAAGTGTGGCGGACGATGTCAGCGCTGGTGCTCGACAACAGAGAGAACTGGAGACGTGCTGCCATGGAGCAGGCCGGGATTCCCTTCAGTCGAATTCGGATTCTGCGTCGGCTCGCTACGACGTCGATGACGGTCAAGGGACTGGCGAATGCGGCCACCCTGGATGCACCCGCCGCCACGGTTGCGGTCAACGATTTGGAATCTCGCGGATTCGTTGTGCGTCAACCAGATCCGACCAATCGGCGCAGCAAGTTGGTCTCATTGACAGAATCCGGCCGAGCCGTGGTGCGCGGGCTCGATGAGATCGACGACCCGGCGCCCGCGGTGTTCGCCGTGCTGGACGACAATGAGATCGAGGCGTTGGGCGCCATTCTGGACAAACTCGGCGGCGGCTGAACCCTAGTTCACAAGCTCTCCAACACGGCCATCGCTGCGTTCTGTCCGCCAAGACCTGATACCGCACCCCCGCGGCGAGCTCCGGAGCCGCACAAGAAGATCCGTTCGTAGGCGGTTGCGACACCCCATCGACGCGCGGGTGTGTCGAGTGGCTCGTCGTCTTCGGCGAAGGGCCAACTCAGTTCACCGTGGAAGATGTTGCCGCTGGTCATTCGAAGCGCCTGTTCCAGATCGGCCGTCGTCTTGGTCTCGATGCACGGTTGGCCCCTCGCGTCATCCATGATCACGTTGTGAATCGGTTCGGCCAGAACGGTATCCAGCGAGTCGAGCACTGCTGACGTCAGCCGGTCCCGCATTCGGTCCGGATCGGCGGCCGTCAGCTGGTGCGGTGTGTGCAGACCGAACACCGTCAGGGTGTGCGCACCCGAAGCGCGCAACTCGTCACCGAGGATGGTGGGGTCGGCCAGCGAGTGGCAGTAGATCTCGCACGGCAGCGGCTGTGGCACGTTTCCCTCGCTGGCCTGCTGCCAGGCGGCCTCGAGCTGACTGTAGTTCTCGTTGATGTGAAACGTTCCGCCGAAAGCCTGCTCCGGTGCGAGGGTGTCGTCACGTAGCCGCGGCAGGCGGCGCAGCATCAGGTTGACTTTCACCTGAGCTCCGCCGGCCAGCTGCGGTGCCACGTCACCGGTGAGCCTGGCCAGTTCTGCCGATGTCACATTGGCGAGCACGAAGCGGGCGTAGATGTGGCGATCCTCGTCACCGCATCGGTAGCGCACCTCGCTGTCCGGGTCGATCGCGTAAACATCTGCGCCCGTCACGATTTCGGCGCCATGTGCGGTCGCTGCGGCAGCCAGTGCACCGCTGACCGCCCCCATGCCGCCGATCGGCACGTCCCAGTCACCGGTGCCACCTCCTAGAAGGTGATAGAGCAAGCACACGTTCTGCATCAAGGACTCGTCCTCGACTCGGGCGAAGGTGCCGATCAGCGCATCGGTGGCGATCACGCCTCGTACCAGATCATTGCGGACCGCGCCGGTGATCGTGTGCCCGATCGGACTGCAGATCATCGATTGCCAGGCGTGTTCGGCGTCGACCAGCCGGCGGGCCTGGCTGCGGGTAGGCAGCGGCTCGGTCAGAGTCGGCCACAGCGCCTGCGTCACCGCACGGCACCGGCGATAGAACTCCACGAACGGACGAGCGTCAGCCGCTGCCCCGATCGCCGGGAAGGTTGAGCTTGGCCCGATCAGCAGGCCGGTGCGTCCGGCTGTCGACGGGTCCGGGGTATAGGAGGAATACCGCCGTCGTGCCAGCCGCACCCGTGCGCCGAGATCGTCCAGGATGCGTTGGGGCAGCAGGCTGACCAGATACGAATACCGGGACAGTCGCGCGTCCACCCCCTCGAAGGCATGCGCTGACACAGCCGCCCCGCCGACGTGGTCCTGCCGTTCCAGGACCAACACCTGTCGCCCGGCACGGGCCAGGTACGCCGCAGCGACCAGCCCGTTGTGCCCGCCACCGACGATCACCACGTCGTAGGCAGCGCCGCTCGCCGGGCCGTCGAGTGCTGTGACCATCCGTTGGGCTTCAGGCTTGCAGTCGGCCCGGGCGCAGGTCATGCGGGCGTCGAAGGCATCGTCGGTCAGCTCGGTCGCGGCGCTGGGGCATCAAAGCCTTCCCGAGGTCACGCGGCAAGATGCCGGCTTTGTCGTGGGTACCTTGAACGGCCAACAGTAGCCGGGTCGGCGTCCCTACCCGTCCTCGGTGGAGCCGGCCGTCGATCTCTCCATCCGTGACGGGGCAGCCACGGGTCGCCGCCTGCTCTCGGCTTGCGGCTGCGTCCACGTTTGTCTGTCGCTTACCCGATCGGAGCTGCCCGGTTGATTCCGGGCAAACTTTTGTCAAGGGCACTGCAGTTGCATTACGCTCGCAATCGGTTGTATGTAGCCCCATTCGAGTCACTGAGGTGTCGCCTGTGTCCAAACATCGCAAACCACGATCCCGGCGGCACGTCTCCCCGCTCATCACCCGTCTGGGTGGGGTTGCGTCGTTGAGCCACGAAGTGAGTCGCAAACCACGATCCGGGCAGCCGGCCCCCCTGCACATCACCCGTCTGGGCGGGGTTGCTTTGTTGAGCTATGGAATGTTGTTGAGCCAGGGAATACCGGCGGCAGCGGATTCCGGCGTCGAGGCTACGCCCGGGCTGCAGCCGGCCACACTCGAGTGCCCGACGAACGACGCTCCCTGTGACGACGATGGCGCGTCTATCGGCTCCGCTTTGACCTACTCTGCCGCCACGGCGGCTAATCCGGTGGCCGACCTGTACGCCTACCTCTTCGGCAACGGCACCGCTGAGCATCCCGATGCGGGCATCCTCACCGGTAACGGATACAGCTTCACCGAGAACGACGTCGACCGGACCCCGTACTGCGTCAAGGGCCAGCCATGCAACGGCGGTAACGCCGGCCTGCTGTTCGGCCGTGGCGGCAACGGCTACGAAGGAGGAACCGGCGGCAACGCATACTTCTTCGGCCGCGGCGGCAACGGTGGCGACGCAGCCGACGGCCTGCAGGTCGGCGAACCCATCGACGGTGGGAACGGCGGCCGCGGCGGTATTTGGGGCGGAGTCGATGAGAGTGGAGTCGTGTTTCGCGGCGGCGGCGGGAACGGTGGCGATGGCATCAACGGTGGTCGTGGCGGCGACGGCGGGGACGCCGGCTGGGGGCTCGGCCTGATTCCGGCGGTGATCGATCGGTTGTTGGGTGTTGACGGCGGCTCATCCTCCGATTCTGTTCTGGACTTCGCCTTTCTGTCGTTCTCCGGCGAGGGCGGTATGGCCGGCGACGGAGGGGACGGCACCGCGGAGCACCCCAACGGGGGTCACGGAGGCCATGCCGGCAACGCCGCACAACTGCCATTGCTTGACCCCGGTGATGTCACTCACCGAGGTGGCGATGGTGGCGACGGCTACACCAACCCGGACGGTGCGGGTGGCAATGGCGGCGACGGTGGCCAGGGCGGAAGAGGCGGACTCTGGGGCTCCGAGCCGGGCGGCATCGGCGGCAACGGCGGCAACGGCGGAGCTGGGACAACCGCTGGCGGCAACGGCGGTGCCGGCGGCGATGCCGGCCACGGCAGCCTGGTGGCCGGAGACGGCGCCAAGGGCGGCGACGGCGGCCACGG
Source organism: uncultured Mycobacterium sp. (assembly GCA_964513475.1). Classification (GTDB taxonomy): domain Bacteria; phylum Actinomycetota; class Actinomycetes; order Mycobacteriales; family Mycobacteriaceae; genus Mycobacterium. The sequence continues at coordinate 746 of CAZEMS010000097.1, read as the reverse complement.
CGGCAACACCACTGCCGGACCTGGCGGAGCGGGTGGCGATGCCGGCCACGGCAGTGGCGGCGGCTTCGTGAGCGTCGACGAGGGCGGTGGCGGCAAGGGCGGCAACGGTGGCAACGGCGGCACCTCGAGTGACGGTCCCGGCGGGACCGCCGGCAACGGCGGCGACGGAGGATCTTCCGGCACCATCGGCGGGTTCGGCGGTGTGGGCGGCAACGGCGGCGGCGGTACCACTACCGCAGCGGACGGCGGCGACGGCGGCGACGGCGGCGGAGGGTTGTTGGAAGGCGGCTTCGGCGGGACGGGCGGCACCGGAGGGGCCGGCGGCCCCGGTGTTGCCGGCGGGCGTGGCGGCACCGGCGGAGACGGTGGTGGGGCACTCGTGATCTCCAGCGAAGGCGGCGACGGCGGCACCGGGGGCAGCGGTGACGATGGGGCCAACCCCGGCCATTTGGGGCGAACCGGCACTCCCGGCGGAGGCCCTGGTTTGACTGGCGGTGAGGGCGGCGAAGGCGGCCCGGGTGGTGCCGCAAACAGCGGTGACAGTGATAGCGGCGACAGTGGCGGTGGCGGCGACAGTGGTAGTGGCGGCGGCGACTCCGCTGACTGAACCTGATTCGGCCCGCCGTCGCGGCCGGCCCGGTGTGGGAGCGGTTGGTTCCCGCACCCGCGCTTGACTACTCGGCTGTCCGGCTAACGTCGGATTGCGCAAGCCATCTGTGCGTCGTGGGCGTGGACGTTGAGTTGGG
>CAZEMS010000096.1:4066-6360 GCA_964513475.1 uncultured Mycobacterium sp. | reverse complement strand
GTAGTCGGCCTACGCTCTTCAGCAAGCATCTCAAACACTATGTCCCGTATCTTAACGTACCCCTGTTGTATTCTCATTGTTCACTTCTTCAAGGTTGTTTCTGATGTCTTCTATGTCTCGCATCGATAAAGAGCCGGCACGGGCTGCGTTCATGATGTTGTAAACCTTCAATATCACTTCATTCTGGTACTCTTCAGGAAGGATATATGGGTCGTTGTCGTCCATTTTCTCCGGCTCTATGCTCAACAGCGTTATGTCAACTGCCGTAAATCCGTGTTCCAGCAATGTCTTTCTGCTTTTCTTCCCGAACATGAATATGTCCCTTTCAGGGTATACCGTCCATTCGAGTTCCACACTTCCGGCTTCAAGCCTTTTTACCACGTTCATCTGTTCCCTGCTGGTGATGATCATGGGATCCACTTCTATGTCTTTCTTGCTAACTGGCACAACTTCCACCACGCCCATGTTGTTTGGTGCTGCTATGTACCTTGCTGGCCTTTCCGCATAGTTCCTTCCACGTCTGTCTTCTTTGATCTTAACGTCTTCATACGTCACCTTATAGTGGGCTGGCATGGTACGTGTCTCAGGAGTGTAGAACTCATAAAAGCTGTTGCGCATGATGGCAGCAGTCTCAGCTTTTATATAATGAGAAGCTTCACGCCAATCAATAGACTCTTCGTTTGGCTCTTTGGCCTTGTCATGCAGCTTTACTACAAGCTGGCTCAGTTGTTTTAGCGTTAAACTCATGATCTTGCTGCGTTAAGTTCAACCATCTTTTTGCTTTGCTCCACCTGCTCTTCAGAACCCATGAAACTACTTAGTGCTGCATCATCCAATGGAACACTTAAATAGCCACATGCCCTTTTTAACAGTTCTGGAAATGCCATTTCATCCCAATCAAGGTCTGTTGAGTTTCCTGAGTCATATACCACATTGTCACCACTTGGATTTGTATAGGCGAACTCACCATCAGTAGGCTTTGCTAAGTATTGCACTTTTACAGAAGTGATACTCGATGGTGCCACATAGAAAGTACCGTTTCTCACAATAGCAATAGGTCTTCTTATGCTAGGATACTCTATGTAGTTCATGATAACCGATTCACCTACTGACGGTGCTGGCTGTACTTCCAACTGGTCATTGTATATCCTTGACTGCCCACGCTCTTTAACAGGGAATTGGTAGTTCATCAATACCAATGTGTCTGTTGCTGTTATTGCAGGGTAGAACCTGAGATATTTGCCATAGACATTTGCAATGCCCCTTTGCCTTACAGGATAAGCCCTGTAATTGAATATAACCGAATAGCTTGCATCCACAACAGGGTCAATCTCTATCTGGTTGCCTATGATCCTTGCGTTAAGAGCTTTTTCGTTTGGTCTTTTGTAGTAATACAGCTTAACAATGGTGTCAGTCCTGTTTACTCTTTTGGGTAATACCCTTATCTGGTCATCAGCAATATAGAATATGGGCTTTTCAATGCTTGGTGGCGTGATCTCATCATCCAATGCAGCCAAAAATGCTTCTTCTGTGACTTCTGTGGCTTTTCTTTCCACACTACAATCATCCAATACAGACAATGCAATCACTTCGTTGTAGTCATCAGGGACATCAGCAATACCTACAACTGTGGTTATCTGCTGGCTGGTTCTTATCAATTGGTTTGGTCTTGGTGAATCATCAGACTCACGCACGTTCATTCGGTTTCTCTTGTTCCAATCTTCGCTCTTGATGATAAAGCCTTCATAGTTCTTCCCATCCTTAAGAGTATGGATACTAACAGGCTCTACAAAGTCTGTTGGAAGATCAGCTTTCCCATTGGTGAATGATGCATTGGAATAAGTTACTGTCTTTTCAAACCAATGAATGTCATTGTTTGTCTCTTCATCACCTTCATATAGGTCTTTGGTTTTCTTGCTAGTAAACGTTTCAGAGTCTACCAATCTCCAATCGTATATCTGTCCATTGGTGTCTTTTAGATATACCGAGTTGGCTTTTACAAAATTGTCAGGAAGCAACACTTGGTTGTTGGTTACATCTCCTGTAGTATACTCTGTTAACTGTTCATACCAATGCTTTTCTTCATCTGGCAGTTCACCGTTTCTAAGCAGCCTTAAAAAACTCTTGTTTGCCCAATCTTTTGATGAGACAACAGGGTAGTCATATTCCACTCCATCAGTTCCCAATAGGTTTACTGATAGGATGTCAAGAAAATTACTCGGTAAATCAGTCTTGCCACTTGTAAAGCTTCCTACTGCTATGGTAGCTTGTTGTTCATACCAGTGTAAAGGTTC
>CAZEMS010000096.1:0-3966 GCA_964513475.1 uncultured Mycobacterium sp. | reverse complement strand
TTGTAAAGCTTCCTACTGCTATGGTAGCTTGTTGTTCATACCAGTGTAAAGGTTCATTCGGCTTTTCTTCATCAACTGCAATATCAACCAATTTTCGGCTATTGAACTCTTTTTCGGTTTTCTTTACTATCCCAGGATACTCTTTACTCCCTGAGATAGCCAAAAACGAATCTAGTTCTGCAAAACCTGCTGGCAATGCCACTGAACCGGAACTAGGAGACAATGATGCTTCTGTCTTGAATGTCTCCAACAAGTCAGGAATGTCGCCTGTTTTGCGGTAGATAGACACCAAGAAGTTGAACAACTGCTTTGAAGCAAAGTTTATGGCATCATCCTTGTCTTCAGGAATGATAAAACCCAAGTTGTTGTCTTCTACAAAGTAGTTGATCGCATCATGTAAGGATTTTATTGATACTGCCATTTAGCTTAAAGTTATGTTTGCTCCTGTAATCGCCACTGTCTTTCCTGCTTCGTCACCATAAGGTGTTTCCACATCTATGTTTGCTGATATATCATACCCTGTATTGTCACCCCATCCAAATTCAGTGTCACTCAAGTCAGCTTCATCACTGCCATTGTCATAAGTAGGGGTAAGGTCGCTTGATTCAAGGTCATGGCTCAATGTGACTGAATTAACTGTTTTAACTGTTAACTCTCCTGTGTCATCGTTTATAACCAGCTTGTTTAGGCTGTTCATATAAATAAGGAATGTAATCCCTTTAAAGCTTAAACCTCCACCATTCGGATATTTAAGCTCAACTAAAACTTCTGCTGCTTCGATGTATGCATTCCATGTATCCCAATCGCTACCAGTTCCAGGCTCTTCACTTGTACCTGTATTTGCTTTGTATGGCTTTCCATTATGCTCTACATAGTCACCACTAGAATAACTACCTGCCGACCATGCTGCAAAGTCTGAATAATGCCTATTTCCAACCTTTACAACTGTCCCAGCAAAACCACTCTCACCCCATAGCAACCCAGCATCATCATAGCCAATAGGCACATTAAAAGGTAGAAATATTTTACTAGCTGTTGTTCCGTCTGCTTTTCTAAATGTAAAATAACCACCAACAAAACCTGTTAAATGCGTACCAGTTCCGTTATTGGTAGCTCCTGTTTCATCAGTAGGAGCATCATGACTCCCACCTAGCGTAAATTCAGTACCATCCCAGCTATCAAAATCAATCGTTAAATCTTCTGCACCTACTAGGTTAATTTGTGGTATTCTAAAGTTGAGCCCCGTACTTCCAACCGCTGCATTTAAATCCTTATAAGTTGACATTGCAAAACCATTCGCTGTAATGGTTGGTAGGCTTGCATCTTTACTTGTTGAACCAGTTGCGTTATAAATAGGAATACCAAGTATAGCCCTTGCGATATGCGGTGAATAAGCCTGTTCTCCTGCCCGAAAATGTGGGCTTGTTGGTAAAACTGTATAATCATTTAATGCAGATGCATTGAAGTTAGGTGTAGATGCAATATTATTCCCACCATCTACTCCTGTATTGATTGTACTGCTTAGTATATTGTTTTCATCATACGTGTTTGTTGTTTCAAAAGTTAATGTCGAATCATTTATATAATTGTCTGCTATTTCTGATAAACTTATTGGAGTAAATTGAGAACCTACTGAAGTGCTTCGAATTTGTGTTAATGTACAATTGTCAATTATAGAGTTTAATAATTGAGTTCTTTTTCTAGTTGTACCGCTATCACTAATTCCTTTAGCAATGCAATCTATAATATGCCAATTAGCGTCTCTGTCTGCTGCTCCTGACCTAATTAAATCAGTCAAAACTAAGCATCTTACCAAAGCAGAAGCACTACTGGCAGATGACGCAAAAACAATTAAATTGTCCTTTAAAATCAGGTCACAACTATAAGGAGCATTTCTTGTATTTGTGCCAAATTCATACATATTCCCCATCCTAAAAGAGTGCATAATTGCAACACCTAGTCCCCTTGATCTTGTTCTGTTGATGCTGTTTGTTTGACCGTTCAGCGTTATTTGATTTGCGTAATTGCCACAAATAATAAAAAGATTTGTATTATAATATGTGTTACTAGAATCATCATAAGGAAAGAAATCAGTCCTTTCTGTTCCATCTGAATTAAAAGGATAACGAGCTTGCCAAATCTGATTAACCCCGTTTATTGTAATCGCTGTACCAGTAGGATTATCTGAATTACTTGCAGGAGGTGATGCAAAAGAACCATCTACAGAACCATCGCCCCACGTTGCCATGAAAAAAGGAATTTCCTGAACAAAACTACCCCCCTGTAAGAGTTGACCCTTGAATGGTCTTAATATGCTAGATGCACTCATTCTATCCTGCTTTTAAAGAGTTTACATAGGTCAATTTCTCATTCAAAACAGCTTCTCCTGCTTCTATGCTCAGTTCTTCCAGCTTGTCAAACAAGTCTGTACCGTTAAAGTCATATTTCCATATGGCTGATGTGATACCCCCAATCTTGACAGGTCTTGCTGTCTCAATAATCACTTCCAGCTTTCCACCAACCTTTACATTGTCAACCACCTTATACCCAACAACCCTTTGCGATGCTGAAATCCTAATAGGGTTCCAAACAACACGCTCAACCTTGAATCGCTGCAATTCTTCCATGTCTTCAGCTATCAAGTTGGCTACCTTGCCTATTTGGGCATCGCTCTTGAGTGTCGGTAAATTATCGTATATCGTTGCCATCTTATGTTCTTGTTAAGGTTGCGCTAAAGTCAAAGAAAAATCCTGTTGTAAATGCCGTGTTTGAGTAGTCGCCACCACCTGTGCTTGGGGTGTATCTAACCCTGTAGTAATAAGTGACTCCTTCTGCCACCGATGTATCCGTGTACGTTGTCACTGCCTGTGATACGCTGCCCAATGTTGTCCATGGCCCATCTATCACCGTTGATCTCTCAATAGTGAATGACCCACTAACCATTGTTATTCCTGCCCAGCTTAAGTCAATTGCTTCAAGAGCTTTTGTGGCTGTCAGCGTAAAATCAATCGTAGGGGTTGTTACTTCAATCACATTGGAACAGTCACTCTCATGGTACTCCAATGTTGACTCGTTATAAGCAACCACCCTGTAGTTATAAGTCTCGTTTTCCTGTAGCCCCGTATCTGAATAGGTTGTTGTATTCGCTGCAACTGTGGCTATCCTGGTGTATGTCTCGCCACCATCAATACTTCTCTCTAGGTAGAAACCGTCTTCTGAAGAACTGTTGTCAGCCCACTCGACATCTACTTGGTTGAATGATACCGCAACCAAGGCCAATACTGTTGGTGCTTCTGGTTGCGATGTCAATGTAACGGTGATGTCCTTTGCGCTCAAGAGCGAAGCCGAAACTGCCATTGTCAGCAAGTCACCATAGGCATTGCTGCTCAAATCAACTGTTCTTCCAGTGTTTGAGTCGGTGGCTATGCTGTTGATATGGTCAAGCTGCACCTTGAGCCTTTTTTCTTTGTTCTCATAGAATGAGTTGCTTGAAAGGTCGGTTGCAAAATCGTCTTGGTTGATGGCAGCAGCAGCAAACTTGGCAAACCTGATCTCGTTGCCACTAAAGTCACTTGTCAGCAGTGCCGTAAATGGAGAAACATCCAAATCGCCAAATATGCCGTTTCCTGTCGCTGTTATTTCCGTGATGCTTCCAATGTCAGAGAAGGTCATTTGAACCGATCTCATCAGCCCATCTCCAAAATTGATGACAACAGGGCTTGACAGTGCCGATGTCTGCTCGTTTTCTCCCCACTTAACCGTAACAGTCCCATCTCCTGTGAAATCCCATGTATTTGTGCTTGCTCCTTCGGTAAAGAACACAAAGTCAGGCACGGCAGGATTCAATTGCTGTGTGAAGTTGTAGTTGGTGTCATACAGGCCAACAGTGTCCAAAAGGCATTGGTACACCCTTTCCACCTGTGCATCAGTCGCAGCATAGGTGTTCACAAAAAACTTGATGCCCAA
>CAZEMS010000095.1:0-6491 GCA_964513475.1 uncultured Mycobacterium sp. | reverse complement strand
CCCCCACATATCGCGCTTGGGGAACAGGTCTTTCGAGTACCCGGGCAACCGCGCCTTGGCCTCGTCGATCAGGCCATAGGTTTCCCGGATGATCGGATCGGACGCCCGCGTGAACTGCCCCGCAGCGTTCGGAATGAACGACGTCGCAAAGCCCTTGACCCAATTCTCGGCGTACCTGTCCGGATCGTCAGCAGCTCGCACCGCCTCGGCGATGCCGCGCAAGTACGACTTGTCGAGCATCAGCTTTGTAAACGAACCGCCCAGGCCGGCGACAATCTCGGTTGCGCTTTTCTCATCGGCCGACTTGATGATTTCGGCGACGTCGGCCGACATCCCCATCAGCAAGCCAATGGGATCGAGGCGGTTGTAGCTCACCCACTTGTCGCCGATCCGCACCGAGTACGGGCGCCAGCCGGTCGCCATCAGCGCGCGGCGTTCCTTCCAATCGGAGGGACCGCCCCCCGTCATCTTGCCTTCCAGCGCGTAGGAGACCGCCGCCATAGACGCCATGGTGCCCATTGCCATGCGAGCCGCGGCTTGGTCCCGAGATGCCCCGCCCTTCATCAGCGAGTCCCGCACATCCTTGAAGGCGACGCCGAGGGGCGACCGCCGGGCCGCGAAGCCGAGAATGTTCAGCGGCGTGCGCAGGAACGGGATAATCCACTTTGCGCCCGGGACGTGCTGGCGCACCTGGGAGAGCGCGTTGCCCGCCCTGCCCAGCGAGTTCGTGAACGTGTTTTCCCGAGCGCGCTTGATGGCGGCATCAACCATGCCGTCGGTAGGCTTCGCCATCAGCTCGCCGACGCGGCGCTTGAAGGCATCGCCCTGGAGCCCTTCGCGTGCCGCCGTCCGCACGGCGAGACCGTTCAGCTCGGTTTTGTACGACACCATCTTGAAGAACGAATCTTCGGCTTCGAGAAGTCGTGTCGGCACCCGGATTATCTCGCCGACCCGACCCGGGATGGCAAAGGTGTAGCCGCCTTCCAACTTCGAATAGGTCGAGTCGAACCCCTCCCCCTTCGTGAAGGCATCGGCCGCCATCTTGAACCCGTCACGCACGCCATGGACGATGCCGAACACCTTCGCTGGCAGCTCGCGAGCAAAGACCTTGTCGGGACCGCGACGCACCGCCCCGAAGCCAGCGGCTAGAGCCTCTTCGGGCAGCGTCCACAGGTAGGTCAGGGCGTTTGATGCGGCATTGACCGCATGCGTGGTCGGGCCGGACAGGAGCGAGTTGATCCAATATTCAAACAGCATGTCGCCGAGGTTCGCCCGGTATGTCTGGCGCGCAATCTGATTCAGCTTCGCGGGATCGTCGGCCGCGTCGACCAGGACCGTGGCCAAGTCGTCGAGGTGATCGCTCCCGCCCGCCCGGTTGACCGCCTCCCGGATGGCTTTGAGACGGGCTTGATCCGAGCGCGCGACCAATTGGAACGAGCGCAGTGCCCGGCCGGCTTCCGCCGTCATGCCGGCAACCTGTTCCTGAATCGCGACGTGCCGCGTGTAGGCCCGCATAAAAGCGAGCTTGGCTTCGTCCGAACCGCCCCGGGCCGCGCGCGCCTTGGCAATCAGATCCTCACCCGACTGCGCCAGGAGTTGCCGCGACGCCAGGGCTTGCTCGGCGTTGAATGCCTCGCCCATCTTCCGCCCGGCCAACGAGTCCGCCGTCATGCCGAGATCGTCGGCTAGAGCCTGCACCGCATCATCGGAGACGACGCCACGACGAGCCCCGCCGAACGCCGCGTTTTGTTCGGAGACCGTTTGCATGGCCCGGCGGATATCGCCGACCGTGCCGAGATTATCGAGGTTGATATTTCCAGCACGCGACGGGTCCGGAACGTCGAGCTTGTCCCGGCCGGTGATCGTCGACAGCGCGTCCTCAGCCTGCCCGGACATCAATTGACCCTGGAGCGGCGCCGCCGCCTCAGCCTCGCCGCGAGACAGTTCCGGCGGGTCGAATTCCTGCGACGCCCTTAGCGCCACTTCGTCGGCCAGCTCGGCGGGCGTCCGGTCGCCAGTATCGACGCCGAGGTTGTATGCCGCTTCGTCCACGTCCACGGTCGCCGGTCGGCTGGCGATGTATGACGCGTCGTCGCGTGCCCATGTCCGACCTTCGACGCTGTCCGCCCGCCAAGTGGCGTCTATAGCGTCGAGAAGGTCGTTGACCCCCGAGCCTTCGGGAAGATAGCCCGCCTCTTCGGCCAGCTCGCGGGCGCGATCGAGCGGCATTCCCTGCGGGTTCACAAGCCGGCCAAGGAAGCCCTCGCCCGTGGCGTACTCTGCCGAGCGCGGCCGGTTGTCGAGCCCCATGGTCGCCAGCTCGCCGCCTTGGTCGCGGACGCCGCCCTTGGTCCGGAGGAACGTCAGGAGATCCGCCGGCTTGTTCCATGCCACCGAACGCCCCGTCGATGTGGTGACGCGGCGCGCGGGATAGCCCGGCATGTCGTCGGCTTTGCGATCGGATACGGTCGGTTGCGGATACGGTTCGCGCGGCGCCGGCATCTCGATACCGCGCCGCTTCGCTTCGGCATCCACCAGCGCCCTTAGATCCGGCTCGAGTTCGGTTTGAGCCAAGGCGCGGATTTGTTCATCCGATCGGCCGAGCAGGTGTTGCCGTTGCGCTTCGACCACCGCAGCGGGACGGGAGGGCGCCGCACCGTCGCCGCCGGTCGGCTGAAAATTCGAACGCTGCGCCGCATTTTCTGGCCCAGGAGTGGCCGTCCCCGGATCTAGGCCCTCTCCCACCTGTTTCCCGGGCGCCCCCTCAGCGGCCCGGATATCGTCGGCAGCCCCCTTGATGGACTTCGCCACCCGAGCGCGTTGCATCGCCTTGAGCGCGAGCGCGACGCCGTCGGCCATGGTGCCCAGGCCGAGACCTTCAAGCGCGTTCTTAAACCGACCTTCCGCTTCGCTGTCCGCCGGGTCAGCGGCGAGGTAGGAAGTCACCGGGTTGCGGAGCGCCGGATATTCTTCGACCAGATTGGACAGGCGTTGCTCGTGCGGATCGAAGGCCGTTGCGTCCGTCGCGGCACCAGCCAGCGCGGCCCGAGCCATGCGACCGCCAGTCGTGACCGCTCGGCCGACACCCACCGCCTTGGCGGCAGGAATGAAGCCGGTTACGAACTGCGCCACCGACTTGGCGAGGTTGCCCGTGGTCGACTTCGGGTCCGCGATATCCGGCAGCGTCCCCGCCGTTGCCTTGTCGGTCCCCGGCGACCAGCTAATCCCGTCGGCGCCAACGGTCACTTGGCCGAGATCCGCAACGTTCTCGTTAAGCCACTCGCCCAGGGAGAACAGCGTTTCGTTGACCTCTTGAACCGCGTCCCGGGCGCCGCCGATCGCAGCGCGCGGCAACTCCGTGATGCCCTCGCCAATGTCCGATGCCACCGCCCCGGCGGTTTCCATCCAGGACCGGGGCGGAGGGGCGGCACGCGGGACGCCGAGCTGGTCGCGGAGAGCATCGAGCGGCGGTTGCCCACCAGCACGAGGAGCGCGAGAAGCCGGGCCGCGAACGGGCGTGGCGCCCGAGGGAGCGGCGGCATCCCCCGGAATGAGGTGGGAAAAGTTGTTCTGTCTCTCAGGCTTGGGGACGAGGTGAGAGAAATTGTTTCGCCTCTCCGTGCTCGGCACCGTGTCGTTTCCGCCAGCGCCGACCAACATATCGGCATCGTTGTCCCCGGCGATCGGCCGACGGCCCGGCAACGGTGGAGCCGGCGACGTGAACGCGGCGAACTTGCCGAGATAGTCCCGCGTCTCAGCCGGCAGCGCGTCCATGCGGCGACCACCGGCCACCCACTTGCGCGCGTTGGCTGGCCCCCAATTGTACGCGGCCAACGCCGCCGGCAGGTCGCCGAACTCGCCATGAAGCGCAGACAGGTAGCTCTTAGCGAACCCCCGAGACGCCTTCTCATCGGTCAGTAGAGCCGCAGGCAGAGGGGCGACGCCGTACCTCGGTTGCGCAGCCGTGGCCGGCATGAGTTGGTACGCACCGACGGCCCCCCGTGGCGAGACCGCATCCGCCCTGCCCCCACTCTCGACCTCGCGCAGCCGATCGAGGAGCGCATCGGAGATCGGGCCGGGCTCATTCCCAGGGATCAAATGGGAAAAGTTGTCGTGCGCCCTACCCATGCGGCGCCCCCAGCGAAACTAGCTGGCGCGCTCCGCGCATGGGTAGGCTTCGAGGAGCGCCGCCATTAAGGCGAATGCCCCGGACATATACGGCCCCTCGACTATGCCGCACCGCTCCCATCGCTCGCGCGCTTCGGGATAGTGCCGATCGGCCCAGGCCAGGAGCGCGGCCCGCGCCTCCGCAGTCGTCAGATTTTCCGGCGCACACACGACTTGAGCCACCGGCGCCTTGAACCTCACCACGTCGAGGGTGTCGAGAACCATCCCAATCCGCCGCTCGCACCCGGCAGCGTCGCCCGACCGACAGGAGCGCAACAACGCCTCTGCCCCCTCCCCTCGACCCCGAACCGGGATGAGATCCGAGAAATTGTTGGGCCGGCAATCCGCACCCCACGCGGGCGCGCAGACGATGCCAGCCAGCAGAGCGGCGACGGACAAGCGCATGCGTCATAGTTTGCGCCTCACCTCTGAGAATCAAGCGCGCCCGGATCAATCCCCAAAGCTCGGAGCTGCGCCTTCACCTGTTCAACTGGCGCACCCCGAGCGAGCGCACCCCGAGCATCTTCCAACTCTCCCTGGTCGCCGGCCGTCAGCGCGGCGCCGGACCGAAGGCCCCCACCACCGGCAGCCGGCTGGATTGGCGCCGACGAAGGCGCGGCAGAACCCGCCGCCGGCATCGTCGCAGAGCTCGGCGCCGAGGAACCCGGCGCGCCCTGCCCACGACTGGCGAAGCTCCCCACCATCGCGGCCTCAATCATTCGGTCAAAAACGTCCTGCCCGCCCTCGCGGACCCACTGGCCCGAGTTGATCATCCGAGCGGTTTCCGGATCGCCCGTGTAGACCGAGCGCCGCGCGCCGCCGGGACCGACCAGCGTAACAATCGAGCCCGGGCCGCGCTGCGATGGCGTGCCCCGGTAATATCCGCCGCTCAGCGCCGTTTCATATTTCCGAGTGCCCGGGATGGCGGACAGTGGCTCATCCGGGCGCTTCGGGTGGACCAGCGTTACCGGCGCCGGCTTATCCGGCGATGCCTGCCGTTGCCATCGTCGCGAGCCCGACTGAATTTCGTCCGCGATTTCGCGCGCCCGCTTCGAGCCGGAGTCGACCGACACAACCCGCTCGGCTTCCGCGTCGAAGAAATGCACCTCGCCGCTTTGCGCCTTCGCGTAGCGCCCCGGGGAGGCCGCAACCTCGGAGCGCGGGACGAAGTTAGGCTCGCCCGTCTCCCTGTCCGTCACCCATTCGAGCGGGTCAGCCTTCGGATCGCGCGGACGCTCGTAAGCGGTGCGGCCCGCCGCCTGGGATGCGGGAATATAGGTCGGCTGGCCGTCGGGACCGGGCACCTTCACCAGCTCGCCCGCCGTGACCTTGCCCGGCTTCGACGTGAGTTCCGCGATGTATTGCGCGGCGCCGACCGGGTCGCCGGCATCCAGCAGATATTGCGCGGTCCGCCGGGCTGCCGGCGGCAGGTTCATCGCCCCAGCAGCCCCAGCGCCAGGCGCGGCACCAGGCGCGGCCGACGGCGTGGGATCGCGGCCATAGAGCGGCGACGCGTAGGAGATGAAAGCGGCCGGGTCGCCATGCGCGGCGAGTGCCCACAGTTCTTTGTCGAAGCCGCCCGGGTCGAGCTGTTGCGCGGCCTTGAGGATGCCCGGGCTTCCGCCCCCCGGCGCAGGCATCGCGGCTTCCCCGGCGCCGGCCATCGCCGGCACCGAGGCCGACGGCATCCGACCGCCGCCAGCCTGCGGGACTTGCGCGCCCGGCATCGGCGCAGCCTGCGGACCACCGAACCCGTTGGCGGGAGCGGGCGGCAGATCCGACGTGCCGAGCACCGATCCGACCGTGTGGGCCGGCGCACCCATCCCCGCGTCGTTGAGAAGATCCTGCCCGGTCATGCCACCGGCCGGCGCCGCCGAGGCGTTGCCGCCCAGGACGTCCGCGACATACGCCCGGGCCGCGTCCTCAGCCTGCGCCTTTTTCTGCGAGGCGCCGAACGTTTCGAGCATGCCGCCGATGGCGCCCAGGCCAGCGCCAACCTGCGTCCCGACATTGCCCGACCGAGCCGCGCCGGACGCGGGGAGAATGCGAGGTCCGCCACCAGACGCGCCCATCGCGAGGATGCGCGCCATTTCCGCATCTTGGTCGCGGCGCAGCGCGAGAGGCAGAAGCCCGAGATTTTCAACAGCCATGAGACACCCCCCTATTGCATCGCCAAGCCGGACGCGAAGTCGGCCGGCCACGACAGGCGCCAAGCCGCGTCCCAATCAGCGGCCCCGACTGCATCACGCTCGGCCGCCAGCGCCTCGGCAAGACCGTCCGGCGCGTCGCTGGCGTCGTGAATCCGTCTGGCGATAGCGGCATAT
>CAZEMS010000094.1:0-7018 GCA_964513475.1 uncultured Mycobacterium sp. | reverse complement strand
ACCGGCCAGTCAGGCCGCGTGACCGAAACTGTCACCTGATCGTGCAGCAGACCCGTTCATGGCTAACACGGCATGGAAAAGCTGGTTCGGGTCTAACACTGACGCAGTTTCCTCATGATGCTCGATACATGATGCGCGACCCCCAACGGCCCCTTGGCCCTGAGTGATTCGGCGGGCATTGTGGACCGTGTTTGCCGCGGCCGCCGTTCTTGCCGGTTGTAGGTTATTCGGTGACTGATCGATCCACCAATGCTTGGGTGGGCTTGTTGATTGCTTTGACTGTTTTTACTGCTGAGGAGGCGGCCGGGCCTGGCTCATTGGGGGGTCGGAGTGACCCGACCGCCTCCACTCAGCACTTCCGCGCGGCGATCACAGAATGACCATCCACGCGCGGGCAACTTTCGTCGAGCGACACTCATGCTTCACCCAGCGCATGAGCGGGACCTGAGAGAGCTTCCAGAATTGACCGTGAATCGTGGAGTCCCGGTGTCGGGGACGAGCGCTCAGCGCATGATGCCGGCACAGCTGCCGCGAGACCGTATACCGTCTCCCGCAGTGTCAGTCCAGAGCTCGGCCCAGATCGTCGTCGCAGGTGCGCTGATTTCCGCCGGCGCCCTGCTGGTGGCCCAGCGCACCCGACCGCCCCAATTGGCCGGGTTGTGGGAGCTGCCCGGCGGCAAGGCGGCTCCTGGCGAAACCGACGCAGCCGCTTTGGCCCGCGAACTACGCGAAGAGCTCGGTGTCGAGGTCGCGGTAGGCCCGAAGCTGGCCGCCGAGGTCGCACTCGGCGACACGACCACGCTGCGTGCCTACCGAGTCACCGTCACCGCAGGGACGCCGCGTCCCCACGACCACCACGAGCTGCGCTGGGTGCGACTGCCCGATCTGGCGGAATTGCCGTGGGTTCCCGCAGACCGGGTCTGGCTCGACGAGCTGGTCGAAATGCTGCGGGCCTGCGAGAACCGAACGAACCCCGATACCCGCCCCGATAAGAAGGAGGTGCTGCCATGAAGGCCCTGCGATTGATCGACTGGCAGCGCGAGCCGGAGTTGGTCGATGTGCCCAAGCCGACACCCGGACCCGGGCAAGTGGTCATCAAGATCGGCGGTGCTGGGGCGTGCCATTCCGACCTGCACCTGATGAACGACTTCGAAGCCGGAACGATGCCGTGGCGGACGCCGTTCACGCTGGGCCATGAGAACGCCGGCTGGGTGGACTCAGTCGGTTCCGGGGTGAGCACTGTCGCCGAGGGTGATGCGGTCGTCGTCTTCGGTCCCTGGGGATGCGGCACATGCGACCGGTGCCGGCTCGGCTTCGAGAACTACTGCGAGGACCAGGCCTCGGCCCCGGTGATCAGAGGCGGTGGCGGGTTGGGTCTGGACGGTGGGATGGCCGAGTACCTCCTCGTGCCGGACCAGCGACTGCTACTGCGGCTTCCCGAGGGACTCGATCCCGCGACCGCGGCACCGCTCACCGACGCCGGGCTCACGCCCTACCACGCTGTCCGGCGATCCTGGCCGAAGATGACGCCGACGTCGACAGTCGTGGTGATCGGCGTGGGCGGGCTGGGGCACCTGGCCGTGCAGTTGGTCAAAGCGACCACGTCGGCCAGGGTGATCGCCGTCGACAACCGCCGGGCGGCGCTGGATCTGGCGACATCGGTGGGCGCCGATCATGTCGTCGCGTCCGAACCAGGCGCAGTGGACGCGATCAGAGACTTGACGGCCGGGCACGGGGCGGACGTACTGCTCGACTTCGTCGGAGCCGAGGCGACGATCGAGCTGGCACGTGGTGCCGCCCGCCCGCTCGGCGACGCCACCGTCGTCGGCATCGCCGGCGGCAGCGTTGGATGGTCGTTCTTCTCCCAGCCTTACGAGGTCAGCATTCAGACCACCTATTGGGGAGCCAAGTTCGAGCTGGTGGAACTTCTCGATCTCGCGGCCCGCCAACTGATCCGGGTCGAATCGACCGAATACTCACTTGACGACGCCGCCACGGCCTATCGCGACCTCGCCGCGGGCAACGTGCGCGGCCGCGCTGTCGTCGTGCCCCGGTGATCAGTACCGCAACTGGTCGTCGAGTACCCGAATCTGATGTGGGTGGCGCGCGGAGTAAATCGGATGGGTGAGCACCGGGTGGCGGCACTGTGGGCACGAGCCCTGGGGCCGGTTCGCCGAGGCCACCGTCAGGTGGTGGCATGCCTCGCACCGGACGACGTAAAGCACGCGGAACCAGTTCATCAACCCGAGGTAGATCGCCACCGTCGTGGCCATCGCCAGCACCACGATCAGGGTCACTGTGAGCACCTGGTAAACCGTCATGACAGGCACCTCCAACCAGATTGACACCATCTGACGGATAAGCCCCAGAGTACCCGCCCGAGCCTGAGCGCCGGGCACGTTTTTCCAGGTCGTCGAGAGATCTCGCCGTAGAACGGCGGGTTCGGCGCACGCGTTTCGCGATCGGGTGGCTGCGCTGACAGACTGTCCGGCGTGGAATTCAGGAATGTCGCCATCGTCGCCCACGTCGATCACGGCAAGACGACGCTGGTGGATGCCATGCTTCGGCAGTCGGGTGCACTCACACACCGCGGCGACGACGCGACCGAACGCATCATGGACTCGGGTGATCTGGAGCGGGAGAAGGGCATCACCATCCTGGCCAAGAACACCGCGGTACACCGACACCACCCGGATGGCGGCCTCACCGTCATCAATGTGATCGACACTCCGGGGCATGCCGACTTCGGCGGTGAGGTGGAACGCGGCCTGTCGATGGTGGACGGGGTGCTGTTGCTGGTGGACGCCTCCGAAGGTCCGCTACCGCAGACCCGTTTCGTGCTCCGCAAGGCATTGGCCGCCCACCTGCCGGTGATCGTGGTGGTCAACAAGACCGACCGGCCCGATGCGCGCATCGCTGAGGTCGTCGAGGCCACCCACGACCTGTTGCTCGACGTCGCCTCCGACCTCGACGACGAGGCGGCCGCGGCTGCCGAGCACGCGCTGGGCCTGCCGACGCTGTACGCCTCCGGGCGTGCCGGGATCGCCAGCACCGAGCAGCCCACTGACGGGCAGGCGCCCGCCGGAGCGAACCTCGACCCGCTCTTCGACGTGCTGCTCGAACACATCCCGGCCCCCAGCGGGGATCCCGATGCTCCGCTGCAGGCGCTGGTGACCAACCTCGACGCCTCAGCGTTCCTCGGTCGGCTCGCACTGGTCCGTATCTACAACGGACGGCTGCGCAAGGGCCGGCAAGTGGCGTGGATGCGGGTGGTGGACGGGGCGCCGGTGATCACCAACGCCAAGATCACCGAACTGCTGGCCACCGTGGGTGTCGAACGCAGCGCCACCGACGAGGCTATCGCCGGCGACATCGTCGCGGTGGCCGGGCTGCCCGACATCATGATCGGCGACACACTCGCCGACCCTGATCACGCTCACGCCCTCCCACGCATCACCGTCGACGAGCCCGCCATATCGGTAACCATCGGCACCAACACCTCGCCGCTGGCCGGCAAGGTGTCCGGCCACAAGCTCACCGCGCGCATGGTGCGCAACCGGCTCGACTCCGAACTGGTCGGCAACGTCTCGATCAAGGTCGTCGATATCGGCCGCCCCGATGCCTGGGAGGTACAGGGCCGTGGGGAACTGGCGCTGGCGGTGCTGGTCGAGCAGATGCGGCGAGAGGGCTTCGAGCTGACCGTGGGAAAACCGCAGGTGGTGACCCGGACCATCGACGGGACGTTGCATGAGCCCTTCGAGGCGCTCACGGTGGACTGCCCGGAGGAGTTCGTCGGAGCCGTCACGCAACTTATGGCCGCTCGCAAGGGCCGGATGGAGGAGATGACCAATCACGCCGCCGGATGGGTGCGCATGGATTTCATCGTGCCCAGTCGGGGGCTCATCGGCTTCCGGACCGATTTCCTCACCCTGACCCGCGGTACCGGGATCGCCAACGCGGTGTTCGACGGCTACCGGCCGTGGGCCGGGGAGATCCGGGCGCGCCACACCGGCTCGCTGGTGTCCGATCGCACCGGGGCGGTCACGCCGTTCGCGATGATGCAGCTCGCCGACCGTGGCACGTTCTTCGTCCAGCCGGGCGAGGACACCTACGAAGGCCAGGTGGTCGGGATCAATCCGCGCGCCGAGGATCTCGACGTCAATGTCACTCGGGAGAAGAAGCTGACCAATATGCGCTCCTCGACCGCCGATGTGATGGAGACCCTGGCCAAACCCATCGAGCTCGATCTGGAGCAGGCGATGGAGTTCTGTGCGGCCGACGAATGTGTCGAGGTCACCCCGGAGATCGTGCGGGTGCGGAAGGTGGAACTGGACGCGACGTCGCGGGCCCGCAACCGCGCCCGCGCGAAGGCCCGCGGCTGAGCCGCCCGCGGGCATATCGTTGACTCCGATGGAGTCGCAACACGTCACAGTGATCGAGCTTGAGAGCTTGGTGGACGCATCTGCTGATCGGGTCTGGCAACGTGTCGTGACCCCCGAGGGCATCAACGACGAACTGCGGCCGTGGATGACGATGTCCATGCCGCGCGGCGCTGCTTCGCTGACCATCGACAACGTCCCGATCGGGACGCCGCTCGGCCGGTCCTGGCTGCGGCTGTTCGGCGTCTTGCCGTTTGACTACGACCGGCTGAGCATCACCGAACTGAAACCCGGCAGCGGTTTCCGGGAGGAGTCGACGATGCTGAGCATGAGCCGCTGGCAACACGAGCGCAGCGTGACACCCAGCACTGACGGAGGAACCGTTGTGCGTGATCGGATCACATTCGTGCTCCGCCCGGGCCTGCGGTTTGCCACACCAGCGGTGGCGGCCGGGATTCGGTCGCTATTCGGTCACCGCCACCGCCGGCTGCAGCGGCACTTTGGCAACTCGCGATGAATCTGCTTCATCGGCTGTGTACCCGTACGGTGATCACCCGGGAGGTGCAGCGGCTGGAGAACTCCTCGAGGACGCCGGCGTCAGATCCCGTAACGCCCGGATCGGGGCTGGGGGCACGAAGGATGCCTTGACCAGCCCGTGGGCGCCTAGGTCGGCCAGCCACGCGGCATCGGAGACGTCGGTCTTGCGGCCGGGCAGGTTACGCACCGAGGCGGCGTTGACCAAGGACCGGGGGTGTCAGATGGTCTGTGTAGGTCCTGAAAACGGAAGGATCTCAGGACATGGCAGGCAAGGACGTGAATCAGCAGCTGGCTGAGGCTGGCTCGACGGCAGAGATGGCCGCGGCACTACGCGCTTCGGGGACGGTAGATGAACTGCTCGGACAGATCGACACCGGAGAGGTGGGCCTGACCGGGGAGGGCGGGTTGTTACCCCGGCTGATCAAGCTGGCCCTGGAACGGGCCTGGCGCTGAGTTGACCGATCACCTGGGATACGAGAAGGGCGATCCGGCTGGGCGGGCGCTGCCCAACGCCCGCAATGGCAGCACCCCCAAGACCGTGCAGACCGAGGCCGGCCGGGTGCCCTTGGAGGTGCCCCGAGATCGGGAAGGCTCGTTCACCCCGCGGCTGGCGCCCAAGGGCCAGCGACGTATCGGCGGGCTCGATGACATGATCATCTCGCTGTATGCCGGCGGGATGACGTTGCGCGACATTCAGTTCCACCTCGCATCGACGATCGGGACGGAGATCTCCCACGAGACGATCTCCAAGATCGTCGACGACGCGATCTCCGAGGAGGTGATGGCCTGGCAGCACCGGCCGTTGGAGCCGCTGTACCCGGTGATCTACCTCGACGCGATGATCGTCAAGGTCAAAGACGGCGGCCACACCCGCAACAAGGCCGCGCACATCGCCGTGGGCGTCGATATGGCCGGATCAAGCATGTTCTGGGGATCTGGGTCCAGCAGAACGAAGGGGCGTCGTTTTGGGCCTCGGTGTGCGCCGACCTGGCCAACCGCGGAATCCGCGACATGTTGGTGGTGTGCTGCGACGGGCTTAGTGGCTTCCCGGAGGCGATCGCGGCGACCTGGTCGCAAGCGGCGATTCAGACCTGCGTGGTGCATCTGATCCGCAACGCGCTGCGGTTCGTGTCCTACACCGACTCGCAAAGCCGTCGCTATCGCGCTCAGACCGGTCTACACCGCGCCTAACGCCAAGGCCGCTCGCGCCGAGCTCGACGCGTTCGCCGCTTCTGAGCTTGGTCGCAAGAACCCCAACGTGAGCAGGTCCTTCGACCGGGTCTGGGAGCAGTTCATTCCGTTCCTGGCGTTCCCGCCCGAGGTACGGCGGGTGATCTGCACCACCAAAGCCATCGAGTCGCTGAACTACCAGATGCGCAAGGTCATCAAGACCCGCGGCCAGTTCCCCAACGACGCCGCGGTGGTCAAACTGCTCTGGCTGGCAATCTGCAACATCGAAGACCGGCGAGCCGCCGAGCGAGCCAAAGAACGCCAGCAGAAACGCTGCCGCACAGCCCCGGGACGACTCGTGGAAGGACTGGTGGTCACCAACTGGAAGAAAGCCCTCGAACAACTCGCCTTGGTCTACCCCGACTGGGGTTGACCCCTGATGGTGGACACCTGACTGGTGGGACTGCTGGTCTCACGGGATGGATGTCCGTTATGTCGGGCAAGCGGAAGAAGTACACCCCGGAGTTTCGGGAGCAGGCTGCCCGCCTGGTGATCGAGACTGGTCGTCCGGTCGCTCATGTGGCCGCTGAGATCGGTGTCGGTGAGCAGTTGCTGGGCCGGTGGGTGCGCCATGCCCGCGACGACGGCGGCGATAATGACGCAGTGCTTGATGCTGATGAGCGAGCCGAGTTGGAGCGGCTGCGCAAAGAGAACGCCGAATTACGTTTGGAACCGGCAGTTTTTAAAAAAGCCGCAGCCTTCTTCGCCTCCGAGCAGAACCCGTAGAGGCCTACGTTCTGATCGAAGCGTAGAAGGCCACCTACGCGTTCACCTAGATGTGCGAGCTGCTGGAGGTGTCGCGATCGGGGTTCTACAAATGGCGCAAGACCCAGGCTGCGGGGCCGTCGCCGGCGGCTCGCCGGCGTGCCGAA
>CAZEMS010000093.1:0-7440 GCA_964513475.1 uncultured Mycobacterium sp. | reverse complement strand
TACAACAACCGCCAAAAGCCTTGCCAAATGGCAGCGGCTTGACATAGGAGAAACGGGTGGCCAAACCGACCCTGCCCCTCGCCGTGGCCTCGCCGCGGGAGCGGTTCTAGCCAGTGGAAACCCTCATCGACTTCGACCACGCTCCGGTCTTTGCGATTCCGATGCTCGGCGGGCTCGGCGTGCGTGAAGGCATGCTGATCGAGGGTCCGCAGGGCTGGGGCGAGTTCAGCCCGTGCGGTCATGACGGTGGCCGCGAGGCCGCGCGGTGTCTGACCGCCGCGACGGAGGCGGGAACGGTCGGCTGGCCGGACCCGGTGCGCGGACGAATCCCAGTGAGCGTCGTCGTACCGGCGGTGGATTCCGGCACCGCACACGGGATCACTGCGAGGGCAGGATGCCGCACCGCGGACGTCACCGTCGCCGGTCGACCGAACTCGCTGCCGGACGACATCGCCCGCGTGGAAGCGGTGCGAGCCGCGCTCGGCCCGGGAGGCTCGATCCGATGCGCCGCGAACGGGAAATGGGACGTCGACACCGCCGTGGCGGCTATCCCGGCGCTGGATACGGCGGCCGGTGGGCTCGAATACGTCGAGCAGCCGTGCAGCACCGTCGAGGAGTTGGCTGCCGTCCGCCGCAAGGTCGGCGTGCGGATAGCCGCCGGTGAGCCGACCCTCCTCGAGCACCCCACGCGGGCGTCGCTCACAGCTGCCGCCGACATCGCTGTTCTGCGGTGCGCTCGGCTCGGCGGCGTACGCCGCGCGCTGCGCGTGGCCGAGGCGTGCGCACTGCCCTGCGTGGTGTCCTCCCCGCTGGAGAGCAGCGTCGGGTTGGCCGCCGGACTCGCGCTCGCGGGTGCGCTACCGGAGTTGCCGTTCGCCTGCGCACTGGGCACCATCGCGGTGCTGGACGGCGACCTGGTCGCCGAAGCGCGCTCGCTGGTTCCCGTCGACGGGCACCTACCGGTCGCCCCGACGACGCCCGCCCCGGATCCACGCCTGGTGAAGCGATACGCGGTGACCGATAGGGGCAGAATCGACTGGTGGCGGGAGCGGCTGCGCGATGCGCGGACCGCAAGCGCCGGCGCCGTCCGGTGACCGCCAGGTTGGCGGTTGCGCCGATGACACACATCCGAACAGGAGCGACTTTTTGACACTCAACACCATCGCATTCGAACTGGTACCGCCGAATGTGGACCGCGGGCGCAACCAGGCGCTGGAGGAAGCCCAGAAAGTGCTGAAGTTCTCGGCGGAAGCCGGCATCGCGGGCCAGATCGGGCACGTGATGATTCCCGGGATGATCATCGAGGACGACGACCGCCCTATCGAGATGAAACCCAAGCTCGACGTGCTGGACTACTGGTCGATCATCCAACCGGAGCTGGCCGGTGTGCAGGGGCTGTGCACCCAGGTCACGGCCTTCATGGAGGAGCCGTCCCTGCGCGGGCGGCTGATCGAACTGGGGGCTGCCGGATTCGAGGGCATCGTCTTCGTCGGCGTGCCGCGCACCATGCAGGACGGTGAGGGCACCGGCGTCGCCCCGACCGACGCGCTGTCACTCTTCGACGAGGTGGTCGACAACCGCGGCGTGATCCTGATTCCCACCCGCGAGGGCGAGTCGGGCCGGTTCCAGTTCAAGTGCGACCGGGGAGCCACCTTCGCGATGACCCAGCTGCTGTACTCCGATGCGATCGTGAAGTTCCTGACCGACTTCGCCAGGGACACCGACCACCGTCCCGAAATCCTGCTGTCCTTCGGCTTCGTGCCGAAGGTGGAGACCCGCGTCGGCCTGCTCAATTGGCTGATCCAGGATCCGGGCAACCCCGCGGTCGCTGCCGAGCAGGACTTCGTCAAGACGCTGGCGGGGCGCGAGCCCGATCAGCGCCGCCGCCAGATGGTCGACCTGTACAAACGGGTGATCGACGGAGTGGCCGATCTCGGCTTTCCGCTGAGTATTCACTTCGAAGCGACCTACGGCCCTTCGAGGGGAGCGTTCGACACGTTCGCGGAGATGCTCGCGTACTGGTCGCCGCGGGCAGCCCCGCGAAACTGAATGTGCTGCGGGCGCGCGCGGCGTGTCGGCGCCGTGGGTTGAGTTTCGCGGCGGGCGGAGCCGGACCGCGCGACTGTTAGCCGTCCTTGCGGATCAGCCGCAGCAGTGCCGCGCGGTCGGCTGCGAGCAGCTCGTCGATTCGCGGGCGGTTCACCTCGGCCACGATGATCTCGCCGACCTCTTGGTAGACGTCGCTGAAGATGCCGTGGGACTTCATCTTCTCGGTCTGATAGACGTTGTCTTCCGTCGGTGTGACGTAGTAGACCGCGTCGGCCTTGAAGCGGTGGATCAGCCACAGGTGGATCAGCGTCATCAGGCGCTTCTGGCGCAGCTGCTCGGCGAAGGTGTTCTGGTCACGTACCGTCAGAATGCTGCGGCCGTGGCGGTCCTTGATGGGGTCGACGACGACGTTGGCCAGCAGTGCCTCCTCGCCATCCCGGTCGCCGTAGATGCCCAGCTCGAGCAACTCCCCGCCGGCGCGCCGGGGCCGCAGCTGCACACGGAGCTTCTCGCCGAGCTGGTAGTGCTCACCCCACAGCTCCAGCCACTCCTCGAGCAGCTTCTTGGGCACCTCGGTCTGGACGAGGTGCTGGTGCTGCGTGGAGCCCTTGCCCATGGCCTTGGTGGTCGCAGTGCGCCCGGAGGATGCGGCCAGCGCCGCGTCGCTGCGCGGCCCGCCAACCAGAGTCTGCGGGGTGCGATACGGCGACTCGACGAGGCGCATCTTGCGCTGCAGCCGGGCCAGGGCCAGCATGCCGTCCTGCTTGAGCGCCATGGCGAACTCCTCGGCGGCCACGCCGTCGATCTGATGTCCGCCGTACGTCATGAAGTTGAAGACGAAGCCCATCTTGCCGAGCTCTTCGGGGAAGCGCCGCATCTCCTCGTCACTCATCCCGGTGGTGTCCCAGTTGAACGAGGGGGACAGGTTGTAGGCCAGCATCTTGTCCGGGAACTCCGCATGAATCGCGTCGGCGAACTGCCGGGCGTCGGCCAGGTCAGCGGTCTTGGTCTCCATCCAGAGCAGGTCGGCGAACGGCGCCGCCGCCAGCGACTTGGCGATCGCATACGGGATGCCGCCACGCACCTGGTAGTAGCCCTCGGGGGTTTTCGCACGTTCGCAGTCCCAAGGGACGTCGATCCCCAGCTCGGCGGCCTTCTGCTGCGCGGCGTACAACGATGCGCGCTCAGCGAACCGCCGCCACTCGGCGACGGTCATCGCCGGGGCTTCGCCTTCTGTCGCCCGGAACTCGAGCAGCTCGGCGACCGCCTCGCCGAAGGTTTCCAGACCGGCGTCGTCCTGCCAGGCCTGGATGAACCGCGATTCAACCTGGTCGAAAACCGCGTCGACGGTGTCGTCCTGACCGTCACGCCAGGATCCGACCGCCTCGGCGACCAGTGCGGTGATGCCTTGCTGCTCGAGCCAGGCGTCGGCGGCCGCGTACTCCCCGTCTGGCAGGGCATAGAGGAGGTGGCCGTTGAGCTCGGTGAGACCCAAGTCGTAGAAGCGCCGCATCAGAGCCAAGAAACACGCCTTGTACGGAGGCACATTCAGGTTGGTGGCACCCAGGAGGAACGGCTGATCGCGCTCGTCGGCGCGGCTGTCGATCAGGTTGGCGGCCTCAGCATCGGTTCGGGCGACGATGATTCCGGGCACCTTCATCACGTCGAGTTGGAACCGGGCGGTGTTGAGACGCTTGATCTGTTCGTCGGAGGGCACCAGCACCTTGCCGCCCTGATGCCCGCACTTCTTGGTACCGGGACGTTGATCCTCGATGTGATATCCAGACACCCCGGCCTCGACGAAACGCCGAATCAGGTTGCGTACGTGCGGATCACCACCATGCCCGGTATCGGCATCGGCGATGATGAACGGACGGTAGTCGTAAGGAGGCGTGGCGGCTCGCTGCCCCTCGGTCATCCGGCGACGCAGATACTGCTGATTGCGGTCGGCGGTGAGCAGGGCACGCACCAGCCCGGCGGCCTCGTCGGGCACCTGGCTCAGCGGGTAGCTCGCCAGGTCGGGACCGGGATCCTCGCTGGTGGAGCCTTTGGCGGAGGTCGCCCAGCCACCGAGGTAGATCCCCTCGATACCCAACCGCTTCATGGCCACCGCTTGGCCGGGCGAGTAGGGGCCGAAGGTGGTGATGCTGCGATGCTGGTCGAACAGCTCGCGCAGGCGACGGTAGAACGCAGCCGAGGCCTCACGCGCCACGGTGTAGTCGACAGGGATCGTTCCACGCTGTTCGACGACCTGACGCGCCGTGTAGAGACGGATGATCCCGTCGAAACGTGAACTGTCGAAATACTGTTGCGCCGCCGCAACGTCCTGGTCGAACGACGTACGATCCGCTGCATCCGCTTCGATGGCAGTCATTGGTGAACGCTCCCTGTTTCGGCTGTTTCAACGCAGTCTCAGCGGGGCCCCGAGACGGGACCGCCACCCCAACGACGATACGACGCGGGTTTCCTCGACGATGGAGTATTTCGACCCTTTCGCCGGGGTTCGCCGGGACCTTGAGGCCTGCGCGGTTGTGGGTTTACGGGGTCTTGTTGAAGGCCATGGCCAAGAAGTCGAGTTGCCACAGCGTTTGGAACACATCGCGGCCGAGTTCCTCGGTCTCGGCCTCGGTGGCCAGCGGCAACAATCCGGTGCGAGTGACGCGGGCGGCGATCTCTTTGATGGTGCGCTGCCCATCGATATGTTGGGTGAAGGCCAGCTGGGTGGGGTTGAGCGCCAACCGCCAGGATGGCCGGAAGATCTCGGAACCGGCTACACCGCAACCCAATCGCAACTGCGGCACATAGTTGACGAACTCCGGTGACGAGAAGTCGATCTTGTAGCTGCGCTCGGGTCGATCGGGCCGGCAGGCGATGAAGAAATGGCACGAGTTGTTGGTGTTGATGCGTTCCATGATCGCCCACCTCTTGGCGATCGGCAGGGATTCAACCACCTCTTTGAACTCATTGGACGGCGTGGTCAGCGTCGACGGGTAATACGGCGCCTTGAAGAACCACTCCTGAAAACTCAGCCCGGCCGAATCCACCAGATCCAGACATTCCTCGACGGTGTAACAACGGTCACGCCCATGCAGGAACGTATCGACCAGACCGGCATCGGAGTTCAAATCGGAAGCCGAATTCGCATAGCGCTTCGCGGGATGGTCCGCCCTGAGCGCGGCTATGGTCTGTTTGACCATTCGCACCGAGGCGTCGTCTTGGTGAAAGCTCATCTCCCGAAATATTTCCTGCAGCAATTCAACTCCGGCCCGGCCATATTTCGCATAGAGCATCAGCGCCATAGCGCCGTCGGGTCGTAGGCACTCGGCGAGCGCTTTGATTCCCGCCGACGGGTCGGCCAGGTGGTGCAGCACGCCGGTCGAGACGATCAGATCGAAATCGAGCCCCAGAGAAGGCAACTCCTCGATCGGAAGCAGATGCAGCTGCAGGTTCGACAACCGGTGCTTGGTCTTCAGGTACTGGTGATGGTCCAAAGACGGCTGGCTGACATCGACAGCCACAACCTTGGCCGCCGGGTTGGTGTAGGCGAACACCGCTGCCTGGTTGGTACCGCAGCCCGCGACGAGGATGTCGAGATTGGGTTGGTATTCCTTGTCGGGCCACAGAATCCGATGAGCGTGGTTGGGGTCGAACCACTGCCAGTTCGACCTCAGCCATGCTTCCAGGTCCTCGATCGGCGCCGGGTAGCGCCAGCGCTCATACTGGCGCGACACGACATCGGAGCGGGGATCGTTCTTCATCTCGGTGCTACTCCTGGCGGCCTTGCGTGCTATTCAACGGATAATCGAGGACGGCGTTGGCGAACGTCGCGGCTGCAGGGCCGCTCAGGACCGCCTCGGGGGCGCAGTCTGCATCAGCGGGTTGCGACGGAAGACCGGCAGCGGGAACAGATGGTCGGTTTCAGTGGCCTCGAGGCTGTCGTACAGACCGAGGGTGTGTACGCCGGCTGACTGCACCCGCATCGGCAGGTACTGGGCGAAGACCCGGAACTTGACCGGTACGGGCGGATTGTCGGGCCAGTGCCAGGCGAACTCCATGGCGCCCATCCGGTCACCCTCCGGCGAGGTGGCGATGATGTATTTGCGCGGGTCGTAGTCGCTGCCCCCCAGCGCGCACACCGCCACCACCAACGGGACGGTGATCTGGGTGGGGAAACTATCCACATAGCAACTGGTCATGGGGAAGCCCTCAACGGCTATGCCCCCAGCGTCCTGCGATACCGCGCTCAGTGACGGCGCGAACGCAACAACACGCATACTGTCCTCCCGATCCGTAAGAAGCCGACGATGTCACGATGAACATGACCCAGCGCACCCTAGCGTAAGGAGCAACGACGACCTCCAGCCGACACCGGATCAGCGTGTGCCGGGGCTGCTGCGGCGGTCCGGCCGGGCGAATGCGGCGATCGTCGGTCGCTGGCGTGGTCAGGTCAGCTGGGTGTTCACCCCGGTCAGGCCAGGGGACAGTTTTGCTGGCCGACGGTGGCGCGGGGCGCACGTGAGGTTCAGATGATGCTGATGCGCCTAGTGGGATAACGGATTTCGGAGTTCTTGCGAAACCGCTGTGGGGATGCGGGTTGTTTTGCATAATCGAGGGTTGACCCGTGCTTGGAAATCCTTGAGGAGACCTTGATGAGTTCGATCGACGCTGCGCACAACTCTGGGAATGTTGGTGGTTTGGCTGGTTCGGGAGGGCTGCGTAGTCGGTCTTCTCGCTCAGGTGTGCGGGTGTTGCCGATTCGTGCTGGTGGGCGGGGTCTGCCGGGGGTTGAGTCGGGTTTTGCCGGTTATGTGGGTCGTGTGGGTGCCTTGGCGGTTGCGCTGGGTGTGGGTGCGGCGGTGGCGTCGATGCCGGGGGTGGCGTTTGCCGATACGACGGGTTCGGGTGGGTCTACGGGTGGTTCGAGTGCGTCGAGCTCGGATTCTTCGGGTTCTTCGGGTGCGGGGACGGGTTCTTCGGGTCCGGGTTCGGATAGCTCGGCTGAGTCCTCTGCGGATACGGGTTCAGATTCTGACAGCGATTCTTCTGGCGGTGCGAGCGACGCGGACGGTGCTGGTGTCGACGATTCGGATGCCGATGACATCGACTCCGACGAGATCGCCGATGAGATCGATGACGCGGATCTCGACATCGATGTTGATGACGAGGTCGCCGATGACGATGGTGCGGGTACGGGTGGGTCCTCGGGTGCCGGTGACAGTGACGACGTCGATGTCGATGACATCGATGTTGATGTAGACGATGACTCGGGCTCGGGCTCCGATTCTGATGCTGACGCCGATTTGGGTTCGTTGGGTTCGTCGGGTTCGTCGTCGGGGTCGTTGGGTTCGGTTGATGTTGATGTGCCGGCGGATGTGGATCTGCCCGAGCTCG
>CAZEMS010000092.1:0-7848 GCA_964513475.1 uncultured Mycobacterium sp. | reverse complement strand
AATGCTCTAATCGCATCAGCAGAGGCATCTCTTCAGAAATCAAAAAGTTATATCGCCCCGCCTTGGGCGAATGATGTGGTGGCTGAATAATGGAACGCGAACCGATCCAGATCACCAACCCAGTCTTCGGCACCGTATTCGGATCGGTGTTCCGCCCTGTAACTCTGAAATAAGGAGGCTACCATGCCCAGAACTTCAGTATCCGCAGCCGCAGAGAATACTTGGTCGCCAGCGATCCAGGTCGTCGGCAGCTTCAATCTCTCGATCTCCGGCACCTTCGTGGCCACTGTCACCGTGCAGCGCTCCGAGGATGGCACCACCTGGCGCGATGTGGACACCTGGACCGCACCGTCTGAGGAAGTCGGCTATGATCCGATCCTGAACTACTACCGGGTCGGCGTGGCCACTGGTGATTACACTTCGGGCACGGTTGTTGCCTCGATGAATGGATATGACGTTTGGCCTAACCGGATCTAAGACATGAGTGAAGATGCGCGCCTCGAGCGAATTGAGAAGAAACTAGACGAAGTGGGCCAGGCGATTGTCGCTTTGGCCCGTATGGAGGAGCGCATGATCACGCTGTTCAAGCGGATGGACAACCTGGATGCCGAGCAAGGCAACCAGGATCGCCGCTTGCGGGTGGTCGAGGGGCGCGTGGGGAATAACGGCCAGACACTTCGCTTTGCCGAGCGGGTGTTCTGGATCGTTGTCACGGCCGGCGTTGCCTTCACTTTCACGAGCATGAAGGGGGGATGAAATGCGCCCGATCAACGAGATCATCATCCACTGCACAGCTACCAGGCCGAACTGGTGGGAAGGTAAGTCTGCGCAAGAAAAGGTGGACGAGGTTCGCCGCTGGCATTTGGACCGTAATTGGTCAGATGTGGGGTATCATTACCTGATCGATCGGAATGGCCAGATCGTTGAAGGGCGCCCGGTGGAGCGCGCAGGTGCGCACGTCAAAAACCACAACGCCAACTCGATCGGCATCAGCCTATTTGGTGGGCACGGGTCGTCTGCAAGTGATAGCTTCGATGATCACTTCACCAAGGATCAGGAGCAATCGCTGAAACGCCTGATCGCTGATCTGCGCGATCGCTTCCCAGATATTAACAAAGTCACGGGGCACAACCAGTATTCCGTTAAATCCTGCCCAGGGTTTTCCGTTCCAGACTGGCTGGCGCAGAAGCCCGCGCAGGAAATGCGCCCACCCGTTCGATCGCAAGAGCGCACCAGCCCCACACAGAGCCGCACAGTGCAGGCTTCGGTGGTCGCAGCAGGGTCAGCTGCTGGATCGGCTGTAACGGCGCTCAGTGCGCTCGACAGCGTCGCTCAGTATATCGTCCTAGGCTTCGCTGGCTTGGGCATCTTGATGGCGCTCTGGATCATGCGTGAGCGCCTGCGCAAGTGGGCAGAGGGGGACAGATAATGGCCAAGGGTTTATACGCAAACATCCATGCAAAGCGCGAGCGCATCAAAGCCGGCTCGGGCGAGAAAATGCGCAAGCCTGGATCTAAGGGTGCCCCGACCGCAAAGGCGTTCAAGCAGTCTGCGAAGACAGCAAAGAAAAAGGGCAAAAAGTAATGGCCAAAGATCCTCGCCTCGCAAAAGTCGGCGTTTCGGGTTACAATAAACCCAAGCGCACGCCTGGGCACCCGACCAAGAGCCACGTTGTTGTGGCCAAAGAGGGTGACAAAGTGAAAACGATCCGCTTTGGCGAGCAGGGCGCAAAAACGGCTGGGGCTCCCAAAAATGGCGAGAGCGAGGCCATGAAGAAAAAGCGCGCCTCGTTCAAGGCACGGCACGCAAAGAACATCGCCAAGGGTAAGATGTCCGCGGCGTGGTGGTCGGACAAGGTGAAGTGGTGATGGAATACGAAGACCTGGCACGAAGCATTGCTATCGAGGAAGGCATCGACCCGGAGCTGTTCGTTCGCCTGGTTCGTCAAGAAAGTTCTTTCAACCCTGAAGCTCGATCCGAGGCGGGTGCGATCGGCCTGACACAGCTCATGCCTGGCACTGCCGCAGATCTAGGCGTCGATCCCACAGATCCCGTGCAGAACCTCCGCGGCGGCGCTCGATATCTTCGGCAGCAGCTCGAGACCTTTGGATCTGTTCCGCTTGCCCTTGCGGCATACAACGCTGGCCCTGGGCGCGTATCTGAGTATGGCGGCATACCACCGTTCGAGGAAACGCAGAACTATGTTCGCCGGATCTTGGGTGGCGCCAACCTTGGCCTCCGGGAGGCCAACGACATGGCGCCGGCAATGGCGCCTCCGCAGCAGGAGGAAGAGCCCAGGTTCGCCTATGGCTTCCGGCCGGCCAGATCCTGGGACGAGCTGTCACAGCGTATGAAAGAACAGCCAAACCCGCTGGCGGCATATGACCCTTATGCAATTCTGGAGAGATATGGCCTGCAATGATTTTCGGACGCATCAAGCTATATTTGGCAGCCGCTGGCGCCTTCATTGTCGCGCTCTTCGCGGCTTACTTGCGCGGAAGGTCAGACAAGGGCGAAGCCGTAGAACGTGAAAGGCTCGAAGACTATGTTGAAACACGCAAGCGCATGGATAACGCTGACCCCGGTGATGGCCTTGACTTCTTGCATGAGCGTAAACGAAAGCGCGATTTGTGATGGCTCCCTGCGCCTAAGAGACGCGCACACAGAAGCGCTGATAGAAGATGGAGGCAGGCAGTCGATAAAGACCGGAGCGGCCCTCATAGCTTCTCTGGATGCGGCCTGCGGAGATGTGTGATACACTGAGCTTACCTCCCTGTTGACCTGGACCGCTTCGGCGGTTCTTTTTTTGCGCTGGGGCAGGATTGGGTGGGAGGAAAGGCATCCCGCCCCAGCTTTCAGCCGTGATTGTTTTTATCACGGCTTCTCTTGTATCGCAGCGCGAAAAGTAAGAGCTGGTTTTGCTGCCACTTTGACGCTTTCGGCGAGATCCATTTTGTAAGCTGGCTTCTGGTGATGCCGAGCATTTTAGCTGCGATTGTCCTGGATGGGAATGTCATGTCCCAGATCTTAATTTCTTTCGCCCTGTTTGTGTTCCCATGCGCGCCTCCGGCCATCCCGAGCCCAACAGTGTCGGCTGATCCCTTCATGCGCAGGCGCTGGCTGATGGCACTAGGGCAGACGCCAAGCGCCTCTGCGGCCTCTTTGTGGGACTGATAGACCACACCGCGTATTTCGACGGGCATGGCGTTAAAGTGTTTCGAGCTGTTTTCTGACATTTTCCAAAAGTTCTTCTGATGTGCCATGCTTTGCGTAGAACGCCTTCGGGCTGTAGTGATACGCGCCTGGCCCAAACTCGCGCCGATGGTGGCGCGGGCAAAGCGGCAGGCAGTTCATGTCGGATCTGGGCTTTCCTTCATGGTGAACCTCAACCGGCCACGCGCCGCATGCCAGGCATCGGAGCTGTGCAACCCGTCCCATGTGTAACTTCCCAGCTTCGCGCTCTGGGCTGGCGAGGTAAGCCGCACGTTTTTTGCTGACACGCGGCAAGCCTTTCCTCTTCGCAGATTTTTCGCTGCGCTCTGGTTTTTGTTTTTTCAAGCCCAAAGGTGGCTTGCCGGTGAGGTTCATTACAGATATTTCTCCCAATGATGCGCCTCAATCGCCAGTTTCTGTGCATGGGCATACAAGTCAGACACCCGCTGCTTATTTCGACGAGCGCGCTTGATGGCTTCCTCCGTCCGATCGCGTTCTTCTTTGATCCACGCCAGCTTACGCTTGGCCTTGGGGCGCATCACGATTTTCTTGAGCCACATCATCATCACATCCCCAGCGCTTCTTTGTAGAGCTCGACCATGGCCTGCTCTTCGGCCAGATCGTCTGCGTTGCGCTTGCGCTCGCCAATGATGCGGCGCAGCGCCTTGACGTTGAAGCCATTGCCCTTGGCCTCGGCCAGCACTTCTTTCTGCTGATCTGCCACGTCCTGCTTTTCTGCCTCGAGGCGCTCATAGCGCTCGATGAATGCGCGGATCTGCTCCGCGGCTGCTTTGTGGGCGTTGTCACCCATAGCGTCAAAGTCTGCGTCTGGTTTGAACATGGTTCCTCCTATTCTGACCACTCGACACCATGTCGAGAGCCGTATTCGTAAATGATCTCGATCAGGTCCGACATCTGTTGCTTGTTCAGCTTTGATGACTTGAACCCTAGCGGAAACGGCCCAGATCCATCCAGCCCGTCTGCAAATTGCACCTGGTGCCCGAGACTGTGCATGAATGCGCACTTCCAGGTTTCCGGCGTCCACTTTCGACCTTCCGGCCGAGAGAGCGCGATGTCGGTCAGCATGGCCCACATCTTCGCGTTCTGATCAATCGTCCGATCACCACCAACGATGGTGACCGTTGAGTAATCAGGCGCAGCGTCGATCAGCTGGTGAGCATACATGCGCTGACGTGGGCCTGTGAGGCGGACCTTGTATGGCATCAGCCTGCACCGCTCTGCGTCCAGTGGGTAATCATGACGCTGCGCACCCGTTCGCGCGGCACGTCCAGCTCGATCGATGTTTTGTCCAGGGTCATCGATGGCATGGCGTTCCAGAGCCCGCCCGCCTCTTCCTCGATGCGCTCGAACGTCTCGATGATCTTGGCGTCAGTCACCTGCATCTTCGCCCCCAAACTTTTCGCGCAGCTTGGCGATCTTCATGCTGGTTTCTTCCAAGAAGGCGATGACTTCGGTTTCAATATCTTTGCAGAAGTCATCGTCGCGGTGAACGCGCTGCATCCAGAAGTTCATGTCACCTGGCAGGCGCGGATCGAAGCTGACGAAATCGCACCACTCGCGGCCGGTGCAGATCATCTGAACGTGCATCTGCGTGATGTATTTGTTCGGCACCTTCTCTGCCAGCAGTGTGTCGATGTGCGTGGCTGTGTTCGGGCATTTGATCTCGATCAGCCCATCAGAACCAACCAGGCCATCTGGAGAGGCGCCAAAGAACTTGATCCTGGGGTGCAGCACAAAGCCGGTTTCCACGACAGTCTCACCCGTCATCAGCTCATAGGCCATGCGCGCCTGTGGCTCTGTATCGGTCCCCCACTGCATCGCTGCGCTGCTGAAGCCTTCATTGGCCTGACCCGTGAGGCGCTCAGTGATAAGCTGGGCCATATAATTTGCGCGGCTGGCGCTGTATCCGCTTTTGGTCTTTGCCATCACATCGGCGGTGCGGGATGCTGTTACGCATCCCAACCGTGCCGAAAACCATTCGTCACTCCGCTGTTCCATCTGCCTCTTCCTTTACTGCTGCGTCATGTTCCGCTTCGAGCTTTGCCTGCTTTTTCTTCAGCATGGCGATCGCATCTGCGGCTTGCTTGGCGTTTAGATCGGTCAAGTCGCTGACCTTCATGTAGGCGCAGAACTTGGCCTCTTCGGTGTGCGTGCCCTCCATCAGCGCTTGGATTTCCTGGAACTGCTCCGCGCTGATCCCTTTGACAGGTTCCTGCTTTGGCGCAGCCTTTGCCGCGGCGTTTCCATCGTCATCTTCTGGCGCAATGCCTGCCATGGCCATCAAGCCGTAGCGGCGCGCATATGTGACTGCAGATCCGTATCCCTGCATGTCGTTCTTGCTGACGATCAGCGGCACCTTACAGGCGAGCTGCTCGCCGCTCTCACCGTGGATCAGGATTGTCTCCACATAACGGCCGTGTTCGTCTTCCCCGGTGGGCTGGATCAGTGCGATGCCGGCCTCGTTGAGCGCAGGCAGGCAGGCGTCCATGACGTTGCCCAGGTCTGCATACTTGCTGCGGAAGTGCGGGTTGTTGGCCTGTTTGAGCGCTTTGCCCATGTTGGCTTGCGCTTTTGCCAGTGCTGTTGCGATGCCCTTCATATCAGAACCCCATCCCGTAGCCGATGACGAGGAAGGCGTAGCCGCCCCCGAAGATTGCGATGACCCCGATCAGGTCGGTGATGATGTCACGAATTCGCATGTTTTGCTCCTATATGCGATTGTTTGTTATGCGGTTTGCACGGCTTGATCTGCGGCTGCATCTATCAGCCAGTCGAGATCATCGCCTAAAACGTTCAGCAAAAAGTCGTGCATTTCGTCGCTGACTTTGT
The DNA here is from genome assembly GCA_964513475.1 of uncultured Mycobacterium sp. GTDB lineage: Bacteria > Actinomycetota > Actinomycetes > Mycobacteriales > Mycobacteriaceae > Mycobacterium. The sequence continues at coordinate 1,785 of CAZEMS010000092.1, read as the reverse complement.
GGAACGTGCCATTGAGATTGATCTCAAAATCCATCTCGCCGATTTCCGGTTCTTCTGCGGGCTGGCCATATGTCTGATTGCGGCCACTTGTAACTGTGTATGTCACGCGAACCTCGTGGTCTTCATGGCGGCCATAAAAGCTGGTTTCAAATTCGAAGATCTCGACAAACGTCATCAGGCTTTCCTCCTTATGCGTAGTGCATAGCCGAGCGAATGTCGGCCAGGCGTTTGGTGTCTGCTGGGCTGTGACGATCGATGTTCTCGATGTCGTTTGCCATTTCACGAAGGCGATCCTTGCCGACCTTGGCCAGCTCGCGGATCTCGGCCATCTGGCCGCGAACGCTGATCTGCACGCTGACTTCCATCTTGGCAGTCCACCAGGCGCTCTCCATGGCCTGGCCGATGGTGCGGTTGATGCCGGCAGCTTTGCAGCGCTTTACGATGATCCAGGCCTCGGTCATGATCCATGCGCGGTTGGCGATGATCTTGCCGTTTTGCTCTTTCCACTTGAACATGTGCTTTCCTCCGTCTGTAGTTCACTTCTAAATGGTCCGATCACAAAGTGCAAACAGTATTTTGCATTGCGTGCAAATTTTTTTTGAGTATGCTGGCATCGCAAAATGGAGGAACTGACATGAAAAGCAAAGCTGTGGAGCTCTTTGAGGACTGGTTCCAGTCCAACGGAGTTCGCAAGAACTGGTTCGCCGAGCAGATTGGCGTTGATAGCGCCTCGATCTCGCGCTGGCTCTCTGGCAAGGTTAGACCACACCGCCCGGTTCGCAAGCGCATCGAAGAGCTGACTGACGGTGCTGTGCCGATGGATAGCTGGTGATGAGGGTTCTTGTTGCATGTGAATATTCTGGCCGGGTGCGTGACGCATTCATAGCTAGGGGCCATGACGCAATGTCGTGTGATCTTCTGCCGACAGATGTGGCTGGCCCACATTATCAAGGCGATGTGCGCGATATTATAGGTGATGGGTGGGATTTGATGATTGCCCATCCGCCTTGCACTTATCTTTCTGTTAGTGGAATGCACTGGACAAAGCGCGGGCTGCGCGATCCGCAACTTACAGAGGATGCGCTAAAATTTGTGCAGTTTCTTTTGACTGCACCGATAGCGCGTATCGCTCTTGAGAACCCGGTCAGCGTGATTAGCAGCCGCATTCGAAAGCCGGATCAGGTTATCCATCCTTGGCAGTTTGGGCATGACGCAAGCAAAAAAACTTGCTTGTGGCTGCGCGGTCTTTTGCCGCTGACGCATACAAAAATTATAGCACCAAAGCTGTATTGTTGCGGCAATCTGCTAGATGATGCCGTTGGGGTTCATGGTTGCCCGAATTGCTTAGGTGAGAAGAAACCCGTTGCAAGGTGGGGAAATCAAACTGCCTCTGGGCAAAACAAGCTGGCCCCATCTGCAGATCGTTGGAAAATACGCAGTGAAACATATGACGGGATTGCAAAGGCAATGGCGGAGCAATGGGGATGAAGATGCAGCCCAAGTTTTTTCGCAAACCGACGCGCAACAAATACGGCGCCAAAAAGACGGTTGTGGGCGACATCAAGTTCGACAGTAAAAAAGAAGCCAACCGCTGGATGGAGCTGCAGCTGCTCCAGCGGGCAGGAGAGATCTCGAACCTGGAGCGCCAGGTGAAGATCTACCTGCTCGGTCAGCACCGTCCGCTCTACACCAAAACAGGCCGAAAGATGAAGATCACGTTCGACTTCGCCTACATCGAGGAGGGCGTGCAGGTTTATGAGGATGCCAAGGGGATGCCAACCAGGG
>CAZEMS010000091.1:0-7875 GCA_964513475.1 uncultured Mycobacterium sp. | reverse complement strand
GACCTGCGAGAACATAGCGGCCGAAAATTCGGCCGCTAGATCTTTCAATAGGTTGTCGCGTAACCGTCGAATCTCGGAGGTTGTCGCCAACGCCTAGCCTGCGTCGAACTCCCCGACCTCGGGGAATATGGCTGTCCAATTTTGGACAGCTAATGATTTCAGCGCGTTGTCGCCGGCTCCTGAATTTTGAGGAGCTAACATTTTCAGTGGCTTGCGTCTGGCTCCGCAGTTTTGCGGAGCTATACCTTTCAACAGCTTATCGGGCCTGTGTCTCTGTCGTCACGTCCGTCCGTACTCGGCGGGATGGGCGCCGACGCTGAGGACGGCATCGTAGCCGGCCGCGCGCATGGGAAGCATCATCGCGACGTATTCGAACGGTCGGCCGTCGATCTCGCCCCACACGGTCGTGGCCATCGGCGAGCCGGTGAGCCGGGCCGCGCTGAACCTGCCCCGGATCATGGCGCCATACTCGGCATTCGGCACGTCGTCGACCAGTCGGCCGGCCAAGCCTGCGAGCTTGACCAAGCGATAGCCGTTCCCGGCCCATAGCCATTCCGGGCCGCGATCCATGAACACTGCCGCGCTGTTGGTCGCGGTCGGATCGACGACGGCGAGGCGGTCGATGAAATCGCCATCAAGGATTCCGCAGCGGTCCCGCCATAGGCTCACAACGGCACGACAGTTGACCGCATCCAGGCAGAGAACGCCGTCTTTCGGTCCGCGTCACGCCAGACGACCAGGTTCCCGGACATGCCGACAACGTCGGTCCGATCCGCCGCGAGCTCTTCCGCCTTCCCCGAGATCCGGAGCGACGTGTCACCCCAACGCCAGAGACCCCCACCGTTGACCAGTTCCGCGAAGTTCATGGGGCCGAGGTTGTAGACCGCCCCACCGCCTGCTTCGCAATTTTCGTCGACGAAGTCTAACCAGAACCCTCGTTGGAATCGATGGTATACAAGGAACAAACTCCCAAAGGTTAGAATGACAAAAAAACGCCGATTCACACCCTCAACGTGAAGGCAATGTTCACCGACCCGAAGAGGGCTAAGGCCGCTTTATATATCCCCGCTCCAAGCCATCTACGAACCAATCGTCCAAAAACCCATCAACTTCCTCTAACACCGGTTGATTCCGCGGCTTCGGCCCAGAAAGGAGTACATGTCTACTGAAAATATAATAGTGGTATTGGTTGCCTTCATACGATAAAAATTGATAAATATCTATTCTGATATAAACGACGCAAGTTCCATCAGGTATACTACCACCATAAGCCGTAAAATATAATATTGTCGGCTCAACGATATCCTCAGAAGCATCACGGCTATTCAAATTTTGGTTTGCCGCTTTTAGTTTTATACGATTCTTTATTGCGTTAATATTCGTCCAGCAGCCGTCTTTTACCTTATCATTAACAAGTATCGTGAATGAGTCTACCGCCTGTGGTGGGTTAATATCCGCCTGCCCCTCAATCGACCACAAAAGAAAAAATGCAAAAAGCATCAATTTCGCTATCATCGCTCCACCGTTCCTCTCTAAGCGGAAGATGCTTCTAAAAATCTATCACCTCGCTAGCGCGGTTTAAAGGAATAGAGAAACGGGGGATTCCGAACGGGTCCGACACTGGCGAGCCGGCGCCGCTGCCTCGAAGGCATCCCAGGGTAACGGCGTGGTGTAGATGCGGGTCGGCGGGCCATCAATCCACGGGTCGATTACCGCGTGGTCTAGCGCGATCTCGGCGCTCTTGATGGCAACGGCGCCTCCGATGGTGCAGCCGGCGCCCGCGAGAAAACTGCGGCGGTTCATAGGTTGGTCCCTCGGGCTGCTCTCAGGACTTCGGGAAGATAGACGCCAACGTCATCGTCCAGGATTTCGAGAAGTCGCCCGACGGCCTCGGCGCTCATGCCTGCGGACAGTCCGGATGTGATAAGTGTCGTTGCCTCGGCGGTGAGTGCCGCGCGGTGTGCGGTGCGCTCTGCTCGTTCTCGCTCTTCGGCCTCGATCCGCCGCCGCTCGCGCTCGGCTGCCGCGCCTGCCTTGGCCCGGCGCTCTTCTGGCGTACCAGTCGACCGGGCATGAGACCGGCCCTTGGCCTGCGCAATACGCTGCTGCGCTTGGCGCTGCGCCTTGGCATCGTCTCGCGCTACCTGAATGCGAGATTCGATCTCGTCAACGGTAAGCGGCCGTCCCTCTTCGATCCGCTGCACAACCTCGGCGCCGACTTCGGGCGGCATGGATTTGGCGGACAGTTTGTAGACCGTGCTTGGCGGAAGATGCGCGACGGTCGCGCCTTTGTCGGCTGCCCATGCCGCTGCTTGCATGTACTGCTGCGCGGTCCGGGCGGGCATCCTCAACTCGGCCTCGACCCAGGCGAGGAATTGCCCGTGCTCCAGGCGGTCCTTGATCCCCAATAGGTCGTTGCCGGTCTCGATGATGGCTTCGGTTATCCGTGTCGTGCGTTGGCGCACGCGTTCGGCCACGTCGCGAAGGTCGGTCGCGGTTGCCGTGTCGAGAGCGTCATACTGAAAAGAGGGGACGACTTCGCCGCTCGACTCCAGGTCCAGCAAGTTGCCGGTCACTGTTCCGGCTCCCGCAGTCGGACACCCGGCGCGCGTCCGTTCGTGAACTCGATGCCGGCGGCTTCAAGGGCGCGGCGGATCTTGTCGAGACTGGCGGTCCGGCCGGGGATGGGCTCGCCCGGGGCGCCCGTCTCCATGCGGCTCACTGTGTTGATGGAAACGCCCGATCGCTTGGAAAGGTCGGACTGCTCCCAATCCAGCAACGCGCGCGCCGCTCGAATCTGCCTGCTGCTCGTGAGTGCCATCCCTCGCCCCGAATAGGTAATCACACACCAAATAGCCCTTGCCGGTCACCAAAGCAAGGTGCTAACGATAGGTTGTTTGGTGTGTGATGCCCCACAACGGGGCGGCCCGGGCAGGTGCGCCAACACCTATTCGCCCGGGCCTTAGCGTCCATGAACTGCGAGGTAACATGAACAATCCAGAAAATGCGGGCTGCGGCTCCGAAGTACAAGGCGGCGGTGTGGAAACTCACGGCGCTGTTGCTCTCGATCCACACGCCGCGCTGTGGGATGCGGTCTACCGGTCGCGGGAACTGCGCAATCGGTCGGACGATGCCGACGAAGAAACCCAGGCGGCGGCGCTGTCGGCCGTCACCGAAGCGGAACGGCTGGCGGTTGCCGTCGTCCCGACCACGGCACGCGGCGCGCTCTGTCTGCTGTCGATCCTCGAAGATATCGACGGCGACGACTTGTACGGCACGGCTCGGGCTGCTCTCGACAAGGTCAAGGCGGCACTGAGCGGCGGCGCGGTCGGGATGCCGGCCGATGCGGACGCGGATCTGCTGGCCGGGCTCTCGCGCATGGTCGCGGCGCACCTCGCCTGCGGTGATCTGGCCGAGGGCATCGACCACCCGGACTATGAAGGTTTCCGCGACAAGGTCCATGCTGAATGGTATGCGGTCCAGGATGTCCGGCCGCGCACGGCCTCGGGCCTCTACGCGAAGTGGTGGGCCTGGGGCGAGTGCTTCGGAACGACGGACCCGAATGAGGCTCTGGACGTTCGGGGCCGCGACATCGCCCGCATGGTTCGCGACATGGGTGCCGCTGCCGGTGCGGAGATGGCGCCATGATCCGGTGTCCTGCCGCTGAGATGGCGGCTACTCGGGCGGACGTGTGGGAGCGTGCCGTTTCTTCCGAGAGCGAGCACGGCACGGACTCTCCCAAATTCAAGGCGGCATCTGACACGGCGCTCGCCCTGGATGATGCCTTGGTCGCGTCGCATCCGGTGTCGGTCGAGGGGCGGCGGGCTCAAGCCTCCATAGCACTCGACATGCGGGGCTTGGACAAGCTCGACGCCAGCCCGTCGGCCGACGTCATCCGCGCCCGGGTTGCTGAGACGGACCATCCGGATACGCGGCTGCTGGTGCTGATCGGCCGGGCTCTCGCCGCCCAAGGGCTCGGCAGTATCGGGGCGCGGGACGCGCTGCTGGTCGAAGCGCAGGACGTGCGAGCGGTCACGGTCGACGGGATGGCGGCACGGGTCGGCATCGCCGAGGTTGTCATAGACGGCATGACGCGGCTTCCGGAGGCGGTCATAAGCCCGTCGGCGTTCGATCTCTCGGCGGCGCTGGCGAGTGCTGACGGTCTGCCGGGGCTCGTTCGCGACGTTCTGCCGGCCGTCGATCGCCTGTCCGGCGAGATCCAGGCGTCGCTTATTGGCGACACTGACGAGTGCGTGAGGTCCGACACGCTCCAGGTTCTCCAGGTGCTCGCGGCGCTGCATGCCGACGTGCGGTGGCTCCTGGGGCTCGATCCCACGGCCTGGGTCGAGTTGGCCATGGAGGCGGGACACCGGCCTATGGTCGTTGTCCAGGCGGACGGATCGGCCGGGCTATTCACGCACCAAGTCGACCTGTGTTTCCGCGTCCCTCCTGTGGCCGAAGAGCATTTGCCGGGCTTGCTGGCGGTGCTCCGCGATCTCGGTCGCGTGGTGGATGGTCGGGAGGCGTCGTCATGAAGGGGCCGACCGTTATCCGCCCGTCCAGCCCGGAGCGGCGCGAGGTCAACCGCCGGGCCGTCGCCGAGGCTATCGAGAGGGGCAGGCGCCAGCACCGTGCGGCACGTCGCCGTGCGGTCCTGATCGCCGTCCTGTTGTTCGTCGCCGGCTTCGTGCTGGCGGTCGTGTGGCGCCTGCTGGCGGGCCGCTGATGCGGTCCCTTGTGCTGGCGGTGATGTTCATACCCTGGGCGGTGGTCGTCCTCGTGTTGTTCTAGAATAGGGCGGGGCTTCGGCTTCGCCCGCATCCTTTGGAGGAACCCGATGAAGTCTCCTAACGTCGTTTCGTTCTCGGACTCCCCGGCGTTCTTTAACGCCATGACGCCCAACGCGGTGCTCTTCGACGGGGCGCGCTATCACGTCGCGGTCAACGTCCATTGGTGTGTGATGGAACGGGCGCAGGCGTTGACGGATATCGAGCGGCACATTGATTTGCAGCTAGACGATTATGGGCTGTGGCCTGGAACGGACGACGACGGCGAGGTCTTCGAATCCGTCAAGGCGGCGCTGCTGACGACGGTCGACGAGTCGTTCTTGCCTGCCGAGGTCCAGGCGCTCCGGGAGTATCTTGATTGGCCGGTATACACTGAACCGCTGGAAACTCCGGTTCGGCTTCACGACGACGGCGACGCTCCGTCTACACTGCGCGAGATGATCCGCGATCGGGACCGGCCGGGCGGTCATTTCTCCGGTGAGACGGGGTTTCTCAACCTGTCGGATCTGCCGGGCTATCCCTTGCCGTTCAAGGTCTCGGGGTATTTCCAACTGCCGGAAGCGTACCGGCGCCACCATCTCGACGACGAAACCCGGCTCCGCGCGCTGCGGGTCGCGCTCTGCTGAGGGGGTGGGTGCGGGCTTTGAAAGTTCGCGGGCACTGTATCGAGAGTTAGCTAGGTTCCTGCCGAGGGTGAATTTTCAATGTCCCTGTTCGTTCGTGAAGATTGGACGCTCTTTCGCACCATCGAGGGCCTTCGCCAGAGGGCCGGGGTGCGCGAAGGTGATTTGCCGAAGCTCGCTATCAAAGAGCTGGCCGACAACGCCATGGACGCGGCGGGGTCTTGCGTTGTCGGCTACGATCCAGCGGCCCGGGTCTTCTCTGTCCAGGATAGCGGCCCTGGGCTGCCGGTCGAGGCGCTGGCGACGTTGTTTTCGGTGCGTCGCCCTCTCACCTCTTCCAAGCTCCTACGGCTCCCGACGCGCGGCGCGCTCGGCAACGGTCTTCGGGTCGTCGTCGGGCTCGTCATGGCGCGAGACGGCGTGCTGGTCGCGGAGACGCGTGGAAAGCGGGTCACGCTGCGGCCGAACCGAGAGACAGGCGATACGGACGTCGAGGACGTCGAGGACGTCGAGCCGGTCGCCGGTCTGCGGGTCGAACTGCACGGATTGAGGATCACTCCACACACAGCGCGGTTTGCGCTCTCTGACGCGCTCTGGTCGGCTGGGCTTGCCGGTGCGGCACCTGGGTACGCTGGGAAGTCTTCGCCCCATTGGTACACCGAGGACGCATTTTCCGAACTCCTGGCGGCGGCGGGGGACCGTCCCGTCCGCGAGGTCATCGCCGATCTGGATGGGTGCTCGGGCGGCAAGGCGGGGAAGATAGCCGATGGATTCCAGGGGCGCGGGGCAGCTACGCTGTCAAAGGCTGAATGCGCGCAACTCCTAGTGTCGGCCCGGCGCGGATCTCGGCCGGTCTCCGCAAGGCGGCTGGGAAGCGTGGGGGAAACCGCATTCGGGGACGTCGACGCCTACTCGTGCGCAATGGGTGACGCGCTCTTAGATGCTCTTAGCATTCCCTGCGTGGTCGAGGTGTGGGGGCTCCGAGGGGCTACGCTCGATCCGCCGCAACTCTTTGTGAACCGGACTCCGACGGCCAGCGATTTCCAAATCGACGGCTACGACGACGGGGACGTGATCGCTTCTGGCGGCGGGTTTCGCGCCGAGGCGAAGGGCGACCGGCGGGACGCTGAAAACTGGCGCCTGTGGGTGAATATCACGACGCCCTATATGCCGATCCTATCGGACGGCAAGTCGCCAAACCTCCAGCCGTTCGCCGTTCTGCTCGGCAAGGCATTCAAGGCTGTTGTCGGGAAGCTCAAGCGTGGGTCGGCGTCGTTAGATGGGGGCGAGCGGGTATCACAGAAAGACGTCGTTCTTGCCGTGCTCGATGATGCGTGCGTGGCTGCCGGCGGCGGGCATCCGTTCTCACAGCGTCAGTTGTTCTATCAGGTGCGGCCCCACCTTCTCGCGCACACTGGCCGCGAACCGGACTATGGGTATTTCTGCGCGATCCTCACAGAATACGAAGATGAAAACGGCGACATTCCCGGCTTGGAAAGAGACCCGCGAGGCGTCCTTTATCATCCCCATGAGCGGCGAGAGATTCCGATCGGCACGCGTTCTGTCGCCGAGTATGGGAGACCGGAATGGACGTTCAACAAAATACTGTTTTCCGAGAAAGAGGGGTTCTTTTCGGTCTTGAAGGCGGAACAATGGCCGGAGCGCAACGACTGCGCTCTGTTGACGTCGAAGGGCTTCGCCTCTCGGGCGGCGCGCGATCTTCTCGACTTTCTCGGGGACAGCGGCGAGCCAATCAAGTTCTACTGTATCCACGATGCGGACGCGGCCGGAACCATGATTTTCCAGTCTCTCCAGGGCGCGACGCGAGCGCGCGGAAACCGGCGGGTCGAGATTATCAATCTGGGGCTCGAACCTTGGGAGGCTCGCGAAATGGGCCTCTCTGTCGAGACGTTCCGAACCAAGGGCCAAGCCGAGCGGCGACGGTTTGCTGTGGCGGACTATGTTCCGCCGGACTGGTCGGCATGGCTGCAACATTCCCGCGTCGAACTCAACGCGATGTCGACTCCGCAATTCTTGGCGTGGCTCAACGGCAAGATGGCGTCCCACGCTGAGGGGAAGCTCGTGCCTCCCGATGAAATCCTGGCCGGCCGTCTTCGCGCTCGTGCGCGCGCCCTGACCCGGGCGAAGATTTCCGAGCGGATCTTGCAAGATGCCGGCATTGATGGGCAGGTCGAGGATGCGATGGGGCGGGCAGAAACGAGCCTCCGCGTCGCGGCTGGGCGACTGCGGCGCACGGTGGCGGCGACGTTCTCCGATGAACCGGCGTTACCCTGGGTCGAGCCGGTCGAGCGCGTTGCGGACGAGCTAACGCGTTTCTAGGTTCCTCGTGCTGAGGTCCAGGTAGTAGGCGCCGCACCTGTCGGTGCCGAGCGTGTCGAGCCTCGGGCATCCGGCCGCGATCTCGCGCAACAGCCCGGGCAACTCGGCCTCGGGGTGGAACCGGG
>CAZEMS010000090.1:0-9317 GCA_964513475.1 uncultured Mycobacterium sp. | reverse complement strand
GGTGTAAAGGATCCAACCACCGCAAGAAGCGGCGACCTCACCCTGACACTGAGCGAATGCTAGCCGCTCAAGAGCCCGCAGCTTCTTGCGCTCATCGGTTGCCCGCACCGCCACCACTGATTCCACGGTGCGACTACTGTGACGTATGGTGATGTTTTTCCGGTGAAGGGGCCGGTGATGGCGGGCAGTTCACACGCATACAACAGTGTCTGGCAGCTACGTGCCGACGCTTGGTGTCGGCTCGAGGACGCGGCTGCCCAGATGGCCCGGCTGGCCGCCTCCGGCAAGTACGTCGACAAGCCGCATGCGCTCTGCGAGGAGTTGCTGGCCCGGCTCAGCCCGCTCGAGCCGTACTGGGCCTATCCCGGTGCGTTGCAGTTCGCCCAGATCCAACGCCTGTTCTCGGCCGGCAGCCACGACAAGTTCTCCCAGGCCGTCAGCCGCATCAACCACTGTCTGACCACCGAGTCGTACCGCACCGGCAGCGTCGAGAACATCGGTTCTGAGGACGACGATCTGCTGACTCCGGACTGGTACCAACAGGACGCCCAGCCGGCCAGTGCCCGCGACCAGTTGTACTTCGAGGTGCTGGCGGTCGAGTCACTGACCGAGGCGCAGGAACGGGCGCTGCGCAAGGAGGTGCATCGCTGGCGCCGTCCGGACGACGAGTTCGTCTACGAGCTGGTCGTGGTGCCCAGCGTTGCCGAAGCCCTGGTGGCAGCACGGCTCAACGTCAACCTGCAGGCGGTGGTGCTCGGGCGTCGATTCACCCCGAGGTCCGCCCGTGATCTGTCCATGCTCGCCGACTTCCTCGACACACACGTCTGTGAAGAGCTCGACGACGAGCCGAAGGCGCCCGATCAGCGGGCGGAGATCCTCGCCGCGTCGTTGGCCGACCTGCGGCCCGAACTGGATCTGTACCTGATGACCGAGATCGACGTGGAGAACGTCGCGGGCCGGCTCAGCGAGTACTTCCGGCGGGTCTTCCATGCCAGGGAGGGCTTCCTCGAACTGCACCTGAGCATCCTGGAGGGCGTGGCGGCCCGGTATCGCACGCCGTTCTTCAGCGCTCTGAAGCAGTACAGTCACCGCCCGACCGGTGTGTTCCACGCGCTGCCGATCTCTCAGGGCAAGTCGATCGTGACCTCGCACTGGATCAAGGACATGGTCGGTTTCTACGGGCTGGACATCTTCATGGCCGAAACCTCGGCCACCTGTGGCGGACTGGATTCGCTGCTGGAGCCGACCGGGCCGTTACGTGAGGCGCAGCATCTGGCCGCCAAGGCATTCGGATCCCGGCACACGTACTTCGTCACCAACGGAACGTCGACGGCGAACAAGATCGTCGCCCAGTCTCTGGTCGCGCCGGGCGACATCGTTCTGCTGGACCGAAACTGCCACCAGTCCCATCACTACGGCATGATGATGGCCGGCGCCAAAGTCATCTACCTCGAGGCGTATCCGCTCACCGACTACACCATGTACGGCGCGGTTCCGCTGCGCGAGATCAAGTCGAAGCTGTTGGCGCTCAAGCGCGCCGGAAAGCTCGACCGCGTCAAGATGATGTCGCTGACGAACTGCACCTTCGACGGAATCGTCTACGACGTCGAACGGGTCATGGAGGAGTGTCTGGCGATCAAGCCCGACCTGGTGTTCCTGTTCGACGAGGCGTGGTTCGCGTTCGCACGGTTCCACCCGGTCCTGCGCACCCGTACCGCGATGGCGGCGGCGCACCGGCTACGACACCGCTTGGCCGACAAAGAGTATGGGCAGGCCTACGAACGCCAGCTGGCCCGCGACGCCAAAGATCCGCCCAGCGACGACGAACTACTGAACCGTCGGCTCCTCCCCGACCCGGCCAAAGCTCGGGTGCGGGTCTATTCCACCCAGTCGACCCACAAGACGCTGACGTCGCTGCGTCAAGGATCGATGATCCATGTCTACGACCAGGATTTCGACCAGAAGGTGGCCGAGCCGTTCCACGAGGCCTATATGGCGCACACCTCGACCTCGCCCAACTACCAGATCCTGGCGTCTCTGGACCTGGGCAGGCGCCAGGTGGCGCTGGAGGGTTTCGAACTGGTGGGCCGGCAGATCGAGAACGCCATGCAGTTGCGGGACGCCATCGACAACCATCCGCTGCTGAGCAAGTACATGCGCTGCCTGCGGACCGAGGACCTGATCCCCGATGACTTCCGGGCATCGCATCTCGGGCAGCCGCTGCGTTCGGGTCTGCGCAACATGGTCAGAGCCTGGGAGCTCGACGAGTTCGTGCTCGACCCGTCCAGAATCACCCTGTCCATCGGCCGGACCGGCTACGACGGTGACGAGTTCAAGCGCGATCAGCTGATGGACCGGCACGGTGTGCAGATCAACAAGACGTCGCGGAACACCGTGCTGTTCATGACGAACATCGGCACCACGCGCAGCTCGGTGGCATTCCTGGTCGAGGTCCTCGTCAAGATCGCCACTGAACTCGATGACCGCATCTCCGATGTCGGCACGGGTGAGCGCGCGCGGTTCGAGCAGAAAGTGCACCGGCTGACCACGGCCGCAGCGCCGCTACCGGACTTCAGTGGCTTCCATCCCGCGTTCTTGGACCGATCAGGCCCGGAGGCTACGCCGGAGGGGGACGTGCGTCGGGCGTTCTATCTGTCCTACGACGACGCCAACTGCGAGTACCTGACCCATGACCAGATCGTCGAGAAGCTCAACGCCGGCGTCGATGTGGTGTCGGCGACCTTCGTGACGCCCTATCCGCCGGGGTTTCCGGTGCTGGTGCCCGGGCAGGTCTTCAGCCAACAGATCCTGACCTTCCTTCACGACCTGGACACTCCCGAAGTCCATGGATACAAGCCAGATTTCGGGTATCGCGTCTACACCGAGAAAGCGATCGAGATGTGCTCTCAGCCTTGCGGGCCCGAGGGTCACACCGCCAGGTCGACCTCGTAGGCGACGGCGTACTGGCGGGTGTGCGGTCTGCTGCGGAACAACCGTCCGGCGTCCGCCGACCAGGTCACCACCCGACGTAGACGCTTCCCCGGTGGCAGCCGTGCGGCGACCATGTCGGCGAGCACGGCGCGCAGCGCCTCTTGCTCGCGGCGTTCGAGATCTTGACTGACGGGCAGGTCCCACATTGTTTCTTCGACCGGCATGAAGTTCAGTGTCCGAGTTCTGCCCCGCCGGCACCGCTCTCCACGTCGGTGTGCCGGACTGCGCTTTGGATGCAATCGGGTCTCGAAACGGTCACGCACCCCTGGCGGTGAGCGATAATTCGGCTCGCCATGCCCACACACCCCGACCGCGCCCCGTTCCTGCTGTTGTCGATCCGCGCGGAGGACGAAGCGGCCGACGACGAGTATCGGGCCATGATGCGGTTTGCGGGTCTCGACGCCAACGAACTGCATCGTATCCGCTTGACTCACAACGCTTTAGGGTCTATCGACCTGGACAGATGGTCAGGGATCATTCTCGGCGGCGGGCCCTACAACATCAGCGACCCGCCGGACTCCAAGACGGCAACCCAGATCCGCGTTGAATCTGAACTGCTACCGCTGATCTCGCGGATCGTGGAGCGGGACTTCCCCTTTCTCGGTTGCTGCTACGGAGTGGGTACGCTCGGTGCGGTTGTCGGCGCCACCGTCGACCGTACCTACAGCGAACCGGTCGGCGCCCTCACGGTCACGCTCACCGAGGAGGGCCGCGACGACCCGCTCTTTGCCGATCTGCCGGAGGTTTTCGACGCATACGGCGGACACAAGGAGGCTGCGGCCACCTTGCCGGCCGACGTGGTCTGTCTTGCATCCTCCGCGGACTGTCCGGTCCAGGCTTTCCGGGTGGGCGAGAACACCTACGCCACGCAGTTTCACCCCGAGCTAGACGTTGATGGCATCTGCACGCGGATCGACGTGTACAAGGACCACGGCTACTTCGCGCCCGAGACGGCCGCGTCGCTCAAGGAGTCGGCGCGGCAACGGAGTATCGAGTTCCCGCCCACCATCCTGCGCCGGTTCGTGGAGCGCTACTCACGGTGAACCTCGACTTTAGTCTTGACTGATTCCAGAAACGGGGCAATATTGGGTGCATGGCCCGCGCAACCGACTACGTCGACCAGTTGCGCCGGGCGGATCTGCGGGTGACCCGGCCACGGCTGGCCGTGTTGGAGGCCGTCGGTGTGCATCCGCACGCTGACACCGAGACCATCTTCGGAGCCGTGCGGACCACCTTGCCCGAGGTGTCTCGGCAGGCGGTCTACGACGTGCTCAATGCCCTGACCGCGGTGGGTCTGGTTCGCCGTATCCAGCCGTCCGGCTCGGTGACGCGCTACGAGTCGAGGGTCGGTGACAACCATCACCACGTTGTATGCCGGGCGTGTGGCGTCATCGAGGATGTCGACTGCGCGGTCGGCGAAAGGCCATGCTTGACCGCCGCTCAGGACCACGGCTTCGTCCTGGACGAGGCCGAAGTCATCTACTGGGGTCTGTGCCCCGACTGTGCGCAGGAAGAAACTTCGAGATCACATCCGTGATCCAGCAGGATTCATCAACTCCCGGAAGGAATGCTGTGTCTGCCAGCGATAACGAATGCCCCGCCACCGCTTCGCGCCAAAGCCCCGGTGCACGCTGGGTGGAGAGAACCCACGGAGCGGAGCCAGATGTGCACGCACCCAAGACGAACCGGGACTGGTGGCCCAACCAGGTCGACGTTTCGGTTCTGCACGCGCAGTCGGCCGAGTCGAACCCGCTGGGGGCTGACTTCGACTACGCGGAGGAGGTCAAGCAGCTCGACGTCGAGGCGGTCAAACGCGACCTGGTCGAATTGATGAAGACCTCGCAGGACTGGTGGCCGGCCGACTTCGGTCACTACGGTCCGTTGTTCATCCGGATGAGCTGGCATGCCGCGGGCACCTACCGCATCCACGACGGCCGCGGCGGCGGAGGGCAGGGCGCTCAGCGCTTCGCCCCCCTCAACAGCTGGCCCGACAACGCTAACCTGGACAAGGCCCGCCGGCTGTTGTGGCCCATCAAGCAGAAGTACGGCAACAAGCTTTCCTGGGCCGACCTGCTGGTGGTGGCCGGAAACGTGGCCCTGGAATCGATGGGCTTCAAGACCTTCGGCTTCGGCTTCGGCCGCGAGGACATCTGGGAGCCGGAGGAAACCCTCTGGGGTTTCGAGGACACCTGGCTCGGCACCGACATGCGCTACCACGGCGATCGCGAACTGGACAATCCGTTCGGCGCCACCACCATGGGCCTGATCTACGTCAACCCGGAAGGCCCGGAAGGCAAGCCGGATCCGTTGGCCGCGGCCAAGGACATCCGTGAGACCTTCGGTCGAATGGCGATGAATGACGAGGAGACCGCGGCGCTCATCGTCGGCGGTCACACCTTCGGCAAGACCCACGGCGCGGGTGACGGTGACTTGGTCGGCCCCGAACCCGAAGCCGCCCCGATCGAGCAGCAGGGTCTGGGCTGGAAGAGTTCTTACGGAACCGGCAACGGCGCCGACGCGATCACCGGCGGCCCGGAAGTCATCTGGACTCACACCCCCACCAAGTGGGACAACAGCTTCCTGGAGATCCTCTATGGCGTCGAGTGGGAGCTGACCAAGAGTCCCGCGGGCACATACCAGTGGAAGCCGAAAGAGGGGGCGTGGGATCGCACCGTCCCGGAGGCATTCGGCTCGGGCAAGACCCATCCTTCGATGCTGACAACCGATCTGTCGATGAGGATGGATCCCATCTACGGCAAGATCACCCGGCGCTGGCTGGACCATCCCGACGAGCTGGCCGACGCGTTCGCCAAGGCCTGGTACAAGCTGCTGCACCGGGACATGGGGCCGGTTTCGCGCTATCGCGGACCGTGGATTGCCGAGCCGCAGCTGTGGCAGGATCCGGTGCCCGCCGTCGATCACGAACTGGTCGACGAGAAGGACGTCGCGGCGCTGAAGAGCAAGGTTCTGGCCTCCGGGCTGTCCATCGCCCAACTGGTCAAGACCGCATGGGCGTCTGCGGCCAGCTTCCGCGGCACCGACAAGCGCGGTGGCGCCAACGGGGCCCGCATCCGCCTGGAGCCGCAGAAGAGCTGGGAGGTCAACGAGCCGGCCGAGCTGGCTACAGTGCTCGGCGAGCTCGAGAAGATCCAACAGGACTTCAACGGCTCCGCCGCCGGTGGGAAGAAGATCTCGCTGGCAGACCTGATCGTGCTGGCCGGGTCCGCCGCGGTCGAGAAGGCAGCCAAAGATGCCGGATTCAATGTCACGGTGCCGTTCTCTCCGGGGCGCACCGACGCCACCGCGGAGCAGACCGATGTGGAGTCTTTCGCGGTGCTCGAGCCTCGGGCGGACGGATTCCGGAACTACGTCAGGCCGGGCGAGAAGACGCCGCTGGAACGGTTGCTGGTGGACCGGGCCTACATGTTGAAGCTGACCGCACCTGAGTTGACCGCGCTCGTCGGCGGCCTGCGAGTCCTGGGCGCCAACGTCGGCCAGTCCGCGCACGGGGTGTTCACCGACCGGGCGGGCGCGCTGACCAACGACTTCTTCGTCAACCTGCTGGACATGGGGACGGAATGGAAGCCGTCGAAGTCGGTTGAGAACGTCTACGAGGGCGTGGACCGGTCTTCTGGTCAGGTCAAGTGGACCGCTACCGCGAACGACCTGGTGTTCGGGTCGCACTCGGTGCTGCGGGCACTCGCCGAGGTCTACGCCCAAGACGATGCCAAGGACAAGTTCGTTCAGGACTTCGTCGCGGCATGGGCCAAGGTGATGAACAACGACCGGTTCGATCTCACCTAGTCGCCTCCGGAAAGCGCTGATAACAAGGCGATTACGGCCCGCGTGGGCGGCGTGGCCGGCACCCGGGTGCTGCTAGCTTGCCGGTGCAGAAGAGGCAACCGGCGTGGTGAGGCAGCAGTTGATTCCCAGAGTGCACAACCTAAGACGCGTGCGGGCGCGGCGATTCACCATCCTCGCCGCGCTCGCCGCGCTGCTGCTGAGTTTGGCCGGCGCCCCCGCGGCGGCGTTCTCTCCACCGGGCCTGCCGGTCGAGCAGCTGGATGTCCCCTCGCCATCGATGGGACGCCACATTCGGGTGCAGTTTCAGGGTGGGGGCCCGCACGCCGTCTACCTACTGGACGGGTTGCGCGCCCAGGACGACTACAACGGCTGGGACATCAACACCGCGGCCTTCCAGTGGTATCACCAGTCGGGGCTGGCGCTGGTCATGCCGGTCGGTGGCCAGTCCAGCTTCTACGCCGACTGGTACCAGCCGGCGGCCGGCTGGAACGGCACTCTGACGTACAAGTGGGAGACGTTCCTGACCCGGGAGCTGCCGGGCTGGTTGGCCGCCAACCGGGGCATCGCACCGACCGGCAACGCCGTCGTAGGAGTGTCGATGTCGGGCGGGTCGGCGCTGACCCTGGCGGCCTGGCATCCCGCCCAGTTCATCTTCGCCGGCTCGCTGTCGGGCTACCTGAACCCGTCACGAGGCCTGTGGCCGACACTGATCGGCTTTGCGATGAAGGACGCCGGCGGCTACAACTCCGCCGACATGTGGGGCACCGCCAACGACCCGGCCTGGCGGCGCAACGATCCGACGGTCAACATCCCTACGCTGGTCGCCAATCGCACCGCGCTGTGGATCTACTGCGGTACCGGGGTGACGCCGGACCTCACCGGTGACTTCGACCTCGGCCGAGCGTTCAGCGCGGGGTTTCTCGAGAACATCACGTTGAGCACCAACAAGGAGTTCCGGCAGAAGTACCTCGCCGCGGGCGGACGAAACGCGGTGTTCAACTTCCCGCCCGCAGGCAACCACAGCTGGGGTTACTGGGGAGCGCAACTACAGGCCATGAAGCCAGACCTGCAACGGCTGCTGGGCGCCACCCCACCCGTACCAGGCGTTGGCTAGGGTTGTCACTGTGGTGGCCGAGATCAATCGGGCCCGCACCATCGCGGCCGCGCCGCCGGCGGTCTGGGACCTGCTGGCCGACTTCGGTGCGATCAGTTCCTGGGCCGGCAACGTCGATCATTCGTGCGTCCTGGAACACCACGAGGAGGGCGGGCCCATCGGAACTACCCGCCGTCTACAGGTCGGGCGTAACACCCTGGTGGAGCGGATCACTGATTTCGACCCGCCGAACACCTTGGCATACGACATCGAGGGATTGCCCCGCCGGCTCGGCCGGATAAACAATCGCTGGCAGCTGACACCGACCCCCGACGGCGCGACCGAGCTCGCCCTGATCAGCACCGTCGAGATCGGGACGCGGCCGCTGCAAAGGCTCACCGAACGCGCCGTAAGCCGCTTTCTGGCAAGACAATCCGACGAGTTGCTCGCCGGAGTCGCACAACGATGGGAAGGCTCCCGTGTCTGATCGACCCGACATCGTGATCCTGATGACCGACGAGGAACGCGCCGTTCCCCCGTACGAGTCCGACGCCGTGCTCGCGTGGCGCGACCGAACTTTGACCGGGCGGCGCTGGTTCGACGAGCACGGCGTCAGCTTCGGGCGGCACTACACCGGATCGCTGGCCTGTGTGCCAAGCCGCCCGACCATGTTCACCGGCCAGTATCCGGATCTGCACGGCGTCACCCAGACCGACGGCATCGGAAAGATGTTCGACGACTCCCGCATGCGCTGGCTGCGCGAGGGCGAGGTCCCGACCCTCGGAAACTGGTTCCGAGCCGCCGGGTATGACACCCACTACGACGGCAAGTGGCACATCTCGCACGCCGATCTGCCTGATCCGGCCGGCGGGGGCTCGTTGGCGACCAACGACGACGCGGGCGTCGTCGATTCCGCCGCGGTGCAACGCTACCTCGACGCCAACCCGCTGGACGCTTACGGCTTCTCCGGCTGGGTCGGGCCCGAACCGCACGGAGGACTGTTGTCCGACAGCGGTTTTCGCCGGGATCCGCTGATCGCCGACCGGGTCGTTGCGTGGCTCCAGGATCGCTACGCGCGACGCCGCGCCGGGGACGCCGCAGCCCTGCGTCCCTTCTTGCTGGTCGCCAGTTTCGTCAACCCGCACGACATCGTGCTGTTCCCGCTGTGGGCCCGACTCAGCCCGTTGCCCTCCTCCCCGCTGGACCCGCCGCCGGTGCCTGCCGCGCCCACCGCGGACGAAGACCTCGCCGGCAAGCCGGCCGCACAGATCGCCTTCCGCGAGTCCTACTACTCCGGCTACGGTCCAGCACCGGCGATCGAACGGATCTACAGCCGCAACGCCCAGCGTTACCGTGAACTGTACTACCGGCTGCCCGCCGAGGTGGATGGCCCCATCGACCGGGTTCGCCGCGCCGTCACCGACAACGG
>CAZEMS010000089.1:0-9445 GCA_964513475.1 uncultured Mycobacterium sp. | reverse complement strand
CAACGCATTTGGATTTGGTGCATCTCAAAAAAAAAGTACAGACGAAACTGGCTCAGAAGTTTCTGGAACTGGCTTACAAAACCAAGTTTCTACATCGGAAAAGCCTGAGATTACTGATGAACAGCTTTTCAATGAAGAGCCATTGGATGTGCCAACCACGAAGGCAGATGTATTACCAATAGAAAAAGTAGATGATGAATCTGTTGATGTTGTTCAGCAATTTGAAGGTGTAGAGACTGAAAAAGCTGTACAGTTGATGGAAAGCGAAGCACAACAGATTGTTGCAAAAGAAAAGCAGCTTGCTCTTCAAAAAGAAGCCATTCAAAGAGACAAGGAACAAATAGCCGAAGGTATAGGGCTTGAAGATCCTGATAACCCAATAGTAGGAGCCATAAAAGGAATCAAAGATGCTGTTGTTTCATTCGACAACACGGTAAGGAAAGACATACCAGCAGGATTGGCAAGTGCTGTTTCCATGGTACTTCCTGACGAAGAAGCGAACTACATGTTGGGAGTGGCAGAGTGGTTGCAGACCATGAGCCAAATTGAGAAAAGCAACCAAGGCATTGTCACCAATAGCAACCAAATTGATGGTATTGCCGACATGGTGAGTTACGTGACATCTACCATAGGAGAGTCAGGCCCACAGATGGCATTGGCAGTTCCATTGGCAGGAACGTTGCAGATGGCAAACATGGCTGGGCAGCAATATGCTGACGGAGTAAAAGCCATAGCAGCAAAAGAAGGCATCACGGTGGAAGAAGTGCTGGCACAAGACAAAGACCAAAAACTGTTGTCGGTATTGGGTGGCGTGGCTGCTGGAGCATTGGAGAAAATAGGCGCAAAGGGAGTAGGAAAGGCAATGGCTTCCAATCTTGTGAAGAGCAAAGGCATATCGATCATCAACAAAGGTGGGAAGCTTCTTGGCTCTTCACTACAGGAAGGAGCAACGGAAGGAGCGCAGAACATCATAGAACAGATAAACGTCAACTATCAGGTATCGGGAGACATTGTGGATGCTGTTACCAGTATAGAAGGTGACGAGATAGTTGAGAGTGCCTTGAAAGGAGTGATAGGTGCTGGTGGCATGACATCCATCAGTAGCTTGGCAAGCAATTTCATGAAGAGCAGCGATGCAGCAAACCAACCAGCCAATGAAACCGAGACAGAGCAACAAGCAACAAGTCCTGAAGCACCAACCGAGACAGTCACAGAAGACACCAATGAAGTTGTTGAAGAAAGCCAGCCACAGGGCACAGAGACAGAAGCCACCGAGACAAGCGAAGGAGAAAACAATGCTGTTGTGCCAGATGTGGAAGGTGAACAACCTGCTGAATTGGATGGAGAACGAGTATTGCCAGCCCAGGAGAGTGATGGACAACAGGCTGAAGCCGATACAGAGCAAGAGACAGAAGAAGGAACACAGGTTGATGATGGACAAACTGAACAAGTTGTAGAACCACAGGAAGGCGACACATTTACCACAGAAAGCAGTGTGGGAACTGATATAGAGTTTAGGAGAAAAGATGGCAAATGGCAGTTTAAAAACACTAACGGAGAGTGGCAAAACGAGTCAGCAAAGAAACAAGATGACCGTACCAAGCAATGGCTGGAGACACGGCAACCAACAGCACCGGAAACCAAGGTTGAAGAGCAGACTCAGGCTAAAACAGAAGAAGTAACCACTCCCCCTACTCCACCGAAAGGGAAATTCAAAGAAGATATTGGTGGTGAAAGAAAGAAGCAGTCATTTATTAAAAGAGTGCTAAAATCTGAAGGCTATGAAAACATAAAGCCTACAGATGATAAAACTGAATATGAGCAACGATCACAAAAAGAAGTCACCAAGTTTGTTGAAAAGGTTCTCAACAATGAACTGAAAGGCATAAATGATAAAACTGAATATGATGCCACCCTTGAATCATTGGCTAATGAAGTAGACGCAGCAAGCGACAAAGAAATCAATAATGACACCAAGGTTATTATGTTGCGTAGGTTGGCTCGTAAGGCTTACGAAAACCAAAACAACTTATTGTCTTTTGAAATAGCTTCTAAAGCAAGTCGGTTTGGTGTTAAATTAGGTCAAGGTTCATCTGCATTTCAAAGTATGGATGAAATTGATGAGATTATATCTACCATAAACAGAGTAGTTGCAAAAAAAGCCGAAAAACTCAATACACCTATTCCAGATGATGCTGATGGCAAGACGTATGGTGACGAGCTAAAATCCGCTTATGAAACCATACAAAAGCTACAAGATGAAAAGGCTAAGCTTCAAAAAGAGATTGACAGCAAGCCTAAGTCAAAACCTAAAAAGCCTACCAATAAAAATATTGATGAAGGCAGGAAAAAGATAAAGAGTGGAATAGACAAACTTGCCAAGGCACTAGAGAAGAAGGCTACCAAGCAAGCTGTTGATGATGACACACTGAATGACAGTAGTATCTACGAAGCGGTAAAGGAGATATTTGAAGGGTATTTGTCAATTACTGCTGGAAATGTGCAAGAAGCTGTCAAAAAGCTTAGAAACTCCATCAAAAGGCAGTCCAAGGGAAAATTGGATGCATCGTATGTGAATGCCAAGATTGATCAATTGGTGAATGACTCCAGCTTGGATGCTGCGACTAAAAAGCAATACATCGAAGAAAAGCAAAGAGCAGAACTAGAGAAGATATTCAAAAAGTCTCCTAAAAAAGTAACTCCTAAAAAGAGAAAAGACGAGATCGAAAAAATGATTGATCTCAATGAAAAAGGAGCATTGAACTATGATGAATTTACCAATGCTTTCTCTGATGCTTTTGGATTTACCAGCCTATCAACCGATCAGGCCAATGAGATAGCAGGAAAGCTACAGGAAATAAGCAAGCTTGAGTTGGAAGGGAAGCAATTGTTGGCTAATAGAAAAACCCAAGAGTTTCAGGACTATTTGCTTGATGAAGGTATGAAAAATAGGCTTCCTGCTGATGTGGTACTAGATGTTTGGTACACATCGGTATTGTCAGGTATTTCTACGCTTGCCAGAGCAGGTAAAGGTGCATTGATTACATCGACATCAGAAGTCATTTATAAGTCGCTGGCTAATCCTAGAATAGCAGGAAGGGCATTGGGTAACATGATTCAAAACTTTGGAACTAGGGGCCAATACATACAGATATTGAGAGATGGTTTCAGTGATTTGGATTACATCGATTATAGACCAAGGGGAACGGGATACACAGGCAGTATTGTCAACAAAAACTTCAAAGACTTAAAGGCTGGTGGAAAGGTGGCTAAAGCATTTTTCTTATTGCCTGTTTACTCATACAGAAACCTTATTGCTTTTGATGCCATGCTTAAAATGGGGCTTCAAGAGTTCAATGCCACAGTTGATACCTATAATGCACTATTGGCTGAAGGTAAGAGTAGAAAGGATGCTCTTAACTCCTTGAATAAAGAGCTTGGGTACGACCTTAAGGCACAAGCCCAAATAGACGTACAGGCAGAAATTGATGCCATGAAACAGAATGGGGAGAAAGTTCCTAAAGGCTATCAGAAACAAAGGGTAAGAGAAGTCATCAACCAAGCAAAGAGAAAGGAAATATTGGAATCATCGATGGTGAACGCCAAGAAAGCATTGTTGATGAACGATCCTGAAGGTGAGTTAGGAAGGATTTATAGGGGAATATCAAAAGTATTGGAAATCAATGAAAATACTGATGGAGTTGAAAAGGTTGCCAAAGTAGTTGGCCGTGGTATATTCCCGTTTTTAAGAGTGCCTACAAACTTTATGAGTTTAGGTTTGGATTACACCCCATTTGGAGCAATTGCGAGTTTACGTGGAAAAACACTAGGCACTGATAAAAAATATAGAAAGCTCACATCATCGGAAAGAAAGGAACTGATGGCTAAGTCAGCAACCGGAATAGCAGCAACAGCATTCTTGATGGCTTCCATGTTTGAAGAAGACGAAACAGATGGCCTGAAACTTAAAGAAGATAGCTGGATTGATATAACCTTTCAAGGTAAAGGAGATTATAGGGATGAATTTGCCATATCTGAAAACTATAAACCACTTTCTGTAAGGTTTAAAACAGATGATGGGTACACAGATTGGTACAGCTACCAAGACAATCCTATGGGCTTCTTTTTGGCACCATTGGGGATGATGCGGGATGAGATAAAGTTCAAGGATTTTGGTAAAGAGCCAGACAAAAAAACGAATCCGTATAAAGGAGCTACTTATGTATTGTCGAACGTAGCTCTAAACTCATTGACATTTGGATTTCAACAATCATACTCACAAGGGTTAAAAAACCTACAGAGAGTTGGTTATACATGGAGTAGTGACAGTAAAAGCATTGCAGAAAAAATAGGTGAGACAGGCTTGTTGTTTTCAAGGCCAGCTACAGGAATTTTAATGCCTAACCTATACAAGCAAATGAAGCAACAAATAGATGCTGTTGCTGAAAATCCAATAGAAGGCTATGATTTTACAATAGGTGAAGAGCTACCAGGGCTTGTTGATATGGTATATGGAGTTGATGGCACACAAACAAAATATGACATGTTTGGCCATCCAATCATCAGAAAGTTCGAGATCCCATTGATACCTGATGCTATTACGCAAACTCTTAAAGAAAATTACGACTACAGAACAGATAAGCCAGAATGGAAGCTCATGTGGAAACACCCTGAAGTTACTTTGCGTGGGTTCGATAAACCAAGAGTGTATAATGGTAAGCCTATAAAGGATGATGACAAGGTTGAAGAGTATCGTAAAGAGTCAGGATTGGCTTTTAGAAAGATGGTGAGAGATTATTATAAGGAACTTGATAAATTGGATGCTGTACAGCTACAAGCTCAACTGAGCGAACTTAGATTGGAAGCTAGTGCTATTGGGAAAGAGAAGGTTTATGGTCAGAAGAAATAGCTCTCCAAGCCACTATATCGCCTTGTAAGGGGTTTTCTATGTCTTGAGATTCTACCATCCACCCACCATCCCAATAAGGATCACATGGAACAATATCATTAGTCCATTTACCAGGCTTTTGTATGGTTTTAAACGGATAATAGGTAGGGTAAGCATTTGCTTCGTTGCCATGTTTGTCTTTTACAACAACAAGTTCTGAAGGTGGTATTATATCAAGAGTGTTCCAAGGGTTCATTTTACAATCTCAAGTTCTTTTCCTGTCAATGCGTGGTATAGGTTCTGGAGTTGGTGGACATAATCAGGCTGTTTATCTAAAATAGCCCATGCATTATAGTAAACCCTTCCAAGCTCATTATAAGCATCACGCCCTTCCAAAGTAATATCAAGTTTACCTTTACGGTAGTGATACCGGTGTTTTTTAAACCCAAACATAACAAGCCAATCTTCTGTAAGTGGTATTGGTTCTATCTCACCAATTGGTAATAACTCATGGTTATGAGTATTGATACAATCACAAAGCACATCGCAAACTATTTCGGTTTGATCTGTAATCACCCAATTACCAATTCTTAAATCACTTGCTTTCATTTCTTCTTATCGGTTTGCTTTTTGAAGAGCTCAGTTTGCACCACAGGCATGACACAGTAGCATTTACCTACTTTAAGCCAACAGATGCAGTCCCTTTTCTTAAGAGCCATGTTTGTAAAAATTAGCCCACCGGAAGTTAAAACTGGCAAACACAATATTAAAAATTAAACTCCTTCCAGTGGGCATGTCTTAAATGCTTTTAATTTATCAATTGGATATTCTTTTTTACAGACGGGGTTACTCTAAACATCTTATCATCCCATATCCCAAAAGTATGGCCTGATTCTTTAGCTATTGCTTTAGCTGCTTCACCTAGATTAGTAGCATACTTCTCACTTTTACCCAGCCCAACAAACAAGTCTATAACCGCTTTTCTAATAAGCTCATATTTATCAAGGTTCATTAGTGCTATTTCTTGATTTTTATATTTCTTGTTGATTTTAGCCAATTCAATCGTAAGAGTTTTAGTATCATAGCCTAATATTCTCGCTCTATTGGAGTGAAAAGTATATTTATCATTATGCGTTACAAAATGCTTATCAAGAGCCATTTTACGTGGCTTATCATAAAACATCAGAGCAACATACTTAGATAGTTCAGCAATTTCATCTATTGCTATCAGCTTTCCATCCTGTCTTTGTTCAAAATTTTCTCGCAATAAATCTCTTACTTGCTTACCCCTTTTGGTGCCTTCCATCATACACAAGTCTAAAGCAGATTCCTTTGTAAGGTGATAATCTTGAAATGTTCTTTTAACACTCCTATTGCCTTCTTTCCGAACTTCCACATATTTATGGGAGTTGAAATCTTTGTTTTCTACCAAGTCAGCTTGTTCTACTTTATATTTCCACCAAGTTGTAAAATCTTGTTTGGCTTCTAACCATTTATGAAGCTTTCTTGCACTTACTTTCCCATTATGCTCTAATTCTACCATTTCAATAAAAAGGCTTTAAATGTTTAAAATTCCCGAATTATCGGGGTCAGTCTTTGATGAAAATTCTGCTTGCATATGATTATACTGAGTAATGTGCAACACAAGCATTTCGATTATATGGCAACAAACTTTGGTAAAACAATCCATACTCTCTATTAACATCCGTACTAACCTTGGGCCGACAAGCCGTGCAAGTCTTTATCCGTTGCACAAACACATTTCTTTCCATCGTTGGGGAGACATTGCTACTAGCTTAAGAGCGTTCATTGGCAATTCGTCTGGTCATTCTTCATTGTTTTCTATCCACTCAACCAGCTTTGTGAAAAACCTAGCCATTACGCCAAAATTTACTCTTTATTCTAGGTCTTATCCATTGCCCTTACCGATTACTAACTCTAAACCATGTCCCCCCCCTGTTTCACACTTGATGGTTGTAGCGAAGGGGGGACTCGAACCCCCGAACTGTAGGATATGAGCCTACCGTGATACCACTTCTCCACCTCGCTATATGTCATTCAAAGAACTTATGATGCAATACAGACTACTATAATCTATATTTCAAAGTAAACTCGAAATATATTTTAATTATATTTGAAAAAATGCTCATACAGGATGAATACCACTCATTTCTTTGGAAATATCAACAGAGACAAGCTTGAAAGAGATTTAGACTCTAAAGAAGCTGAGATTTATGATGCACTGAATATGGTGTTTCCGAACGAGTCAAGTGCCCTTGAGCCTAGAAGGGAAAATGTGAAGGGCAACACATCGCTTTCTAACTCACTGCCAGCAGGAACAAACAAGTGTATAGGGCAAATAGAAGACCTTGAAGGGCAAAGACTGATCTGGTTCAACTATAACAGCAATGGGGATCATGGAATCTATGCTCTTAAGAATGGTGCGATCACTCAGATACTATACAGTAGTGTATTGAACTTCCAAGAGAACTACTTGATAACACAAGTTAGCGTTAGTGGGAACTTCTTGACTTGGACTGACAATTTCAACGAGCCAAGATACATAAACATACAAAGGGCAATAGATGGAGAGTATGGCACATTGAATGAGAAGAAAATCTCATTGATGAAAACAAAGCCAACTAATAGACCTGTTGCTGAATCTGACTACGATAGTGTATCGACTAGGGTAAATAGAATCGTTGATAAAAACTTTCAGTTTGCAGTTCAATATGTGTACTTGGATGATGAAGTGTCTCCACTATCTCCTTATTCAAATTGGGTATCTAGCAGGAGGTATACATCAAGCGTAATAAATAGCACACAAGACAACTTTATTGATGTTGATATTTTTATTGACTCAGATGTTGAGCCAATCTTAAAAGAAGTTAGGTTGCTTGTTAGAGAAAGCAACACTGATACTTTCAAGCAAGTTAAAAGGTTTACTGGTTCAGATATTTCTACAACAATAAACTATGACTTTGAAAACACAGAGCCAAGGTTATCTGTAAATGCAGCTATACAAACAAAAGGGTTTGATCTTGCTCCAAGAAAAGCAAAAGCATTAACTCTTGTAAAAAACAGGATATTCTCTACTGAGAATAAATCTAGTTTTGACACTGATGAAAGTGATTTCACTGCAACGTTTACGGTAACAACAGAAACTTACTCTTCAGGAAAGAGATACTTCAAAGATGGTGGTATATACCAGTTTGGTATTGTCTTTTATGATCAGTTTATGCGAAATGGTGGAGTGTACAAAATATCAGAAAAGAAATTTGATTGGTATGATTTTGATATTTCTGGGGGTAACAGTACCATTGATTTATCAAACAGGCAAAAGATAGTATTTACATTAAGTGGTAAACCGCCAGCTTGGGCTAGATATTATAAAATAGTCAGGACAGAGAATTTATATCAATCTCAATACGCACAAGTGCCTTGTGATGTGCTATTTTATGATAGAGAAGATAGCGATGACACCGCAACGGGGTCTGGTTTTATTTTTAATAGCAGAGAGTATTTAGACACTGGTGGTACGATACCTGGCTACCCAACTGCCGTTGTATACCCATTTCATCTGGTTTTACCAGAGAATATGCCAATAACAGTAGACAATGAAACTTTTGTAAGGTGGTGTATGCCATCATCAGGTCTTAATAAAATAGAGCCAGTAGTCGAAGTATTAGACAGCTTTATAGCTGTTACAAAAAACTTTGGACTTGTTGATTGGCAAACGTATTTGACTACGAATAGCGTACCTGGATTTTTATTTTTCTTTGAATTTTTCAAAGTAAGGGCTGCATCTGATAACGAACCATTTTACGGTTGTTCTCCTGTTTATGATATTAATAATGCTGGTTTAGTAAATAGAGCATTCAACACAACCACAGCTAGTATTTATGGGGATACATTTTATTTTGATGAAGCCAACTATAAGCCTTTTCAAGAAAATGCAGGTATTTCAAGTACATTTCAACATAGTAGGTATTATGAACCATGCTACATAGAAAGTCCATCTGATTCATATTTAAAAGACTATACGATTAGGCTTCCTGAATCTGGATTACCAGGTTATGCTGCTGCTGCTGATTCAAACTTTAATCAAAAGGCAAATATGCCAGGTATAGATTTCGCTCTTGGAGTTGATGATTTGCAGGAAACATTTTTTGAAATCAACAACGAAGCCGAAAGATCATTCCCAAATACAGTAAGATACTCAGAGCAGTTTGTACAAGACAGCCTGATAAATGGCTTTAATAGCTTTTTGGCTACCAATAAGGAGACATTGCCATACGAGCGTACACAGGTAACAGCATTTGTGCCTATTGATGATGATGTGGTTTTGGTATTGCATGAAAGAAACGTCACATCGATGTATATAGGTGATGGATTTGTGAAGTTTGGAGATGAGAACGAGTTCTTGGCAAGAGCAGAAGGCGTTGTTGGAGATGAGAGAAAGAGCAGAAGTAGATATGGATGCATCAATCCTGAGTCAATAGCGGTTTATACCGGAAAGCCAAGGGGTGAAGCTGGTACCGGAACAAAAGTCTACTT
>CAZEMS010000088.1:0-9615 GCA_964513475.1 uncultured Mycobacterium sp. | reverse complement strand
GCCACGGACAGACGGTCGAGACCGGCGACCAGCGCCGGGATCGTTCCCAGCGCCGAACACCGCGCCAGAGCATGGCGACCGCCCACGGGTCCAAGTCGTCGGTCATGCCGCCGTCGCCTGCTGGCCAGCCTCGGCGATCCGCCGGGCAAGGCCGTAGTGCGCGACCACGGCGCGGCGCACGACATCGCCGACAGACCGCCCCTCGATTTCTGCTAGGTGGTCCAACTCCGCCCTCACAGCATGGGGGAGCCGAATAGAGAAATTGACGTCTTTCCTGCCCATGTCGACCGACCATCAGGACGCTATATCGAGTGGTCCATAATGTACCACAGCGCACTATCTAGCTAAAGGGAAAGCGCCTAGTCGGGGATTAATAATTCTCGAACGTCCGTAAGTCGCGGCATCGACACGTCTAGGATTCGCTATCGAACATCCGGCGATATCGCGAAGGCAGCTCTTCAAGAAGTTCCCCCCGATGGCGTTCGAGAAGTTCTTCGACAATCGCCGAGACAGACGGTCGCCCCCCTTCGGCCCGCGCTCGCGCCGTCGCGATGATGCGGAGCATTTCGACCATGTCGCGGGATAGGTTCAGCGTCGTTGGGGAATGCGTGTCCTTTTTCAGCGCATCCACACCGGGAGCCGCCGCGCCGCTTGCCCCGGCGCCATCTAGTTCAGCCAAGGCCCGGTCAGCTTCCTCCGAGGGGGCGACCTCTCGCCGCAACGACGGCCGGCTAGGGCGTGCCATCTAGCATCCTCCGCGCTAACGCTCCCAACGATTCAATTTCCCGGTAGGCTTCGGACCGTGGCGCATATGCCCCAATCCACTCGCGCGCCGAGAATGCGTCTACGTGTGCCGCTCGCTGCGTGATCGCCGGGGCGACCGGCTCCCCGTAGTCGTGTAGGACAGCCTCAATCTCTCGGCCCGAGCCGGTGCGGCGATCGACCTTCGACGGGACCATCAGCCCCAGCGGCAGCACGCCGCCCCGAGCGCGTCGAGCGCGGGTCAGCAGCTCGACCGCCTTGGTTGTGGCGCGCAGATCCGCGCCGCTCGGCGTGGCCGGGATCACAACGAGATGCGCGACGACCAGCGCGGCCGACATCGTGTCCCCGAGATGGGGCGGCAGATCGACCAGGACCGCGTCCATATCCCTCGCGTATGCTTCGACCGCGCCGACCCACCCGCGCCGGTCGCCGGCAGCTTCCAGCGCCATCGGCTCAACCCGGAACGGCAGCCGCCCGTCGCTCGCCCATTCGCTCGCCGTGCCCTGCGCATCCGCGTCGACGAGCAGCACCGCCCAGCCCTGCCGAGAGAACCAGCCGGCCAGGGACACCGCTATCGTGCTCTTGCCGACCCCACCCTTGAGATTCGAGACCGCGATTATCCGACCGACCACAGCCCGCGCTCCCCCAGCCGAGCCCGGCGGCAGCGCCGAGCCAGCCGAGACTATCGCCGCCCACGCTTCCGAACAACCTTCATGTCCGATAATGGTAATTACCGGATGTCGAAATCCGGTTATCCGGCTTTGTGAATTTCGGAAGTCCGACTAGGCCGACTCGCCGCCATCAATGACGCGGAACCGCCGAAGCCGGACCGGAACCGCATCGCCGTCGGGCGCGCGGAGATCATCCGCAAGGATCATGCTCACTTGATCGATACCGTTGCGGAGCGTGTCGAGTTCGCCAGGGGCCAGCGTGGAACATCCCCGCCCATCGGCATCTCGGCCGCGATCGATGAGCCAGCGGCGCGCACTGACCAGCCAAGCCAGACACGCCGCCTTCTGTTCCACCGGGAGCAGCCCATCAAGGGGGGCCATTGGCTCAATCTCTTTGTGAATACCCGACGTCACCATACCACCTATCCCGGGCTTGCTCTAATCCCGCCCACCGCATGAACGGCATTCGGCACGTCGTCGGACCACGACACCACACCGCCCACATTCCAGACGTCGTCGCGAAGGAACGCCGCAGCACGCGCCGAGACAATCGCCGGCTCGATTTCCGGCATTGGCTCGCCGTCGTCGTCATCCTGGACAGGTGGAGGCCAGCCGCGCACTTCGACCGCCTCACCGAACACATCGCCAAGCGCCGCCCCAGGGTCAGGGAACCTGTCCGGATCGAAGGCAACGCGCGCCCACCGCTTCGAGGAAGCGCGGCGATATTCGGCTATCTGCAAAACCCCCCAAAAGGCCAATGATATATCTCTTGGGGAATTGGGGGTGTTTGCAGATGCCGACCGCTTTTCGTTCTCGACCCACCGCGCCGCCGCTTTCTCGGTCGGCCAGAGATCCGGATGGACCGCGTGCAGACCAGAGGGGGCGAGGGGAACCAAGCCACGGGACGCCGCCCGCTCTAGCCGCGTGCCGCCACTCTTGAGATCCGACCAGGACCGCACCGCGTCGACCGTCAAATCGGCGACGCCGGACCAGAGCACATAGACGGTCCGGCGGTTGAAGACCCCACGAACCCGATCGACCGCCTGGACAAGCTCAGCCTCTCGGATTTGCTCTAATAGGAGTTGAGCGCGCGGGTCAGGATGGACTTCGACCGCGACCGGCTCGAATGACCCATCCCGCATGCGCCGTGCGCGGCACTGGAGCGCGTACCCCGAACCAAACCGGAACGGCACCCGGTCGCTGGCCAGGAAGGCGCGCAGCTGGTTTTCCAGCGCCAGGGCGGGCGGCTGTTCCCGGCCGACCACCACCGCCACGTCGCAGTCTTCCCATCTGTTGATTCCTCGCAACGCGCCGAAGTGGCCGACGTCGACCCCACCAAGCCCGACCAGATCCGGACCCAACACTTCCTCGGCGCCCTTGGTCATGGCGACGAAGGTGCGGCGACCCTTGACCGCCCGGACAAAGGACAGCAGTTCCTCGCGCCGGCTGGCCGCCCGCTTGGTCACGGTCTCGCCGATCGGCTCGCCGCGACCCGACAAGCCCGTGATCGACTGCCGAGAGAACACGCCGGACCGGACCTCAGTCGAGCCCGCCACCTGGACCACGCGCGCGTCGCGAGGGAAGGGAACGTGGACGTTCACCAGCCGGTCGCCCCACAGGTGCCGGGCGAGATCCAGCGACCCCGTCCCGTCGGTCAGCAGAACCGCCGTCCGGGCACCGATTTTCTGTAGAGCCCTCAAGTAAGACACGACCACTCGCGGCTGAACTTCTGTTGTCTCGGTCCCGTCCTCTGCCGTGACCTTCACCTTATGGTCCGGCTCGTACCGAACGGAATGCAGCCCGTCGCGGCCCGTGTCCCACTCTCGAATGATTTGCGCGACAAGGTGACGGACCCGTCCCAGTTCGGTTGCCTCTACCCGGGCGAGAGCCTGGAGAATTTCGGCATCGGTCATGGACCCGTCGACGCCGCGAATCTCGGACGATGCCGCGCTGTTGATGTACTCGCGCGCCGCCGTCAGATCGGCCAGGGTCACGCCCTCCCCGCGAAGGAAAGCCAGCTCTCGCCCCGCGTTGTCGACGACGGCAGCCTGTAGCTTGCCGGCGAGTGCCCGATAGGCGAGCGCCGCGTTGATGCCCGAGCCTTGCCACTTCCCAGAGTCTGCGATCCGGGCGGGCGCGAATGACACGTCCGATGCCGCCTTGAGCGTCACATCCTCGTCGACCACGACCAAGTCGGGCGACGCCATCGCATCGGACGAAGGGACGAACAGATATTCATGCGACATCACGAACAGGCCGGCGCCTTGGTCTCGGATTTGCCCGCGTTGGGCGAGATAGGCGCATCCGTCGCGGAATGGGCATTTCTGACACAGCAGATCGTCGACCTTGCCACCGAGCGCCGCGACCTTCGTTGCGACCTCATGCCGGCGGCACATCGTATCCCGGGCAGACCCAGGAACGAGAGCGGCCCGCCCGCGAACGACCATGGCCGGTGGACTGTCCGGCGCCCTATGCTGGCCCCTGTAGTCGCGCAGGGCTTCATCGGCTTTGTCGAGCGTTGGGACGTACAGCGCGACGGTTAGGCGATCGTCGGCGAGGCCGGCGACGCCTTCGAGCACCGCCCGGGTTTTCCCCGAGCCCTGCGCCCCGGTAACCATCATGCGGGCGCCGTGCCGCAGATCGGGCCGGGTTAGCCCGGTCTCGGCCAGAACTTCATCGGTCGCCGCCCGCGTCGCCGCCGCCTGCACTCGCGCGGGAGCGTGGCGAGGATCGACGAACCCTTGATCATCGAGAGCCTGATTTCGCCGCTCGGCGATATCCTTATGCGCCGATGCCACCGCCGAGGCCCGGGCAAACCATTCTCGAATGGTCCGGTCCTGCCGATGCTTTGCGAAGTCGCGCCCCTCGGTCGGCCCCGCAAAATAGGGCTTCAAGGATGGGGGGCGAGGCCCGCCCGGCGGGCGCGGCGCGTTGAGCACCAGGTCACGCACCGCCTGAATACCATCGTCTTGGTGGACGTCGTTTAGGTCATAGCCCTCGCGGCGGTGCGGCGTGTCCGTCACGCGCACGTCGACACCCCGGGCAAGTAGATCCGAGACAAGCGCGTTGAGCGTCCTCGTTGCCGGGGCTTCCGGCGCATGCGCGTCGCGGCAGATGATCACCGGCCGATCGGTCGGAAGGTCCGCAGTCCGAAACCGCCCGAGACTGCCGAACGCGAGCCGGGTTTCAATGCCGGTCGCAGACCACGCGGACAGCCCGGTTTCCGGCCCCTCGGCGAGCACGAGAGCGGACGCGTCCCCGGCGAACCGACCGAATGCGCCAGTGGGTTGCGGCCGGCCGAGAGTCCGCCGAGGCACTTCGACGCCGCGCTTCTTGCCGGCATCATTCAGGGCGACGATTTGAACCGCCGTCACGGCGCCGTCCGGAGCGGTCCCGGCGATGACCAGATCCGGCTTGCCGTACCTGTCTCGCCGGAACCCGAGCGCCGCAGGGTAGGGACCGGATAGCGCGCGGCCGAGAAGGTAGCGCCCCGCCGCCGTGTCGGGCGTCACCGGCTCGACCGTCGACCAGATCCGCCGAGCGAGGCCGATAGCCTCCGCATCTTCAGAGTCCGCCTCGCGCTTGGCTTGAGCGTCGTTGGCGGGAGCCGGCTTGGCCGCGATCCGCTCGGACGTGCCGTCGAGGTTGAGCCACCGTCTAGCCCATTCGAATGCGGCCCGGCTATCGCCGCCCACCTCGCGGCGGATTAGCGAGAACATCCGCCCGCCTTCGGCCGCCTCGCGATCGTGCCACGACCCGCGCTTCGGCCCGGCGACTACGACGTTGAACGACTGCCGCCTACCCCACCAAAGTTGATTGCGGGATTTCTTCGTCGGCTCGCCGAGTAGATTACGCGCTATCTCGGCCGCGTCCGCATCGAGCGCGGCGAACAGGCCCAAGGTGTCATCTGGCCCGTTCATGCCGCCGCCCCTCGGACGCGCCAAGCCGGGCCCAGGATACGGTCCGCCTTGTCGCAAAGTTCGACCAGGAGCCGCGCTTGCTTCTCCGACAGCCGGGGAGCTGCGGCGATGCCCTCACAGAACTGCCGTTCCCACGCGGTCAGAAGTTCCGGCCGGGTGCGCGCCGCCTGGAGCAGATCGGCCGCTATATCGGCGTGTGTGGACGCATCAGGGGGGCGATGAAAACGCGCGTCAGTCGTGCTGTCTGCACGCGGCCCGCCGTTGACGAGATCGGCCCAGGTGATGCCGTGTTCCGCCAACACGCGGGACGCCATGGCCGCGGCCGTCGCCCGCTCGCCGTCATGCGAAGACGCCAGCAGGCCGCATATCTTTGTGAGCCGTTCGCGCACGGCAACGGGAAGCCCGCTCATCGGAGAGGCCCCCGGAATGCATGAACCCAATTATATGTTTGTGGGGCGGGATCGAGACCGAAACCCGCAGGAATCCTTGACTTCGCGCGCCCCACGGAATAAGAAGGGGGCATACTATCCGTCACTGAGCCAGCACAAGAGTCCCGCGCCGCTTCCTACGCCAAGGAGCGGCGCTTTCTTTTGTCAGGCAGCCACCCCGAGCGAGCGCGCGATACCCGGCAACTCGGCACGGCGAATCCACCACCGACGGCCGTCGTGCTCGGCCGGGATGTGCCCGTCGAGAACCTGCCGATACAGAACCGCGTACCCGGGAACGGGCTGGCCGTCAGCCAGTCCGCGCAATTCGCGACAGAGGTGCGGAAGCGGAATCAAGTTTTTGTCGGAAGACATCGCCAAACCTTTCGATTGCTGGCGGTTGCGATGCCGACCGCGACACGTCGCCGACGCCCGAGGGCGCCGCATTCCCCGAATCGGATTGAATAATTCTATTTCTTTCCGTATCGTCGGGGTGTCGTTTTTCGTTGTCGGGCTGGCAGGCCCGAGACGTGTCTTGGTCGGCCCCGTGGGTGACAGCCTGCGGGGCCGTCTTTTTGCCCGTCTCGTTATCGAGAAGCAGGCCGAGCGCGTCACGGGAGCCGCGCTCGATTTCAGCCATGACCACGAAAGCCTCGGCCGGAAGAGAGTGCACCGCACGCAGCGGTGCGCGAGCGCCGTTGGCGTCGCCGTTTAGGGCGGCAGCCAACAGCGAATAGCGGTGTGTTCGATCGATCGCCGGGGCTTCAAAGCGAAGCGTCACCGAGTCAGGGACGGCGCCGCCGGGCGAGGGGATCTTGATACGCAGCGTTGCCGTTCTCGCGGACGCGTCGTAAGCGACGTTATCGACCAGCCGCAGGACGGCATGACTGTCAGTCACGGCAACGTCGACCAGCGCCGCCAGGACATCGGCGAAGCAGGTTTGCGGCAGGTGCCCGAGCGCCGCTTTGATATCGTTCGGCAGCGGCCCGGGCGCAGGGGCATCAACGAGCCCGGTGCGGTCCCTTGTCCACTGGTCGCCAGCCCCGCGCCGGAACGTCGCGGAACGCCATTCCCCAACAGGACCGACGCGCCCAAAGCCGGCGTTCGCGGGGCCGTCCGGGAAGGTCTCAAACGTCAGATGATCGACACCCTGGAGATGCAGCGCCGCGAGCCGGCTCACGCTGTCAGCGGCTTGCGCCAGGGGAGCGCCGGACAACAGAGCGAGCGCGAGGTTGACGATGTGCTCGGTACGAACGCGCGCCGCCCCCTTGCCGCCGCCCCGCTTTCCGGTCGGCCAGTGACCCGATCCGCGCAGGTGTTTCGCGGTCAGCGCCACCGACGCTTCGGGAGCGCCAAACGCTTCGGACAGGATGGCTGTTGCCTCAGCCGTGGTTGTCATCGAGCCCCACATCATCTTGTGGTCGTTTTGTCACGAGACACTATCGCTCTCTTTCTCTCCCTTCGCAAGAAGAAAGGCGCGGCACGACAAACCGATTCGCGGTGATGTTCGATAATTCCCGTTATCGTACATGTTGACAGGGCCGGGGGCCGTCGCCATCTTGGAATTAACAATTCCCGACTTCGGCACATGGAGATATCGAGATGCAGGCGCTAACCACCTTCGGCTCAGCCGGATTGCCAGAAGTCCCCGACGCCGACACCATCGAGGCCCGGCTTGCCGATCATGCCGAGTACACGGCCGACGCGCTCAGCGACAACACGCGCCGCGCCATCCGGGCAGATACCGCCGTCTTTAGCGCGTGGTGCCGCGACAACGACTGCGACCCGTTGCCGGCATCGCCCGAGACCGTGGCCCGCTTCGTCGACGCCATGGCCGAGACGCGCAAGCCGGCGACCGTCCGCCGGTATGTGTCGAGCATCGCCCACATGCACGGCGCCGCCGAGCTTCCCGACCCGACGAAGTCCCCCCGCGTCAAAGCCCGGATCAAGGCCGCAGGGAAGAAGCACGGTACGCGCCAGCGGCAGGCCCGGGCACTGACCGAGCACGACGTAGTCCGCATCCTGGACCGCCTCGGCGACAGCTTGATGGACCTTCGCGACCGCGCGCTGTTGATGGTCTCCCGAGATATGTTTGCCCGCCGGTCGGAGGTTGTCTCCCTGGACGTCGAGGATCTGGACATCAGCCCCGAGCGCGGCGACGCGACCGTCTTGCTGCGCCGGTCCAAAACCGACCAACTCGGCGAAGGTGCGCAATGTTTGCTCGCCGCCGACACCGTGCGGGCCGTGCGGGCGTGGCTTGTCGCGGCAGAGATCACCGAGGGCCGCATGTTCCGCGCGTTGAAGTCCAAGAAGGTCGGCGACCAGCTCGGCGCCCACGACGTCGGGCGCATCTTCAAACGACTGGCATCCTTGGCCGGCATCGATCCGACGGACATCAGCGGACACAGCGCCCGTGTCGGCAGCGCCCAGGATCTAACCGCCCTCGGCGCGACCCTGCCCGAGATCCAGCAGCGCGGCCGGTGGAAGTCCGCCGCGATGCCTGCCCGATACAGCGAAAAGCAGTCCGTCCGGCGCGGCCGGCTCGCCGCCCACTTCGAGGGGCGGAATCTGGTCGCATGATCCGCCGGCCACAGCAGAACCAGGAGAGGGGCCGCACGGCCCCTTTCTTGTGCCCGCTTCGCGAGGTTTGATTTTCATTGATATTTAATCAAACGGCACCCGCCCGCCGCCTTTTTATGGCCTCCGGAAACTCCGGAAATTCGCCCGGGCGGCAGACAGCGCCATGGCTGTTTCCCGCGTGTACTAACACGCCGCCGAGCCCATTCCCGGCCATATCAATGGGCCGCGTCTATGGTTCGCCTCAGTACCCTCAGAGAAGCGCCCCGGGCGATCGACGACGGCCGCGTGGTCTAACCCCCGCCAGCGACGTCAGCAGAAGGCGCCGACGCTGGGAGGCATGGCTATTACAGCCACACCTCTGCATGGCTGTTCCCAGGCTGTACTATCATCCTTCGGGCCGAGCCCATTTCCGACCGCACGACACCCCCGTCAAGCACTGGTCAGGGACGGCAACCCTTGGAGCAGCGGAGCCCGAAACCTAATCGATCCTAATAGGTTCCCAGCCGGACCCCATCACGCCTGCGCCCGCCCGCGTGTGCTGTCGGCGAAAGTCCGGTCACTTGTCGCCAGCCCGAATATCAACAAATGTCAACGTGCCCAGGACCGGACCCCATGTCGTGCGCACGCCCGCGCCCGTGACTGGACTAGGAAAACTCGGAGAATTCGCCCCCGGCTCCCGCTCGCCAAATCCGGCGAGCGGTTTACTCCTTTTGTCTACTTTAGAAAAACCACTCCGCACCCCATGATGCGGGCGCGCCCATTGGCCCGGCTGGACTAAAGAAACTCGGCCCCCGCCCTGCACTCGGTACGTGCTGCGTTCCCGGGCTTGGCGACACGAGCGACGGATACTGTCCAAGTTGGACAGCATGAACCCCGCAGATGCGGACGGGCGCGGTTCCCGAACGTCAGGTTTTCTCAGGTGGCCGAGGCCGAACCCCATATCATGGGCTGGCAAAACTCCCCGTCACGCCGCACGTGTCGAGTGCAACGGTCGCCCCTCCCGAATACCAAGTTTTCTGTAGTGGTTCCGGACCGAACCCCAGGACACGCACGCGCGCTAGCGGTGCGGATCACCGAGCGAGAGGTTGTCGCCCGCCACCGTGACGCGTCACGCACCCTGTACCACCGTCATGGTGATGCAGCTCGGCCGCCCCCATATCCGCACCATGCTTCGCCCGATCGTCGCCGCCGTCCTGATAGCCGCCAGCTCCCCGGCATGGGCCGCGTGCCCCTCGATCATCACCGGACCCGCCCGCG
>CAZEMS010000087.1:0-9837 GCA_964513475.1 uncultured Mycobacterium sp. | reverse complement strand
TTGCCAAAATCAGCAGAATCAAGCGCCGCTTGTCTGAAAGAATCAGCCACATGGGTGACAATAGGCGAAAAAGCAACAGCCAATTGATTACCAAGGCCGGTGAACACACCTTTGGCCCTAACAACAGAATCGTTTGCCTCTTCAATCTTGGCGGCATCGACGCGGCTGATAGTAATACCAAGCTGCTCTGCCTCTTTAGCCATTTCTTTAAGGCCAGATGAACCGCCTTTAAGAGTATTAACAAGCGCAACACCCTCTGAGTCAAACAGTTTCATCGCCAATCGAACGCGATCAGCTTGCGTGCCAACACCTTGCATGGCATCAGCAACCACTTGCATCTGTTTGTCTAATGGTAGTTTTTGAAGCTCGACAGCATTAATGCCAAGCTCTTGAAGTGCGCCTTTTGCCTCGCCGGTGCCGACAGCAGCCTCTGCCACTCGCCTGGTCATCCGTTGCAAGGCCATATTCATGGTTTCGGTTGATACGCCAGAGATTTCTGCCGCGTGCTGCAATCCAACAAGCGCCTCAGTCGCCACACCGAGCTTGTCAGCGGTTTTTGCAATGTTATCCACTGCATCCATCCGCATTTTAGTCAAAGCTATTGTGGCGGCTCCTGCGGCCGCTACTGTGGCAGCGCCCCATTTGGCAATCGATACGGTTGCGCCACCGATACTTTTGCCAACATTGTTCATTCTTTGTTGCAAAGAACTGAACGCCTTTGACGTTTTATCGGATGCCGTTAAATCAACGCGAAAATCGGTTTTATTTGCCATTAGATTGCTTCTCGCTCTTCATCTTAAACCATGCCAGCCAGCCGTAATATTCTCTGACATCCATTCGATTGATTTCGCCGACCGTTTTGCCTAAAACTTCAGCAAGATAATACCTGAATTGCAAATCTTGGTCGGCTTTTAGTTTCCCTCGACATCCTCTTCGTTCGGATCACTGTTGTTTATTTCGCCAACAATCCGAGCAAGAACATCTGGGTCAACAGCGCGCATCAATTCGACGCGATCTGGCTTTCTAAAGATGGGCTGACCATCTTCATCAATCAATCGATAAATCAAAGTTAAAGCCATAGCCTCAGCAGTTTTACCGTTTTGGCTCAACTCCATGATTTCACCGAGCTGGCTAAGATTTATACCAGGCTTAATATAAGCCTCGGTATCCCATTCTGGGATCGAAATCTTAGATGGCTCGGCTGTTAGCTTGGCTTTGTAATGGCTCTTTGCTTTATCAAGAACGCTCATAGATTACACCGTGGTGTTACTTAGTGCGCCAGTGCCTTGCAATGAAATTGATGCTTCAACCAATCCATCGAAAGAGCTGCTCACGCTTACGCCGGTCACAATAGCTGAGCCAGTGTAGTAAGAATCACCAGTGGTATCGCCTTCAGGATAAACATTCAATACAACCTCTGCGCCAATAGTCAAAGCGCCTTGGCCTGTTGTGTCGGTTTCATCCCAGAATACATCAACTGAACCACTCCAAGATGTTAAACTTGAGCTGTATGTGCGCGCTGTGTCGCCCATTGATGTTGTTTCTAAGGTATCGCCAGTTTCTTCAATTGAATAAGAACGAATCTCAGCCACTGCATTTGCACCAACTTTGACTGTTCCTTCTGAGCCTTTATGAGTAGCCATTTTCTATTCCTCAATAATTAAGTCGTCGTTTACATCTTCCGGCTCAGATGTGCCGGTTTCCTCTATTATAACCCATCCTTTCGTTAACATCTCGTCAACTTTTGTCGGATGGACTTTAATAATCGTTTCGCCATGCTGCATTTCTGTCATAATCATGCGTTAAATCTCCTAAACCGCTGATTCCGGATCGCCTTCAAGCGTCATATAATCAATTTCAACCGTTAAAGATGCAAACGCCACCGGCTGATCTGGATCGCCAGAGAACTCAGAATCGAATTCTGTTATGCGCGTGTCTTTGGCATAGCCACCGCGCGTAATATCGCTGTAAAGCGCTGTCTCGATCTCTGATGCGATTGTATCAAGCGTATTGTCATAACCAGAGTTCGCCTGAATATAAACCTCAACCAATGCCACCAATAAATGCTGAACGGTTCTTGGGGCCGCAATGCTGACATATTCAGATGATTCTGATTTGGTGTAAATAGCTAGACCAGGCAAGCTCGCAGCCGATATCGGGTAAACGCGCGTTTGATAAACTTTCGTGCCGGTCGTTGTTAGACCGGTCAACGTAGTCACCAAATTGTCGCGAATTAATTTGCGAATATGAGCCATTATTGCGCCTCTAGCATCAATTCTGTCATGCCTGTGCCATCTGGCATAATGACGCGAATCAAATATGTTTTGCCACTGATAATCATTTGGCCGCCTTCAACAACACCTGTTAAATCCGCTGTGCGGGCCAGAACCTTTGGTTGCTGCATAGAAAAGACAATATTGCCTGTCGTATCAACTGGGAAATATTCGTTATCAAATATCACCGTAATTGATACTTGAGCGCCGCCAACCGGTGTATACAATGCAGCCACACCGAAGTCTGAAAGCATAAATAAACGGTCGTCAGCAGTCTCAACAGCCATGATTAATCAGCCTTTTTCTTGCGCGTGCGTTTTTTTGGCTTGGTTTCTTCTTCCAGACCAACAGCGCGATCAACGGTTTTTGTTTCTTTAGCCTTAACAGCATCAATACGGCCAGTGCTAATTAAACCAGATACCTCGCTATCTGGAACATCAACAACATCACCGGCGCGAACTTGCTTGCCACCGATTACCGTACCTTTTAAAACAACATATTTCATAAAATCACCTTTTTGGCTTTCTGATTTACTCTTTAAAAGAACAAATTAGAAAGCCATCCCCGAAGGGATGGCTAAATCACTTAGCTGCCGCCATCGTTGCCTAAGCAGAATGCAGTCGCGTGACGTACTGCTACGTCGCATGATTGCAATGCTACTACGCGAACGGTGCCGCTGGTGCTTGCAGTGTAAGGATCAACTACGATATCCAAACCGCCAAACATACCAATCAACAATTGGCTAAAGTCGCCGAAGTACAAGTCGCCAGATGCAACTTGGTTCGAAACGATTGTGTTAAAGCCGTTCATTGTGCCGCCTGGCTCAACTACGAATTGAGCAGTGTTGCTTGCTTTTTCAACTGATTTCAACGCGCCGTACATAGTCGCGTTTGAAATGTAAGCGCCGCCATTGCCAAGAGCGTTGTCAGCACGAACAGCAGTTTCCATCGCAACAACCTGAGGGAATGTTGGAACCAAGTCTGGTGCAGTACCGAAATCAACAGTGTTGATGCCGCTGGTGTTTTTGATACCAGTAGGTTGGCCGCTTGAGCCAGAGCCTTGTAGTGCGCCAAGATCGATTGCCAATGCAATTGCTTGAGCCAAGTCATCACGAATTAACGCTTCAACATCCAAAGAAGATTGAATCATCAATTGACGTGTTACATCAGTGAATGCACCCAAAGTTTTTGGAGTCATTGACACTGAGCCAACAGTCATTTCTGATTCAGAAGCTGCGCCGCCTTCTGAGGCGATCCAAGCCGCTGAAGCAGCCGCAGTTTTCTTAGGAATCTTAACGTCGCCAGATAGACCGTTCAACATACGCGCGCCAGCTTGCATAACGCTTGAGCTGTTGCGAAGTACATCAATGAAGTCACCGCCACGGAAATCGTCAGTGAACAATGCTGCTTCATCAGCAGAATTCAAATCACGCTTCCAGTTGCGCATTACTTCAGCAGGAAGAAGGATGCCTTGTGCAGTGCGGCCGAATTGTTCAGCAGCAGCGCGCGAACATTCAAATTCGAATGCGGCAGCTTCTTGTGCGCGACGGTCAGTAGGGTTTGCCAAAGCATGGATTGCACGCATCAAAGAGAATCGCTTGATTTCTTTGTTGGTCATGCCGATGCTTTGTTCTTCCAATGCACGCTCAGAACCGATCAAATCTAACAACTCACCACGGAATTGTTCGATTGATTTGCCGTCTGCGATGGCTTTTGAAGCCAAGTCAGAGCGCTTGTGACGTGCGCCCAGCTCAACGATTTGAGCTGCATTCTTTTGTGCGGCTTGACGAGCTTGTTGCTCTACCGCTGCAATATCAACTTCAGACATAATAGTCTCCTTAAAGTCGGTTTCGATTACAGGTTTTGGCTGAGCCTCGCTTGCCGCACGCCCCAAACCAACAGTCACGTCGGCTGGAACACTTACCAAACTTGCCTCTACTGGCCGCCAGCGTTTTGCGATATAAGTATCACGCTGTTGGCCCTTTTCTAGCTTACTGATACTGTAACCAACAGAAATGTTGGCTTTAATACCATCCACCACATCATCAAACGCTTCTTTAGCTAATCCGTTTTTCCCAAAACGAACAACTGCACGGAGTCGCCGTGTTTCGCTATCAAGCGTAGCTGATTCGATAACACCTATCTGTTTTTCGTGATCATGGTCTAAAAGCAATGGTGCCCTGCCACTATTCAAGAAAGATAGGTCAATTGCCTCTTCAGTATGTTCTAAAACTTCCATTCCAAAGCTTCGTTTTACTGGTTCTTCAGAAGATACGGCGATGCGAGCTGTGCGCTTTTCTTCATCGATGGGTTTCATGTCAACTGACATGGCACGATGAACGATCTCGACATTAGCTTTTCGCTCTGTATCGTCATCAACAGGCTCTGTGACTTCAACCGACGCATCATCAGCAACAGCAATTTCTTCGCTGCGTGCCTCTTCAGCTTTGGCCGCTTCAACGGCCTCTTCGATATCAATTTGTTGTTCGTCCATAGCTTTTTCCTCTA
Source organism: uncultured Mycobacterium sp. (assembly GCA_964513475.1). Taxonomy (GTDB): domain Bacteria; phylum Actinomycetota; class Actinomycetes; order Mycobacteriales; family Mycobacteriaceae; genus Mycobacterium. Next base: position 5,057 of record CAZEMS010000087.1, on the reverse strand, counting down.
TAGCTGGCTCGAATTCTAACACATTCCAACCATTTTCGCTCAACCATTCTTTTGCAGCATCCGCTGTCCACTTACTTTTGTCAAACCTAATTGACTGAATCTCTGTCGAATCGTCGTCTTTATAACCAACAATAATGTGGATTCCATCGCCCAGTTCGTCATTAATCCTGGCAAACTTTTCGTAATTTGCAGGATCATGGATGCGCGCCGCGTGTTCATTTGGGTAGGGTCTTTTTTCAACCATATCGAGCGAGCGATCATCTAGTGAATTAACACGCGCGACGATTCTGTTGGCCCATGATCGCCCTGCGTCGCCACCCCAGAGTTCCCATGCGATACGTCCGGCGCTTGGAAATCCGTCTTCGCCTGAGTTGAAGCCCTCTGCCTGTTTGTCGACAGCGTGCCGTGCAAAATAAGAAAACATCCGGCGAACAGTATCAATAGACAGCTCGCGGCGATTAGACAAATCTCTAGCACGCGCGACACCGACCTCAGTGCCACCACGCCCAAATTCTTCACGCCATTCAAGACCACGCTTTGCATTATTGGCCACCGCCTCTGTGGGTTTTGTGTTTATCTCTTCGCCTTTATACTTCGCCATTATCAGCCACCTCTGGCATCTTTTGCACGCCATACGGTTCTAAAGCATAATTGATGCCGAATTGCTCCATCAGCGCTTTGTCACGCGCAATCTGGGTCAATAGCTCTTCGGTATCCTTGCCGTAATTGCTTGCAACATCCTGCAAAGATAGGATGCCAGCATTCAAACCAGATATCGCCGCATTCATTTCTTTTTGCGGGTCGACCCAATTCCATGAACGGCCACGGAATTCGGCAGCATTTGAGAATTTATCAAATTGACGCACCGGAATACCAAAAGAATCGACTTCCATCGCAGCACCAAGCCACGCGTCAAACACTGGGCGAATAAAGTGATCTATCATAAAACTTTGCGTGTTTTGATAGAAATCACGCTCTTCAAGCGCGCCTTGACGGATGCTTGAATAACTTGTGGCCTCTAAATCGTTCGCCAATGACGTATAAGATACGCCAAGCGCAGATGCGATGCCTTTTAACACTGCTTTATGGAATGAATCAAATTCGCTGGTGGGATATTGTGGATCGAATGCCTTGAAATCAACACCTGTCGGCAATTGATGAAAAGTGCCTGGCGATGCGTCCATAATCGGCACATTGCCATCCATATCATCGGCCATGAATCCATCACCCGATGGCGAGGTAAAGAATCCCATCTTAGATGCGCCCATGCGGGCCGCAACAATTGACGCTTCACGCCAACCATCAAGCATTTTGATCGATGCCAGTGCAGATGCCGCCCAAGGCTCGCCGCGTGTTTGACCGGCACGGCGTGGCATATAGATATGAATTACATTCTCTGCCGGTATCCTGACGTGCTTAGGCGATGCCGCCTTTGTCGCATAATCATAATCACCAGGATGATTGCTCAATAAATGATAAGCCACTGGTCTACGGAATTTATCAAGTTCGACACCCATACGAACTTGGTTGCCATTTGATAATTTTACCGTTCTTTTCTCATCGATCTGATCTGGTTCGATAAATTCAAGCGCAAAAGAATCATGGAAAGAAGCGCCGCGGTGCTTGATGATAAACACCTCACCATCGCGGGCCAGACCTTCCATCACCATCTTTTGTGCATCAATAAACGACATTTTGCCATCAACTGTGCAATTTCCAAGGCGCGACCACGCTTTAAACGCGGCTTCAACGGCCTGATTGCCTTGCATATCAAGGTTGCCGGTCGTATCTAGTGCCTTAGATTGGTATGAAACGCCGCTTTTACCGATCACATTAGACTGTAAAAGCTGCAAATAACGGCGCATATAAGCGTTATTTCTGGCCAAATCGCGTGATCTGGCGCGCATTGTATTGATTGCAGCGCTTAATTCTTGATCTGCTGAACGCTCAGATTCTTTGAAATCGGCGAATAATCTGCCAGTATTTGCTGCTGCATACGATCTTTTAAACATTTTACGCTGTAATTCTTGCGGCTTTGGTTTAAAAAAGTCAAAAAGCGCCATTTTAGAACCTCACCTTGATGGTCGAACCATTGGATTTTCCGCGCTTCAATAGTTCGGCGTTTGTATGTCTGACCACTTCGCGCTTGTAGTAATCGCGCGCCTCAATCAGTTCACTAAAAGATAATTTTGTCAGAGAACGACCGGCAATCGAGTAAGATGCCACATCTGAATCGGCTTTGCCGACCAAGATTGTCTCGATCTTATCAACCATGACTTCGGCATGAGTGCGCGGGTCAGCTTGGTTGCTATCCATGTCTGGAATGGCAGTAAAATCGCCAATATCAACGACAATTCTGTTTCCAGAGCTGGTTTGTGTGATTTCTAGCTGCCAATGATACAAACCAGGCAAGAAAGATTCGGTGGTTGCACTGCCTATTTGGAATAAATAATAATCATCTGTGCTTCCGGTGGCCTGTTGTAACTTGATTTCAGTGGAGCCGCCACCAGTAATGCGAGCCACATATTCGGCTGTATAGCCTTCAGATGTCGGATAATCTTGAGCAACATCCGACCTTTTCCATTGTAGGTAATCGCCAACAACAACTTCGCTGGGCTCGCCCTCTGGCGCATTTGTTGAATCAAAAAGATTTGCCATATTTTATCATCGCCATGAATTCGCAAAACCCCCTTGCCTTGGCTTTATGCCAACTAAACCGCTATTTCTCTGCGGTTTTTGGGGATTTTCGGCCTTTTCGACCGGTGGTTTTTCCTCAATTCTTCTTGCCAATGTATTGACATTGATGCCAAGTATACCATAGGCGGCGATTGCGTACACCATACAATCGAGCGCTTCATTTCTCGACCTGATCTTTTCATAAACGCGCTTTTTAAATCCACGATGATATCTTGTGACAATCTTTTCGGCGGTCAACTGCCTGAAATACTCATCATTTAGCACGTCAGAGAAATGCACATAACCCGGGCCAATCTCATTAATCCTTAGCCTAGCAAAGACCAAATCTTTAGCTGTGTCAACGCCAACAGAAAAAAGCGGACATTTAGCAATGTTGTTTTTGCTTGGCCTTCCTGCAATTGGCTTGCCTTCACCGCCAACACCCTTGATGGCAAAGATACGGCGGGCCATGTTCTTTTTACAGTATTGATACACTGAGTTCGTAAAGTGACCACCAGAGTCAACGGCAGCCGCACGGATATTAAGATCGCGCCCGCTTTCTGTCTGGTAGTGCGTCAACAGAATATTATCCAAGTCATTCCACAAATGGGGGGTGGATGGGTCGCCATAGATTGTCTTATGGTCAATCACCCAGCTTTCGTCATCTCGGCCCCAACCAATGATTGATAACTCCAAGCGGTTATCCTGTACGTCAACGCCGGCAGTTAATAGCATGACATCATCTGGTATATCGACCATCTCTTCTCGCCGTTCAGCCAAATCCATCTCATCGATGGTTTCGCCCTGCTCGATCCAAGTTTCACCAAGATAAGTATTTGTCCACACCCGCAATTGTTCTGGGTTCTTTTTCACGGCAAGGAAATCACGCGCACCATCGGCCAGCGGTGTCCACGGCGAATAAAGGCCGTTGATTCTAAAGCCGGCAACACGTCTTTCTGGATATTTCGCCACCCACTGACCGTTTCGCACGGCCCAGATGCGGTCGGAATCTGACCAAAGCACGCCACATTCTTCGCACATATAGGCCGCCGTTTCTGGCTGGTCTTTTTCCCACTGCACATTACCCCATCGCAAAGTTTGATAATGCTCGCAATGACGGCATGGCACATGGTAGTCGCGCTGATCAGATGCTTCGAATGCCTCCTCGATGCGGCTCGAACCTTGGTTTGTAGGCGTTGAAACCATGATAATTTTACGGTTCCAGAAAGTTGCCGACCTCTTGCGGGCCAACTGAATCGGGTCACCTTCTGAACCAGCAGACGTTGGATATCTATCAACCTCATCGCATAGCACCAAGCGAATCGGTCTTGATGCTAATCCTGCCGGCGAGTTCGCGCCAACAATTGTAAGCGCACCACCTGGGAAAACCTTATGCAATGTTGTATTACCAGAGTCACGCGCTCGCGGGTCTTTAACCTTACCTTTAAGGCATGGAGTCGATCCAAGTAATCCGGCAGCAATTCGGTCTTTACTAAATGCTTGAGCCATATCAAGCGTCGGCTGTAACACCAGAATTGGGCTCGGATCGTTATCAATGTGATACCCAATGATATTGAGAATAGCTTCAGTCTTACCAAGCTGCGCGCCCGCCATGACGACAACTTCTTGGATTGTTGGGTCTGAACACGCATCCATTATTCCCCTTTGATATTCCGCACGCGATGTATACCATCTGCCAGGTTCGGCAGATGATTGACCATCCAAGCGGCGATTGGCATCAGCCCAATCACTTACGCTTAGCTTTGGGGGTGGCATCCACGCCTTCATCCCCTTCGTCAATATCTGTTTCGCGTCCGCTGTTTTCATAGTTTGCTAATTCCTCTAATGCTTCGCGCACCAGTTCTTCGATAATCTCTTGCACTGCACCGGCATTGGTTTCTGATGCGACAATTGGGGCCGCTTTTGATGGGATGGATAAAAGGCGGGTTTTGCAATCAGTCACCATCTGATACCAATGCTTTGATACATTCTCCGATGACACCAGTTCACCAGATAAAGTCTGTACTTCGATTTCAGCTTTGTCGGCTTGGTTTTTAACTAGCCTGGCTTTCTCAACTTGATAATCTTCCGGCCCACTTGGGCGGCCAACTGATCGTTCTTGCAAGAATCTTATGTAACCATGAACCGCCGACTCTAATTCAAACCGACCTCGCTGTGTCTTAGGAATCACGCCGTCATTAACCAATTGATAAACGCGGCGCTCTGATATCAAAAGCAGTTTTGAAATCGCTCCAACTGTATATGATGGGGTGGCCGCGCCTTCGCCCTTTGCTTTTGTCATAGATCAATAAAACCTATCGTTAATGTGTAATGAATTAATTTTTTCTATCGCTAGTAAAAAGCTGCGCTGCTGCGTTACC
>CAZEMS010000086.1:0-9920 GCA_964513475.1 uncultured Mycobacterium sp. | reverse complement strand
AACGACACCGACGTCGACGGAAACCCACTGACCGCCGTGCTGGGCAGCGCCGCCGCGCACGGCAACGTCACGCTGAACCCCAACGGTTCGTTCACCTACACGCCGGCGGCCGACTACAACGGCACCGACAGCTTCACCTACCGGGCCTCCGACGGCACCGCCCAGAGCAACGTCGCCACCGTCACCGTGAACATCACCGCGGTCAACGACGCCCCGGTCGCGGTCAACGACACCTTCAGCACCGCCGAAGACACCCCGGTCAGTGGCAACCTGTTGTCCAACGACACCGACGTCGACGGAAACCCACTGACCGCCGTGCTGGGCAGCGCCGCCGCGCACGGCAACGTCACGCTGAACCCCAACGGTTCGTTCACCTACACCCCGTCGGCCGACTACATCGGCACCGACACGTTCACCTACACCGCGTCCGACGGCGTCACCCAGAGCAACACCGCCACCGTCACCCTGACCATCTCCGAGATCAACAACCTGGCCTTCAATTTCGTCTACGGGACCGGATCGCAGTACTGGTCCGAGACGGCCCGCTCCGCTCTGCAGTCGACGGCAAGCGTCATTTCGTCTTACTTTGACGTTGCAACCCCGGTGACCCTCACCTATTACGTCACCGGATACTCAGCGAACTCAAACTGGCTGGCCGGGGCGAATAGTCCCCTCGCCAGTTCGGCCGCCGGCTACTTCGGAACGGTTGTCCAAGAGAAAGTCCAGTCCGGCGTTGACGCGAACGGCTCTTCGTACGACGGGCAACTCAGCTGGAACTTCAACTGGAACTGGGCGTACGGCGACACCGTAGCGGGCAACCAGTACGACTTCCAGATGATCGCGATGCATGAGTTGATGCACACCTTCGGATTCCTTTCCAATGTGCGCAGCGCAGGTTCGAACACCGGCCAGAACTGGCGATCGCTCGACCAGTACATCGTGGACAGCGGCGGTACGAAGGTGATCGGCGAGGATCTGCTCTGGGACACCGCCTACGACGCGAATCTGACGGGCGGCAACGGGGGCCTGTACTTCGCAGGGCCCAACGCGGTCGCCGTGTACGGCGGGCCTGTCCCGCTCTACACGCCAAACCCGTGGCAGTCCGGCAGTTCGATGCACCACCTCGATGCCTACACATTCACCGGCGCGAATTTCAAGGTGATGAACCCCTACTTCTACAGTGGGCAAAGCATCAGGACTCTGAGCGAACTTGAATTGGCGATGCTCGTAGATATCGGCTACACGTTGGACGCCGATGCGCAACCAGCCGCTCTCCTGTTCATCGGCTTTGCTTTCCTTCGCCGCAGAAAGACAAGCTGACACCTGCCATCTCCGGCAATACGATTGCAGTCGTGGCATACGGCTATCACCCCGGTTACTACCCCGGCAATTATCCGACGCCCGCACCGGTGCAGCGCTCGGGCGGCGATCTGGGCGGATCCATCACCCTCATCGTGCTGACCGTGCTGTCGTGGGGCTTCGCCGCTTTCTTCGGCCTTTTCCTGCTGGCATTTCTGGACCATTGCCCGCCGGCCACATGCAGTGCCGACGGCGCGATGATGGCCATCGGATCTGCACTGCTGGCATCGGCGGCGATCGGGGTGATCGGTGTGACGGTGACGGTGATCCGGCTGGTTAGGCGCAAGACGGCCTGGCCGGTCGCACTGGCGATGTTCCTGCTGTGCCTGGTCGCCTATGTGCTCGGGATGGTCGGCTACTTCCTCGCGGTCGGATCGTCCTGACGAACCAACCGCCCGCTGTTCGGCCAGCTCACTTCAGCGGAATGTCGTTGGCGTCCTTGGAATCCTGGTAGCGACGGGACAGCACGTCATAGTGTGCGCGCAGTCGTGCCTGTCGGGCCTCGAGTTGAGTGCGTGCCGGTTCCGGTTCGGACTCGACCAGGATCGGAATTGAGTATGCGGTCCAGAACGCGTTGGTCCGACGATATCCCCCGGGCTCGAGTCCGAAGAGTTCCCGCATGATGCTCAGGTCATGTGGAATCTCGAACGCGTCTCGAGAGTCCTCGTGACTGAAGAAGTAGTAGAAGTTGTCGAACCCGGCCCAGGTGATCGCCGACATGCACATCGTGCATGGTTCGTGGCTGGACAAGAACAGCAGATCGGTAGTGGCCGGATGTTCAGACAACCGGTACAGCTGGTTGATGCAGTGTATTTCGGCGTGCCGCAACGGATTGCCAGTCTCGTCGTTGGTCGCGGCGAGGACCAAGGACAAGTCGGACTTGCGCAGCACGGCCGCGCCGAACACCTTGTTGCCCGCGGCGACGCCGCGTTCGGTCAGCGGCAGGATGTCGTGTTCGATCACCTCTAGCAAACGACCGGCGATCCTACGGGCGTGCACGATCCGAGCGTATCTGCATAGACCGTCCGCGTCATCGACGCGCGGCCGGGTCGCCGTTGCGGGTCTCAGCCGAGCCGCCCACAGTGCATCCCCCTTGGCGCTACTCTGAGGCCCGTGACTCAGCAGCAACCGGATGCTGTGGGCGTTGACTTCCTAGCTCGACTGGGCGCCGCCATGATCGCTGCGAACTACCCGATCGTCTTGATCAGGCGCACGTTGACGTCGGGCGCCGAACGATTCGGTTTGAGCAATCAGCTTCTGCTGCTTCCGAACTACGTCCAGTTCGGTGGATCCGACCACCTCGCGGGCACCACAGTCAGGATAGAGCGATGCGAGAACGACCTTCGCTTCGACCAGACCTTCCCGCTGGCCGCACTGGTCGACCGAGTCCAACGTGGGTCGATCAACGCCCGCGACGGGTTGGCTGAACTGGCCCGCATCCACACCCTGGCACCTCGTTTTCGGCCGTGGGTCAACGTAATCGGGTACGTCGTGCAGAGCGCTGCCTTCGCTTTGATCATCCAGCCGACGCTGCCGGCATTGTTCGCCGCCGCCGGGTTCGGACTGATGGTCGGGGTTCTGAGGCTGCTCAGCCGGTTCAGCGGCGCGGTTCAGCATCTACTGCCGACCATCGCTGCTTTCTTGGTTGCGTTTGCCGAATTCACTCTCGGACGTATGTGGCACTTTGGCCAGGACAGTCTGCGCGACATCATGGCACCGCTTGCGGTGTTTCTACCCGGGACGGCGATCACTTTGGCAGTGATCGACTTGACGACAAGGGAAGTGGTGGCCGGCTCGGCCCGGCTCACCTCCGGTTTGATGCGCCTCGCCCAGCTGGCATTCGGGATTCTTATCGCCGCACAGATCATGCACGTCACAACTGCTGAACTTAATGCCGTGCCGTTCAACACATTCGGCTTGTGGGCACCGTGGGCCGGCGTCGTGCTCTACGCATTCGGCATTCTCCTCTACCTCGGACCGCCGAACCGGTTCCTGCCCTGGCTGCTACTTACCCTGCTGATCACCTACACCAGCCAGGTCGCAGCGAACGCCCTGTTCGGCAGCTACGCCGCCGGATTCGGCGGCGGCTTTGCGCTGATGCTCTGCGCGGTTGCGATCTCACGCCGTCCCAACGCTCCGCCGGCAGCCGCGTTGTTACAGCCAGGATTCTGGCTACTCGTCCCCGGTGCCATCGGTCTGATCGGGGTGATGCAGCTGGTAAACACCCAGATCAGCGCCTCGGTCACGGTGATGCTTGTGTCGATGATCTCCATCGCACTCGGCTTGCAGTCCGGTCTGTTGCTGGTACGCGGCCGGGGCCAGTTGGCTGGCCGCGTGGACGGTACCTCCGACCACTAGCCGCGGCTATCAGGCGACCGGGGAACGCCGATGTTCCCGCGGTGACGGTCATCCGACTCCTACACAGCGCGGAGCCACTGCGGGGCTTCGCTGCTGCCTGCTGCCCAGCCCGAGGATCGGCGCGCTGGTGTCCAGCCGGCATTGCAGCGACGGCGAAGTTCGCTGCTCCGAGCAGAGGTTCTGCCGTTTCACGGCCAGTTCTGTGGGCTGTCTCAGGCCGCACTCATAGACTCGGGGGAACATGAAGGTGCCCGCGCGGGACCACAAGCGAGTGCCACGCGGACTGCTGAGTGGAGGCGGTCAGGCTAACCCGGCGTCCCCCGAGTGCCTGGCCGCTTCCTCAGTGCGATGTCACTTCACGGCGCTGTGTGTGCAATCCAGCGTTTCGCAGCTAGCGCCAACCGGCACCAGCAGCTGAGCCGTACATGCGGCGAGACCGAACTTGTCGGAGTGAAATCCCGAATGAAATGGAGACCCTTACCGCAGTGAGGAGGCCGATGGACCCAGGCGGCACGTACCGAAAGGAGACGATCCGCCTCGCCGAGTTAGCGCAGTGTTCGAATGTGATCCGCAACGTCACCTTCGAGCACTGCGTGATCAGCGGTCCAGCCGTGGTGGCGCTTCAGGATTGCGCACTGACCGATTGCACGTTTCAGGGCAGCGATGAGGAGCTGTTCTGGGACGTCGGTGGCCGTCGGGCAGTGCTGGGCGCGATAGCGCTCGTTGAGTGCACCATCACCAACTCCCGGTTCGAACAAATTGGTCTGCTGTGCACGTCGGAGAACGTCGGGTACCTGAAGACCAAGATCGGTTTCCGCTGACCGAGATCCGCTAGCCGCGGCGGCACCCGCTCGCGGTACCCCTCGCAGTACCCCGTAGCAAGAACTCGCTCCGAGCTGTATCCCGAGCTTTTTGTAGCAATACTTTCTGCCCGATTTCGCCTATGTGATGCCGATCACATAAGTAGCCTTACCCTCGTGACCACCGTGACCGTGTACGACGCCCACACCGGGGCCGCGCTCACCGCCAAACCGTCCGAACTGGCAGCTGCGCTCTTCGGCAGCGGCTGGTATCCCGATGCATCCATGAAGGTGCGCGAGGCCATCATCAAGTTGTCGCGGGCAGTGCGCCGAGGCGAACCCGCCGGAAAGTATGCGAACTATCTCGGCGTCGTCGTCGACACAGCCGACCAGCACGCGCGGTTGATCGGGTGATGCGATGAGCATGGCTGCACATGCCTGCCCGTGCGGCGGAATTGTGGCGCTGTGGTTCGACAACACCACCGGCGAGCCGCAGCGCTGGCAGATTCTGGCCGCCGAGTCCCATGATCAACCGGCTCGTGCAGCGCAAGCCGCTGCGGAAACCCGGCTCCCGTTCAGCAGGCCATGGGTCACCTGCAGTTGCGACCGGGTGTACGAAGCGACGACCGGCCAACCACGGATAGTCGAAGGCGAACGCAGCCATCTGCGATCCGCCTAGCGCGTGTCCCGGTCGGCACGGCGGTGCGTGGAGCGGACTGGGCCGGTACCGACGAACAACGCGGCGGTGCCCACGGGTCGCATGTCGGGCCGCTTGGGCGCGCGCCCGTCGCCGCTAGACCGGCCTCGGGCGAGCCTCCAGAGCCACGGGAGCACTACTTCCCTCGTCCACCTCAGCTGGTTCTGGGCACGCACAACCGGGGTAGGTAGCGTCAGCTCACCCGCAGCGGCAGCCCAGTCATGGTTGCTGCCCGGCAGACCGAGCGCTTCTGCGGCCGCCGCTGCAAACCGAGCGTGGCCCATGGGCGACGCATGGATGAGGTCGGCACTCCACGTCGCCGGCTCCTCCATCGACGGTGCGTTGTAGGCGTCCACCAGTTTGAACCCGTGGCGGTGCGCAGCGGCGGTGATCGCTGTGTTGATCCGCTGCAACCTCTGCCGGAGGAACCGTCCGGCCGGCACGATTCGGCTGATGTTCGGGAACGTCGTGGTGAGGACAGTGGCGCGCGCGTTTGCTAGCTGCGCATAGAGCTGGTCTAGATCGGCTAGCGCCCGATCAAATGATCGGCCCGGCCGGGTGATGTCGTTCATCCCGACACACACAGAGATCAGATCCGGCGCCAACGCCAAAGCCTGCGGTAACTGATGATTCAACGCGTCACGCACATGGATGCCGCGGAGGGCCAGGTTGGCGTACAGCAACCCCGGGTTCTGCCCAGCCAGGATGGCGGCGAGCCGATCGGCGTAGCCGATGAGCCCGACCTCGTCATCGCCATCCCACAACCCTTCGGTCTGGCTATCGCCGATAGCGACGTAGCGGGTGTACCCGAATTGCGACACCAGATGACGGTAACGGACGCGGCTGGCTCACTCGGTGCGAATTAGGGCCGCGCAGCCGACCTGCGGTGAATACGTCGGGCTGTTCACCTGTCATGTCGTGGCGACCGGCGGCGAGTCGAGTCCACTAGCGGAAACTATTCCGCGACAACATTTATCGCGGGCATGGTGCCAACTGGCGCGCCCGAAGCGAGACCGCCGAAGTAGGTGCCGGACCAGATCCACAAGCCGGCCTGCAGGCGCAGCGAGCTGCGGCCGGTATCGGTGTCCCCCTCGGCGAAGGCCCCCATGCTCGCGAGGACAGCAGCCTTGCTGACCATCAGGTACGCCGAACTCAACTCGACGAGCGCCGCGTACGACACCGGCGAGAAGGCACCGCGCTGGACGAGGCCACCTTCCCATACCGACCGGCCTGCACCGGTCACGCCCTGCAGCAACGATGCCCATAACGCCATCTCCGACCAGCGGAGGCCGGGTGGGCTATCGAGGTTGCCGAGAACGGCGTCGTAGCGGGTGGCGATCTCCAGCGGGAAGGCTGTCGACCTGCAGTCGAGGAACTCGTCGCACCTGAGGCTCTCCTGCATCGACGGAACACCGTCGGGCGGGTTTTCGAGCACGACCTCGAGGTAGCCGCGGTTGTACCCGTACAGGGCGAGCAGAACGGGCACCGACGCTCGCGCAGCGGTCGTGACCAACCACCCGTTCGTGCTCCGCGCCGTGCCTGCCAGGGCGCCGGCGAGCGCGTCGAAAAGGTGGAACGCGATGGACGATGCGGTGAAGTCGGCAGCGGCGGCCTTATCGGGTGGCAGACCGACTTCGGCAGCCATGTCGCCCTGCGTCACCGCGCTGGTCTCGCGCAGGTTATCGCGCAGCCACACCCCACCGAAGTAGCCCGACACCGCCAGATTGCCCAAGAGCAGGCGTGCTCGTTCCGGGGTGATGTCCTCGTCGGCCAGGGCATCGAGGCTCGCGATCGCGAGGTCGCCGAAGAAGAAGCGGGCGCCGTCGGCGGGGTCACCGCCGACCGTGAGGTAATCGGCGGCGAATCCCGCTATGAACTCAGGCGACACGGTGAACGACTCACCGACGCCGACCGGCATCGGTGGCAGGTCGATGGAGACTCCCCCGCGGGTTGATGCTCGGTCGATTTCGGTGCCGTCGTTGCCGGATTGACCGTCGGTTCCGAACAGTCCCCCGCTGCCGGCGGCGCCACCCTTGCCAGCAGCACCGCCGAAGATCGGCGCGTCCGTTCCGTCGCCGCCGTTTCCGCCACTGCCGAAGATCAGCCCACCGCGCCCACCGTTGCCGCCGTTGCCACCGGCAATGCCCGGTACACCGGCACCGCCGTTTCCGCCATTGCCGAACCAGCCCGCCAGCCCGCCGTTGCCGCCGTTGAAACCCGCACCGCCGTTGCCGCCGAACAACCCGGCGTTGCCGCCGTTGCAGGAAACCCCGCCGGAGCATGAGTCGGCGTCCCAACTGAACCCGCTACCGAACAGGATGCCGGCGTTGGGGTGCTCTGCGGTGCCGTTGCCGAAGAGCCTGACTTCGTCGACAGCAGCCGGATCGCCGGTGTTCTGCGGCCCGGGCGCGTCTGCCGCGGCCCCCGGGACCGCCGCCACGGTCGTTGACTCGACGGCATCCGGCGCGGCGTCAAGCTCCGAGATCTGGTCCTCGCCGCGGTCCGATGCGTCGTGGACCCGATTGGCGTCCGAGCCCTGGCCGTCAGCGTCGTCGGCGGCCTCGTCGGTGATTTCCCGGGCGATCGCAGCGGTGATCTCAGCGACTTCGCTGTCGGCGCCGTCATGCGAGGACACGATGTCCGGGCCGTCGGGTGACCGGTCTTGTGGACTGCCACCGGAGGCAGCAGCGGAGGTATCTGTGGCCGCATCGGTAGCCGCATCTATGGCGGCATCCCCTGAATCAGCTTCTGAATCTGCGGTGCCTGAACCCGCCGACGAGCTCGATGAACTCGAACCCGTGGAGCCGTCTGAGCCGGCGCTGTCAGCCATCGCCGTCGGCATCGACACGATCACGGCCCCCGCGCCCAATGCGATTGCCAACGCACCCACACGTCCCACATAGCTCGTGCAGCGCCAAGTCCGCGGCGCGTGATCGAAGGTTGGTGTCGACTTCATCATTTCTTGGCCCCGTTTCCTGGCCCGTCTACGGTCGCTGCCATCGCCGCCGATTTCCACCTGCGGAGACATCTAGGGCAGTATTACTGCGGGAGCGGAGCTGGCTGCCCCGAAAGGCGCTGGAGACTTTCGGCGAAAGTGGATTCTTCGTAGACTACTGGTCGCATACTGAAGAATTGCGGGGGATCCGGGCGACGAGCCGGTGAGGGGCCCGAGATGAGTTCGACGCATGCGGCGCCCAAGGCGCCGTCATCGGCCTGTTCCAGCCATCTGGGACAGGTCGGCGCGTTTGCGATCGCTCTGGGCCTGGGCGCGGCGATCGCGTGGCTGCCGCCGGTAGCCTCTGCCGATACGACCGATTCTGGTGGTTCGTCGGGTTCGTCGTCAGAGGTTGGCTCATCCTCGGACGGTGTTTCAGACGGTTCTTCGGACGACTCCAACTCCTCGCCTGGGTCAGATCCAACGGACGAGCCGAATGAGACGGCGCAGGACGACTCGCCACCCGGTTCCGACACCCCCGCGGACATACCGGCAGAACTAGCGGCCGACAGCGACACACCCATCGATTCAGACGGCCTGCCGGATGCGACACCCGATACTTCGGGTTCGGACCGGTCGGATTCGGACGTGACCAGCCCGGACATCGCCGATTCGGACACTTCCAGTTCGGATGGCGGCCAGGCAGTGACTCCGCCGGTGCCGCGGTCAGACGATGGTTTGGATTCGTCATCGTCGGTGAGCACGTCGGCCGAGAGCGGCGCGCGCCATCGGGGTACGCCGTCGAGGGTTGCTGCGCCGATTCCGATGCCGGCATCGGTGCCAGAAGTAGACGCGATCGAGGTACTTGACTCAGTTGCGGCGCCGATAGTTGGCGCTGGCCCGGATGCGGCACCGATGGAGACGACGCGCTCGGGCGCGGCCTTGACGGATGTGGCTCTGCCTGATGCGACATCGACGGATGTGGCAACGCCAAGTCTGGCCGATAGGCCGCCGGTCATGATCGCCGCGCCGGTCGCGGCGGGCCTGAACACAGCCAACGGGTTGGGCAGGCAGACTTCCGGCGGCCGCCCCGAAGCGCCGGTGGCAGACCCGGGTGAATGGGCGGCAGCGGCTTATGTGCGTCGGGAGGCCGGCAACGGTGACGACGCGTCCGCAGCGGCGGGGAAGACGGGAGCGGCGCAAACCGGTGAGCCAGTTGTTCCCGGTGCTGCGGTCACGGGCAAGGCCAGCGCCGTCGGTTCGGCTGCCAGGGTGGGGGCTGGTTCGTTCTGGCTGTTCGGCAATGGCACTGCCGATCACCCGGACGGCGGACTCCTCTTCGGTAACGGGTTCAGTTGGGATGCCGACACATGCACCGGCGGGGTTGCCTGCAACGGCGGAAACGCCGGGTTGTTCGGCGGCAATGGCGGTGCGGGTTTCAACGGCGGCAACGGCGGGTCGGCGGGCTGGTTCGGCAACGGCGGAAACGGCGGTGCCGGTGTACCGGGCATTGCCGGTGGCAACGGCGGCAACGGTGGGCGCGGCGGGTTGATCTTCGGCAGTGGCGGAAACGGCGGCGCTGGTGGGACCGGTGGCGACGGCGGTGCCGGCGGCATTACCGGCTTGCTGTCGGTATGGGGTAGCGCCGGGCGCACCGGCGTTGCCAACGGCGCGAGCACGCCGGGTGCTCTGCGGGGAGTTGCTGCCGCGCAGTCGAACAGCGCGCCCACCGCAGTCAATGACGGGCCGTTCACCGTCAATGCGGGCGGTT
>CAZEMS010000085.1:0-10044 GCA_964513475.1 uncultured Mycobacterium sp. | reverse complement strand
GGGTCGGGACCATCAGTCGGTTCCGCTCGGCAGCCGCCTTCGCCAGCTACACCGGCACCGCTCCCATCGAGGTGTCCTCAGGCGACGCAATCCGCCACCGTCTCTACCGCGCCGGCGACCGGCAGCTGAACCTCTGCCTCCATGTCACGGCGCTGACACAAGAAACCCCCGGCAGGATCTACTACCTGAAGAAACAATCCGAGGGAAAAGGGTCGGGGCTGGTGTGGATCTGGAGGTTGGCCCATTAGTCGGCCAGTATGCGTCTCCGCTTTGCGGTCGTGTCTGTGCTGTTCAGCGCGGTGACCGCGGCATTGTTTGACGACCTATGCACAAGTGTCCTGGACTACCTCGGAGGTCCCGGCGCAGGACTGGTCGTCGACGAGACCGGTGACGTGAAGATAAGGCACCCAAGGTGCCGGGTGCAGCGTCAGCATTCGGGCACGGACCGGGCGGGTTAGAGCCGGAGCCATCGAGCTGACGGTCGTGTCCAGAGTCCACGGACCCGAGAAGGTTCACGGGTGTTGGCAACGTGATGTTTTCAGGTCGGCGTCAGCGTGATCTGGAACACCTGGTTCGAAGCGCCGGTCTCCCCAAAGCTATTGCCACTCGTCGTGGGCACGGTGGAATAGATTCCGCCAAACATGTAACCCAACACCGTCGGGCCGCGGAGCTTGTTCAGCCGAATGACACCGTTGCGGTACATGGGTAGCGCCTCGTTCCCGAAGAAGGCCGCATTCGCGCCGTAGAAGCCGGTACCGCCCGCAGTCACGATCGGGATCGGCGACATGCTGTACTCCTGGAACGATCCATCGCCGGCCCGAACGAGCGACGTCACATCGTCGACCCACGGCAAGAAGGTGTCCTCGATGAGCTGTCCGTTTGAGTACTCGTAGAGGCTGATACCACCCATCAAGATGTCGTACATGGACCGCGAGCGCGGGTCGTAAAGCGGGATGTTTGCCGTCGTATATTGGCTGAAGAACTGCTGGTAGGCAGCATCGACGTGGGCGCGCCCGCCCGGCCCGATCAGGATCGGCGCCTGATAGGCGGTAACACTGGTGGGGGTGAACACGCCGCCCAGGTAGGCCAGTTGCGGCTGTCCTGCAGTTCCGATGAAACGGACGAGATTGCCGTCCCGGCGCCGAAAATTCACCGGATCGCGCAACGCCTGGTAGCCGGCGATGGCCAAGCTGCGGCCGCTGTCGATGATGCGGAAGCTGCGAATCTCATTGGTGTACACCTGGGCGATGCTGGCCGTGCTGCCGGCATAGCCGCCCTGGAAGTTGTTACCGAAGACCAGGTACGTCCGTCCGTTCAGTGCCATCATTTCGCCGCCCGTCACCGCCAGCCGGGGATCGGACATCTGGCGAACTTTGGCCAGCTTGGCAACGTCGCCGCCGTTGATGACCGCCTTGACCATCCCCGTGATGCTGAGGGCCGTCAGCGTGTCGAATGTCTTGAAATCATTGGTGAAGGCAGCCAGGGCGACGCCGGTCGCATCCGCCTCGCTGACGTGGCTCGTCGTGACCGTGTTGGCGTTGATGGCCGTAATCATCGTCCCTGGAGGGAAGATCTCCTGGCCGGACGGAAACGGCAGGACCCCCGAGACGGTCTGCCCGATCGCTAGGTTCTCCAGGCCGCTGGTGACTGTGACGCTGTTACTCAGCTCGCCTACATTGCCGGTGAAGCTCACTGTGCCGGGCACGGAGTAGCCACCCACCGTGTAGAGCGTGTCTCCTTTCTGGTAGTACTGCTGGTTGGCGGAGCTCAGAGCGCTGTACACAGAGGCCGCTACGTTGGTCTGGCTCCAGGGTAGTGACCAGGTCTGCCAATTAACCGGGTTGATGACGTAGATGACGCCGTTCTGGAAACTGGGCGGAAAGCTCTGCTCTCCGCTGGGTGAGAAGTTGTGTAGGCCATTGGTTCGACCGCCAAAGACGACCCACAGGCCGCTCGGATAGGCATGCGTGGGTGCCGTCTGGGCATAGACGCCGGACTGTATCCCGGGCAGGTTAGTGATGCCGGGAGCGCTGACGGGTGTGATGTTCAGCGTGTAGGGCAGGTTCTCGCTGGTGGCGGCTACCGGGGTCGGTGATGTGGTCGTCGGCGGGGGCGGCGAAGTGGGCAGCCCGCCCGGCGGCACCGTGACGAAGGACTGGGGCAAATTGTTCGCGGCGCCGTTGAGGACCAGTGGGGTGGAGACGGGGATGGTCACCGAGCCGATGTATACCGTGCCGGTGCTTGCCTTGCCCGGAACCACCCAGCCCTTGAGGGCACTCGCGCCTGGTAGCACCGTGATCTGGTCGATGTCTCCGTTCAATTCACGCCAGACGTTGAGGCCGCCACCTCCGGTAGCTGCCAGGAACACCCGATCCCCACTGGAATCGGCAAAGGTGAGTTTGCTGCCGACAGCGAATAGCCCATAGAAGTCGCCGCCGGCCGTGTCGTCGTTGTCGCCGTCAAACGTGGCGCCGCCAGCGCCGGTCAAGGGGTTCGAGTTGGGGTTGCCATTGATGATGGGCAAGTTGCCGTTGATGAAGATGCGGTAGAAGGTTCGCCGGTGCAGCGGATGGGCAAGCGTCAGGGTGACCTGCGAGGATGTCGTCGAGAGTTCGCTGTACTGCGTGGCGACGACCTTCAGCGCCGGACCGCTGGACGTCACCACCTCCGGATCGCCGCAGTGGGGGGCGGTGATGCTGTAGTTCGCCAGATCGATCGCAGTGCCGAAGATCAGCGGCTGGTCGAAGGTCAAATTGATTGACCTACTCCCTGGCGTGCTGGTGATGCCGGTAAGCAGGGGCCCTGTGCTATCCGCCGACGAACCGCTGCTGCTAGCAGCGTCGTCAATTGGGCCTACGGTGACTGTGACCTGCACTGTGGTGGTTTGCGGCGCGAACAAGTTGAGAAGGTTGATGTGGAATCCGGGGTTGCGGACCTTCACCGTGAAGGTGTCCTGACCGCCGAGCCCGACCATCGCCGACCCGAGGGAGTAGGTGTACGTGCCGTCGGCGGCGATATCCACAGAACCATAGGTGGGACCTTCGGCGACGCGGTACACAATCGACTCACCGTCGACGTCGGTAGCACCGATGCTGCCCAGAATTTTCCCGTTTTCAAGTTGGCCGTACTGCACCGGAACGGCACTGGGAGCGGTGTTGAAGAAGGTTCGCCGCGCGAACTCAAAGAACGCCGAGAAGATCGTGGCCAGCGGAGATTCGCCGGACTCGTGCTCGACGCCGAACAGCGCGGAGATACCGGTCATGACTCTGTGCGCGAACGTCGTCAGTGGCCCGGTCGAATCTGTCGGGGCCGGCGCAACTGCGGTGGCCGGGCCGATCGTGGGCGCAGCCATCGCCGACGATCCGACCGGGTCGCTTACGGTGCTTTGCCCATCGGTATCACCCTGCCCCACAGTCGATTCCATGACCGTATCGAACGCAAGCGGCAGCTGATCATCGTCGGCATCCAACACTGCGACCCGTTTCGCAATGACGGGCCGGGCAGAGCTTTCGTGATTGGACTCGTCCACTGAGTCCGATCCGGCGGGCTCTTCACCCAACAAGGTGTCAAGAGTGACGTCAACCACCGCCGCCGGTGTCGTTTCGAAGAAGAGCTCGTCCTCAGCGGTCTCAACCGTACCGTCGGACCTGTCGGCGTCGACGCCTGTTGACTCGATACTTGCAGCCGCAATCTCCTCGATCTCGGACTCGCGGGCATCGTCGAAGCCCAGCACTCCCCCGGACACGGAATCGGCATCGATGCCCGCCTCCTCCGCAGAGATTTCTACGCTCGACAACGACGAAGCGCGGTCAATGCTGGATGCATCGGCCTTCGCCGGCGACGGCGCCGAATCTGCGACCGAGCCGCTACCACCTGACGGCGCCTGCGCCTGTGTCGACCCCGAATCCGGGGAATCGGCTATAGCGACGCCGGCACCATTTGCCAACGCGACCCCGAGACCCACAGCGAATGCCGCCGCAGCTGCACGGACATCATGAGTTGACGACTGCACCCCGGCTCCATACCTTGCTCGACCGCCAATAAACCTGCGCTTGCCGCCCAAACGGTGAAGCAGACCTGCAGAAGTGTAAACTTATCTGCAACAAGAGACCACTGAATTCTTGGCATCGATCTCAGTTCAGTCACTCGGCTATAACACGCCGACGCCGCTCATCAGCTCCGACTCGTACACCGCGCTGCTGGTCGCCACCGCGGCCTCAGCCCTGTCCTAGGCGGTATAGCGTCGATACAGGGTTGCCTGGCAAGCGCCCGATGTAGTCACGATGTCGGTCAACGCTCGTAATCCCGTGATAGAGCATCGTGGCGCGGCCAGGTGGAGATCCGAGCACCAAAGCCCAGTTCGGAACGACCCGTGTTCATCCCGGACAGCCTGGTCACCATTCTGCCCGAGCATGTTCGGCTGTACCCGCCCGGCGACGACCCCGACCGCTGGATCGTCCCGGCCAGCCTGGACGGCAGCCTCCCCGCGTCTCCAGCGACCGTGTCGCGGTGTGCGGACGCACTGCGGACCGAGAGCTAGGTACAGGCCTCGGAACAGGGTTTGAACGGGTTGACCGCGAACTGGATGACCCGGTACGGCAGCTGCGCGCGCGGCCCGGTGTTCCATTGGCTGACGAACACTCGCACCTCGTCGATTGTCGAACCGGGCGAGATGTATCCACCATAGGGCTGGGCCAGCCGATTGACCTCTGGCGGAGGCAAGTGGTCGACCGGGTCGGGCCAGTCAGCTGCGAACACCACGGTGGTCATCGGCGCGGTGCCCAGACCGGTGGGATCCCTCGCGACGCGAACCTCCATGTTGCCGGTCGTGGCGTTGAAATACGACAGCACCGTCATGCCGTCGATCTGGCGGATGCTCAGCTCGCCGATCTGATCCGCCCACAACGGTGTGGGCGAGTGACCCCAGCCGCGATCGGCCGACCAGCCCTGCCACGCGTCACGGTCGGTGAAAGTCTGCGGAGTGGCCCGATAGAGGACCACCGGACCGCTGCGGTCGAAGTTGTTGGCGACGATGTAGACCCAACCCCTTGCCGACTCCGGCGTGGGGATGGGGTCGTAATAGCCACTGATCTGCGACTGGCGGCCGTCTGCATAATCGGCGAGGCGCTGTGAACCGGGCACCGTCGGCCACTCCCCTCGCGCCGGGTCGGCCTTCACCAAGCGCGAGGCCAGCGGCACCAGCTGGTGAGTGACTGTGACCAGCATGTAGTTCTCCCGGTTGATCTCCACAACCCCGGCAGGCAACTGCGACGTGCCCTCCGGAGTTGGATCCGCCAGCAACGGCTTGTCGGTGCCTGTCACGCCGACGTAGCGCACGCCACCTACGTCATCGACCGAATCGGTCTCTACGTGTAGCGCGATCGGTGAGTACCAGCCGCCGAAGCCGACGCCCTGCCCGGCGAAGCTGTCGCCACACACCTGCAGGACCCTGCTCGGAAACTCCATGAACTCGCACAGGTCGGTCGCACCGATGCCGTAATCCCTTGTCGGCGTTCCGGTTCCGGCTGTCGGGCCTAGGCGCATCACCTGCCCGGGCGCCAACGGCGGAAGGATAGGCGCCGGCACGGGCGCCGGCTGCGCGAAAGCCATGGGTCCAGTCGCCAGGCCCAGGGTCACCGTTGCCGAAATCGACGAAATGGCACGCCCCACTCGCACTTTCCCGCCCATACGTTGGTTTGGGCGTGCGGGAGGGGGGCGCACGGGTGGCTAGCGGTGAGCAGCCAGCAGTTCGGCGATCTGAATCGTGTTCAGCGCCGCGCCTTTTCGCAGATTGTCGCCGGAAACGAAGAGGGCGAGACCGCGACCGCCGGGCACTCCGGGATCCTGGCGGATACGGCCGACCAGCGCGTCGTCGATGCCCGCGGCGGCCAGCGGCGTCGGCACGTCGACCAGCTTGACGCCCGGAGCGTCGGCCAGCAGCCCGGTGGCCCGCTCGACCGACATGGGCCGGGCGAACTCGGCGTTGATGGACAGCGAATGCCCGGTGTAGACCGGTACCCGCACACAGGTACCACTGACCGCGAGATCAGGGATTCCGAGGATCTTTCGGCTTTCGTTGCGCAGCTTCTGATCCTCGTCGGTCTCCCCGGAGCCGTCGTCGACCAACGCACCCGCCAACGGCACCACGTTGAACGCGATCGGCGCCACGTACTTCTTCGGCGGCGGAAACGGCACCGCAGACCCGTCGTGGACCAGCCGGTCACTGCGGTCGACCACCGCGTGCGTCTGCGTGGACAGCTCCTCCACACCGGCGACGCCGCTGCCGGAGACCGCCTGGTAGCTGGACGCGACCATCCGGACCAGCTGAGCCGCGTCGTGCAGCGGCTTGAGCATCGGCATCGCCACCATGGTGGTGCAATTCGGATTGGCGATGATGCCCTTGCGCAGCGGGCCCGCATCCCGAACGTCCCGATCGAAGTTGACCTCGCTGACCACCAGCGGAACATCCGGATCCTTGCGCCAGGCCGAGGAGTTGTCGATCACCGTCACTCCGGCGGCGGCGAATCGCGGCGCCTGCACCCGCGACATCGTTGCGCCGGCCGAGAACAGTGCGACCTCCAACCCCGCCGGGTCGGCCGTCGCCGCGTCCTCCACCTCGATCTCCTGGCCGCGGAACGGCAGCTTTCGTCCCTGCGAGCGCGCCGAGGCGAAGAACCTGATCGAGCTGACCGGGAAGTCGCGCTCCTCGAGCAGCGCACGCATCACCTGACCGACCTGCCCGGTCGCACCGACGATCCCTATCCGCAAACCGGCCGGCATCGTCAGCGCCCCGTCCCGGCGTAGACCACGGCCACCTCGTCGCCGCCCAACCCGAACGCCTCGTGCAGCGCCAGCACCGCCTTGTCCAGTTCGGTGTCCTTGATCAGCACCGAGATCCTGATCTCCGATGTCGAGATCAGGTCGATGTTGACACCGACCTCGGCCAGCGCCTCACAGAATCTCGCCGTCACGCCGGGATGGCTGCGCATGCCCGCACCGATCAACGAGATCTTGCCGATGTGGTCGTCGTAGAGCACGTGACTGAAGCCGATCTCCTGCTGCTGCCCGGTCAACTTGTCCACTGCGACCGGCGCGCTCTCCCGCGAACAGGTGAAGGTGATGTCGGTCTTACCGTCCTCGACCTTGGAGATGTTCTGCAGCACCATGTCGATGTTCACATCGGCGTCGGCGACCGCGCGAAACACCTTTGCGGCGTATCCCGGTACGTCGGGAATCCCGACGACCGTCACCTTCGCCTCGCTGCGGTCGTGTGCGACACCGGTCAGGATGGCGTCTTCCATCGGGATGTCCTCCATCGATCCGGTCACCATCGTGCCGGTGTTGTCCGAGTACGACGAGCGCACATGGATCGGGACGCCGTAGCGGCGCGCGTACTCGACGCAGCGCAGCATCAGCACCTTGGCGCCGCAGGCCGCCATCTCGAGCATCTCCTCGAAGCTGACCTTGTCCAGGCGGCGAGCGTTCGCGACGATGCGAGGGTCGGCGGTGAAGATGCCGTCGACGTCGGTGTAGATCTCGCACACATCGGCGTTCAGTGCCGCGGCCAGCGCGACCGCGGTGGTGTCCGAGCCGCCCCGGCCCAGCGTAGTCACGTCCTTGCTGTCCTGGCTGACCCCCTGGAATCCGGCGACCAGCACGATCAGCCCCTCGTCCAGTGCGTCGCGCAGCCGGCCCGGGGTGACGTCGATGATCTTGGCGTTGCCGTGCATACCGGTGGTGATCACCCCGGCCTGCGAACCGGTGAACGACCGCGCCTGCGCGCCCAGTGAGCTGATCGCCATCGCCACCAGCGCGTTGGAGATGCGTTCGCCCGCGGTCAGAAGCATGTCCAGCTCGCGTGGCGGCGGCGCCGGGCAGACCTGGTTGGCCAGATCGAGCAGCTCGTCGGTGGAGTCGCCCATCGCCGAGACCACGACAACGACCTCGTTCCCGGCCTTGCGCGTCTCCACAATGCGCTCGGCAACGCGGCGGATCCGTTCGGCGTCGGACACCGATGATCCACCGTACTTCTGAACGACGAGCGCCACTGCGACCTTTCGATTGCCGGGGACGATTCTCACCAAGAATAAGGGAGCGGTGCACCTGAAATTCGGTCGAGCATGTTCGGTAGCGTGTGATCGTGCCCGGTTCGCGCCACGACGGCCCCCCAGGTCGGCTCGCCGACACCACAGTGCCGATCCACCCCGACCTGGCCGCGCGCTGGAGTCCGCGGGCATTCGACCCGAACGCCGAGGTCACGGCGGATCAGTGCACGGCGCTGCTGGAGGCGGGGCGGTGGTCGGCCACCTGGGGTCGGCGCCAGCCGGTGCGGTTCGTGGTCGGCCTGCGCGGTGATGAGACCTACGCCAAGCTCGCCGGGGTACTCGCGCGGGGCAACAGCTACGCC
Source organism: uncultured Mycobacterium sp. (assembly GCA_964513475.1). GTDB lineage: Bacteria > Actinomycetota > Actinomycetes > Mycobacteriales > Mycobacteriaceae > Mycobacterium. Next base: position 1,637 of record CAZEMS010000085.1, on the reverse strand, counting down.
TGCGCCGCGGGGGCGCTGCTGCTGGTCTGCGCCGACCAGGGTCCCGACGAGACCACGGCTGTGTACTCGGCACTGGACGCCGGCGCCGCGATCGCCAACCTCAGCACCGAGGCGGTGTCGCGGGGGCTGATCGTCCATCCGATGGCCGGTTTCGACGCCGACGCCAGCCGCGACGCGTTCGGCATCCCGGCCGGGGTGCGGCCGTTGGCGATCGTCGCGGTCGGTTCGCTCGGGGACTATTCGCAGGTCGACGACGCGATCGTCGAACGCGACTTCCTGCCGCGGGAGCGGCTGGGGCTCGATGAGATCGCCTTCGCCCACAGTTGGGGGCAGCCCTGGACGCCTCAGGTCTAGAGGTTCGGTCGGGCGACGCGGCGAGCATCGTCGCAGTCCTCATCGGTTTGGCCGGTGTAGGCGACGTCGATACTTTGGTACGCGACCGTGAACCCGAGCAGTTAGAGCCGAACAGGTATGTCCAAGGGAGAGAAACTGGAGTCCGCAACGGACCTCGCCGTCACAGTGATCTGGGTGGCGATCGCGATGGCCGTCGTCTACGCGGTGGGCACGCTGGTGTACTGGGTCTTGTTGCGGCTGAGCCGCCGTCGCGCCGTCATGCAGGAAACCCTGCAGCAGGCGCGCCCGTCGATCCTGGCGAGCTTGATGGTGGCCGCCGCATCGGTCGGGGTGCACCAGACGTCGGATCCGGTGGAGGATGTCTGGCGCGGCTGGGTCGACCACACCCTGTTGATCCTGGAGATCGCGACACTGACCTGGCTGGCCATCAGCTTGGTCAAGGTCGCCGAACGGCGCACGATCGTCAGTTTCGGCGGCGGCGACGCGGAGATCGCCAACTGTGACCGGCGGCTGAGGCGGGTCCGTACCCAGGTCACCGTGCTGCGGCGACTGGTGACAGCCGCCGTGGTGGTGCTCGGCCTTGCCGTCATCTCGATGACGTTCCCGGCCTTCTCGGACATCGGCACCACGTTGTTCGCCTCGGCCGGGGTGCTCTCGGTGGTGGCCGGACTGGCGGCACAGACCTCGCTGGGGGCGGTGTTCGCCGGGCTGCAGATCGCTTTCTCCGGCGCGATCCGGGTCGGCGATGTCGTCGTCTTGGAAGACGAGTGGGGCCACATCGAGGAGATCACCCTGACCTACGTCGTGGTTCGGATCTGGGATGAGCGCCGGTTGGTCCTGCCTAGCACCTACTTCACCACCAAACCGTTCGAGAACTGGACCCGTAGCGCGACCGAGCTCCTGGGGACCGTCGAGTTCGACGTGGACTACACGGTGTCGCTGGAGCAGATGCGCGCCGAACTGGACCGACTCCTCGCCGGCAGTGATCTGTGGGACGGTCGGCGCAGCGTGGTGCAGGTCACCGACGCGGTCGGCGGTTGCGTGCGAGTGCGGATGCTGGTCAGCGCAGATAACTCGGGTGCGTTGTTCGACCTGCGCTGCGCGGTGCGGGAGGGAATGCTGGAATGGATGCAGCGCACCCAGAGTGCACTGCCCAGGTATCGAGTCGGTGCGGCCGATGCTGCGCCGCATCGGCGGCATCGAACCCTCGACCACGGCGAGACCCAGCGGGTGGGTTCGGCGGTGTTCTCCGGCAGTCCCGAAGCTGAGGCCCGCGCCCGATT
>CAZEMS010000084.1:0-10268 GCA_964513475.1 uncultured Mycobacterium sp. | reverse complement strand
TCAGCGCCGAGGACCTCGCGACCGCACTGACCGCCGTCGTCGGATCCATCGCACCGGAAATCGTTGGCGCCACAGGCGTCGTGAGCTCAGACGATGCGAGTACGCCTACGACCTCTAAGCCGTGACTCGATCCGGCGATGACATCCGGACCGGCGTCGCCGAACTCGTGAAGCTGATCACCGCCACCGAGCGGAGGACGTGGCACAGCAGCCCCAGCCTGGTAGGCGGTCGCCACTGCAGTACGCGCGCCTTGTCCGCGATGTGCTGCTGACCAGCGGGAGCGGGGTGCTGCTGGCCCGTCGTGCAGAGACCCCAGAGGCGGTGCCCATGGGCCGTGACGAACGTGCGGTGCAGGACGGCTACGCCTATCAGGACCCAGTCGAGGTGGCCGAGGAGCTGACCGTGGCGGCGCGGCTGTTCGTGAACACCCTGGGCGGCTCGACCCTGCTGACTGGAAACGCCGCATCGTCTACGCCTGTCAGGAACACAGCGAGCGGACCCTGCCCCGGGCTGCTGACGCTGATCGGCATTGAGTGCCCTGGATGAATGTCACCAAACTGGCCACCGCGCCATCACGATACTCCTGACCTGAGGCAGCCTGAGACTCCATTGTAAGATGCCGCACTGCATGGCTTCGGGGGCGAGAAACTACTTGACGAACTGCGCGAGTAGTTGAGTCGGCCGGCAAGAGCGCCTACCGTGAGTCCGCGCGACACATACAAGTCCGGGAAATCCATCTTTCGCCATTCCGGCACGTCACGGACCCAATTTGTCCTTCGCCGCGGCAGGATGAGAGCGTGACCGACGAACCCAACCAGTCCGGCAGTCTTATCGAGGACGCCGCCGCGACGCTCTTGGCCTCCACCGGCCGCGCAGATGTAGTTGACGCGCTGCATTGGATCGGAGAGGGCCGGCCGCTCACCGCGGCATTCCCGGTCGCCGACCTCCTTACGGCGCTCGTCTCTGCCGCTGACCTTGGACTTTCCGGTTCTGATTTGGCACTGCGAACCGCCGCCCGAAACGCTCTGCACAGCACTCTCGACACCAGCGCCGACCTAGTATTGACAGACCGCATAGTCCCACCTCACCGTTATCAGGCTGCCCTTGCAGATGTTGCTAGACGCACACCCTCAGGCACACTGTCCGACGTCACCCACACCGCGGTTTGGGCCGCCCAGGCCGATGATCCGTTGACGATCGAGGCGCTTGGGCTGGTCGCTGGCCTCAGCTGGCGCGATTTGCAGGCTCGATCAGAAGCCTTAGGAACACCACTACCAAGCCAGCCGGATGGGTCGTGGAACCCCAGCCAAGTCATCCGGGCGTTCACCATCATCGACGACATCGTGTGCGGCCGCGTCCAGTCGCAACTCGCGGGCGCCGTGGCTTCCCGGCCGATCGAGTTGCTCTTGGGACCTTTAGTCGGGTGGGAAGCTGTCGAAGATCTTCGGGTCTCGGGTGTCGATTACGGGACACTTCTGGCGCAGCGGGACGTCGGCAGCGCCTGGAGCGCCCACCGAAATCGAACCAATAGTGAGCTGAGCAGGCTGATGGTCCGCCGGGTCCTAGTTGCACTCGACAAATCCGCAGTGAGCTACTGGTCATCGGAGGGCGATGAGCCCGTCGCAAAGAAATTCCTGGGGTCCAAGGCAGGGGTCGCTGGACGGCCCCCAGGACAGCTGTCTGTCGTCACCCGAAGTTCTGATGGTTCCGCCGGATATGCGGTGCTCGTCGCAATAGCTCGTGATGGAGGTACCGCCCGTAAGACGGCTGCCACTTTGCTGCAGCTCCCAGCGAAGTTCAGCGTCCCCGCTGTACTTGTCCTGTTCGGCACAGGCTGGGCAGACCGTGGAGAAAGCGACGACCTCATTCGCGCCTACGGTGGACGGGTTTACACCGAGAACACCTTGACACACCTTGCGGCTATGGCCGGCGCTGTCAGGGGAGCCTGAGATTTTCGTATGACGAATCCATGCAGGAGAGGTTTATGACGCAGACCATCACGAAGGCCGCGCGCGAAGCTGCCATCCAAGCTGCTGTGGAAGCAGCAAAGCAGGCGAGTGCTGACGGAACCGGAGCGGCAGAGGAGATTCAGTGGAAGGCAGACAAGCTGGTACTGCCCGTCGCTTCGGTGGCACTCGACATGGTGCTGCTGAGTCCACACAGCCACCGCATCAAAGCCCAGCTCCAATCCTTGCCGCAAAACGAGCAAGACGTAGTTGCCACAGACCCGTACGGCACACTAGCTCAAGCGATCATTGCCCGACTTCTCCGGGAAACGCCTGGTTATGAGCGCATCAAAAGCGCGATAGCAAACGACGGGCAACTCTTTGCGGGTGTTCTGACCACGGGTGGCGTGCTGGTCAACGCCAATACACGTGCGGTGGCGTTGCGTGAACTCCGCGAGCGATACATCAAAGTAGTTGTGCTGCCAGCCGACGCCGGACCAAGAGAGATCACCGAGCTAGAGCTGCGCCTGCAAATGGAGCAGGAGGTCAAGCAGGATTACAGCTTCACAAGCCAACTGCTGTTCATTGAGGACCTCATCAACAGTGGCAATTACACAACCGCTGAGGTCGGCAGGGGCCTGCGTCCCGCACTAACCACCAGCGCTCGCGATACCAAGGCCGCGACAGATCTGGTCGAGGGAGAGCTACGCCTTCTCGGATTGGTGCGGGAAGTCGTAGGCGCAAGCGGCGGTGTCCTGACATTTCTGAGTTTCGATGACCAACGACAGGCCCTGATTGAGATTGATCAGGATTATCAGCGTTTGAAGACCACGCGTCCAGATGAAGCGGAACGTGTGAGGGATGCCCAGCTGGCCGGGATGATCGCTGGAGTTGACTACCGAAGACTGCGGGAGATCGACACTGCTCTCTTGGACGGCTACGTCGCGCCGGCCCTTCGCGAGTCACCCACGCTTGCACCGCACGTTGACACCCTCTTGTCCGGCGAGGCGGCGGACACAGAGCTGACAGATTCACCTTCTGGAGTCAACGACTTCTTCGGAGACGACGATCTGCCGGCAGGCCAAGGCCAGCAACCGGCGGGTCCCAGTCTTTCAACGCTTTACACGCTTCTCGCGCGGACGAGACCCGACGAGGATGTCTCTCTAATGGCTGACGATGGCGAAGCCGTCCGTCTGCCACGCGCCGTCGTCGCCGCCGAATTATTCAGCGGACTGTCGACCGCGATCGAGAACAAGAGGCGTGACTCCCGCCAGATCGACGACTTGACCGCTCCGATGGTTCACCTGAAAGAGGCAGCTCGTCTACTCGACAAGGCCGCGAACGCCTACTCCAACGTGCACGGCAGAGCAAGCTTCGATCGTGACGCCTTCGAGTCGGCAGTACGTGAGTACGAACGCGCCGCGGCGGCGTTCGCCGCTATCGCCGAGGTAGGCGAGGACCGGAGTGTCTGACACGCCATCAGCGGGCCCCGCGCTGGGGCTATCTCTCATTGACGTACCTCCAGCCGTCTTGGCAAGAAAGATCGGCGAGGTGCCCGCCGGATTCTGGCTGCAGGTGATTAGCGAATGGGGCTCTGCGGGTGAGCGGCCGGGCCAACAGATCGTCTTGCCGCTAGAACGCTTGCTGAGCAACATGGGCTGGCTACGGTCTGCCTGCCAGCGGCACAACGTCGGCATTCAGTCGGACCCCGCGCTTGACGCGATCCTGCAGCAGACGCGTACGCAACGCCGCCTTCTCCAAGCCGCCCTTGCCGCGGCCCAGCCGCTCGATGAGCCAGAGGTCAATCAGCGCCTTGAAGGCACCAGATTCCAGAGAGTGCTGCGGTGGTTCCAAACACGCGATCTGGGTCGTCTGCTCGGTCTTGCGAACGGCGCCAATTTCTCGGTTCCTGGGGCCGGCAAGACAACTGTGGCCTACGCGCTCTACGAAGCGGAACGCGCTGCGGGGCGGGTGGAACGAATGCTGGTTGTTGCGCCTCTGTCGGCTTTCGACGCTTGGCAGACCGAGGTGGACGATTGTTTTGACGCTGATCAGCGTCCGATCGTCGCGGCGCTTGTAGAGCAACCTCCCCCCGACGCCGAAGTCTTGATTGTGAACTACCACCGACTTGACAGTCGTTATGAGACTGTCGCTCAATGGGTGTCAGAGAGACCAACGCTCGTCCTGCTTGACGAAGCCCACAGAATGAAGCGTGGTTGGGGTGGCACGTTTGGTAGCGCTTGTTTGAGTATCGCTTTCCTCGCAGCTCGGCGCGACATTCTTACAGGAACGCCCGCGCCGCAAAGTCCACAAGACATGATCGCCCTGATGGACTATCTGTGGCCTGGCCAGGGTCGCGGGATCCTGCCCGACGGCGCCCTTGTTACCCCGTCGCCTCCTGACGCTGGCGCACAAATTGCCTCTGCGATCGCACCACTATTTGTGCGCACGCGCAAGAGCGAGCTCGGTCTACAGACTCCGCTTAAGCGGGTCATCCAGATAGAGCCTGACCCCATCCAAGCTGAGATCTATCACGCGCTTCGCAATCGTTACGCCGGGACATTCCATCTCAGCATGACTGACAGGGCAACATTCGCCAACATGGGCGACATTGTCATGTATCTGCTTGAGGCCGCAACTAATCCACAGCTCCTAACCGCCGGATCAGGCACCGAAGACGTCTTGAGTTTCCGGCATCCGCCCCTCGATGTTCCACCTGGAAGCACTCTCTGGGATCTGCTGCAACGGTACAGCCAGTTTGAAACCCCCGGAAAATTCCGCCAACTCGCTGAGATGATCGAAGCCAACGCCTCCCAAGGACGAAAGACTTTGGTTTGGAGCAACTTCGTTCGCAACTTGCAAGGCCTCGAACGAATGCTGGCGCTGTACCAACCTGCGTTGATTTACGGCGGGATCCCATCAGAACAATCGGGATCTACCGCGGCGACACGCACGCGAGAAAGCGAGCTTGCGCGCTTTCGGACCGACCCTGAATGTGCAGTGCTTCTTGCGAATCCAGCCGCCATGAGCGAGGGCGTGAGCCTGCACCAAGTATGTCATGACGCAATCTATTTGGACCGCACGTTCAATGCGGGGCAATATCTTCAAAGCGTTGACAGGATCCATCGACTTGGTCTTGCGGCTGAGCAAGAGACGCGAATTACGTTTCTGATCACAACTGGGACGATCGATGAGGTCATCGATGCCCGAATTCGAGACAAGGCAGATCGCCTCGGCGACATGCTTGATGACTCGGACATCAGCACCATGGCTCTTCCCTCGGATGAGGACTATGGGCCAGCAATCGACTCGAGCGCCGACGTCGCAGCGCTCTTCGCACATTTGCGCGGAGACTCATGAGTGATATTGCCTTTCAACCACATTCACTGATTCGCGCGACGCCTACCGCCTATCAGCTGCAGGCCGCCGTCTTGGCGGCTCGCGTTCTCGACCCACAGGGCAATTCCGAATCATCGCTACGGACAAGCTACGACCGGCTCGCCACCGGCGGTCTCTATCGGTCGACAGATCTTGAGGCCGGACACGTGCTGCTTCAGCGTGCGCAACTGGTTCAGTCAGACGGAGCCCACCACACTCCTACCCCAACGCTAATTCAGCTGTGCAGCATGCCAGATGACGTTGCTGCCGAGCTTCTACTACAAGAACTCTTTTCTGAGGAACCACCGCTGTGGCTCTACGCCGCGGTAATTGATGACGAAGTTCGCTGGGAGAACGTTCCCCAGGCCGATCAGGAGGCAATCGAGCAGTTACTGGAGGATGCCGCGCGCCGTGAGGCGTTACTACTAGCTCTCGGACGCGCGCTCGACTTACAAGCATTGAACGACCAGGGGGCACAGGGAGAAGAGTTCATCCTCGACCTATGCAAGCAACACCTCATTGAACGGGACCGGCCCGACCTTGCGGCCTCAGTTCACCGAGTAAGCCTTCGCAGTGATCAACTAGGATACGACATCACAAGCCCAGATACCACCGGGCACCGACACCGCATTGAGGTCAAGACGACCAGAAGTGTCTCAGCCGGGCGGGTTGAGTTCTTCCTGTCTCGCAACGAAGCGTCTGTGGGCGAACGAGATCCGGCATGGTCCCTTGTTGCTGTGCATCGCAATCGTGACAACAGTCTCGAACTAATCGGTTGGTGCTCCGCGATGAGACTTGTCCCGCTCCAACCACGGGATGTTTCCGTCCAGGGTCGGTGGACAAATGTTCGACTTAGCGTCGCCACAGCCGATTTCACGCCTGGCCTTCCCTTGGACGCAGCAATCTGATTTCGCTGCTCCGCGATCCGAGAGAACGACTTCGCTTAGTTTGCTAGGAAATTCGACTACTTCAACTGCTTGATTGGCAGCAGGAACTCTGCTTGAGCTGCGGCGCTCAAGAACTCGTCCTGCCAACCATCGCGAAGCTTTCCGACTGAAAATACGTACCCGATTACGATGCCGAGGAACTCCTCTTCGGGACCATGCCCCAGCACAGGACGATGTTGTACGACCTTGCGCTTTGAAATGGGCACGAGGTCGAGGATTAGGTCGAGGGTGCACGCGCGGACATTCCGTTTTGCGTGATCAGTTTCGTTTTCACTGTGCACAACAGTGCATCCGACGGCTTGAAGTCCGGCGCTCTGTAGGGCGTCCAACAGATCGACCCACGCCCGCGGATCGCGGTTGGCGTAGCTGAATATCAGATGGCCGTCTTCGCGCAACAGCCTTGTAGATTCTCGGAAGATGGAGGCTAGCAGCGCCGTGTAGCTACCCTTCGCAATCAGCTGTCCAGTGACGCGGTTTACTACTGCATCTCCGCTCGCCTCCGGCTTCACTAGGCCGGCCCATGCTTGCAGCGGAAGCGATAATTCACCGTAGTGCACATCATCGTGGTACGGCGGGTCCGTGAGCACAAGATCCACAGATCCAGATGGGAGCAGTTGGCGTTGCGAGCTGCCAACCACGACGAGAACATCGGGCCGCTTCAGGGGATGTCCGTCGATGTCCTCTCCGAGAAGCCCAGGAACCGTCGGTGATGACGCAAGCACCGGACCTTGAACACGTAATGCACCAGATGCGTTGTCTCGAAGCCACTCTGATGCCTTTACGAATTGCACCAGCCTACGGAGGGTAGTTCCGCGTCCACTTGCCGTCGTGCCCCACACGTTAGGCTCGACAGTCAAAGTCGTGAAGTTAAACCGATGCCCTGCCATTGACTCGTAGCTCTTGAGATAGTAGCGATCCCAACGAGATACGTGACCGGCCATCTCTGTCGAGCCGATTATGGCGAGACGCAGTGCGTCCACAACTGTCGCATCACTTGAGCTTCCGTCGGCCAACCCTAGAAGTTTCTCTACCATGACGCGCTGACGACGGGGGTAGAGGTCCTCCCAGCGCTCGAATCCATGGCGTCGCAATACCGCGGTTTCTTGGCCAATGGGGATCGACCCCAGGCTCACAGCGGGCATCGTATGCAACGCTGCAGCAGCGGACTTTTCGCCGGCAGTCGGTAGAGCTAGCTCACGGACCCTGCCGCTCGCCCGCTCGACCAGTACGACTTCCCATTCGAACTTGGACGCTGAAGCGCGTGTCTCAAGGCGATCTTGTTTGCCGCACTCGACGCAGGTAACTACACGTCGGGGCGTATAAACCTGGGCCGGGTCGGTCAGCAATTTACAGGTGGGGCACCTCATTGCACTGTCGCGGCGACCCTCGAAAATATGGCCATTTGGACACGCCAGAAACGCTTCCGGAAGGTTGCGCTCAGTTCGTTTCGCAAGCGATACGAGGGCGTGTGGAAACATCCGCTGCCGAGCGCCACAGTGGGTACACGGCGCCACCGCCACACGAAAAGTATGCGCCACGTGACCCGCGCGTCCATCACTCAGGACCGTCCCGTAGGTTGCTTCGGCGAGCGCTACGACTCTCTGACTCAACGCGGCAATACCGACACGCAACGACTCAGGGTCAGGCAATGCGAGCATCGCAGCGAGGCCGGCTGCAGCCCAAGGATTGAGATCCTGCGCGTACACGCTATGGCCGCGCATCACGGCTGCGAGCGGGATAATCCCACCGCCTGCAAACGGATCGCTGACTACTAAACGGCCCTGACGATCCTCGCTAACGGCGTCGATGATTGATCCGTTCACCGCCTCGGTGCGTCGAGCCCACCAGCGGTAAGTGCTTACGGGCGGCAGATGAACTTCCCGGTTACGGACTTCACGACGAACTCGCGCACTTACAGCTTCGGCGTCTAGGTGGCGAAGCGGACTGCGTAAGATCCTCGCTGATGGGGCACCGAGTCTGTCATTCGATTCACCGCGTCGAGCGCATGCCTGGGCGTCCTTGGCTTTCTCGTCTCCCGAGTTCCGCATCACCTACCCACCCTAGTTTCGAGCTTGGACACGCTACTGGCGCATGTTGGCGCCAACGCCAAGCACCTCGGAATCACGGGGCGACGATCGTCCATGTCATCGGCACCGACAGCACTTTTGCGCTGCTGAACTGGGCTGACCTTGCGCCGCAGGCACGGGACACAACACGTTGGGCGTCCCTCATGCTGCATAGAGTATCGACTCCGCCGATCACTGCCCGTAAACACGTCATCAGGCGGTAGGCGGTGTCGCTTGGGCGGCTGCCACGCGATGGATGGTGCACTCCTCTCGCCTAGGCCAACTCGGGGGCCTCTTCGCTAGGATCCCCGACAAGCTCAGGATCGACCCGGTAGCCGTTGGCAACCCAGAGACGGTTGGGACCTGAATGCAATGGTCGACCGAGGGGCGCAGGTCGGTCGTCGTAGTGCGAGAGGACTCATCGCCGACGGTGAGGCCAGAGGTCACCATCGACTATGTCGGGAGCATGGACAACGCAGCCACGGTCATCTCTCCCGGCTCCATCGAGGCGACAAGCGACTGGTGTTCGCCGAATCACGGCGTTCCGCCGAGGAACCCGCTTTCCTCCTCCGCGAGCGTGGCGTTCAGACGTTCGTGTCTCACTCGTCGCTCCCCGTTGACGAGAGGCGGCAAAGCGAACGTGCTTGGGGCCAAGACACTGTCTGCGTCGCGACTTCGACCCTCGAGCTTGGTATCGACATCGGCGACCTCGATCGGGTCATCCAGATCGACGCGCCGCGCACCGTTTCGTCGTTCCTGCAACGGCTCGGCCGCACTGGTAGGCGACCGGGCACGAGCCGCACCACCCTGTTTCTTGCCACCAGCCTCGATGGACTACTCGACGCGGCCGCAGTGCTACTGCTGTGGAAGCGCGGATTCGTCGAGGACGTCGTCGCCCTGCCACATCCTCGCCACCTTGCTGCCCAACAACTTCTTGCGCTGGCGCCTCAAGAGGGATCGTTTGGAGCATCGGATTGGTCGCAGTGGTGGGGGGACCTTGCGCTGATGGCGGATGGCGCGAAGGTGCTCGCCTACCTGCGCGAGCAGGAGTTCTTCGTTGCGGGCTCGGGGTTGTCGATGGTCGGCCCGCGCGCGGAGAAGGAATTTGGCCAGCGACACTTCATGGAGCTTCTCTCGACATTCGTTGCCGATCTTGAGTTGCGGGTCGTGGCCGGCGTCAGGGAGATCGGATTCGTTTCGCCGCTTGCCATTCCGTGTGTGAAGGACCGCGAGCAGCGCCCACTTGTTCTCGCAGGTCGAGGCTGGCTCGTGCAACACATCGACTGGGAGCGCTTCACGGTATGGGTCGAGGAGATTCCGACCAACAGTGACGTGAAGTGGCCGTCCGGCGCAGTCACGCAATCCTTCGAGGCGTGCCAGGCCAAGAGGCAGGTGCTGATTGGTGCGGTGCCTGACGTCGAGTTGTCCAAGCGCGTTCCGGCGGCGATGGAGCGCCTCCGGGAAGATCACGCCACCGAGGTGATGGACGACTGCTTGATCGACGACTTACAGCAACGAAACGGGCACCCCCAGCAGCCACCATCCGCTGCTGAAATCGATCACCACCACCACAGGCGGATCGCCTGCGGCCCGGCTGGAGTTCCTGCGTGCGATCCGCACCCCGACACTGAGCACACCCGAGCGGAATGGACGCCAGCGCGATGAAACGACGTCAAGCTGATGCGAGACCTGATCCGCGGTCCGGGCCCGAGACTGTCAGGAACCCGGTAGGTCAGCCCACCGTGAGAAGATCTGGCCGTGGCGACTAGTGCGAAGCTTGAGCGAAGAGGCCCAACGATGAGTGATGCACACACCGTTGGGTCGAGATATTGCGAGTGCGTCGCATCGGCGGCGCGGCCGACCAGGCGAGTTGAGACGTCGCCCGATCTGGGGTCTGGATATGTCGCGCAAGCTTCCGCGCAGACCTACAG
>CAZEMS010000083.1:0-10428 GCA_964513475.1 uncultured Mycobacterium sp. | reverse complement strand
GCGTTACCGTGACCTGTACTACCGGCTGCACGCCGAGGTGGATGGCCCCATCGACCGGGTTCGCCGCGCCGTCACCGACAACGGTTCGGAGAACGCGGTGCTGGTGCGCACTGCTGATCACGGCGATCTGCTCGGCGCCCACGGTGGTCTGCACCAGAAGTGGTTCAACCTCTACGACGAGGCCACCCGGGTACCGTTCGTCATCGCCCGCGTCGGCACCGTGGGCGCCACCACGGCCAGGGCCGTCAACGCACCGACCTCACACGTGGACCTGCTGCCGACGCTGTTGGGGGCCGCCGGCATCGACATCGCGTCAACCTCGGCCAAGCTCGCCGAGTCGTTCACCGAAGTCCACGCCCTGCCCGGCCGTGACCTGATGCCGGTCGTCGATGGGGCCGAAGCCGACGCCGCGCGCGCGGTGTATCTGATGACCCGCGACAACATGCTCGAGGGTGACAGCGGTGCCTCTGGCCTGGGACGCCGGCTGAAACAAGTGGTTCGGCCGCCGGCGCCGCTGCGCATCAGGATCCCGGCCCACGTCGCGTCCAACTTCGAAGGACTCGTGGTTCGCGTGGACGAAGCCGGCCCCGAAGGCGGTGCCGTCGCCGGTGCCGGCCATCTCTGGAAACTGGTCCGCACCTTCGACGATCCGGCCACCTGGACCGAACCGGGGGTGCGTCATCTGGCCGCGAACGGCATGGGAGGTGAGGCGTACCGGATGAGCCCGGTCGACGACCAGTGGGAACTCTACGACCTGACCGAGGATCCGACCGAGGCCCGCAACCGGTGGTCCGACCCGGATCTGGAGGACCTGCGCCGGCATCTCCGGATGCAACTGAAGCAGGTCCGGGCCGACTCCGTGCCGGAGCGAAACCGGCCGTGGCCCTACGCCGTTCGCCGATCGGCGACTGGTCCGGCCCGCCGCTTCTTCAGGCGGGCGGCGAAGGGGACCTGAGGTCGGAACAGTTGCGGGGCCAGTCAGGGCCGCGCGAGTTTTGGTTCTTAGCAAAGAGTTAGACGCCGCACCGGGCAGCCTTAGATTTGCCGAATAGCGTGCATAACACGTTGACATAGGCAAGTGAGGGCATCATGACCGTCTCGATCGACTCGTCAGGCTACCGGCCCCGCTACGCCAATCGCGCGCTCGAGTGCGGTCGCGCTCAGATCCGTGCTCAATGCCGCCACCTGGCGACCGTGGTGACCGTCAGCGGCACGATCGACGCCGCGAACATCGAGAAGGTCAGCGAGTACAGCCGGCGCATCATCCTCGCCGAGATGCCGTTCATCTTGGACCTGAGCGGCGTGAGGTCCTTCGACAGCAAAGCGCTGTCGGTGCTCTACGCCGTCGATGACGCCTGCAGCACCACAGGGGTCGAGTGGGCGCTGATTCCCGGTGACGCGGTGAAGCGCGTTCTTCCCGAAGGCGTCGATGGGGAGCCCCTGTTCCCCACCGCCGCGTCGGTGCCCGAGGCGTTGCACTACTTCGCCGACCTGATCTCCACCCGGCGGCAGATGATGCTGCCGCTGCTGCACAAGTCCGCCTGAGAACGGACCTTGATTCTGTAAGAACTCTGCAAACCAGGGCGCGATTCGGCGGCGAATCGCGCCCTGAACGCAGACTGAATCCGCTTACCGACCCGCCCCTATCCGACCGGGAGCTGGCCCGCTCCGAGGGCGCCGGCGCCGGCGTTGAGGGTGTTGAGGTACTCCTGCAACTTGGCGCGGGCGATCATCGCTGCGAGCGCCTCAGGGAGCTGGGCGTCGTAGGGCAGCGCGTCGGTCTGCAGCCAGGGCTGGCAGCCACTGGTCATAAATGCCTTGTCGGTGGCCGCCACCTCGACAACCTGCGGTTGTTTGGTCATCGCATTGTCGAGAATGTCGTTTCCGTGCAGACTGCCCAGGCGCTTCCAATAGCAGACTTCGCCCTCGACCGGGCCCGCGGTGCCGTAGATACCGGGAGCGATGTCGACCCCCACAGCGTAGGTGCCGTCTTCTTCGACGGCGGTCGGTGGCTCGGCATTGGCCACGGTTGGCAGCAGCGTAGCGAACACAGCGACCAAAGACGCCGCTATCATCGTCCGCATGGTTAGACAGTCTAGATGGGGGGGCGCACTGCTCGCTATCGCGGCGTCGGCTACCGCTGTCGTGCTCGCCGCGCCGGCGCATGCCGACGTCGACACCGAGTTCGCTGAGCAGCTCCACGGGTACGGCATCTACGGCCAGCGCGACTACAACGCCTGGATCGCCAAGATCGCATGCAAGCGACTGCACCGCGGCGTCGATTCCGACGCCTTCGAGTCGGCCCGATTCGTCTTGACCAACCTGGACAAGAACAGCACCACCGAGCAGTCCTGGCAGTTCCTCGGCGCCGCGATCAGCACCTACTGCCCCGATCAGACACCAGTTCTGGAGGCCGCAGCCGCCGGCGGAACCGGAGTGAGTGCGTGATGGGCCGCAACCGCGCCGCCGCCGCGGCACTGGCCGTGGCCGCGGCTATCGCGTCCGCCCCCGGCGTCGCCGCGGCAGACGCCACCGACGACTACCCGATACCGAACCGCATGCTCAAGACCGCCTGCACCGCCGAGCAGATCATGGCTGCCGCTCGCGACGTCGCACCGGTGTACTACGAGCGGTACATGATCGACTACAACAACAAGACCCCTGACGTGCACCAGGCGGTTCAGGATCGTATCCATTGGTTCTACTCGATGGACTACGCCGGGCGCAGAGCCTATTCCGAGGAGATAGCGACCAACATCTACGGAGAGCCGCTGGCGTTCCGGTGGCCCAACTGGGCGAAGCTGTTCTTCAACAACAAGGGCGTCGCCGCGCGCACCACCGATGTCTGCGCCCAGTACCCGCCGAACGACATGTCGGTCTGGAACTGGTAAGCACCCTGTGGGCCTGCGGTCAGGCCCGGCCCATGATCAGGCCCATGATCGCGCCCATGATCAAACCGGAGTGAGGTCGCGAGGCGGAGGCGGCGACGGCCAGGGCTGCGGAACCGGCCGGGTGCGGACATTGCGAGGCCACCAGAACCACTTTCCGAGCAACGCCGCAATTGACGGCGTCATGAACGACCGCACCACCAGCGTGTCGAACAACAGGCCCAGCCCGATGGTGGTGCCGACCTGAGCCATCACGGTCAGTTCGCTGACCGCAAACGACATCATGGTGAAGGCGAACACCAGGCCGGCCGCGGTCACCACCGATCCGCTGCCGCCCATCGCACGGATGATGCCGGTATTGAGCCCGGCGTGGATCTCCTCCTTCATCCGGGCGACCAGCAGCAGGTTGTAGTCGGCGCCGACGGCCAGCAGGATGATGACCGCCATTGCCAACACCATCCAGTGCAGTTCGATGCCGATGATGTGCTGCCAGATCAGCACCGAGAGACCGAAGGATGCGCCCAGCGACAGCACCACCGTTCCCACGATCACGGCGGCCGCCACGACACTGCGGGTGATGATCAACATGATGATGAAGATCAGGCTCAGCGCGGCGATTCCGGCGATCATCAGGTCATAGGTGTTGCCGACGGACAAATCCTTGAACATCGCCGCCGTTCCAGCCAGGTAGATCTTGGACCCTTCCAGCGGCGTGCCTTTGATGGCCTCCTTGGCGGCGGTCTTGATCTTCTCGATGTGGGCGATGCCCTCCGGGCTCATCGGGTCCCCTTCATGGGAGATGATGAACCGCACCGAATGCCCGTCCGGTGACAGGAACTGTTCCATGCCGCGCTGAAAATCGGCGTTGTCGAACACTTCCGGGGGCAGGTAGAACGAGTCATCGTTCATCGAGGCGTCGAACGCCTCCCCCATCGCCGCCGAGTTCTCCTGCATCGCCGCCATCTGATCCTGCAGACCCTTCTGGGTCGAATGCATGCTCAGCATCTGGACCTGCATGTTCTTCATGGTTTGGATCATCTCCGGCATCAGCGCCGTCATCTGGGGCATCAGCGTGTCCAGGCGTTCCATCAGCGGCAACAGCGTCTTGATGTCGTCGGTCATGGTGTTGACGCCGTCGAGAGTGTCGAAGACCGACCGCAGCGCCCAGCAGACCGGGATGTTGAAACAGTGCGGCTCCCAGTAGAAGTAGTTGCGGATCGGACGGAAGAAGTCGTCGAAGTTGGCGATGCTGTCGCGCAGCTCCTCGATGTCGATGACCGTGACCTGCATCTGAGCGACCATGGCGTGCGTCACGTCGGCCATCTGCCTGGTCAGGCTCTGCATCTTCTCCATCTGGTCGATGTTCTGCTGCATGTCGGAGACCTGATCGAGCAAGTTCGCCGTGATGTCCTGGTTGTACTTCTCGGTGAGCTTCTGGGTGGTGCCCTGCATGCTGATCTGGAACGGGATCGACGTGTGCTCGATCGGAGTACCGTCCGGCCGGGTGATCGCCTGCACCCGGGAGATCCCCTCGACCCGGAAGATGGCCTTGGCGATCTTGTCGATCACCAGGAAGTCCGCCGAGTTGCGCAGATCGTGATCGCTTTCGACCATCAGCATCTCGGGGTTCATCCGGGCCGGTGAGAAATGGCGCTCGGCGGCCGCGTATCCCTCGTTCGCCGGCAGGTCGGCGGGCAGATACTTGCGATCGTTGTAACTGGTCTCGTAGCCCGGCAGGGTCAGCAGTCCGACCAATGACAGCGCCACCGCCGCGACCAGGATGGGGCCGGGCCAGCGCACGATGGCGGCGCCGAGCTTGCGCCAGCCCCGCACCCGCGCCGTCCGCTTTGGCTCGAGCAGCTTGCCGAATCGACTGGCCACGCTGATCACCGCGGGACCCAGCGTCAGCGCGGCGAACACGACGATGACCATGCCGATGGCCAAGGGCACACCGAGGGTCTGAAAGTAGGGCAGGCGGGTGAAACTCAGACAGAAGGTGGCGCCGGCGATAGTCAGGCCCGAGCCCAGCACCACGTGAGCGGTGCCGCTGTACATGGTGTAGTACGCCGATTCGCGGTCCTCACCGGCTCCGCGCGCTTCCTGATAGCGGCCGATGAGAAAGATGGCGTAGTCCGTAGCGGCCGCGATTGCCAGCACCACGAGCAGATTGGTCGCGAAGGTCGACAGCCCGATGATCCCGTGGTAGCCGAGAAACGCCACCCCCCCTCGGGTGGCGAGCAGCCCCAGCACCACCATCGACAGCATGATCGCCGCCGTGATGATGGACCGATAGACCAACAACAACATCGTGATGATCACCGTGAAGGTGACCATCTCGATCATCCGCAGACTGCGGTCTCCGGCGAGCTGCTGATCGGCGGCCATCGCCGCCGAACCGGTCACGTACACCGTGACCCCAGGTGGCGGTTGGAGGCTGTCGATGATGCTCTGGACCGATTCCACCGACTCGTTGGCCAGCGCCTCGCCCTGGTTCCCGGCGAGCTTCACCTGGACGTAGGCGGCTTTGCCGTCGCCGCTCTGTGCGCCGGTGGCGGTAAGCGGATCGCCCCAGAAGTCCTGAACCGACTGGACGTGCTCGGTGTCGGCTTCCAGCTTGGCGATCATCTGGTCGTAGAACGCGTGGGCGGCGTCGCCGAGAGGTTCGGTGCCCTCCAACACGATCATCGCGGCGCTGTCGGAATCCCCCTCCTCGAACACCTTGCTGATGTGTTTCATCGAGATCATCGACGGGGACTCGCCGGGGCTCATCGACACCGCACGCTCTTGCCCGACCGTTTCCAGTTGGGGCGCAGTGACGTTGAGGAACACGATGCCGGCTACGAACGCGAGGATGATCGGCACCGCGAAGGTGCGGATCATCCTGGGGATGAGCGGCCGCGCATCTGTTACCGGGGTGCTCATGCGGACTTCACAAAGCAGTAGGTCAGGGCGTCGACGCCGGTTGCGGTCCGCTCGTCCTTGACTTCGTCATCGACCACGATTCGGCAGGTGATCGAATCGCCGTCCCCTTGCGCGAGGATCGTCGGGGCGGCCGACGGTGCTGTGGTCTCCAAGGTCAGCGACCACGGCAGCGCCGCGTCGTCGAGACGCTGTGGTTTGGCATCGAGGTCAAGATAGTTGATGTTGGCGTAGCTGCCGGAGCCCCAAACCTCGAGCTTCACCACCTTGGGGTCGAACGGCTCAGGATCTTCGGCGAAAACCTTTGGCGTCGTCAAGATTCCTTCCGAGCCGAAGAAGGTGCGGATCCGGTGGACAGTGAACCCCGCGATGGCCACGACGACCACGATGAGCAGGGGTATCCAGGCTCGCCTCGCTAGGCCCAACATCGAATCAGCAACACTCCCTGCCCCCGCACAATATCGTCGGGATAGATTAGTACATATAACTACCGGCCGTCGCCCCGGGTCCCGGATCGGCTGGAGCGGGACTGCTGCATCTGCGAAATCCCCGGTGAACGGGCCTTCAGTGGGTATAGGGTCAAGGTGTCGGCATGGACGCGGGGGGTCTCGTGAACCTCGGGGCACGCACCATTGCTGTAGCAGCCTGTCTCACGATAACCGCGACGGTCGGCGCGTGCGGCCAGCGCGCCGATTTATCCACCAGAGCAGCCCCGGCCGCGGCCGTGGTGGCCGCGATCGCCGCCGAACCTGTACTTGCGCCGCAGTCGCAACCCATCGACTCGATCCCGGCAGTCGCAGCGCCACTGCCCAACGCGCAGGGCGATCCGCCCTGCCCCGCTCCCCATGCCTGGGGACGGCATCCGCACGGACTAGGCATTCTGGTCACCTATTGGAGCGACGCGGCGGCGGCCGTCACCATTCTGGTTCGCACGACGACGGGCGCCGACCGGGCTCAACGCCGATCCTTGCGGGCCGATGAGCTGCACCTGTTCGAGTTTCCCGACATCGAGCCGGCGCTAGTGCACGAGGTGCTCGTCATGACCAACACGCTTCGCTGTTTCGCCCTGCTGGACCCCGCGGCCAAGGGGAGCTAGCCAAAACCGGATGCAACACTTGCATCGTGGATCTGCCGCGCCCCGATGCCGGCCTCCCGCACCTGGCCGACGTGGTGCCGTCGGTGCTCGGCGCGATGGGCGTCGGCGGCTTCGCGGACCGACTCGGCCTGACCGACGGGGTGACCGGGGCCTGCGTGCTGCTCATCGACGGGCTCGGCGCTGAATTGCTCGACAACCACGCCGCGGATGCGCCGGTGCTGGCCGGCCTGCGCGCACGCACCCTGCAGGTGGGGTTCCCATCCACGACCGCGGCCGGGCTGGCCGCCATCGGCACCGGCTGCCGGTCCGGTGAGCACGGTCTCGTCGGCTATACCTTCCGGCTCGCTGATGCCGGGATGGTCAACGCCCTGCGCTGGAGCGAGCACCCGCGGGGCGGGGATCTGCGCAACGCCGTATCGCCCGAACGGGTCCAACCGATACCGACCAACTTCGAGCGGGCCGCTGCGGCGGGAGCCGCGGTCAGCGTGGTGTCGGGTGCGGAGTTCTGCGGGTCCGGGTTGACCCGGGCCGTGCTGCGCGGTGGGCGCTACATCGGCGTCCACGCCATGGGTGATCTCGCGGCCACGGTGTGCAGCGCGGTCGCCGACGGCGGATTCTGCTATGGCTACCACGGCGAACTCGACCTGCTCGGGCACGTCCATGGGCCCGACTCACCGGCTTGGCGGATGCAGTTGCGTCAGGTCGACCGGCTGGTCGAGTCGGTCGCCGACGCCCTGCCGCCCGGCGGGCTGCTGGCCGTCGTCGCCGACCACGGCATGGTCGCGGTCAACCCGGCCGACCTTGTGGACTTCGACGCGAGCGCCGAGCTGCAGGACGGGGTTCGGGCCGTCGGGGGCGAGCCGCGGGCCCGGCACGTCTATACCGCCGTCGGGGCAGAGACCGCCGTGCTCTCGGCGTGGCAGGAGAAGCTGGCGGGCCGGGCCTGGGTGCTCTCTCGCGAAGAGGCGATCGACAACGGCTGGTTCGGAGACCGGGTCGGAGACGTGGTGCGGCCCCGCATCGGTGATGTCGTGGTGGCAGCACGCGGAGCGGCGGCTGTGGTGCGGCGCACCGCGGAGCCGCTGGAGTCGTCTCTGGTCGGGCAGCACGGCTCGTTGACGCCCGCCGAACAACTGGTCCCCTTGCTGCTGGCGCACGGTTGATCGCCGGGTCGGCTCGGCGCCTGGAATGATCGCGGCGGTGGGTACCCGATGGCAGGACGCCGATGCGCCGCGGGGTGCACACTATGACGCACGGTGGGAACGGTTGGCCCGTGCGGGCCACAACATTCACGGCGAGGCCGATCTCGTCGAGCAGCTGCTCGGCGATTCGGGCGGAACCCGGGTGCTGGACGCAGGCTGCGGAACCGGACGGGTGGCGATCGAGTTGGCGCGGCGCGGATTCGCCGTTGTCGGTGTGGACGCCGACGCCGACATGCTTGCCGTGGCACGCCGCAAACAACCCGAACTCGCATGGGTCCATGCGGATCTGGCCGATCTCACGGGCGCGGTCGATCTCGGCTTCGACCTCGCCGTCCTGGCGGGGAACGTGATGATCTTCCTCGCCGCCGATTCGGAAGGACGCGTGCTGCAGCAGCTTGGCGCGGGCCTCAATCCGGGCGGGTTACTAATCGCGGGTTTCTCGCTGCGGCCGGGCAGAATCCAACTCGACGAATACGATCGGCTCACTGTCGCGGCCGGGCTCGAACCTGTGGCCCGGTGGTCCACCTGGGAGCGGGATCCGTTCAACGGCGGGGACTATGCGGTGTCAGTGCATCGTCGTTCCGCGGATCTAGGCTGACGTCAGCCGGCGGCGGGCACCGGAGAGCGGTCGGCGATGTCGACGTTGCCGTCCTTGCGAGCGCAATGCGCACAGCAGAAGATCGCGTCTTCTGATTCGACTCCATGCCCGAGGATCCGGCAGCCGCAGTGCGCGCATTTCGGCGCGATCTGCGCAGCGGCACACTCGATGCTGTCGAACGTCGCGCTGTGCCCGTCGGACCAGCTCACGGTGAAGGTTTTGTCGTAGTCGTTGCCGCAAGTATCGCAGATCGCCATGAGATCCTCCCTCAATAGGTTCGGGGCAACGAGTTCCCCGCGGACGGCTAAGACAAACGCCGATGTCGGGGTGCCCGCCGGATCGGTGACCGTCAGCGCCTGGTCGGTTCCGGTGCACGTTCTGGCCGGATACCCACGCCGACCAGGTACGCCGGCACGACCGTCAGCCAGGGCAGACGGTCGATCAGGTTGACCAGGATCGACGGTGGGGCAACCTCCTGCCCGCGCAGGATCGGCACGAAGATCTGGCGGTGCAGTACCCGTTGGAGGGTCTGGGTCGCTGCCGTCGGCAGCCACCGCCGCCGGCGAACCCCGGCCAGGTTGCGACCGGTCACCCGGCGTTGCCGCAGCGGCGTGGCCAGCATTCTGGCGGCGGCGACGGCGTCCTGGACCGCGAGGTTGATGCCGACGCCACCCACCGGGGACATCGCATGGGCGGCGTCGCCGATACACAGAAGGCCCTCGATGTGCCAGCGCCGCAGTCGATTCAACCGAACATCGAGGTGTTTGACGTCAGTCCACGACTGCATCGGGTCGATCGACACCTCCGGCGCCAGCTCGGCGACCTCGCGGTGCAGCACCTCGATGCCGCGTGCCCGCATCTGGGCTTCGCTGCCCTTCGGGATGAGATCGGCGATCTGGAAGTAACCTTCCCGCGGGATCATGATCAGAGCCCGTCCCGGTGCGGTCCGCGGGACCAGGGAGTAGCCGGCGTTCGTCTCGCGTGGCAGCCGGAACCACAGTACATCGAAGGGGACCGGGTACTCGTGTGGCCGCAGGCCGGCTTCGCGGCGCCCGACCGACCAGCGGCCGTCACAGGCCACGGTGAGGTGCGCCCGGAGTTCGCCGGCGCCGTCCGGACCGGTGTAGCGGACACCGGTCACCGTGTTTCCTTCTCGCAGCAGACCCGAGACCTCTGTGCGCATTCGCAGCGTGAACGTCGGTTCCGTCTGTGCACTCTCCGCCAGCAGGTTCAGCAGGTCCCATTGCGGCACCATCGCGACGTAGGGGTGCGGCTGGTTCAGGCGGCGGAAGTCGACCAATGTCACCGAGCGGCCGTCGAGTTCGATGGCTGCCTGCTCGATCTTGCTCTGCGGAAGGGCGGCAAAGCGCTCCCCCAGGTCGAGCTCGTCAAGGAGCCGCATGGTGCTGGGATGCACGGTGTCGCCTCGGAAGTCGCGCAGAAAGTCGGCGTGTTTCTCCAGCACCGTCACCTCGACTCCCGCTCTAGCGAGGAGCAGGCCCAGCACCATGCCCGCCGGGCCGCCACCGATGATCGCGCAGGTGGTCGTGTCGGTCACGCGACCAGATTAGTGAGGTTGGCCGTACGGAGGTGGCCTGATGCGCGTGTTGTTGAGTGCGCGTTCGCGGTTCAGACCAGGGTTGCGTCGGGTTGCTGGTGGTCGGTCCAGTTGAACCGCCCCGGGATGTCCGGAGACTTTCTGTTGTGGGGGCTCAGCCGACGGCC
>CAZEMS010000082.1:0-10672 GCA_964513475.1 uncultured Mycobacterium sp. | reverse complement strand
CCACCCACCGGTCGATCACAGCCTCATCCGATAGGCGATGCAGATGCTGCAGATAAATCAAACCCGCTACAAGCCGCGGCGATGTTGCCGGTTGCCCGGTCTTTAACGGAAAGAAACCGGCCCATTCCCGCTCGAAGAACTCCCAATCGATCAATGCGGCCAGCTTCACCAGCTCAATACGCATGTCGATCAGATCAACCAGTCGAGGGCGCAGCAGATCATCTTGTTCAGGGTGGCGTTTGCGGTGTTTCATGGCCGGATCAAATTGCAGGGTTTGAAATCAAATCCTACAAAACCCTGAGGAAAAGGGCGACAGAAATCACTGCTTTACCAAAAGCTTTCAAAGCTTTGAGAGTTGTTCAAGCCAGACTATCTACCAGGCCGGATTCGAGAGATGAATCCCATACTGGATATGTGAAGAGGTGCCTTGCTGTGTGTGCTTGCTGTCGATGTTCGTTTGGCGCAGATAATTTCATCTTTATTTCCCCAAACTGATACGTACATCGTAGTGTTACCTGTTGAGCTGAGGTGAGCAGGTTCGATTTCAATAATGTGAACACGGAGTTTCGCTTTGCGCTCGAGATAGTAATGCAAGATATAAGTGGCTTGCGCATCTTGCTTTCCCACGGATACAATTTTTGGCTTTCCCATTCCGAACGGTAAACGTGATGGTCTTTCGACCAATGCCGATATCGTAGTGTCTGGATTAAGCGACAGAAACGCTGGATCTCCTGGCGAAATGCGCAGATAATAAGGATTTTTTTCCAATTTGATTGCCGCTTTTGGTATGATTGGTCGCATGCTGTCGTCCAGTTCTCACGATGCCCTAATTTAGCTTCGCTTTAGGTGCGCATAGACCAATTGCCCATACTTGAGTGTAATAATATAAAAAATTCTCGCCAATATTAAGCGACAGCATAAAAACTACGACCTAACTTGCATTACGCGCGATAAGCGGTTGCTTTAATTCCGAATACATGGCAGCCGAAAAATAAAGAATACGCATTTTAGTTTTCTTACTAAAAATTACTTATCGACATCCGTCAATATATGATTAAGTTCCAAAGAAATCTAATCTCCTCCCATTTTTGAAACATTCGTTATATTTTCAGCTTTAAACGAGGAAAATTGGATAACAGTTGATAAATTTTCACCTTAATCTAGAATATCATGCTACCTTTACGTCGAAATCAATACGGTTCTGGCGCACAGATTGGGTGATTGTCGGGATTCCCCTTTCGCTGGACAGACTTATCCTAAGGGCTCTGTGACAGGGATGCCGCGCGCGGCGTAGCCGTTCAGAACGGCGATACGGACCTTGAGCTCCGCGACCTTGATCCCGGTGCTGTCGATCAGCATGTGCAGTGGGACCTTGGAGCCGAAGTAGGTGATGTTCACTGCTGAGGTCTTCTGGCGGCGGGATACCGCCCCGCGTAGATCGCTCGAGGTTCAGCATCACGCTACCGAACTACTGATATACGAGGACGGCCGACTGATCGCCCGCCATCCGGTTCTGGAAGGCAGGGCTCGGCGCCGCGTCGATCCTGCATATCGCAAGGCACCGCCACCGAGGCCAGCCCTTTCGCACTCGGCATAGGGGCTGCGTCGGCCGCTTGAGTTCTACGGTGCGGTTGGCCAGCATCTGGCAGCTGAGGGGCACGGTCATGACCGATCTGCTGGACCGGATCCACGGCGCTCTGGTTGGGCTAAAGATGCCGCGCGCGCTCGAAGCCCTTGATCACACGCCGGAGCAACTGGAGAAAGGCGAGATCACCGCAATCGAGGCTATAGATACGCTCCTGAGCGAGGAATACGCGACACGGGAGACGCGCCGTATCGACGTGGCCCTGCGCACCGTCAAGTTCCTGGGTAATCCTCCCCGTGGTTAAGGGGATGCGAACGTAGAATTTTCTCGGCAAGATGGACGAGGAGATTCCGATGAAGAAGAGCCGTTTCACCGAAGCCCAGATCATGGGTGTGCTGCGTCAGGCAGAGGGCGGGCTGCCCGTTCCTGAGCTTTGCCGCGAGCATGGGATCAGCAGCGCGACGTTCTACAAGTGGCGGGCCAAGTATGGCGGCATGGATGCGTCCATGATGAGCCAGATGAAGTCCCTCGAAGATGAGAACCGGCGGCTGAAGCGCATGTTCGCGGACCTGAGCATGCAGGCCGATCTGCTGCGAGAGGCTCTAGGAAAAAAGTGACACGGCCAGCTCAGCGCCGCGAGCTGGCCGAGAAGGCGGTGGCGACTAAGGGGGTCAGCATCGCGCTGGCCTGCCGGGCGTTCGGGGTCAGCGAGACCTGTTTCCGCTACAGCCCGAAGCGCGACGAAGAGAACGAGCTGATAGCCGACCTGCTGGTCGGGCTGACCAATGTCCATAAGACGTGGGGCTTCGGCCTGTGCTTCCTGCACCTGCGAAACGTGAAGGGGCATGTCTGGAACCACAAGCGGGTCCACCGGATCTACTGCGAGCTGGAACTGAACCTGCGGATCAAGCCCCGGCGCAGGCTGAAGCGGGAGAAGCCCGAGGAACTGGCCGTGCCGGAGGCGCCTAACCTGGTCTGGTCCATGGACTTCATGGCTGATCGATTGGCCGACGGGCGGCAATTCCGGCTGCTGAACGTGCTGGACGACTTCAACCGCGAAGGCCTTGGCATCGAGGTCGACTTCTCGCTGCCCGCTGAACGGGTTGTCCGCGCCCTGAACCAGATCATCGAATGGCGCGGGAAGCCATTGGCGATCAGGGTCGACAACGTCCTATGCGCGGAATGATCGGCTGATTTGGCATCAGGTCATTGTCATGCTGAAGCGTTCCAGCACGTTTGAATGTGTGTCAGTTCGGCATTTTGGTCAACAACGTGTCTCTCCCATAACAAACACAGAGTACGCGCATGGCGGCTCTCACCGTCCTTAAGACGAGATCTTCGGGTCGTTGAGCAGAAGGCCTGAACATTATCTACGAGGTCGAATGCTCGCCTCTACGGCCCTTACAGAGAAAGGTCCTTCTGCCGTTGATCATCCCTCAAAGAAGGGACGATAGGGTTCGCCACGTTTGATGATCCCGTGTACGGTGCGGGCCATTTTTGCGGCGATTGCGGTATACGCCTTGCGGCGCAAATGTGTGTTTTGCCGATCCTTGGCGATGTAGCGCTCGAACTTGTCGCGGAAGCTGTTGGTCTTTTGCATGATGGCGACCTGACCAGCCATCCAGAGTGTGCGGCGCAATCTGGCATTGCCGTACTTGGACAGCTTGGTCTGGCCTCGGAATGTACCGGACTGGATCGTCGCGAGGTCCATCCCGCAGAACTTTAAGAATTGGCGATGATGCTGAAAGCGGCGCAGATCGCCAGCTTCGGCCAGGATGGTCAGCGCATTGATCGGCCCGATCCCCGGGATGGATGTCAGCAGTTGATAGTCGTCGTTGGTCTTGAGCAATTCGACGGCGCGGTCCTCGATCTCGTTACGTTGAGCAATCAGACTGCGCCCTTCAACCAAGACCAAACGAAACATCCTGGCTGCATCTGAGTCCGGTGCAATAGGCAAGCCCACAGATGATTTGGCTGTCTGATAAATATCTGCAAGCAAACGCTCTTTTGAGACTTTGCGACCAACAACTTCCCAGGCGTCGGCAATGAAAGCCTCTTGGCTCAGGGCCGAGATAAAATGCGGTGAAGGATAGCGTTCGAGGAAGGCGAAAAACCAATCACTGCGTGAGCTGCGATGAAAGCGTTCTGCTTCGGGCCAATACAGCGGCAAATAATGAGTTAACACCCGGTGCCAAAGTTCGGTCTTAGAACGCGAGACAATGTCGTGCGTCTTGGATAGTTCTTGAAGGTCATTCGTGCCGCAGAGGATGGGGTCATGGTAGAACTGCTCGTTCCCAATCTGCATCATGCGCAGGATGACCTGCGCGTCCTTCGGGTCGTTCTTGTCCCAGCTGTTGTTCAAGGCCTCACGGGTGCGTGCCAACGCCACTGAAGAAACCAACTTTACCTCGAACCCGGCGTTCCCGAGCCGGTAAGCTAGGGCGCGATGGTAATTGCCTGTGGCCTCAAAAGCCGCGCGAACAGGACGGTCGTACTCTGAGAGTGTGGCGATCAGTCGATCAAAGTCATCGAGCTGGTTCAAAACCGTCAAGCGGCGACGGCGCTTCCTTCCCGGAACGGCGATCAAGACTTCATGGCGGGCTTTGGCGATATCAATCGCCACCAAAACAGGCTCGGTTTGTGCAATAGTGGTATCGGTCATAGTCGGTCTCCCTTGCGGTGTGGTTTGTGCAAAACCACTGTAGGGACCTGAGACCCGGCTATGATCACCTGATGCGCTGTTTGTAGGCTGCGCAGGCAATCATAGCCTCGACATCAACATCATTCCGAAGGTGTTACGGCCCAGAATACGTCAGTTCCACGCTGATGACCTGGGCCGAGAAGCAAGGTATCGCCCTGACCTACATCCAGCCCGGCAAGCCCCAGCAAAACGCCTATGTCGAGCGCTACAACCGGACGGTCCGCCACGAATGGCTGGACCTCTACATTTTTGAAACCATCGAGGAGGTGCAGCAGATCGCCACCAAATGGCTGTGGACCTACAACAACGAACGCCCCAACATGGGCATCGGCGGTGTCACACCCGCCATGAAGCTGAAAATGGCCGCGTGAGTTCTACGGTCGCGCCCCGTTAAAACGGGGAGGATTACCTTTGCCCCCCGATGAGTTTTGTCGCGGCGTCAGTCCAAGCCAGGCAGCAAACTCCCGCCCTGATCGAAACGCCGACGGGTCCGGGATAGTCGCGGCAAAGGCCGTTGCGGTAATCGGCCCGATCCCCGGTATGGTCTCAAGCAAGCGACAGATCGGATTAGTTTTGTGGATCTCCGCTAACCGGATGTCGATCCCATCGATCTGCTGATTCAGCGCATCCAGTTGCCCGACGAGAGCATCCAAAGCGAAGCAGGCATCCTCCGGTAGATCCTCTCGTATCTCGTCCAGCTTTGCGACGAGGGCATCGACCCGGTGCCTACCCTGTGGGACGATAACTCCATATTCGGCCAAATGCGCCCGGAATGCACAAGCTGCCATCGTTCTCTGTCGGACCAGAAGCCCTCGGGCTCTGTGCAGCATCAGGAATGCCTGATCTTCGCGCGATTTGATTGGGACAAAGCGCATGTTGGGGCGGGTCACCGCTTCACAAATGGCGGCCGCATCAGTGGCGTCGTTCTTCGCTCCCCGCCGCACGAAGGGTTTTACGTAACCTGGAGGAATGAGGCGCACGTCATGGCCGAGCCTTTGCAACTGACGGGCCCCGTTGTGGGCAGTCGCGCACGCCTCGATACCTATCAGACAAGAGGGCAACGACTCGAAGAAAGGTAGAAGCTCACGACGCGTAAGCCGCTTGCTTTCGAGTGTTCTGCCGGACGCGTCGGCGACATGGACGTGAAACACGTTCTTGGCCAGATCAAGGCCCACGGTGGCTGGGTTCATGCGAATGCTCCTTCTGCAAAGTAGGACCAGTATACGGTCCCTTCTCAGGAGCGGGGCCGTCTTCCCCATCAATGGAAGGATGCGCGAAGAGTGCTTGAACGAACACCTGTTCCCGTCTCTGCGCCATGCCCGCCGCATGATTGCGGCATGGCGCATCGATTACAATCACCACCGCCCACATTCGAGCCTCGACGGGCTCACCCGTTGGGAGTATCACGCGGCAGGAATTTGCAATGAAATCGAGACTGGAAACCAAGGCCGCATGAGGCCAGAAATCAACCGAAGGATTCTCCTGAAGACTGGAGGAAAGTCGGGTCTCAGGTCAGAACTATTGGAGGGATCTCAGAGGTGGTCTTGGAAATTCGACCAGTTTGCCGCCGTGCTAAGCTATAGCTTTGGTTTCATTTCAGGCGGCAACCTTCAGGTCCGGAGATCGTCTACCATAGGCCTCGTCCGGCGTCATGATCCCATGTGATGAGTGCGGGCGTCTTTCGTTGTAGTAGCTGATCCAGCCACCGATCCCGTCCCGGGCTTCGGAACCGGTTTCGAAGGCGTTCAAGTAGACGCATTCGTATTTGAGGGATCGCCAGAGCCGCTCGATCATTCGGTTGTCGATCCAGCGTCCCCGGCCATCCATCGAGATTTTCACCGTCGCATCGCGCAGGACGTCGGTGAAATCGGTGCTGGTGAATTGAGAACCTTGATCTGTGTTGAATATCTCGGGGGTGCCGTATCCTGCCAGCGCTTCTTTCAACGCCTCGACGCAGAACCCTGCGTCCATGCTGTTCGAGAGCCGCCAGCTCAGCACTTTCCGGCTGTGCCAGTCCATGATGGCAACGAGGTAGAGAAATCCCCGGCGCATCGGGATGTAGCTGATGTCAGCACACCAGACCTGGTTGGGTCGGGTGATGGGTAAGTCCTTCAGAAGATATGGATATATCTTGTGCTCCGGGTGCTTCTTGCTGGTCTTCGGTTCCTGGTAGATCGGCACCAACCGCATGAGCTTCATCAGCCGCCGCATACGATGCCGCCCGCATTTATGTCCCTCGCGAGCCAAGTGCCGGGCCATTTGCCGCGACCCATACCACGGCGTCTCGAGGAACTGCCGGTCGATGATTTCCATGAACTTCAGGTTCTCGGCGCTCTCCCCCCGCGGCTGGTAGTAGAGGGTCGAGCGCGCCAGTGACAGCAGGCTGCATTGCCGCCGGACGCTGAGATCAGGATGGTCTTTCTTCACCGCTTTCTGCCTCCAGCGCCGAGGACGAGACTGGAGGCTTCCGACAAAAAATCCCGTTCCACGACCAGCTGCCCGATTTTGGCGTGCAACTTTTCGACATCTGCCGTCGATATCGTCGGCCCG
The DNA here is from genome assembly GCA_964513475.1 of uncultured Mycobacterium sp. Taxonomy (GTDB): domain Bacteria; phylum Actinomycetota; class Actinomycetes; order Mycobacteriales; family Mycobacteriaceae; genus Mycobacterium. Next base: position 3,836 of record CAZEMS010000082.1, on the reverse strand, counting down.
GCGGTCGACTGGCCACTGAAGGCCTGTGCCATGTTCTCGATCGCGGTCCGTTTCCAGCCGCTGATCATGGTAGGATGGATGTCATACTTCTTGGCAAGTTCAGCCGTCGTCAGCTCCTCGCGGATGGCTTCCAGAGCCACCTTCGCCTTGAACTCCGCCGAATAGCGTTTCCGTTTGGTCATTTCTGTGCGTTCTTCCTCAGGCGCTACAGCTTAGCATCTGGCCCGAAATCTCGCGACCACCTCTCTCATCACCCGCACTCAAACACAACGCAGTAGTGAAGGGTGATTTTTTAAGTTTTCGCGCCCGCTCAATTCTCCTTGCCAGCAACCCGCGACTTCATACGATGAGAAGCGCGAAACCTTACAACCTTACGGGCAGATATCGGTTGTTCTTCGCCGCTCTTGGGATTTCTTCCCATACGAGGTGGTTTGGACACTACTGTGAAGGTTGCAAACGCAGTCAACTTTACTTCGCCATCTTCAACAAGACCTCGCATAATGCACTCAAGCACATCCTCTACCAGTTTTGCACCGTCCTCCTTTCGGATCCCACAGTCTCTGCGTAACGCATCCGCCAAGTCTAAGCGCGTCAGTGTCTTTTCAGTCATACAACTCTCTTATGTTCTTCGAAGGAAACCTAAGAACTAATTTTAAATATTCGCAAGTTCTGAGGGTTACGAAACCGTCATATTTTCACGCCTAATTTCAGTTCCATCAATCCCGATTTCCGCACCAACCCTGGTAAAAAAGCAAGCATTCGCGCCCCGAAGGTAGTAGTTTTCGTTTCGATAGTATATTTTGCAAGCTTTTGGCGAGCTCAAAAGACTTTTGAGGCAAATTCTTGCATACTTTTTCGCAAACACTTATGGTGTCAAGATTATCCTGAATGTATATGAGTTCTGATGCAAAACTGCTTGCAGAGCAACGTATCCCCTTTCGTATCGAATACAAATTGCTTCCAACAAAAAAACCGCTCCAACGATTGCTGTAGTCAATCTGAAAATTGCCCCCGCCTGTTGATCCACATACGAAAAATACGGAATCTCGACAGGCTTTTTATTAACACGAGAGTCCCCCAGCGCTGTCATACCAAACAGGACCAAAAGTGCCCCAGTTGGATTCCATCACTCTACGCCACCCCAAGTCTGGCCGCTCATGGTTAAAAGATAAGATTACCGTTCAAAAAAGAATTTGCAACGAAGTGAAAAGCTCGCGCAATTAAATTCGCCGTCTATCGAGGTAGTATAAGAGCGGTTATACAGAAAATCCTGTCAAACCGCACTAACGTTCCGTGGTTGCGGAAAATAGGCACTGTCAACTTGACGACTATTTCTGTTAGTCATAACGGGTTCTGATGCTGTTCTCCATCCCTGCGCCTCGCCTCAAGTGCTTTCAGTTTGCTCGATTAGTAACTCGTATGCGGCTTGGGCCTATCATTGCTTCAACCTCAGCCTGCGTGACGTTCAGGCTCTGCTGGCAGAGCCCTGCATCATTGTCACTTATCAGACCATAAACGGTTGATTCGCCCGATCTGCCCTTCAGATGGCCGCGCAAATACGGCCGGACCGTTCGCAACCGGCCGACAAGTGGCTCATGAATGAGATGCTGGTGATGATCCGCGGCCAAAAGCACTAGCTCTGGAGCCCTTGGATGGCACCGGCGACACGCCGGAGATTATGGTGCAACCACGCCGAAACGCATCGGCTGCCAATCGGTTTCTGCAGAAATTAGTGAAGCGTTTGGGAACGCGGCGGATACTGTTCACCGACAAGCTCGTCAGCTACGGCGTCGTGCCAGGGAAGTTTTGAACCCCAGCGATGATAATCGCGCGCACAAGGGGCTTAGCAACAGTGCGAAAGCATCGCATCGAAACACCAGCAGGCGCAAGACAAGCCTAGGCCGCTTCAAGTCGGCGAGACAGCTTCAAAAGCTTATGTTAGCCTAAGTTCAGCTAACCATTCTCTTCCGACCCAAACGCGACAACTCTTAGCTAAACCCTACCGCCAAATCCCAACGACCCGCGTTTGTGATATGCAGAAAAATTCGAACCCAATCCTGCACCTGAAAGCCAGGGAAACCGCTCCCTCAGGCAAATGAAAAATAATCGGATAAAGCCCACGCGTCACCGACATCAGTATTTGCCCAAACCCCTGTCAATGCTGGGGCAGCAATCTCTGTCTCTGTGCGTTGACAACGGCCTGTGTTCGATTGGTCGCGCCTAGTTTTTTACAAATGGAGCGTACTCTCATCTTAACTGTGGACATCTGAATGCCGAGGCCTTCGGCGATTTCCTTGTTCGACAGCCCGAGTGACATATTGCCCAACACACTCATTTCACGTGCAGTCAAAATTTCAGCGTTGTGATGCCCACCAGCAGAAGGTGGTGAATGGAGATTTGCCGGAATAAAGACCTGCCCTGATGCAATAAAGTTCAGCACGCTTTTGAACGCATTAAGTGAAATTGTCTTTGGTACGAATCCGTAGGCACCACGCTGCACACAACTTTCGATGAAGGTCTGTTCAGCATGCCGTGAAAAAAGCACCGTTTTTGCCGGCGAAGACAACTTTACCATATGTGCGACCGATCTTGCAGTAATGGGCTCGGCGAGATCGAGCTCCAACAAAACGATATCGAATTTCGTCCCTGCTCCGGGTTTCATGTAATCGATGGCACTTGATATGTCATTCGCCACAGTTACAGCGAATTTCTCGTCTGTTGTCAGGCTGGATTGCAAAAGATCGGTGAAAAGCACTTGCCGGTCAACGATCAGTAGGTTTCTGGCTTCGCTTGTCATGCACGCTTCTCCCCAATATCTGGAGGCTTTGCTCACGACTGGTAGTAAAACGGTGCAGACGCCCCTAAAACTGCATCAACGGAACTGGCTAACCCTAAATAAAGAAACTAGCGTGAAAATGCTAAGGTTCCACACTTTTTCCGGACTATCATTCGCCAAGCGGCACGCTGTGTTCCGTAAGAAAGGGAGTGCGCAAAATTTGGGGCTCATGCGGCTGCTCTTTAGTAGGCTTCGGTTTGCCGACCGTCGAGAACGGCGGCGCGGACAACAGCCACGCGGTGGGTTGCCTTGGGTGACCATCTCATGCGGCGTTGCTTTCCGATGCGGGTGTTGCCTAAGTCGTCCACGGGCATTGCCAACTTGCTGACGCCTGTTCGTGCGCTTAGCGTTTTGTCATGAAAAATCCAACCGATATGCCGCGCCTGAAAGGCTATCGTTTCCCGCGTGAAGTCGTGGCCTATGCGGTATGGGCCTATCATCGCTTCGCGCTCAGCACGGCGGATGTCGAGGACCTGCTAGCTGAACGCGGTGTAACCGTCAGCCGAGAAACTGTACGCAAATGGGTGAACCGGTTTGGTAGGCATTTTGCTGATTGCATCAAGCGTGACCGTCCCACCGCTGCCGACAAATGGCATCTCGACGAAGTTGTCGTTTTGATCAACGGCACGAAGCAATGGTTGTGGCCAGCAGTGGATGCGAACGGGGACGTGCTGGATATCCTTGTGCAGCCGCGCCGAAACGCCAATAGCCGCCAAGCGTTTCCTTGCTCGGCTGATCGCCCGCTGTCGCGTTGCCCTTAAATCGGCTCTGCCTCAATTTGTGTGGCGGAACGGTAGCATTCTCGCCCGCAACAATTCTGGACCGGCCCGGCCGTACATGGCGCGCTTAAGGGTTTTCAGGCGATTGATCTGACCTTCCGCCTGGCCATTGCTCCAGGGCATCTCGATGGCGTTTTTGACCGCATCGAAGTCCCGGTTCAATGTTCGGGCAAAGCGCACGATGGGCGCCAGGTCGGTTTCGATCGCGTCGTCGATCCATG
>CAZEMS010000081.1:0-10673 GCA_964513475.1 uncultured Mycobacterium sp. | reverse complement strand
CGGCGGGTTTGTCGCCCGCGATGCGCCCGGCGCAGCCCTGGGCGCAGCTGGCATAGGGCGACACAGGTCACTCGGTCCGCCGAGCGCCGGGGCGGCCGTGGTGTTTGACCACGACGACGAACCAATTACACTCGGCGACCCGCTGGCAGGTAAAGATGAGAACTCGTGACCAACCCGGCCACACCCAACTCGAAGTCACAAGCGGGGCCCCGACCACCCGCAAATCGTGTGCAGGTGATCGGGCCGCTGCCGTCGATCAACCGCCTAGCGATAACGCTCGTAAACCTGCTGCGGGAGTTCACCTTCGGCCATGCCCGCCAACTTGACTTGGTTCTGAGCGCTAACCTGGCGCGGTCTATGCCAACAGGTGGCTCCGCTCCCCGGGTCTGGGGTGCGGGCGTTCGTCGACATCGACTCCCCGGTGCGCCCGTCTGCGGACACGCCAAGCAGGGCGCCTCCTACGGGCACAGCAAAAATCGGCGGCAACCAGATCCTTCGCCAAGATTCTCCGCGCTGGTCACCACTATCGACACCGACACCGCCGCACCCGTGGTCACCGGGATCCGGCTCCGGCTCCGGCAAAAGGAGCAACCCGCATGAGGGTCGCCCAATCGATCACGACCGCAGTCGCGGCCGGGGTGGTGGGCTGATTACCGTGTGCGGGGACAACGCATTACTAGAAGGGCGCGCGGCCAATGTCCCAGTAGTGCGACCATGACAGCGTCTGGCTTACTAGCCCGAAATCGTTGATCCACGAAGGCTCGGCGCCCGCGAACACGTCACCGATGTAGCGCACCTCATCGAGATGCGCGCCGTCGGGGTGCACGGACACCAGTGCAAGCCGGTGGTCTGGAGCGGCGTTGAGTGCGAGTAATACCTCGGTGCGGGTGATGACGAATGTGTCGGCTCCAGCGATACGCGCTTTGACTTCGATCCGAACGCTTGGCTCGCCTGGGCGAGTGGAGAGAATGTCGAAACCTGGATTGTTGGATGCCTGTTCCGATGGCCCGCGTTCCAGCGAATATTCCGCGGCGAGGACGGCGTCGATGCCTCGTCGCTCAACAGCCTTTCGCGCCTCAGGATCAGCGCTGGGCGCGCCGTGCACCTGCACGGGTGTGGGGAGCACCAGCGCGACTGATACGACTTTCGGCGGTACGGCGTTCATGCGCAACTGCTTCTCTATCCGTTCCAGACGCACATCCAGCCGCGCGCCCAATTCATCGGCGCGACGGCGGAGCGCATCGCCCGATGTTCGAACTCGTCTACCTGCCGCGACCGCGGCATCAGTATCCGACGCTTGCACGCGAAGTCTGTCGATCTCGTTGTGCAACCGCTGCTTGACGGCTGTGGCAAGCCGCTCGAATTCCGCGGTTCGCCGAGACACGATTTGTTCGGCGAAGGCTGGCAATTGGTGAGCGATCACCCACGATGTCACGCTGGCCTCGCGGTCCGCGAGCTCAACGAGCTCGGCTGGCGGCCGCGGCGTGGTCGGCGTGGCGTAGTCGAGGTAGGGCGCAATCCCAGCTTCGGTAATGCCTCCCGAAATGTCGGCGAGTACATACCCGAATCGCTGGGCGATCGTGGTGCCCGTCGCATCTTGCACCTCGTTGAGCACACCGACGAGTAACGAAGGCTGGTCGATGCCCGTCGCTTCTAACACCGTTCCGTGCTCGAGCGCACTGGGCAGACGATCGACGGTCAGGCGAAGCACGGTGTCATGCAACGGGTGGCCGGGCGCCAACAGTTCTGCACGGTCGTTGATCTCCCCGCCAATCGACGGCACGTCGAAGGTGACGCGCCGGTAGCGCCGCGAGATTGGAGCGTGCGTCGCCTCACGCACCGCGGCCGGCACGTGGGTGATTTCGTAGCGATTCTTTTCTCGCCGTTCCAGTCGGCCGCCCAGCTGCCGGAATGACTCGGTGAACGCGTCGCGAATGAAGTGCGGCTGCAGACGGCGGGCGCGCGCCTCCTCCATCTCGGTGCGGAGTTTCTCGAGGTCCTGCCGGGGGAGAACGTCGTGAGCCAGGGCATAGTCGTCCATGAGCTCTCGGAGACCTTCGACGACGCCCTTGTCGATAACTTCGTGCATCTTCTGTTGCACGTCGTCCCGCTCGCCGTATCGAATTGCGTCGCGCAGCAGATCGCTGAGTTTGACATTACCCAGCGAGGTGCCCAGCACATCGAAAACCTTGCCGCCGTATGCGACTCGTTGCTCTTCGATCTTGTCGAGGAGCCGCCGAAACACTTCGCCTTCACGCGTGTTGTCCGCCACGATGTTCCAAAGTTGGCAGACCTCCGTCTGGCCGATGCGATGGATACGGCCAAATCGCTGCTCAATCCGGTTCGGATTCCATGGTAGGTCGTAATTGACCATGAGGTGTGCGGCCTGGAGATTGAGGCCCTCGCCAGCGGCGTCGGTGGCAACGAGTATCTGTACGTCGGGATTGTGGGTGAACTCCTCGGTGACGCGCCGCCGCTCCAGCCGGTTGACACCGCCATGGATGGTCACGACCGCGTCGGGCCGGCCGATGAGAGTGCCGATGCGGGCTTCGAGATAATTGAGCGTGTCTCGGTGTTCGGTGAAGACGATCAGTTTGTGCTTGGTCGAGTCGGACTTTGCGAGCACTGAGCCCTCGAGAACGCCACGTAGCTCGACCCATTTACTGTCTTGCTGGCTCAGTAGCACCCCCTCAGCGACCTGAGCCAGCGCGTGAAGCTCGGCGACCTCGCTTTCGAGCTCGACCGCGGTGCGTGCTGCGCTCGCGGCGTCGAGTGCCCGTTCTTCCAACGACTCCAATTCGTCGGCGTCGAACTCGTCGGGGTCCACGTCATCGCTGAAATCCCCGACGAGTGAGTCCGTCGAGGCCGCTGCAACTCGGCCCGCAAGCAGGTCCTGTCGCGTCTTATCAAGACGGTCGGCTCGTCTCCGCAACGACTCAAAGATCGCCTGCGGGCTAGACGCGAGTCTGCGTTGCAATACCGTCAACGCGAACCCGACGGTGACCTTGCGCTTACCGTCGAGCCGGTCGGCACGATTCATGCCGTCGCGAACGTACTCGCTCACGCGCTGATAAAGATGCATCTCTGCCGTTGATAATGCGTAGTTCGCCGTCGTCGCATGTCGCTCCGGGAAGAGCTTCTTCCCCTCGAAGGTGAGCAGATCCTCCTTGATCATCCGTCGCATGAAGCCTTCGACCGTGTCCGGCTCAGCCCGCTTCGCGCCTCGTCCCGCAAATCGATCAGCGTCGAGCAGAGAAAGGAACGTCTGAAAGTCCTCGTCCTTACCGTTGTGGGGAGTCGCGGTCATCAGCAGCAGATGACGGGTGTGATCCGCGAGCAGACGACCAAGATGAAACCGCTTGGACTCCTTCAGTTCGCCACTGAACCACGACGCGCTCATACGGTGTGCCTCGTCGATGACAACAAGATCAAACTCGGCGTCCTGGATTTGCTCCTGCAGATACTCATTGCGGGCCAACTGGTCCATCCGTGCGATCAGAAGATGCTTCGACTCAAACACGATTGCACCCGGTGCGACGTCCAATGTTCCAGGGGCCAGGATTTCGAACGCGAGGCCGAACTTCAGCCGCAGTTCGTCCTGCCACTGCTCCACGAGGCCACCCGGTGCGACGATCAGACAACGCCTGACATCGGCACGTAGCAACAACTCCTTGATATACAGACCCGCCATGATCGTCTTGCCTGCTCCAGGATCGTCTGCGAGCAGGAAACGCAGCGGAGTACGGGGGATTAGTTCCCCGTACACGGCACGAATCTGATGCGGAAGGGGTCGAACATCGCTGGTGGATACCGCGAGCATCGGATCCGAGTGGCCAGCGAGAAGGATGCGCTGCGCTTCAGCCGCTAGCCGAAAGTCCTGCGGATCGGCGTCGAACGGGCGGCCGTGCGGGTGATAGATGTCGATGTGCGGTTCATCGGTGCGGTACAGCACGCGCTGATTGAGGCCATCGGGCGTACGGTAAATGACTTCCTTGGCATCCGGCCCATGTGGGAGGACCGCGATGACCTCGACCGGCGTACCGGGGATGATCCCGATGACCTGCATTCCGGTTGCGATCGAATCGAAGATTCCCAGTGTGGACACCAACGCTTCCTTTCGGTGGTCGAATTAGGAATGGTCCCATCAGTAGCAAAAACAATCTGGCGTCTTGCCAGAAGTTGAACCGGAGGATTTGAGGTGCCCTCGCTGCTCGCCGTGACCGGGCTGAAGTTCGATCGTGTCTACCCGGAGCTAGGGCCTGCAGCGGCGGATCGACGTCGCGGAGTCGCGATGACGTTGCTCCTTGGAGCAATCAGTGAAGCGCAAAAGGCGGGCGCCGAGGCCCTGATCTTCGTGGGCGGGGTTCTCGACCATCGCTCGGTGAGTCCTCAGTCTGTTTCCAATCTGGTGCAAGTCCTAGATGCATATCCCGGGCAGGTGCTCATAGCTCCCGGCGCCGAGGATCCATTCGACGCGGAGGGCATTTACGGCGTCACCAGCTGGGGAGCGAGAACTCTTGTTTGGTCGACGACGGACTTCGCCGATGCGCCCGAACCGCTTGGCGCCAACGTTCGGGGGCGGGCCAATATGCAGGACGGGTCGGCGAGGTTCCCGGATGACGTGGAACACGACCGAGTCGCCATACTGGTCGGCGCCGATCTCCCGCCCGAGGTGGCCGAACGATGGGTCGGAGGATCCCGCACGCGCTACGTCATCACGAGCGGCACCAGCGAAATTCAACTCGATGGTGTCACTGTGCTTACCCCATTGAATCCGGAGCTAGGGAAATCCTGGGGCCACGCCGCTTTGGTGAAGTATGACGGTGTCGGAGTGACTGGCGCGGAGCTGATCTCGCTAACGTCCCACCCGCCGGCCACCGAAGTCGATATTGACGTGTCCGGGCTTTCCGGAACAGCCGAACTGACTGGTGCACTGGATCGCGCGATAGCTTCAGCACCTGAGTGGGCTGTGGTCAGGCTGGTCGGCGACCTGCCGCAGGGCATACAGCTACCAAGCACGGCGGGATACGTCCCTCCGCGGGACGACGTGGCTGTAGACACTGACGGTGTGGGTTTCGCCTTCACACCCCCGGACCGAGCAGACCACACTGCGCTCGGCGAGTTCGTGCGCTCCCTCATCGACGCCGATGCTGATGATCGTTCGCGCCACCAGGCAATCGCGCTCGGATTGGCCGCACTCGTCCCAACGTTGGACGCGGAGGAACCGTCGTGAGGTATGAACGCGTCGTCGCGACTGCATTTGGCGCGATGCGCGGTCAACGTCTGGATCTTGACCCCGCCATGACGGTCATTCATGGACCAAACGAAGCTGGAAAGTCAACCTGGTTCGCTGCGTTGTATGCCGGACTCGCGGGACGCAAGCGCGGGGGTCAAAAGGCTCCGCAAAAGGATTTCCGTCGGCGGCACAAGCCGTGGACTGGTTCGGCCTGGCGCGTCGAGGTGACAGTTGCCCTCGACTCGGGACGCCGTCTCCGCCTCGATCAGAACCTCGCTGACGGCTCCGTGGCCGTCAAAGACGCTACGACCGGGGGGTACCTGAACGTCGATGCGCTGGAACGCGAACTGGGCACGTCCATGGTTACTGATGGCGCGTTCGACGGTTCGCGTCTATTGGGACTCGAACGCGATGCAGTGCGCTCCACATTCTTCGTCGGACAGGCCGACATGCTCGCGGTGCTGCGCAACGCCAGTGAGTTGCAGCAGCACCTGCAGCGCGCGGCGTCGACCACCCAAGTCGATACCACCGCAGAGGAAGCGCTTCACCGCATCAAGGACCAACGGAGCACCCGGGTCGGGTCTCCGCATGTGGGGAATCGCCCGCTGAGAGCAACTAGAGCAGCCACCATCGAGGCCGCAGCGGAGGTCGATTCCGCATTGGATCTGCGCCATCGGCTGCTCCGTGAGCAGACCAAATTGAAAGCGCGCGTTGCCCGTGCGGGGCAAGCTGCAGCCAGGCTGGCCGAACTCGAGGCCCTGGCGGAATGGGTTGAAATCGAACGCCTTCGGGAACGTGCGAGGGAGGGGCGGGAGCTACAAAGGAGACTCACCGAAGCGAAGTCGGCGGGCGTTCCGGCAGACGAGGCTTCCATTCGCGGAATCGCTGGCGTCGTCGAGCGTTACCTCAACCGCGGCGAACCCCCCGTGGAGCCCACCGGCACCAGTGCTGCGGAACTGCGAGCGGAGATCGATGGGTTGCCCGCGATACCCGACGGTCCGCGTGACCCTGGACCTGATGTGGCCAAGCTGGAAGAAGAGCTCGCCGCAGCAGAAACATCGCTCAAGATGCTTCGTAGCGAGGCTATCTCGGAGCCTGCCGCGATCCGGATTGACGCGACACCGGACGAACTTCGAAGTGTCGCGGACCGTCTCGAAGAAAGTGTTCCAGCCCGGAGGGAGGGGTTAGAGGCCAGGATCACCTATCTTCGAGAGGAACTCGAGTCCAGACGCACCGATCACGCACGACGGCTTGCGGAGTACGAATCCGCGGCGGCAGGTTACGGGCAAGCACAGGCCGCCTACTCGCAGAAGGTGAGCGAATACGAAACTGCCCTGGAGCTTTACAGGACGGAGGAGGCGCGATACAGAAACGAGGTCGAGGCAGCAAACCTCGTATTCGAACAGAAAGGGGTTGCACGCGCCGAGCATTTCCGATCCGCTGATCAAGCTGAGCGCGCCCTCGCGACCGCGAAGCGTCGTCGTCTGGGTGGCCTCGCGGCGATTGCTGTGGGAGCGGTGCTCTTAGTAGTGGCTGCGGTGACCGGTATCCACGGACTTGTGCCGATTGCGATTGGACTGGGCATTGCGGCTACGGCGCTGATGGTTGCCGGCATCGTGCCGTATGCGCGTCCACTGCCCCGGGGCGATGTCCATGAATCTCAGGATTCGTCGCGTCCTGTGGAGAGAGTTCGTCCAACGCCACCTGTACCTCCTCGGGCGCCCGCGCCGCTGGCGCTCGCGCATCCGGGCGAAGCTCCCGCGCCATCATCTGAACTACTGGAATGTGAACGGGAACGTGACGAGTGGCATTCGCGGGTCACATTGCATGCGGAGTTGACTGCAGCAGCCCAGGAAAGGGCGGCCACACTTGGCGTGATTGCTAGTCCAGCGGAGCTGAGGACTCTCGCGCGTTCCATCGACGACCACGACGATGCCAAATTGCGCTACTCGCGATACATCACGCGCCTGCAGGAAGCCGAAGAGGATAGGCGCAAATGCGCCACCGCGCTCCTCTGTCGACTCGGACATTCGATTCCTGAATTGCCACTCGATGAGCTCGTCAGGCGGGCGATGAATGCCGCCCGCGACTACCGGCTCGAATGCAAGGCACGAGACGAGCAGGCGAAGAAGGCCGAGCGTAGGCCTGACCTAGAAGGCGTGCTCGAGCAGCGTGTCCAGCGTGAAGCTGAGTATGCGTCGGCCCTTAAAAATTTTGGGTCGGCGGCGGTCAATCTCGTTGGCGCAGCGACTAGCCTACGAATCAATGCAGCTTCGGAGGGTGCAGCCCTTGATGCGCTCGAAAAGTGGCTTCAGGAACAGCGACGTCTGGCTGACTTGCAGGCAGGTGCAAATCTGTTGGTCGGCAAGTTGGAGCAGCTGCTAAACGGCGAAACGATCGAGGACATCGAGGCGGAGGCCGAGACCCGGCGCCAGGTGGCGCAGAGCCCCCCGGGACAGATCGACTCCGACCAGCTGGCGAAGCTAGACGATGCCCGTCAGGCGAAGGCGAGTGCCGACGGTGACGTTCAAGAATCGCAACGCGCGATCAAGGACCTCACGCAAGCGTCGCGGCCGATAGCCGCTGCGATCGAGCGTGAAATGCTTCTGGCCAACGAACTCGCCAATCTTGAGGAGCTCGATCGGTGCCTCGAGCTTGCCGAGTCGCATCTGAAGGTCGCGAAGGATCGAGCGCACGCCGATATCGCGCCGGCGCTCGCCGACACCATGCGTCCCTGGATTCCGCGAGTGACTTCTGGGCGGTACGTCGACCTCACGGTAGACCCGGATTCTCTGAAATTGCAGGCGTTCGATGCCCTGGGGCGAAGCGCCGATGCCGATGTCCTGTCACAGGGAACGACTGAGCAGTTCTTCTTGCTACTGCGCATTGCGCTTGCAATGCACCTTTCCAAAGCCGACGAGACCGTCCCGCTAGTTCTGGACGACGTCACCGTGCAAGCCGATCCCGAGCGCACTCGGGCCATTCTCGAGTTGCTGCACGAGCTAAGCGCAGAACGCCAAATTGTGCTGTTCAGTCAGGAACCCGAGGTCGTGCAGTGGGCTACCCAGAGTCTGGCCGCGGAAGCGGTCATCAGCCTTAGCTGATCGCGAGCGCCGCTTTGGGCCTTTAGTTTCAGAACAAGTCACCGTGGGAACGGTCATCGGCACCGCGTGCGGGCACCAGACGGCCGTCCCCGCACATGCAGCGAGCGATCACCATGTCGAACACTGCTGGCGGTTCGGCAGTCTCACCGTTGCTGCCCTTGCATTTTGGCCGCCGCGTCGGCGCGGCGCCACAGGTCGGCGAGGTCGTCGCGGATCGTTGCGAACTGCGTGGTGAGGTCGTCGCGGTCGGCACCGCTGGCCGCCAGTTGTTGCATCGCGATGCCGCAGGTGTCGAACGCGCGCCGGTATGCCTGATCGAGGACCTCTCGGGCGTAGGCGCCGGCCGCCACCGTGGGCGCGACGGCCTGGGAGTAGGCATCGAACAGGTACTGGGCCAGCTGCCCGTACCGTTGCCCGCTCGGGGGTTGGCCGGTATCGATGGCATCGCTGGCGCCGTGGTACCGCCCGAGCGCGAGCACGGCCGGCGGGGTGGGGGTGTCACCGTTGTCGATGACCCGGCGGATCAGCTCGTAGGCCCAGCGGGCGTAGGGCCGCCAGATCGCCGTGTCGGGAACGAGATCCATCAGGGTGCGGGCCTGCGCTGCGCTGAGCCACATCAGCGATCCGATCAGCTGGTGCTCGGCGCTGTACTGGTCAATGACCGATTGCGCGCGCCAGGTGTCGCCGCCGGTCGCAGAGACCGCAGCGGTGTCGGGGACAGCTTCAAGGGAGCGGCGCTGGTGTGCAGCGGTCATGATGCGTTCACCGCCCACACGATCAGCGCGTAATACCAGATCAACGCCGCGGTCTGGTGCGCGGTGATCTCGGCGCTCAGCTCGACTCCCACGGCTGCGGCCAGCTCCCCGGCGCTATTGATCGTCGCGTTTCGCCCCGCGCTGATCGCGTTGCGGCGCAACCGTTCGAGGATGCACTGCGACGGGCGGGGCACCTCGACGGTGCCGGCGCCGGACAGCCGGACCGCCTCGCCGAAGATCGTGCCAGCCGGAAACGCCCCTCGGGCCTCGTCGCGGGCGGCGGCGAGTACCGCCAGCCGGTAACGGGCCCCGGGGTTGGTGTGGCGGCCGTGACACCAGGCGGCGGTGTGCTCGGCGGTCCAGCGCATGGCGGCCTCGGCCGAATACCGCTGCCCGACAACGGGTTGCGATGGCGCGGGCGCAATGGTGGCACTACCGGCGGCTCGGGGGGCACGGGCTCCCTCCTCGAGGCGTACCAGTGTGAAGCTGGGCGCGTTGGGCGGGCCGGGCCGCGTGGCGTGCAGGTAGAGATCCTGCGCGATGACGTGCGACATCAGCGCCTGGTGGGCCTCCGGAAGGTCGTCGAACGGCGTCGTGCTGGTGACGTCCTCGACGGTGATGGTCAGTTGGTACATGGCGGACTCCTTGCAGTGGTGTGCGGCGCGGCCGGTCAGGCGGCGAGCCGGCCAATGCGGTCGGGGCGGAAACCCGACCAGTGCTCGGCGCCGGCAACCACGACGGGGGCTTGCAGGTATCCGAGGCTCAGGACGTAGTCGCGGGCGCCGGCATCGACGGTGATATCGACCGTGCCGTAGGTGATCCCCAGCCGGTCCAGGGTCCGCAGTGTTGCGGTGCATTGCACGCACGCGGGTTTGGTGTAAACGGTGGTGAATGGCATTGATGAACTCCCAGTTATTCGGGTAGCGGATTGCTTTATATTCTATGTCCATTAGGTACGCACAGCTACCTTTCTACGCATTTTTTATCGTTTGTTTTTGTACCGGTACGTTCTAGTCTTCATTAGTCTCCATGAGACACCGAACAGCGTTCCCATGTCCTTCCATAACCTTCGTCAATGAATTAGATATTGGCATTTCAAAAGCAGTTCAACGAGGTTTAGAAGGTATGGGGAAGAGTTCTCCCCGAGCGCGGCTCGAGTCTTGTGGAAAACATTTCTACAAACGACCTCAGTAACGCCTTTGCGCGCGCTTTCATTGAGGTATGAGCCCAACCAGCGAATTCCTTTCGGCGACCCATACGGGTCACCCTCTGGTATTTATTTTGATAACGAACGCGTTGTTCTTAGTCCTGAATTGGGGATCTCACCAACCGTGGATTGTGAAGAGCCGGATTGGCGCGATCGCGCAGCAGGGCTTCGCGCTGCCCCGGGTCACCGCCGGCCGGATGTCGGCGGGACCCGGGGGACGGCGACTAGTGGGCTTGCAGCATCCGGAACGCCTCCACCTTGAGGGTCTCGACGTTGCCGCCGGGGGTGACCGTGCGTAGGGCGCGGGTGGCTGCCGCGGCCCCGGCGGTGCGTGCGCCACGCACGGGGGCGAAGTGGTCCAGGTACTCGGT
>CAZEMS010000080.1:0-10772 GCA_964513475.1 uncultured Mycobacterium sp. | reverse complement strand
CCGTCGGAATAGGGCCGTCGAGTTCCCACACCGTCGGACCGATGCGCGCTGCGGCGCGGTTCGCCGCCGAACTGATGAAGCTCGCCGTGGCCGGGGATATCGGCACGGTGCGCGTCGACCTGTACGGGTCCCTGGCGGCCACCGGCGCAGGGCACGGCACCACGGCCGCCGTACTGCTCGGGCTGGAGGGGTATCGGCCCGAGTCCGTCGACATCGAAGAGAAGGACCGCCGTCTCGCCGAGATGAGCATCGACCGCACCATCCGGCTCGCCGGAGTGGCGACGATCCCGTTGGCCGAGGACGACATCAATCTGCATCCGCGAACGGTGCTGCCGTTTCACCCCAACGCGATGACCTTGACCGCGATATCGGTCCACGGAACGGATCTGCATTCGGAGACCTACTTCTCGATCGGTGGCGGCTTCGTCGTCACCGAGTCGGATCCGGTACCCGAAGCCATGTCGACGGCCGGAGCTAAGTCGTTCGGGTCCGCGCAGGATCTGCTCGAGTTGACTGCCCGGCACGGCCTGCCTATCAGCGCGGTGATGCTTGCGCACGAATGTAAGACGCGGACCGCGGACCAGGTGCGCGCCGGTTTGCTGCACATCCGCGACGTCATGATCACCTGTCAGCAACGCGGGATCACCCGCAGCGGCCACCTGCCCGGCAGCTTGGAGGTCCGCCGGCGTGCCCGAGACTGGTACGAGCGTCTGAGCAGGGAGGATCCCGATCGGGATCCCGCTTTCGCCGAGGACTGGGTGAACCTGGTCGCGCTTGCGGTGAATGAAGAGAACGCTTCCGGTGGCCGAGTCGTCACAGCACCCACCAACGGAGCAGCGGGCATCATTCCGGCGGTCATGCACTACGCGGTGCACTACACACCCGCGGGCAGGAACGATCCGGACGAAACCGCCATCAGGTTTCTGCTGACCGCCGGTGCCATCGGCTCGTTGTACAAGGAACGCGCGTCCATCTCAGGTGCCGAGGTCGGTTGCCAGGGCGAGGTCGGGTCGGCAGCCTCGATGGCTGCCGGCGCGTTGGCCGAGATCCTCGGTGGGACACCGCAACAAGTCGAGAACGCCGCGGAGATCGCCATGGAGCACAGCCTGGGCCTGACCTGCGACCCGATCGGCGGACTGGTACAGATTCCGTGCATCGAACGCAACGCCATATCGGCCGGGAAGGCCATCAACGCCGCTCGGATGGCTCTTCGTGGCGACGGCGACCACCGGGTCAGCCTCGACCAGGTCATCGAAACCATGAGGGCCACCGGCCGAGACATGAGCTCCAAGTACAAGGAGACCTCCACCGGCGGGCTCGCGGTCAACGTTCCGGTCAGCTTCATCGAATGCTGAGCCGAGGCCTGGGCTTGTCTTGCGGTAGTAATGGTGGGTGGCTCAGCCTTCCAGCGCTCCGACGGTCCTGCTGTTGTCTACGTCGGACACCGACCTGCTCACCGCCCGCTCCAGCGGCGCCGCATACCGGTGGGCCAACCCGTCGCGGCTGGCGGACGGGGAGCTCGCGGAACTGCTGAGCGGCGTTGACGTCACCGTGGTCCGCATTCTCGGCGGCTACCGGGCCTGGCCCGACGGCATCGACGAGGCGCTCGCCAGCGGGGTGCCCACCGTAGTGGTCAGCGGGGAACAATCGCCCGATGCGGATCTGATGGGACGCTCCACCATTCCCCAGGGCGTAGCGCTGCAGGCTCACATCTACCTGGCGCAGGGCGGATTGGCGAACCTGCGCAACTTGCACGCTTTCCTCACCGACACGCTGCTGATGACCGGTGTCGGGTTCGCCTCACCGGTAGCCACCCCGACCTGGGGCGTGCTGGAACTCCCCGAGAGCACACCGGGCACCGGCCCGACCATCGCCGTGCTCTACTACCGGGCCCAGCAGTTGGCCGGCAACACCGCTTACGTCGAAGCGCTCTGCCGGGCCGTCGAGGTAGCCGGTGGCCGGCCACTGCCCGTGTACTGCGCGTCACTGCGCACCGCCGAACCCGAACTGCTCGAACTGCTCGGGTCCGCCGACGCGCTGGTGACCACGGTGCTCGCCGCGGGCGGGTCGATGCCGACGTCAGCGGCTGCGGGTGGGTCCGACGACAGCTGGAGCGTGGCGCACCTGGCCGCGCTCGACGTGCCGATCCTGCAGGGCCTGTGCCTGACCGGCTCGCGTACCCAATGGCAAGACAGCGACGACGGACTGAGTCCGCTCGACGTCGCAACGCAGGTGGCTGTTCCCGAGTTCGACGGCCGCATCATCACGGTTCCGTTCTCGTTCAAGGAGATCGACGCAGATGGGCTGACCTCTTACGTGCCCGATCCGGAGCGGTGCGCGCGGGTTGCCGGACTGGCGGTGCGGTACGCCCGGCTCCGAGCCATCGGCCCCGAACGCAAGCGGGTGGCCCTGGTGTTCTCGGCCTACCCGACCAAGCACGCCCGCATCGGCAACGCGGTCGGATTGGATACCCCAGCGTCGGCGGTGGCGCTGCTGAGTGCGATGCGCGACGCGGGTTACGACATCGGCGAGCCCGGTGAGCTGCCCGGCGTGGATGCCCAGGATGGGGACGCCCTGGTCCACGCCCTTATCGAGCGGGGTGGTCAGGATCCGGACTGGCTCACCGAGTCCCAGCTGGCGGGGAATCCGGTCCGGGTCGGCGCGCGCGACTACCGCGCCTGGTTCGCCACCCTGCCCGCTGAGTTCGCCGACGCGGTAATCCGCCACTGGGGCCCGCCGCCGGGGGAGCTGTTCGTGGACCGCAGCCGAGACCCGGACGGTGAGATCGTGATCGCAGCCATGCGGGCCGGCAACGTGGTGTTGCTGGTGCAGCCGCCGCGCGGCTTCGGGGAGAACCCGGTGGCCATCTACCACGACCCGGATCTGCCGCCCAGCCACCACTATCTGGCCGCATACCAGTGGCTCGGCCTGGATACGCCCGCCGGATTTGGCGCCGACGCCGTCGTGCACCTGGGCAAGCACGGAAACCTGGAGTGGTTGCCGGGCAAGACGCTGGGCATGTCGGCGTCGTGCGGCCCCGACGTCGCACTGGGCGACCTGCCGTTGATCTACCCCTTCCTGGTCAACGATCCCGGGGAGGGCACCCAGGCCAAGCGCCGTGCCCACGCCACCCTGGTCGACCACCTGATTCCGCCGATGGCTCGCGCCGAGACCTACGGCGACATCGCCAGGCTCGAGCAACTGCTCGACGAGCACGCCAACGTCGCCGCCCTGGACCCGGCCAAGCTGCCGGCCATCCGCCAGCAGATCTGGACGCTGATGCGTGCTGCCAAGATGGATCATGACCTCGGTCTGGGGGAACGGCCAGACGAGGACTCCTTCGATGACATGTTGCTGCACGTCGATGGCTGGCTCTGCGAAATCAAGGACGTCCAGATCCGCGACGGGTTGCACATTCTCGGCCGCCGGCCGACCGGCGATGCCGAACTCGACCTGGTGCTGGCGATTCTGCGGGCCCGCCAGCTCTTCGGCGGCGAGCGGACCGTACCGGGGTTGCGGCAGGCGCTCGGGTTGGCCGAGGACGGCCACGACGAACGTGCCGCCGTCGACGCGGCGGAGGAAGCGGCCCGCGGGTATGTGGCCGCATTGCAGGCCAGCGGCTGGGATCCGGCCGCAGCCGACGCCGTCACCGATAACCCCGCGATCGCCGACATTCTGAGGTTCGCGGCCACCGAGGTGGTGCCCCGACTGGCCGGCACCGGCGCCGAGATCGACCAGGTGCTGCGGGCGCTGGACGGCCGCTTCATCGCTGCGGGTCCGTCCGGCTCACCGTTGCGTGGCCTGGTCAACGTGCTGCCGACCGGACGCAACTTCTACTCGGTCGACCCCAAGGCGGTGCCGTCCCGGCTAGCGTGGGAAACCGGTGCGGCGCTGGCTGATTCGCTACTCGACCGGTACCGGAAAGACCACGGGGACTGGCCGCGCTCGGTAGGCCTGTCGGTCTGGGGCACGTCGGCGATGCGAACCTCCGGCGACGACATCGCCGAAGTGCTTGCGCTGCTGGGGGTCCGCCCGGTCTGGGATGACGCGTCGCGGCGCGTCATCGACCTGCAGCCCATCGGCCTGCCCGAGTTGGGCCGGCCCCGCATCGACGTGACGGTGCGCATCTCGGGTTTCTTCCGCGACGCTTTCCCGCATGTGGTGACGATGCTCGACGACGCCGTCGCGCTGGTCGCCGGGCTCGACGAACCGCACGAGGACAACTACGTCCGAGCCCACGCGGTCGCCGACCTCGCCGATCACGGCGACCAGCGGCGCAGCACCACAAGGATTTTCGGTTCCAAACCGGGCACCTACGGGGCGGGGTTGCTGCAGCTGATCGACAGCCGCAACTGGCGGGACGATGCCGACCTCGCGCAGGTCTACACCGCATGGGGCGGCTTCGCCTACGGCCGCGGTCTGGACGGTGCCCCGGCCGCCGACGACATGAGCCGGCAGTACCGGCGAATCGCGGTGGCCGCCAAGAACACCGACACCCGCGAACACGACATCGCCGACTCCGACGACTATTTCCAGTACCACGGTGGCATGGTGGCCACCGTGCGGGCGCTGACCGGGCAGGCGCCGGCGGCCTACATCGGCGACAACACCCGCCCCGACGAGGTACGCACGCGCACCCTCTCGGAGGAGACCGCACGGGTGTTCCGGGCCAGGGTGGTCAACCCGCGCTGGATCAACGCGATGCGCCGGCACGGCTACAAGGGCGCGTTCGAGATGGCCGCGACGGTCGACTACCTGTTCGGCTACGACGCGACCGCGGCGGTGATGGCCGACTGGATGTACGAGCGACTCGCGCAGGAGTACGTACTCGACGACGAGAATCGCAAGTTCATGGCCGAGTCCAACCCGTGGGCGCTGCACGGCATGACCGAACGGCTTCTGGAGGCGGTGACCCGCGGCATGTGGGCCGAGCCGGACGCCGCCACCCTCGACGGACTGCGACAGGTGCTGCTGGAATCCGAGGGCGAGCTCGAAGGCTAAGTTGGTAGTCGTGGCCCTTTCCTTCGCCGATGTCGCCGAGTCCGAGTACGTCCTGTTGACGACCTTCACCAAGGACGGCCGACCGAAGCCGACCGCCATCTGGGCCGTTCCCGAGGGCGACCGCCTGGTGGCGATCACGCAGGAAGAGTCGTGGAAGGTCAAGCGCATCCGCAACACTCCGAGGGTGACGCTGGCTCGCTGCGATGTGCGTGGCAATCCCAAGAGCGAGGCCGTCGAGGCGGTTGCCACCATCCTCGACAAGTCGCGCAACGCGTCGGTGTACGCCGCGATCAGTCGCCGTTACGGGCTGCTGGGCAAGGCGTTCACGTTGTTCTCCAAGTTGCGCGGCGGCATGACGAAGAACGTCGGTCTCGAACTACGGGCGGCGTGAGCCGTGTCGAGCACCGAGTCGAATTCTGCCGCGTTCGCCGAGGTCGCCAAGTCCAGGTACGTCCTGCTGACCACCTTCACCAAAGACGGGCGACCGAAGCCGACCGCGATCTGGGCAGCTCCTGAGGGCAACCGGCTGGTGGTGATCACCGACGACGGCTCGTGGAAGACCAAGCGGATTCGCAACACCCCGCGGGTCACCATCGGTAAGTGCACCGTGCTCGGCAAGCCCAGAGGGGAGCCGGTCGAAGCCGTCGCGCGGGTGTTGCCCAAGGACCGGACTCGGGCGGTGTATGGAGCCATCGTCAAGCGCTACTGGTGGCATTCCTGGTGGTTCTACCCGCATACGCTGGTGCGTGGCGGCATCGGCAAGGTCCACGTCGGTCTGGAGATAGCCCCCGCCGGATTCGGCCTGGGAACCGACCCGGAACCTGACCGGCCGACGGATCGTTAACGAAACATGGCTATGCGGCTGTTCCTGATCTATGCCCTCGTCGAGCTGGCGGTCACTGTGGTGCTGTTGTCGACGATTGGTTTCGGCTGGACGCTGTTGGTGCTGCTCGGCACCTTCGTGCTGGGCGTTGCTCTGGCCGGATCGCAGCTCAAACGCCACCTGATCCGCCTGCGTGAGGGGTTGCGCGGCGGCGGGCCGCAGTCGCAGCTGGGTATGGCGGCCGACGGCATGCTGGTCGCTCTGGGCGCGGTGCTGGTCTTCGTTCCAGGCCTGGCCAGCTCGGTGCTGGGGGGGCTGTTGTTGCGGCCGCCTACTGGTGCGGCCGCCCGACGGTTTTTCGCCACCATGTGGGCTCGCGGCCGGGGGCGCCAGGTGCCGCTGATCGTCACCACGGCCGGCTACGCCGGCACGGCTGGATACGCCGGTTACCGGACCACGACGCGGACGGACTACATCGACGGCGAGGTCATCGACGGCCCGATTTTTGACGAGCCGGGGTTCGGCGGCGAGCCGCGAAGCCTGCCGGGTCACGGTTCCGCAGCCGCCGGCTAGCGCGATTACTTGTCTGACACCCTGCTGCTGGCCGGTGGCCGCATCCACAGCCCGGCGATGCCCGAGGCCACTGCGATGGCAGTCCGGGCCGGCGTCGTCGCCTGGCTGGGATCCGACGACGTCGGGCGTGAACAGTTTCCGGACGCCGCCGTGGTCGATCTGGACGGCGGGTTCGTCGCGCCGGCCTTCGTCGACAGCCACATCCACCTCACCGCGACCGGCCTGACGCTGGCCGGCCTGGACCTGCGGCATGCCACATCGCGGCAGCACTGTCTGGACCTGGTCGCCGAGTACGCCCGCAGCCACCCCGCGGGGCCGATCTGGGGTCATGGCTGGGACGAATCGGGTTGGCCGCAACACCGCCCACCGAGCACCGACGACCTGGACCGAATCCTCGGCGATCGCCCGGCCTACCTGGCCCGGGTAGACGCGCACTCCGCTGCGGCCTCGACCGGCCTACGCCGACACACCGACGGTCTGGCTTTCCGTGAGGGCTACCACCCGCAACAGCCGGTGTCCGCTGATGCTCACCACGCCGTGCGCGCGGCCGCGCGCGCCGGACTCACCTCGGAGCAGCGGACAGCCGCCCGTCTTGCCGCACTGGACCTGGCTGCGGCCAACGGCATCGCCGCCGTGCATGAGTGCGCCGGTCCGGACATCGGCGGGCTCGACGACTGGCTGGAGATACGCGAGATCGACCACGGTGTCGAGGTCGTCGGCTACTGGGGTGAAGCGGCCGGCACTGTCGAGGAGGCGCGCCAGCTGATGGCGTCGACCGGAGCCCGCGGCCTGGCCGGCGACCTCTTCGTCGACGGGTCGCTGGGCTCGCGCACCGCATGGCTACTACACCCGTACTCCGACGGATCAGCAGACCGTCCGATCTCAGGCAACAGCTATCTCGACCCCGAGGCGATCGCGACCCATCTGAACGTCTGCACGCAGGCCGGCGTCACCGCGGGCTTCCACGTCATCGGCGACGCCGCGGTCGCCGCGGTCGCCGCGGCGGTGGGCCGCACCGTCGAACACTTCGGCGCCCCTGCTGTGGCGCGGTGCGGGCATCGTCTGGAGCACCTCGAGATGGTGAACGCCGAGCAGGCTGAACTGTTCGGGGGGTGCGGAATCATCGCCAGCATGCAGCCCAACTTCGACGCCCTGTGGGGCGGCGCTGAAGGGATGTACGCGCTGCGTCTGGGCGTAGACCGGGCCTCCGGGCTCAACCCCCTGGCGCTGTTAGCATCGGCAGGCGTGCCACTCGCGTTCGGCTCGGACACCCCGGTTACCGGCATGAACCCGTGGGCAACCGTGCGCGCTGCCGCCCAGCACCGGACCCCCGGCAGCGCTCTTTCGGTGCGGGCCGCGTTTGCGGCGGCCACCCGCGGTGCCTGGCGCGCCGGCGGCGTCCGTGATGGTGTCACCGGCACGCTCGTGCCCGGCGCGCCGGCGTCGTATGCGATCTGGGACGCCGACGACTACGCGGTGAGCGCCCCGGCTGATGCCGTGCAGCGCTGGTCGACCGATCCGCGCTCGCGAGTTCCGGTACTGCCGACGCTGCGGCCCGGTGACCCGTTGCCGCGGTGCCGCCAAACGGTCCACCGAGGTTCGGTGATACATGGCTGATTCGGCTGATTCGGCTGCGCCGGTCGTGCCAAGGATCGTGCGACGTACGGCGCAGCCGGCGCTGGCAGTACTGGCCGGTCTGCTGTTGTGCGTGAGCTTTCCTCCGTTCGGCTGGTGGTACGCCGCAATCGCCGCATTGGCGGTATTCGGTTGGCTGCTGCACCACAGGTCCACGACGTGGCGGGGCGGGCTTGGTTTCGGGATGTTGTTCGGGCTGGCCTTCTACCTGCCACTGCTGCCCTGGATCAGTGGCCTGGTCGGTTCGTTCCCGTGGCTCGCGCTGTCGGCGGTGCAGGCGGTGTTCTGCGGTCTGTTCGGTCTGGCGGCCGTCACGGTTCGTCGCCTGCCGGGCTGGCCGCTCTGGTTTGCTGCCCTCTGGACCACGATGGAGTGGGCCAAGTCCACCGTGCCGTTCGGTGGGTTCCCGTGGGGTGTGGTCGCGTTCGGTCAAACCGACGGTCCGCTGCTGCCGATTGCCTATTTGGGTGGCGCGCCGCTGCTGTCGTTTGCGGTGGCGTTGGCGAGCTTCAGCTGCGCGGCCATCGCGGTGGAGATCGTGCGCTGGTTCCGAGCCGGGGCCGAGACCGGCGATGCGGGCCCGGCCGAACCCGCGCGGCCGGCGGTGGTGCTGCCCGGGGTGTGCATCAGCGTCATCCTGCTGGCCACCGCACTGGTCTGGCCGCAGGTACGGCACTCCGCCGTCGGGGCCGTCGTCGGCGCGGGCGACGAGCGATCCGTCGCCGTGGCGGTGGTGCAGGGAAACGTGCCGAGGCTGGGCCTGGACTTCAACGCCCAACGCCGCGCCGTCCTCGACAACCACGTACGCGAAACCCTGCGGCTGGCAGAGGATGTTCGAGCCGGGCGGGCTGAGCAACCGGCGTTCGTGGTCTGGCCGGAGAACTCGTCGGACATCGACCCGCTGGCGAACCCGGACGCCGCCGAGCAGATCTCCACCGCGGCCGCCGCGATCGGGGCTCCCATCCTGGTCGGCGGCGTCCTTCGGGCACCCGGCTACACCAGGGACAACCCGGTGGCGACGAACTCGGTGATCGTCTGGGATCCGGTCGAGGGTGCCGGGGCACGCCACGACAAACGGATCGTGCAACCGTTCGGCGAGTATCTGCCCTGGCGCGGCTTCTTCTCGAGGCTCTCGCAGTACGCCGAACGGGCCGGCTATTTCGTTCCGGGCGCAGGCAACGGGGTAGTGGACGTGGCCGATGTGCCGGTTGGGATAGCCACCTGCTGGGAGGTCATCTTCGACCGCGCCACCCGCGATTCGGTGCGCAACGGTGCGCAGGTGCTCGTGGTTCCCACCAACAACGCCACCTTCGACGAGTCGATGAGTGAGCAGCAACTGGCGTTCGGCAAGTTGCGTGCCGTCGAGCACAACCGCTATGTCCTCGTTGCCGGCACCACCGGAATCAGCGCGGTGATCAGCCCCGACGGTCAGGAACTCGCCCGCACCGCCTTCTTCGAGCCCGCCTACCTCGACGCGCAGATCGCCCTAGAGAAAAGCCTCGCGCCGGCGACGCGATGGGGGCCGATCGTCCAGACCGCCCTGATAGCGGTCGGTGTGGGCGCTGTGATCGCCGCGATACTGCAACAATGGAGTGCTCGTGGCGGGCGTCGAGGGCGCCGGCCGACGGCATTCCAGACCGGCGGCTCGGCGAAGGCGCCATGACGAACGCCAGGACGAAGGAGCCACATGACCACCGGCGACGGACGCGACCCGGCCAGCGGGGCTGAACGCCCGAGTCAGCACGCCCTGGTCATCATCCCGACCTTCAACGAGCGGGAGAACCTTCCGCTCATCATCGGCCGGCTACACCAGGCGTGTCCTGGCGTTCAGGTTCTGGTCGTCGACGATGACAGCCCGGACGGTACCGGCGAGTTGGCCGACGAGCTGGCCCTGGCCGACCCAGATCGGGTCCACGTCATGCACCGGGCGAGCAAGGACGGACTCGGTGCGGCCTATCTCGCCGGTTTCGAGTGGGGCCTGCGCCGGCAGTACTCGGTGCTTGTGGAGATGGACGCCGACGGGAGCCATGCACCCGAACAGCTGCACCGGCTGCTGGACGCGGTGGACGCCGGCGCCGACGTGGCGATCGGTTCGCGGTACGTCGGCGGCGGTATGGTGCGCAACTGGCCGCGGCGCCGGCTGGTGCTGTCGCGAACCGCCAATGGCTACTCGCGGATTCTGCTGGGCGTGGACATCCGCGACATCACCGCCGGGTATCGGGCGTACCGGCGCGAGGTGCTGGAGAAAATCGACCTGACTGCGGTCGATTCGATGGGCTACTGCTTCCAGATAGACCTGACCTGGCGCAGCATCAACAACGGCTTTCGGGTGGTGGAGGTGCCGATCACCTTCACCGAACGTGAACTCGGCCAGTCCAAGATGAGCGGATCCAACATCCGCGAAGCGCTGGTCAAAGTCGCCGAGTGGGGAATCCGGGGGCGCCTGGACCGTGCCCGCGGTTCGACCGTGCGCTGAGTGCCGGTCGTCAGCTGCCGCGGCGCTTGACCTTGATGATCTCGAGGCGTTCTTTGAGGAGCTCCTCGAGTTCTTCGACGGAGCGCCGCTCCAGCAGCATGTCCCAGTGTGTGCGCGGCGGCTTGACCTTCTTCGGCTCCGGGGTGTCACCCTCGATCAGGGTGCCCTCCATGCCGTTGCGGCACAACCAGGTGTGCGGAATCTCGGCTTCGTCGGCGAACGGGACGTCGAACTCCTCGCCGTTGTCGGTGCGGTAGCGGGCGA
>CAZEMS010000079.1:0-11024 GCA_964513475.1 uncultured Mycobacterium sp. | reverse complement strand
CCCGGACTTCGGCCAGGCCACCGGCGCCGCAGTTCCGCTGGACGACTACGGCTACAGCGACTACCTCTAGGCCCTTCCTCTTTCCCGCCCAAACGTGAGTGTGGGCGGGAAAGAGCGAGTAGTGGGCGCCATTTCGTCGATCTGGGCGTCGGGGCGCGACGCGGGACGCCCGCCTAGACTCGGATCGTGCTTATCGGTTCGCATGTCAAGTCGGATGACCCGCTGGCCGCCGCCCAGGTCGACGGTGCCGACGCGGTGCAGTTGTTCATCGGCAACCCGCGCAGCTGGAAGAAGCCGAAGCCGCGGGACGACGCCGCGACGCTCAAGGCGTCCGCCGTGCCGCTCTACGTGCACTCCCCGTACCTGATCAACTTGGCGTCGGCGAACAACCGGGTGCGGATCCCGTCGCGCAAGATCCTTCAGGACACCTGTGACGCGGCCGCGGAAATCGGCGCGAGGGCTGTCATCGTGCACGGCGGCCACGCCGACGACAACGACCTGGAAGCCGGCTTCGAGCGCTGGGTCAAGGCGCTCGACCAGTTGCAGACCGACGTCCCCATCTACCTGGAGAACACCGCCGGCGGGGAGCACGCCATGGCGCGGCATTTCGACACCATCGCCCGGCTGTGGGAGCGCATCGGCGACAAGGGCGTCGGATTCTGCCTGGACACCTGCCATGCCTGGGCGGCCGGGGAGTCACTGGAAGACGCGGTGGAGCGGATAAAGGCGATCACCGGTCGCATCGACCTGGTGCACTGCAACGACTCCCGCGACGCCGCGGGCTCGGGTGCGGACCGGCACGCGAACATCGGCGCCGGCCAGATCGACCCGCAACTGCTCGTCGAGGTGGTGCGGGCGGCCGATGCGCCGGTCATCTGCGAAACCGCCGAAGAGGGCCGCAAGGACGACATCGCCTTCCTGCGTGAACGGGTTGACTGATCACGGGCAGATATCGAACTGCGAACGAACCCGAGGTGGCGGCGCGGTTAATTTAGGGTATTCCAACAGTCGGTGGTGATCAGCCGACCACGGCGACCCGGAAGGTCCTTTGTGTCTGCGATTGACGAACCGTCGATTGTGCTGACGCAGAACTCGGTAGACGAGGTAGGCACCCGCGTCAGACGCGTCGACTGGCTCAGAATTCTGCGATATGTCGCCATCGCCGTCTGGGCCGGCGTGGTCATCTACCGCACCGCCACCGACGGCTTCGCCTTCAATCGCGAGTTGCTGCTGCTCTACATCTGCACCGGCCTGCTTGCGGCCAGCATCGGGCAGGGGCGCCGAATCCTCTACGTGGTCTGGGACTGGCTGCCGTTCGCGCTGGTGCTGATCGCCTACGACCTCAGCAGGGGTGCCGCCGACCTGATCGGGCGGCCGACACTGTGGCACTGGCAGGCCGACATGGACCGGATGCTGTTCTTCGGCACGATGCCGACGGTGTGGTTGCAGGAACAACTCAAACTTCCCCGCCCGCCGTGGTGGGAGGTCGCCATCAGCACCGTGTACATGTCCTTTTTCATCCTGCCCTACGTCATCGCGGGTGTGTTGTGGCTGCGGGACCGGGAGGAATGGAAGAAGTTCGTCCGGCTGTTCGTCGGGTTGTCGTTCGCGGCGCTGGTCATCTACGCCCTGCTGCCCGCGGCACCGCCGTGGGCAGCGGCGCGCTGTACCGCTGACGACGTCGCCGGCGGACCGTCGGGTCCGCGGTGCATGTTCAAGTCCGCGCGCTTTACGTCCGACGGTGGCCTGCTCGGGGCGATGCAGACGAGCCAGGACGGCGCCAACGCCTGGATCGAGCGGATCGTCGCGCGCGGGTGGGGGAAGCTGAACCTGCATTCGGCGAGCGCGCTCATCGACCAGGGGCAGGCCAGCGTCAACCTGGTGGCGGCCATTCCATCCCTGCACGCCGGGATGACGTTTGCGATCGCGGCCTTCCTGTGGCACCGGCTGAACCGGGCCTGGCGGCCGCTTCTGGTGGGCTATGTCCTGATCATGGCGTTCACGCTGGTCTACACAGCCGAGCACTACGTCATCGACATCCTGCTCGGCTGGGCGTTCGCGGTGGCGGCACTGTTGGTGCTGAAGCGGTACGAGCAGCGCCGCTCCCGTCGGGCCGCCGAGGTCGAGAAGGACACTGCGCAAGGTCTCGGTGACGGGCCAGACCGTCCGCGCGACGACAGCCCAGACCGTCCGCATGCCGGCGCCGAGTTGCCGCGACGAGCTCCCGTCGGCGAACTCGACCCAGGCTGAGCCGGACGGCGGTGGGCGCAGCGCCAACGCCCGGGTATTACGCTGTTGGTTCGATTGTCGGGAAAATGTAATATGTATGCCATGCCGGATACACACGTGGTCACCAACCAGGTCCCCCCTCTAGAGAACTACAACCCCGCCACCTCCCCGATGCTCATCGAGGCACTGATCCGCGAGGGCGGACAGTGGGGGCTCGACGAGGTCAACGAGATCGGCGCGCTCGGCGGCAGCGCGCAAGCGCAGCGTTGGGGCGAGCTCGCCGACCGCAACCAGCCGATCCTGCGGACCCACGACCGCTACGGGCACCGGATCGACGAGGTCGAATACGACCCCGCCTACCACGAGCTGATGCGCACCGCGGTGGGTCATGGTCTGCACGCCGCGCCCTGGGCCGACGACCGTCCCGGCGCCCACGTGGTGCGGGCGGCGAAGACCTCGGTGTGGACGCCCGAGCCCGGCCACATGTGCCCGATCTCGATGACCTACGCGGTGGTTCCCGCGCTGCGGAACAACCCGGAGCTGGCGAAGGAGTACGAGCCGCTGCTGACCAGCCGGGTGTACGACCCCGAACTCAAGGTGCCCAGCACCAAGGCGGGTATCACCGCGGGAATGTCGATGACCGAGAAGCAGGGCGGATCTGATGTGCGTGCCGGCACCACCGAAGCCACGCCGGCCGGGGACGGCAGCTACCGCCTTGTCGGCCACAAATGGTTCACCTCCGCGCCGATGTGTGACATCTTCCTGGTGCTGGCCCAGGCGCCCGGCGGCCTGTCGTGCTTCTTCCTGCCCCGGGTGTTGCCCGACGGCACCCGTAACCGAATGTTCCTGCAGCGCTTCAAGGACAAGCTGGGCAACCACGCCAACGCGTCCAGCGAGATCGAGTACGACGGCGCTACCGCGTGGCTGGTCGGTGAGGAAGGCCGCGGCGTTGCCACCATCATCGAGATGGTCAACCTGACCCGCCTGGATTGCACCCTGGGTAGCGCCACCAGCATGCGCACCGGGCTTGCGCGTGCCATTCACCACGCGCAGCACCGAAAGGTGTTCGGCAGCTATCTGATCGACCAGCCACTGATGCGCAACGTGCTCGCCGACCTGGCGGTGGAAGCCGAAGCGGCCACCATCCTGGCTATGCGAATGGCCGGGGCCACCGATGCGGCGACCAGGGGCGACGAACGCGAAACCCTTTTGCGCCGAATCGGATTGGCCGCCGGCAAGTACTGGGTGTGCAAGCGTGCCACGCCGCACGCCGGGGAGGCGATGGAGTGTCTGGGTGGCAACGGATACGTTGAGGACTCCGGCATGCCGCGGCTGTATAGGGAAGCACCGCTGATGGGAATCTGGGAAGGGTCCGGCAATGTCAGCGCGCTGGACACGTTGCGCGCCATGGCGACCCGACCGGAATGTGTCGACGTGTTGTTCGACGAGCTCGGCCGTAGCGCCGGGCACGACGCGAGGCTGGATGCTCACGTGGCGGCACTCAAGCAGACGCTGGGCGACCACAACGACATGGTGACCATCCAGTACCGCGCCAGAAAGATCGCCGAGGACATCAGCCTGGCCCTGCAGGGTTCACTGCTGCTGCGCCATGGACATCCCGCCGTCGCAGAGGCGTTCCTGGTGAGCCGGCTGGGCCACGCTTGGGGTGGCGCGTTCGGAACCCTGCCCGCCGGGGTGGATCTCGCACCGATCCTGGAGCGGGCGCTGGTCAAGGCATGAAAACCCAGTTGGTCGACTTCGACAACCTGAAGACGATGACCTATGAGGTCACCGATCGGGTTGCCCGGATCACGTTCAACCGCCCGGAGAAGGGCAACGCGATCGTCGCCGACACCCCGCTGGAACTCTCGGCATTGGTCGAGCGGGCCGACCTCGATCCGAATGTTCACGTCATCCTGGTGTCCGGTCGCGGCGAGGGGTTCTGCGCCGGATTCGACTTGTCCGCCTATGCAGACGGATCCTCCTCGGCCGGAGGTGCGGGGAGGTACGAGGGCACGGTGCTCGACGGCAAGACCCAGGCGGTCAACCACCGGGCAGACCAGCCGTGGGATCCGATGATCGACTACCAGATGATGAGCCGATTCGTGCGCGGCTTCGCCAGCCTCATGCACGCCGACAAACCCACGGTCGTCAAGATTCACGGATACTGCGTCGCCGGGGGCACGGACATCGCGTTGCACGCCGACCAGGTGATCGCAGCAGCTGATGCGAAGATCGGTTACCCGCCGACGCGGGTGTGGGGCGTTCCCGCGGCGGGGTTGTGGGCGCACCGGTTGGGCGACCAGCGTGCCAAACGACTTCTGCTGACCGGGGATTGCATCACCGGCGCGCAGGCAGCGGAATGGGGACTGGCGGTGGAGGCTCCCGATCCCCAGGTACTCGACGAGCGAACCGAGCGACTGGTGGAGCGCATCGCCGCGCTGCCGGTCAACCAGCTGATCATGATCAAGCTCGCGATGAACTCGGTGCTGTTGCAGCAGGGCGTTGCCACCAGCAGGATGCTCGGCACGGTCTTCGACGGCGCCGCGCGTCACACCCCGGAGGGGCATGCGTTTGTTGCCGATTCGGTGGCGCACGGCTTTCGCGACGCAGTGCGGCACCGCGACGAACCGTTCGGTGACTACGGCCGCCGCACCTCCGGAGTCTGACAATGCCGGGGTCGCTGGCCCGGATGACGGCCCGGTCGGTCGTGCTGAGCGTGCTGCTCGGCGCCCACCCCGCGTGGGCGACGGCAAGTGAATTGGTCAGATTGACAGGGGATTTCGGTATCAAAGAGGCAACCCTGCGGGTGGCGTTGACCCGGATGGTCAGCGCCGGGGATCTGATTCGCTCTCAGGACGGCTATCGACTCTCCGACCGCTTGCTGGCGCGTCAGCGCCGTCAGGACGACGCCATCCACCCGCGCCTGCGGGCCTGGGACGGCACTTGGACGACGGTGGTGGTCACCAGCGTAGGCGTGGCCGCGCGTGCCCGGGCGGCACTGCGGGCGACTCTGCAGGACAACCGGTTCGGTGAGCTGCGCGAGGGTGTATGGCTACGGCCGGACAACCTGGATGTGGACCTGCCGGCTGATGTTCGCGAGCACACTCACCTGCTGCATGCCCGTGACGATGATCCGGCGGCGCTGGCTGCCCGGCTGTGGGATCTGGCTGAGTGGGCACGCACCGGCCGCCGACTGATCGACGACATCGCGGTTACCCGCGATGTCCCCAGCAGGTTCGCCGCGGCGGCCGGCATCGTGCGTCACCTACTCACTGACCCGGTACTGCCCGACGAGCTGCTGCCTGCCGGCTGGCCGGGAAACGCCATGCGCGAGGCCTATACAGAGTTCGTCGCAGAACTGGCCGCCCGGCGCGACGATATTCAACTGATGGAGGCGACATGACCGAACCCGTGCGAGTCGAACGTAGCGGGGCGGTGACGACGGTCATCCTGAACCGGCCGCAGGCGCGAAACGCGGTCAACGGACCGACGGCCGCCGCGCTCTACCAGGCATTCGACCAGTTCGAACGCGACGACTCCGCTGCGGTCGGCGTCCTGTGGGGCGACAACGGAACCTTCTGCGCCGGAGCGGATCTCAAGGCGTTCGGCACACCCGAGGCCAACGCGGTGCATCGTGCCGGGCCCGGGCCGATGGGCCCGACCCGCATGGTGTTGTCCAAACCGGTGATCGCCGCCGTCAGCGGCTATGCAGTCGCCGGCGGCCTGGAGTTGGCCCTGTGGTGCGACCTTCGGGTGGTTGAAGAGGACGCGCAGCTGGGGGTCTTCTGCCGGCGTTGGGGAGTTCCGCTGATCGACGGCGGCACCGTTCGGCTGCCGCGACTGATAGGACAGAGCCGTGCGATGGACCTGATCCTTACCGGCAGGGCCGTCGGCGCCGAGGAGGCGCTGGCGATCGGCCTGGCCAACCGCGTCGTACCCAAAGGGCAAGCGCGGCAACGGGCCGAGGAACTCGCCGCCGAGTTGGCGCTGCTGCCTCAACAGTGCATGCGCTCGGATCGGCTGTCGGCGCTGCAGCAGTGGGGCATGTCGGAGGGGGACGCGTTGGACAACGAGTTCGCCAGCATGGCCCGGGTCAAGGACGAGGCGATGGAGGGAGCCGGACGATTCTCGGCGGGGGCGGGGCGCCACGGCGCCCGTGCTTAGCCCTTGGTGATGGAGTTTCCCGAGCCGAGATCGTCGATCTTCGGGTCGCCGTCGCGGTAGGTCACGGTGTTGTTCAGGCCGACGACGGTGAGCCCCTTGTCGACCTTGGTGAAGGCGATCGTGTTGTCGGCGCCGCCGATATTGACGTTCGCGCAGGTGCCGGTCACGGTGAGGTTGTTGTTGGACCCGCCGACATTGAGCGATTTTCCGTCGGCGCAGTCGATTTCGGTCGTCGTCCCGAACGATCCGTAGTTGATGGTGTTACCGACCTCCAGCTGGGCGCCGGAGGTACCGGCCGTCGCCGTTGGCGCGTCGGTGTCCTGGCTCTCCGACCCGCAGCCGGCCACCGCGAGCACGGCAGCCACCGCGGCGATCGTCGTCACAGAATGCGTGCGCATGAACCTCCCGTCCCCGGACATCGCGCTACGCCGGGACCCGGCTCAACTGATTGGTCATGCCCAGTTCGCGGCCGCGATCCCAGAGAAGGGGATCGCCGTTGTGGAACAGCACGGTCTGGTCCCAGCCGTACACGGTGATGTCGTTGATGATCGTTTCGGCGATCACGACGTTCGACGAGCCCTGCACCGTGACGCCCCAGCAGACACCGGTCGCGTTGATGACATTGCCGGATCCGTTGACGTACAGGGTCGAGTTGTAGCAGTCGACGGTCTGCTGGGTGTTCAGGCCGTTGATGTGGGTGTCACGACCCTTGTGTTCACCGACCACACCGTCGCAGCGGACGAATTCACAGTTGACGACACGGTCGTCGGCGAGGGCGGCCGGAGTTCCCACTCCCAGCACCGCGGGGACAGTGACCAAACATGCCGCCAGCGACCGGCTCAGCGCGGGCCATTCCACGGTGTTCCCCTCCGCTCCGTCGCCTCTGATGCCAGAAGCGTACGTCTAGCGCGAACAGATCGTGGCGGTACGCGAACAGTCCGGCGGCCTGGCGTCACCCGGGTTCTGCAGGCTCGGCCAGGACCGGGTGAACCGGCCGGGTGCCAGTCGGGGCTAGAGTTTCTCGCTGGACTCGATCCCATCGGTGGGAGATCGACGACGGCGAGGGGTGACGCGGGCATGGCAGCTGAGCCGCAACCGCCGTCCGGCCGGGCGCGCGGCGCAGCGCGCACTACACGGCTCAGTCGGGATGCCATCGTCAACGCCGCGCTGACCTTCGTGGACCGCGAAGGCTGGGATGCGCTCACCATCAATGCGCTGGCCATTCAGCTGGGAACCAAAGGGCCGTCGCTGTACAACCACGTTGACAGTCTGGAAGACCTGCGGCGTGCGGTGCGTATGCAGGTCGTCGGCGACATCATCGCCATGCTCAACACCGTTGGTGAGGGCCGTACCCGCGATGACGCCGTGGTCGTGATGGCCAGCGCCTACCGCAGCTACGCCCACCATCACCCGGGCCGGTACTCGGCGTTCACCCGCCTGCCGTTCGGCGGCGACGACCCCGATTACTCCGCTGCGACCAAGGCCGCCGCAGCCCCGGTGATCGCTGTTCTGGCCAGCTACGGCCTGGAAGGCGAACAGGCTTTCTACGCGGCCCTGGAGTTCTGGTCGGCGCTGCACGGATTCGTGTTGCTGGAGATGACCGGCGTGATGGACGACATCGACACCGATGCGGTGTTCACCGATATGGTGCTGCGCCTGGCCGCTGGCATGCAGAAGCGCTGAGGGAATCTGGTCAGACGCGGCCGGCCGCCGCGGCTTGGGCCTGAGCCCAGCCCTCGACCGCGCCCACCCTCCGATATGCGTTGACCTGCGGTAAGCGTGAACAGGGCGGGTTTGGATCGGCGGAGCCCCCCTGGTATCGTGGGCGATCGTGCCTGGCCGATGAGGCGCTTGCGGCGAACGCACGCCCGCCCGCCGGGCGCATTCGCATGTCGTGAGCAACGGGAAAATGTGTGGTTAATTTTCCGGTGCGGGCGCGCGCGACACACCCGGGCGCGGGGTAAGCGGCCGGAGCTACAAACGAAGAACGCAACGAGAGACAGAAAGCCAGTAGATGCCAACCATCCAGCAGCTGGTCCGCAAGGGTCGCCGCGACAAGATCGCCAAGGTGAAGACCGCGGCCCTCAAGGGCAGCCCTCAGCGCCGCGGCGTGTGCACCCGCGTGTACACCACCACCCCGAAGAAGCCGAACTCGGCGCTTCGGAAGGTCGCGCGCGTCAAGCTGACCAGCCAGGTTGAGGTCACTGCGTACATCCCAGGCGAAGGCCACAACCTGCAGGAGCACTCGATGGTGCTGGTGCGCGGCGGGCGTGTGAAGGACCTTCCCGGTGTGCGGTACAAGATCATCCGCGGATCGCTGGACACCCAAGGCGTCAAGAACCGGAAGCAGGCCCGCAGCCGCTACGGGGCGAAGAAGGAGAAGAGCTGATGCCGCGCAAGGGGCCTGCTCCAAAGCGACCGCTGGTCAACGACCCGGTCTACGGGTCGCAGCTTGTCACCCAGCTGGTCAACAAGGTCTTGCTGGACGGCAAGAAGTCGCTGGCCGAGCGCATCGTCTATGCCGCGCTCGAGCAAGCGCGGGACAAGACCGGAACCGATCCGGTGGTCACGCTCAAGCGTGCGCTCGACAACGTCAAGCCGGCGCTCGAGGTCCGCAGTCGCCGCGTCGGCGGTGCGACCTACCAGGTACCGGTCGAGGTCAGGCCCGACCGCTCGACCACGCTGGCGCTGCGCTGGCTGGTCAGCTTCTCCCGGCAACGCCGCGAGAAGACCATGACCGAGCGGCTGGCCAACGAGATCCTCGATGCCAGCAACGGCCTGGGAGCCGCCGTCAAGCGGCGCGAGGACACCCACAAGATGGCCGAGGCGAACCGGGCCTTCGCGCACTACCGCTGGTAGCCGGCGCCGGAGCACCCGAGCCCTACTGACAGCACCCACCAAAGCAAGCGAAAGAGAAGACTTCCGTGGCACAGAAGGACGTGCTGACCGACCTGAACAAGGTCCGCAACATCGGCATCATGGCGCACATCGATGCCGGTAAGACCACGACCACCGAGCGAATCCTCTACTACACCGGTATCAGCTACAAGATCGGTGAGGTGCACGACGGCGCCGCCACCATGGACTGGATGGAGCAGGAGCAGGAGCGCGGCATCACCATCACCTCCGCCGCCACCACCTGCTTCTGGAACGACTACCAGATCAACTTGATCGACACCCCCGGCCACGTTGACTTCACGGTGGAGGTCGAGCGTTCGCTGCGGGTTCTCGACGGCGCCGTGGCTGTGTTCGACGGCAAAGAGGGTGTGGAGCCGCAGTCAGAGCAGGTGTGGCGTCAGGCCGACAAGTACGACGTGCCCCGCATCTGCTTTGTGAACAAGATGGACAAGATCGGTGCGGACTTCTATTTCTCGGTACGCACCATGGAAGAGCGCCTGGGCGCCAACGTGATTCCGATCCAGCTGCCGATCGGCGCGGAGAGCGAGTTCGCCGGCGTCATCGACCTGGTCGAGATGAAGGCCAAGGTCTGGAGCGCCGAAGCCAAGCTGGGCGAGAAGTACGACGTGGTGGACATCCCGGCCGAACTGCAGGACAAGGCCGACGAATACCGCACCAAGCTGCTCGAGGCGGTGGCCGAGACCGACGAGGAGCTGCTGGAGAAGTACTTCGGCGGCGAGCAACTCACCGTCGAGGAGATCAAGGGCGCGCTGCGCAAGCTGACCATCAGCTCGACGGCCTACCCGGTGTTGTGCGGCAGTGCTTTCAAGAACAAGGGCGTTCAGCCGATGCTGGACGCGGTCGTCGACTATCTGCCGTCTCCGTTGGACGTGCCGGCCGCGGTCGGCCACGCAGCGGGCAAGGAAGACGAGGAGCTCACCCGCAAGCCGTCGACCGACGAGCCGTTCTCGGCGCTGGCGTTCAAGGTGGCGACCCACCCGTTCTTCGGCAAGCTGACCTACGTTCGGGTCTACTCCGGCACCGTGGAGTCGGGCTCGCAGGTCATCAACGCCACCAAGGGCAAGAAGGAACGGCTGGGCAAGCTGTTCCAGATGCACTCCAACAAAGAAAACCCGGTCGAGCGTGCATCGGCTGGCCACATCTACGCGGTGATCGGCCTGAAGGACACCACCACCGGAGACACGCTCAGCGACCCCAACGAGCAGATCGTCCTGGAGTCGATGACGTTCCCCGACCCGGTGATCGAGGTGGCGATCGAGCCCAAGACCAAGAGCGACCAGGAAAAGCTCTCCCTGTCGATTCAGAAACTCGCAGAAGAGGATCCGACCTTCAAGGTTCACCAGGATGTAGAGACCGGCCAGACCGTGATCGGCGGTATGGGCGAGCTGCACCTGGACATCCTGGTGGATCGGATGCGCCGCGAGTTCAAGGTCGAGGCGAACGTCGGCAAGCCCCAGGTGGCCTACAAGGAGACCATCAAACGCACGGTCGACAAGGTCGAGTTCACCCACAAGAAGCAGACCGGTGGCTCCGGCCAGTTCGCGAAGGTACTCATCAGCATCGAGCCGTTCGAGGGCGAGGACGGTGCGACCTACGAGTTCGAGAACAAGGTTACCGGTGGCCGCATCCCGCGGGAGTACATCCCGTCGGTGGATGCCGGCGCCCAGGACGCCATGCAGTACGGCGTGCTGGCAGGCTACCCGCTGGTG
>CAZEMS010000078.1:10112-12146 GCA_964513475.1 uncultured Mycobacterium sp. | reverse complement strand
TCACCGCCGTAGACGTTTTCGTATACGACACCTCCCGAGATTCAGACGGTGGCGCATGGCGCAAGCGGACTCAGCATACGAGTTGGTACAACGAGACGTTAAATACGGCTACCCGTGGCTCGCGCCGGGAGTTCCCTGCGGTCGCGGTGATTGTGGCTGAGAGCACTAAGGTCACGATCTACGATGGCGACGACCCTAGCCTGCCGATGTGGATGGTTTTTAATTCTGGGGCAGACGCTTCAAATGAAACTCTATTACGCTATGCGGCAGTTGAAAAAGTTTCTGCCTTGAACGCAAAAATGGCAGTAGTAACAGAGCTTAATAGAGGCTTGGTTGTAATTGATTTTATTGAAGAAAGTAATTCTATTTATAGGACAAACGGTCTTAGTAGCTTTGTAGAAAACGCTAGCACCCTTGCTAATAGAAATGACACATATTTAGAACCCACCGTTTTAGACGCTTCAATAGAGACGGTAAATGATTACAACAACGACGTAGCCATGACCGTCCTTCCCGACGCGCCTATTGACCAAGCCACGGGCCTGCCTATCCCGACCATTGCCGTTGCTACGGATGGGGGTGTGAGTGTTATTAAGGATGATGGGACGGTTGTTGATCTGACATCTGGCCAAACATCATCTAAAAAAGTTACTAATGTGTTTTTTGACGATACGAATAGAATTTGGATTGACGCAGGTTACGAAGGCAATGACCTTTACTCAGCTCAAGTTTATTCTGAAATACCTGAAACAGACTTTGTATATGGTCGAATCGATATTGTAAGTAATGTTGTTAATATATTTAATAGCTATACTCCCGTTAATCCGTCAGGAAAGTCTCGTACCGGATCGGATCAAATTGTATCAGATTTTGTTCAAACCAAAGATAACTACGCTTTTGGATTCCCTAGTAAACTGTCTCTGCTAGATTCTACAGCAAACAGTCAAACAGGTATGGTCGCCTATGTAGCTTCGTCCTACAACACCGGCTGGATGCCCGGCGACATCAAAGGCGCGTTCCTAAGCGACACTGACGACACGGATTTAGTGGGATCGGGGGAGCTTGTTACCAATGGGACGTTTGATACGGATACGGATTGGACGAAGGGGACAGGGTGGACTATTAGTGGCGGTGAGCTAGTAGCAACTTTAGTAGCAGGCGATAGCTCTACCTACCAAAATTTTACTACTGTTGCAGGCCAAACATACACGGCAACAGTCGATTGTTCAGCAATAACGGCAGGTGCTTTTAGGTTCTACTACCGTATTGACGGCGGCGCATTTCAAAATTATGTTAACATTGTTGCCGGAGAAACAACTTCGCTTACTTTTACCGCTTCCACTACAAGCTCTCGCATAGTTGTCTATGCTTTTGGCACTAGCTCAGGCGTATTTGACAACATCTCCGTCAAACTCGCCGACGTTGACCGCTCCGTCAATAACAACGGCCTTATCATCAACGGCACGGTGACTCGGAGCGCTGTAGCTACCGGCGCGGACCTTGTGGCCTATAGCGGCTTCAGTACGAGCAATTACCTAGAGCAGCCCTATAACGCAGACCTCGACTTCGGGACGGGGGATTTCTGCGTGATGGGGTGGATGAAGGGCGGCAGCTCAGCGCAAGTTCTACTTGATCGTCGGAATCCGAGCGTCTTATCGCAGGCGGGATTTTTCTTGTATGTTGATTCATCTCCGATAGGCACGCTTCGTTTTGCTACGCAGGATGGAACAGCCACGTCTTTAATTAACTCGACCGCACTTGTAACTGGCGCAAGCTGGAAACACGTTTGCGCGGTTCGCAGTTCTTCGGGGACGCTGCTGCAAATTTATATTAACGGTGTTTTGGACAAGAGTGCTACGGTTACTGCGCGTAACGTAAGCAACGCTAGTGCAACAACTACGTTGGGTCTGGAGTCGGAGAAAGACCAATACCCGTTTGACGATGGCTCCCTCGCCCTCTGGCGCATCTCCGCCACGGCACCCACGGCTGAGCAGATCAAGAAGATTTACGAGGACGAGAAGGTGCTGTTCCAAG
>CAZEMS010000078.1:4991-10012 GCA_964513475.1 uncultured Mycobacterium sp. | reverse complement strand
CCCACGGCTGAGCAGATCAAGAAGATTTACGAGGACGAGAAGGTGCTGTTCCAAGAAGGCGCTCAGGCAACGCTCTACGGTGCCTCTGACGCGGTGACGGCTCTGGCTCACGACCCTGTTACCGATCTTCTACATGTCGGGACGAGCGCAGGGCGGAGCGTGTTCCAAGGTTTACGCCGGGTGGATAACACCACGGACGCGGTGGGTACGGCCATTAGCGCCGTGGACTCTCTAGTGGTGGAGGAATAGCCATGACGGTACAGATCAGCAAACCGGCTCTAAACCTCCGCGAGGAGCTATCCAGCCTCAAGAACCAGCCGCGCTATGTGCAAGAGGTATTCTGGTTTGAGGGGGACAGTACGGAAACCGACTTCGCCCTAGAGCAAGGCTGGAAGCCGAAGTTCGTCTACGACGCTGGGGCGCTCCAAAAAGAAGGCTCTGGCGATGACTACACCGTGACCTATGACGGCTTCATTTACACTGTGGTTTTCGGGACCGCTCCGACGAACCTAAACGCCATTGGAATCATCTGCGAGCGGGAGGGCCTCTAATGATCTTCGTACAGAAAGGCGAAGCACCCCTGACTGAGGCCCAGCTAGAGCGTAGGGCGCAGAAGTACATTGCCCGAGATTGGCCTGCCCCGGAGCGGGAGAGGTCCCTTAGGACGGGCGATGGTGCCTTCAACACGTTTATGGAAGGCTTCAGTCAGGACCACGCGGTGAATGTAGAGAACAACCTGTTCAACGCCCAGCTTGATGCGTACCAAAAGGCTCAAGCCCGCCTCGCTCAATACGAGCTATCTAAGGGGCGGCCTGAAGTGTACGAGGATCAGCGTACAGGTGAGTTCGACGAGGAAGGCAACGAGATCACCGAACCTGTATTAGTACAGCCCGCTATTGAACCTTTAGAGCCTACGGTAGAACAAACCGTGTACGACGAGGACGGGAATGCCTCGACCGAAACCGTACCCAATCCTCTCATCGTGAAGGACGAGGAGGAGCGTGCTGCGGCT
The DNA here is from genome assembly GCA_964513475.1 of uncultured Mycobacterium sp. GTDB lineage: Bacteria > Actinomycetota > Actinomycetes > Mycobacteriales > Mycobacteriaceae > Mycobacterium. The sequence goes on along the minus strand of CAZEMS010000078.1, from coordinate 9,000 downwards.
CAAGCAGTGATTGATAAGACGCTTGAAGAAGTTAAAACTTTTGCAGGAGCATAACCATGGAAACTTTTTTAGCATTTTTTGAAGCCTTTCCTGCTTGGCTAACAGCGGTTACGAGTGTTGTAACTGCTGCAACGGCCATCACGGCCCTTACTCCAAGCACGGTTGACGACAAAATTATCAATAGCGTATTGAGGGTGTTAAACATTCTTGCTGGAAACTTGCTCAAGAATAAAAACTTAGACGCCTAGGAAAATTCAAATGGCCCAAAATTATACTCGACAAAGTAGTTTTAGTGATGGAGACACTATTACTGCTGCTCTTTTTAACGATGAATATAATCAGTTAATCAATACTTTTAATTATTCGTCTACTGATGAAGGTTCTACGGGCCACCGCCACGATGGCTCTGCGGGCCAGGGCGGCAGTATCTATAGAATTGGTGATCTAGATTTTTTAAACAAAATTGAAGCCGATAGTGTTAATAATCGTTGGGGCTTTTGGGTTGAGGTTGGCGGCTCTGCGGTTGAACAAGTACGCATTCAAGATGGTGCTATTGTTCCGGTAACGGACAATGACATTGATTTAGGTTCTAGTTCATTGCAGTTCAAGAATCTTTATATCAATGGTATTGCAAATATTGATAGTCTTGTTGCAGATACAGTAGACATCAATGGTGGTAGTATTGATAATACGTCCATCGGAGCTTCTACGCCCTCAACGGGCAATTTTACTGTATTGTCTTTAAATGGCACGGCTGTTACTGCTACGGCTTCTGAGCTTAACATTCTTGACGGGGCCACAGTTACCGCTTCAGAACTAAACATTTTAGATGGTGCTACCGTAACTGTTACAGAACTTAATGTTCTTGACGGCATTACGGCCTCTACTGCCGAGCTTAATATTCTTGATGGTGTTACCGCTGCTGCGGCAGAATTAAATATCCTTGATGGGGCTACCATAACTACTGCGGAGCTTAATGTTCTTGGTGGGATTACGGCCACCACTGCTGAATTAAACGCCCTGGATGGTCTTACGGCAACGACTACCGAGTTAAACACGCTAGACGGTATTACGGCATCTACCGCCGAACTAAACATCCTTGATGGTGTTACGGCTTCTACCACTGAACTAAACTATTTAGATATTACCGCTCTTGGGACTAGTCAAGCCAATAAGGTTGTTACCGCAGACGCAAACGGTGATGTTAATTTTTCAGAAGAAATCAAAGCTAAATCGTATAACGAAACTTTGGTTACTGTTACTTCTTCTGGAGGCTCTGCAACTCTTAACTGCGAAAGCGGTAACGTTTTTACACACACGTTGACTGAGAACGTTACTTATACGTTTAGTAATCCTCCGGCTAGCGGAACCAGCTACGGCTTTACTTTAAAGATTGTCCAGGGTTCAACAGCCCGCACTATTACTTGGCCTGCTTCAGTAAAGTGGGCACAAAACCTTGCACCTACAATTTCTACAGGTTCTGGGGACGTAGATATTTTTACGTTCTTTACGCATGACGGCGGCACTAACTGGTATGGGTTTGCTGCAGGGCAGGACATGTCGTGAATATTGCTAGAACACTACAAGAAGCAGCTTCTAATGCTGTTGAGTGGAATATTAATAAATTAAAATTTAATGGCGGAACTTTAAACGCTATTAATGTTGCGACTGTTCGAGATTTAAAATTTAATTCAGATGGAACAAAAGCTTATTTTTTAAGGTTAAGTAACATCTATGAATATTCTCTTTCAGTTGCTTATGACTTAAGCACTAAAAGTAATCTAGTAATTCATGATTTAGACAACCCGTCAAGTAATTACAGCTTTTTTTTCAAACCTGACGGTACTAGAATGTATGTCTGTCTTTCCAACACTGATATATATGAATATTCGTTATCTACTGCCTGGGACTTAACAACTTTAACACTTGTAAGTACCACCACAGGAACTAATTACCTTTATATTTTTTTCAAATCAGACGGAACTAAATTGTTTCTTAGCCGAGCTTCTGAGACAGTAGAGTATTCTTTGTCTACTGCTTGGGACATTTCTACTAAAAGCCTGGTTGCAACTAAAAGCCATACTAATAATAGCTCGGGAATCTATTTTAGTTCTGATGGTTTAAAAATGTTTTTGGCCGATACTGAAACGATAGACATCTATACGCTTTCGACTGCGTGGAGTCTTTCTACAGCTTCTTATTCTTCTACTTATACTGCCCCAGGACAACTTGCAAGAACTTCTACGAGCATTACTTTCAATAATGATGGGACCATTGCGTTCATTGGCGGTTATTTTGTTGGTTTTGTTCTTGGTTTTAATTTGTCTACGGCCTGGGATTTTTCAACGGCTTCTCCAGCTTATCCATCTTCTGATTTTTTAAGTTTAGATGATGGCTCTGGAATCAGTAGTGTAACTTCACTTTCTGCTGGTGTAGACACAGGAAATGTTTTTTTTAAACCAGACGGAACCGAGTTATATTTTTTTATTGGCTTTTATTCTCGGGTTTTTCAATATACATTAAGTACCCCTTGGGATATTTCTTCTGCTACTTTTACAACTTTTGTTGAACTAACTGGAAGAGACATTAGGCATCTTTTTATTAAACCAGACGGTTCTTCTTTGTTTATTATAGACTACAACGGTTTTATTTATCAGTATAATTTAGCTACTTACTGGAATGTCTATACTGCAGTTTTTAGCAAACTAATAAAACTTGACGGTTTTGGATGGACTTTGTTTTTTAAACCCGACGGTACTAAACTGTACTACAACAGTTCTTCTAACATTTATGAATATTCTCTAAGCACTCCCTGGGATATTTATTCCGCAGGAACCGCAACCATAAAAAATATTGGAAACAATACAGAGTCATTATATTTTAGAAACGATGGCGGTGCTTTTTATATTTGTGCAAACGATACCTCCGCAGGCGTTACAACACTAAAAGAATTTGAGCTTGATACTCCTTGGAATGTTTCTACAGCTATTGAAGAGACAGGAGTTGTTGTAGACACGTTTGTTGGGTCTGCTAATGTTAAGGGTTTGTTTTTTAGAGATACTGGTAAAAAAGCCTATATAACTTTTCAAGATTTTAATTACTTGTTGTCTTATGACCTATAAAGGATATAAAAAATGTTTGTAAAAGTTACAAATGGTGTTGTTGATAAATATCCTTTTACCGTAGAGGATTTACGCAGAGAACACAAAAACGTCAGTTTTCCGGCGCCATTTACTAAAGAAATTCTAGAGTTGTATGGTTTGTTTTCTGTTAATTTTAAACCAGCGCCTAAAAATTCTCAAGACGTATATAACGTTGTTCTAAAAAATAAGCCTGAGTTTGAAAACGGCCAATGGGTTCTTGGTTGGGAAGTTTCTAAAAAACCCTTTAAAGAAGCGGCGGCGGCTGTTAGAGCCGTTCGAGATTCTAAACTTCAAGAAACAGACTGGGCCGCAGGATCTGATGTTGTAATGACTGACGAAATGAAAACCTATCGTCAGGCTCTTCGAGACATTCCCCAACAAGAGGGTTTTCCGTACAACGTCAACTGGCCCTAAAGCCATGGCAAATCAACTAGACATTCTTGTTTCTTTGTGGCCAATCTTTGCAGGCTTTATCAGCCTTGTTATCGTCTTAGCCAAAATGCACTCAGATCAAGAGACTCTTAAAGAAAAAGTAAGGGTCTTATTTGATCTCTGGAACAGTCGAGATAAATGATGCTTCAAAATCTTATAGGGCCTGTGGCTAACCTTCTTGATCAATTCATTGAAGACAAGGATCAAAAGGCTCGTTTATCTCACGAGATTGCTACCATGGCTCAGCGCCATGCTCAAGAACAAATACTATCTCAACTAGAAGTCAATAAAACAGAAGCGAGCCATAGAAGTCTTTGGGTAGCCGGTTGGCGCCCCTTTGTTGGTTGGTCCTGCGGCGCCGCCATGGCTTGGCATTTTATTTTGCTTCCAGTCACGTTGTTTATTACAAGCTTTGCAGGCTTTGAAGTTCCTGA
>CAZEMS010000078.1:0-4891 GCA_964513475.1 uncultured Mycobacterium sp. | reverse complement strand
TGGAACTGGCAATACTTCCAGCGCTGGTGGGCCTCCAACCAACATTGAACAAGAGCGTCCTGTTACTCCTGAAATTAAGACTGCAGAAGTAGAAGATGTTGCTGTTGGTCCTAAGTCAAAAACTTACACGATGGCTGATACGCCTGATGTCGAAGCTCAAAAGGCTGCGGCAGGCGCTGCAACTGCAACTACTGCAGGACCGGCTGCTCAGGCTATTGCACCTCAACAAGTAGGCGCAACTACCATGGAGGCTGCTAAGGCTCAACCCCTTGCGGCCATGGAAGCCGCTCAAGGCCAGCTAAGCCCTGAAGCAATTGCAGCAGTTCAGCAAGGCACCATCACTCAACCGGCTGTTGCCGCTCAAAGGGATGCTGCTGCCGAACAAGCCGCTCAAGCCGAAACGGTTGATTATCAACTTTCTAGCGGTGCTTTTGTTGATCAGGTTACGGGACAAGTTGCACAGGTTGCACCCAGCCCTCAGGTTGAAGCACAACAGCGTGAAGCAATTACGGGCGTTCCGGCAACTGATGGCAAGGCCGCTCAGATTATTGAAACTGTTGGCTACGAAGCCGCTAAGCAACGTCCTGTTAAAGGCACTGCCGCCAAAGGCTCAGCAGCCAGCATGGTTGCCGAAGTTGGTGACATGCCTCCGGCAATTAGTGCAGCTATTGTTGAAGACCCTCAAACCGTTACGGCCCAAATTGATAACCAGCCTGTTGAAGTTAAAGCTGCGGTAGCCGCACTACCTACCGAGGCTCTTGTTTCTTCACAGATGGAAACGCTCCTTGGAGGTCTTGAAGACGGTGAGATTCCGGCCTGGGCCCGACCGGCTGTTGATGCTGTTAATCAGCGTATGGCTCAAAGGGGCCTCACAGCCTCCACGGTTGGTCGTGATGCTTTGTTCAATGCAATTATTCAAAGTGCTATGCCGATGGCTCAGAGCAACGCACAGGCGCTTCAGGCCCGTGCTGCTCAAAATCTGTCTAATGAGCAACAGGCTAATCTAGCCCAAGCTACTAACTCTATGCAGCTTAGGCTTCAAAATCTTTCTAATCGTCAGACTGCTGCTTCTCAAACGGCTCAGATGGCTCAACAGATGTCTGTTATGCAATCTCAGTTCCGTCAAGAAGCTACCCTGACTACGGCACAACAAGAACAACAGATGCGGCTTCAGAACCTTCAGAACCGCCAGCAGGCTGCTGTCCTTAATGCTCAGAACGAGCAAGCTATGCGGGCCCAAAACCTGGGCAACGAGCAGCAGATGGAGCTTGCAAACCTCGAAATTGAGGCACAGGTGCAGGGCGCTAACCAGTCTGCCGAGAACCAGCGACGCCTTGCAGAAATGCAAGTAGCCGCAGATTTCTTGTCTAAGAATGCGCAACTCAAACAAGACATGGAGCTTGCAAATCTTTCTAATGATCAGCAGATGCGACTAGCAAACCTAAGTGCATTGAATCAAGCATCTGCCGATAACTTAACTGCGGCTCAACAGACTGAGCTGGCTAACCTTCAGGCTCAGTTAGATACCAATCTTCTTCAGGGCCGCATCGCCGCCGAAATGAATGTTGCTCAGCTTAATGTTAATCAACAGCGAGCCGTTCAAAATGCTAGCATGGTTGCAAACATGGACATGGCAAAGTTCAGTGCGGCTCAGCAGGTTGAGTTGGCCAATAGTAAATTTATGCAGACTATGACGGTCCAAGAGTTTGATGCCAATCAACAGGCCATCATGCAGAATGCAACGGCTATGGCCTCCATGGACCTTGCAAACCTTGATGCTAATACTCGCCTTGCGGCTCAAAATGCTCAAGCTTTCTTGCAGATGGACATGGCAAATCTTCAAAACGAGCAACAATCTCGTGTGTTAGATCAACAACAACAGCAACAGACTCTGTTGTCTAATCAGGCTGCGGAGAATGCGGCGCGTCAGTTCAATGCTGCAAACAAACAACAGGCCGATCAGTTCATGGCAAGCCTTGGGGCACAAGTTGAGCAATTTAACAAAACTCAAATGAATGCCATGAGTCAGTTTAATACTGCTGAACAAAACCGCATTGCGGCGCAAAACGCTCAGAACGAGACTCAAATTTCTCTGGCAAATGCTCAAATGATTAATCAGGCCGAGCAGTTCAATGCCCAGCTTGATCAGCAGCGCGAGCAGTTTAATGTTGCTAATCGGCAGGCAATTGAGCAGGCCGATGTTGCATGGCGCCGACAGGCTAACACCATCAACACTGCGGCTACTAATGCCGCCAATCAACAGAATGTTCAGAATGCATTTAACATGACCATGATGGAGCAGCAACAACTTTGGCAACAACTGAGGGATGAGGCTGCATATATTCGTCAATCTTACGAAAACGAAGAGACCCGTAAGACTCAGTTGTACGCTACGGCCATTGGTAACGAGACCAGTGCTAGTAAGGAAAGCAGCACCAATGTTACTGCTCTGATCAACACTATTCGCGGTTTGATTTAATCAGGAGTTAAAGAATGGGATTCTTTAAGAAACTCTTCAAAGGCGTTAAAAAGGTCTTTAAAAAAATTGGTAAAGGTATCAAGAAAGCCGTGGGCAAAGTTGGAAAGTTCATGGGCAAGCTTGGTATTGTGGGCCAAATCGGCTTGGGCCTATTGCTCCCTGGCATTGGATCAATGATGGGGACAATGTTTGGAAACTTAGCAGGTTCATTAATGAGTAGCACCCTTGGAGGTATCGGGGGTGCTGTTGTTCGTGGAGCCGGTCAAGTCATTAACGCCGCAGTCAACATTGGTACTAAAGCCGGTAGCATGTTTAAGAGTATTACTGAAGGTGTGACCAAAGTTGTTGGCGACCTTACTGGCGCAACTCTCAACAAACTTGGTGTTAAAAATATTGGTACTATTGATATTAGTTCTAAAACTTTTTCAGGAGCTTGGGAGACTACTAAAGAGGCATTTTTCAATGTTGCCGAAAAGGGAGGTGATCTGTTTAGTATGGATACGCTGACCGCCGAAAATGTCTTCACTCAAAAAGCTGCCGAGGCTGTAGCAGGAACGGCAGGCCAACTAGATGTTGAGTTTGCTCAGCCCTCACAAGCCCCTGCGCTTCCTCCTGGCACTCCTGAGGCGCCTACAACTTTATTCGAATCTCCTATTCCTGAAGTAGGGGAACAAGCCATTCCAGGTCTTGACCTCGGGACCGCACCGGCCTATCAACCCAGCACAGTTCCTGCTGTGGTAGAACCCCAGTCCAGCTTGTTGTCTAAGGCAGGAACCAGTATGGTTCAACGGACTAAAGAGGCCATCGCAGGAGCGCCTGCACAGTTTGTTAAAACTGGCGTTGCCAGTCTGGCTAACCTTCCGCGTGACGCAACTCTAGCGGCCATCCAGGGGCCTCCTCAGGTTACCTATGATGTGCGGCAGGCTTCTATTCCCGACATTGGTTTTGCCGGGATTGGCCAAGAAGTTGCACAACCATCCTTTGATCCGATCAGTTACTTTGATCAGAATCAAGCTACGTTTGCTCAAAGTCCTTTTGGTTTTGGGGCCCGCATGTACGGTGAGGCAACTTACGCCCGCAACATGCAGGGGTATGGTTTCCAGATTCCCATGTATGGAATGTCCTAAACTATGAATCAAGATTATTTGAATGTCATCACGAATACTGGGCGCCCTATTCCGGGTCAAAGTCTAACCTCTGATCCTGATAACCCTGCGCCCTATGAGCAGCCGCCACAGTTTACTTCAGTCCATGAAGCTTCGGAACATATCTTCTCCAACATGATTAAAGAAGAAAACTATGTTCCTTTGATGCGCCTGTTGCTTGATGACATGCCCATCATGGACATTGCTCAGACCTTGATCTTCACAGGTTTCACAGAAGGCAAGTGGAATCCTGACCTGATGTTGATGCTTGCAGAGCCTGTAGCGTATATGTTGCTGGCACTAGCAGAACGGGCGGGAATTGATCCTGTTATCTATCGTGGTGAAGACGAAGACGAGATTGAAGAAGAAGAAATTTTAGGCGTTACCTTTGAGAAAGAGAAGGTTGAACGCATGCGAAAGATGCGCCAGACGGGTGTTGTCCCCAAAGGCGTGTTAACCAAAAAGATGGAAGAGGCTATAACGGACATTGAGCCTCCCGAAAGTCTTCTTCAAGAAATCAAACAACAAGAAGAAACCGGCGAGGTTCCGGTCCCTGGTAGTCTGTTGGCGCCCCCCGCTGAAGAGGAAGAAGCATAATGGCTATTGAAAAATATGGTGAATCTATCCTTGCTGGGGTTCGAAGCCGCCAAGAACAGGACCGCAAGCGCCGAGAGAAAGAAGGGCTTCAGGCTGCTTTGGCGGGCCTTGGAGTCACTATCGGTTATAAGGTAGGCAACCAAGTCCTTGCAAATAGCATGAATAGCTTCCTCAATAATGAAGATGTTTTTGCCGCTAAGGCCCAATACAAAGCCGCCCTCAACAACCAAGCTAGTGTTTTGGGCCTTCAGAAAGAAATCGAAAAAAGCGGTATGTCTACTACGGATTTCTTTGCTGATAAGATGCGCCCTCAGTTTGAAGCTCGCGCAAAAGAGTTTGTACCATTTGATCGTGTTGGGCCTGCTGGCGCCTATCAAGAAATGGTAACCGCTGAAGTCCGTAAGATGGCTGAGCAACAGGCCGAGGCTTACAACAAAGCCCTTGAAGCCGCTAACAATCTCAGCAGTGAAGAAGACTTCACAAACATGATTGCCCTTAATGCCCGAGAAGCTAAGGCCACCAACATCTTTGATGCCGCTACCCGGACTGTTGGTCGTTTCTTTACGGGCCGAACTGCTCAAGATGTTGAAGAAGATGCCTTGAATGCTATCACCAACGGTCGTATGGCTCAGAATGCTGAGAAGCTAAATCTTTTCATGGAAGAATACAA
>CAZEMS010000077.1:0-12434 GCA_964513475.1 uncultured Mycobacterium sp. | reverse complement strand
CCTGTGAGTTCGACTACTCGGGCACCCAGGCCTGCCGGGTGCTGCGAGCCGAGGGGCTCCAGGTCAGCCTGGTCAATTCCAACCCGGCGACCATCATGACCGACCCGGAGTACGCCGATCACACCTACGTCGAGCCCATCACGCCGGCGTTCGTCGAGAAGGTCATCGCCCAACAAGCCGACCGTGGCAACAAGATCGACGCGCTGCTGGCCACTCTGGGTGGCCAGACGGCACTGAACACGGCCGTGGCGCTGTACGAGAACGGGACCCTGGAACGCTACGGCGTCGAGCTGATCGGCGCCGATTTCGAGGCTATCCAGCGCGGCGAGGACCGGCAGCGGTTCAAGGACATCGTCGCCAAGGTCGGTGGCGAATCCGCTCGCTCCCGGGTGTGTTTCACGATGGACGAGGTGAAGGAGACAGTTGGCGAGTTGGGCCTGCCCGTTGTCGTCCGCCCCTCCTTCACGATGGGCGGCCTCGGGTCCGGTATGGCCTACTCCACCGAGGACGTCGACCGGATGGCCGGCTATGGGCTGGCTTCCTCGCCGTCGGCCAACGTTCTCATCGAGGAGTCGATATTCGGCTGGAAGGAGTACGAGCTCGAGCTGATGCGCGACGGCCACGACAACGTCGTGGTGGTGTGTTCGATCGAGAACGTAGACCCGATGGGAGTGCATACCGGCGACTCGGTGACCGTCGCCCCGGCGATGACGCTGACCGACCGCGAGTATCAGAGGATGCGCGATCTGGGGATCGCAATACTGCGTGAGGTCGGGGTCGACACCGGAGGGTGCAACATCCAGTTCGCGGTCAACCCCGCCGACGGGCGCCTCATCGTCATCGAGATGAACCCCCGGGTCTCGAGATCCTCGGCGCTGGCGTCGAAGGCAACCGGGTTCCCGATCGCCAAGATCGCCGCGAAACTGGCGATCGGATACACCCTCGACGAGATAGTCAACGACATCACCAAGGAGACCCCGGCCTGCTTCGAGCCGACCCTGGACTACGTTGTGGTCAAGGCGCCGCGGTTCGCTTTCGAAAAATTTCCGGGCGCAGATCCGGCGCTGACCACCACCATGAAGTCCGTTGGCGAGGCGATGTCTTTGGGCCGCAACTTCATCGAAGCGCTGGGCAAGGTGATGCGTTCGCTGGAGACCAGCCGGGCCGGGTTCTGGACCGCGGCCGATGCCGACCTACCGCTCGAGGCGGTCCTGAAGAACCTCCGGACCCCGACCGATGGCCGGCTCTATGACATCGAGTACGCATTACGGCTGGGGGCGACCGTGGAGCAGGTCGCCGAGGCCTCCGGTGTCGACCCCTGGTTCGTCGAGCAGATCAGCGGGCTGGTCGGGCTGCGGGCCGAGCTGCGCGACGCGCCGGTGCTCGACGAGCAGTTGCTGCGCCGATGCAAGCACAGTGGCCTGTCGGACCGCCAGATCGCCTCGCTGAGGCCGGAATTGGCCGGCGAGTCCGGAGTGCGTTCGCTTCGTGAACGTCTGGGCATACATCCGGTGTTCAAGACCGTCGACACCTGCGCGGCAGAGTTCGAGGCCAAAACGCCCTACCACTACAGCAGCTACGAGCTGGATCCGGCGGCCGAAACCGAGGTCGCTGTGCAGACCGAGAAACCCAAGGTGCTGATCCTCGGCTCGGGCCCGAACCGGATTGGGCAGGGCATCGAGTTCGACTACAGCTGCGTGCACGCTGCGACCACGCTGAGCGAGGCCGGTTTCGAGACCGTGATGGTCAACTGCAACCCGGAGACGGTTTCCACTGACTACGACACCGCCGATCGGCTCTACTTCGAACCGCTGACGTTCGAAGACGTGCTCGAGATCTACTACGCGGAAATGGCTTCCGGCGCCGGCGGACCGGGTGTGGCCGGCGTCATCGTCCAGCTCGGCGGTCAGACTCCGCTCGGGCTGGCGCAGCGCCTCGCTGATGCCGGTGTCCCGATCGTGGGCACCAGTCCGAAGGCGATCGACTTGGCCGAGGATCGCGGGGAGTTCGGTGAGTTGCTCGCACGGGCCGGGTTGCCGGCTCCGAAGTTCGGGATGGCGACCAGTTTCGACCAGGCCAGGCGCATCGCCGGCGACATCGGGTATCCGGTCCTGGTGCGGCCGTCCTACGTGCTGGGTGGGCGTGGCATGGAGATCGTCTACGACGACGTCACTCTGGAGAGCTACATAGCTCGTGCCACCGAGTTGTCCCCCGAGCATCCGGTGCTGGTGGACCGGTTTCTCGAAGACGCTATCGAGATCGACGTCGATGCGCTGTGCGACGGCAGCGAGGTCTACATCGGCGGCATCATGGAGCACATCGAGGAAGCCGGTATCCACTCCGGGGATTCCGCCTGTGCGCTGCCGCCGGTGACGCTGGGCCGAAGCGACGTCGAGAAGGTGCGGCGAGCGACCGAGGCGATCGCGCACGGTATCGGCGTGGTGGGTCTGCTCAACGTGCAGTATGCACTCAAGGACGACGTGCTCTACGTGCTGGAGGCCAATCCCCGGGCCAGTCGTACCGTGCCGTTCGTGTCGAAGGCGACCGCCGTTCCGCTGGCCAAGGCCTGCGCGCGAATAATGTTGGGCGAAAGCATCGCCCAGTTGCGTGCCGAAGGGTTGTTGGACCGGAACGGCGACGGTGCCAGCGTGGCGACATGCGCCCCCATTGCGGTCAAGGAAGCCGTGCTGCCTTTCAACCGGTTCCGCAAGTCGGATGGTTCGCAGGTCGATTCGTTGCTCGGTCCCGAGATGAAGTCGACCGGCGAGGTGATGGGTATCGACCGTGACTTCGGCACGGCCTTCGCCAAGAGCCAGACTGCCGCGTACGGCTCGCTACCCAGCGCAGGGACGGTTTTCGTCTCGGTGGCGAATCGAGACAAACGCTCACTCGTCTTCCCGGTCAAGCGGCTCGCTGATCTCGGGTTCCGGGTGCTGGCCACCGGAGGTACCGCGGAGATGCTGCGCCGCAACGGGATTCCGTGTGATGAGGTACGGAAGCATTTCGAGCCGATGGGCGACGGCCGACCGGCTCATTCGGCGGTTGACGCCATTCGTGCCGGTGATGTCCAGATGGTGATCAACACCCCGTACGGCAACTCCGGTCCGCGGGTCGACGGATACGAGATCCGTTCTGCGGCAGTCGCGATGAATATCCCGTGTGTGACGACCGTGCAGGGTGCCTCGGCAGCCGTACAGGGAATCGAAGCCGGCATCCGCGGCGACATCGGGGTGATGAGCCTGCAGGAGCTGCACAACGCGCTGGACCCCGGCCGATGAACCAAGCCGGCTTCGGGGTGCGGCTGGCCGAAGCGATAGCGCGCCGTGGGCCGCTGTGCCCCGGCATCGACCCGCATCCGGCATTGCTGCGGGACTGGGATCTGCCCAGTGACGTCGATGGGCTGCGCGCATTCTGCGACGTCTGCGTGGCGGCGTTCGCAGATTTCGCGGTGGTCAAACCGCAGGTCGCTTTCTTCGAGGTTTACGGATCGGCCGGCTACGAGGTGCTGGAGCACACCATTGCCGGGTTGCGCGATGCCGGAGTGCTGGTACTCGCCGACGCCAAGCGCGGCGACATCGGATCGACCATGGCCGCCTACGCGGCAGCCTGGGCCGGCGAATCGCCACTGGCCGTTGACGCGGTGACCGCCTCGCCATATCTGGGCTTCGGTTCGCTACAACCACTGCTGGACGTGGCGGCACGTCACGGACGCGGGGTGTTCGTGCTTGCCGCCACGTCCAACCCGGAGGGTGCAGCGGTGCAGCGCGCGACGGTGGGAGACCGTACGGTCGCCCAGTCCGTCGTCGACGCCGCCAGTGCGGCAAATCGCGCTTCAGCTGGGTCGGTCGGCGTCGTGATCGGCGCGACCGTCACCGAGCCGCCGGACGTCCGTGCGCTCGGTGGACCGGTGCTGGTCCCCGGTGTCGGCGCTCAGGGTGGCCGCCCGGAGGCTCTGGGAGGCCTGGGCGGTGCCGCGCGGGGGCAGCTGCTGCCTGCGGTGTCCCGCGAGGTGTTGCGGGCCGGCCCCGGTGTGCAGGCGGTGCGCTCGGCTGCCGAGCGGCTCCGGGACGCGGTGGCGTATCTGGCCTGAGCGTGGGCCCGAATGATGGCCCGGATGACACCTGAGTGACAGTTGTGACGTCTGAGCACGACTGGGCCCAAATTGCACGCCTGGAGGATGGCCGCGGAACGACCGGGTCTGCACCGGGTCTGCAAGGGGGCGTTTGCCATGTGCCGACACGGTGCCGACACGCCCGACACGCGGTGGTCAGGCAAGAATTTTCTGCGTTCTGCGTCACTCCGGTGCGCGCGCAGCACCCGGCTTGCCGGGCGTGACGCCCGGTATCGAGCGGGTCGGGCCCGAAAAGCGTTGACATGCAGGTAGATCCCTTGCCGGCGGGCCGGTGAGGGGGCTTTCATACGCCGAGTGCGACGGTGTCGAGCCCGTATCCCCGGGCGCTACACGCTGGGCTTTTGATGCCGTTAGCAGGGGGTGGGGTTAGCGTTCGTCGGAGTGCGTGGGTACGGTCGTCGTCGCTGGCTGGTTCACCAACCAGTCGAGACAGGCGACATCGAATGGATGTCGATGGCAAACAGATGGCAATGAGACGGAGGAACCCGTGGCCCTTCCCCAGTTGACCGACGAACAGCGCGCGGCAGCGTTGGAGAAGGCTGCTGCCGCACGTCGAGCGCGTGCCGAACTCAAGGATCGGCTCAAGCGCGGCGGCACCAACCTCAAGCAGGTGCTCAAGGACGCCGAGGCCGACGAGGTCTTGGGCAAGATGAAGGTTTCCGCGCTCCTGGAGGCATTGCCGAAGGTCGGCAAGGTCAAGGCGCAGGAGATCATGCGCGACCTGGAGATCGCCCCGACGCGCCGGCTGCGCGGCCTGGGTGATCGTCAGCGCAAGGCCCTGCTGGAGAAGTTCGACCAGTCCTAAGGCGGGTCGGTGAACGCCGGCCGGGGGGCCGGACGGGTGATGGTGCTGTCCGGTCCCTCTGCCGTCGGGAAATCAACCCTGGTCCGTTGTCTTCGGGACCGGGTACCCGGCCTGTACTTCTCGGTGTCGGCCACCACCCGGGCACCCCGCCCCGGAGAAGTCGACGGTGTCGACTACTCGTTCGTCACAGCCCAGCGGTTCCAGCAGCTCATCGTCGACGGCGACCTGCTGGAGTGGGCGGAGATCCACGGCGGTCTGCACCGCTCAGGCACTCCGGCTCAACCGGTCCGCGAGGCGACCCGGTCGGGTCGACCGGTGCTCATCGAGGTCGATCTAGCCGGGGCGCGGGCCGTCAAACAGGCCATGCCCGAAGTGACGACCGTGTTCATCGCGCCGCCGAGCTGGGCGGCGCTGGAAGGCCGGCTGACCGGTCGGGGCACCGAGACGGCCGAGGTGATAGCCCGCCGGCTGGAGACGGCAAAGGCCGAATTGGCCGCCCAGACCCACTTCGATCACGTGGTCGTGAACAACGAATTGGAGTCGGCGTGTGCCGAATTGGTATCCTTGCTGGTGGCCGACCCTACGGGGCGGGCGTGATCAGACGCGAAAGCTATCGAATTCATTCCGGATAACCGCCAGGAGACTCTTACGTGAGCACCCCCCAAGCCGACACCCAGCTGGCCGCTGTCGACATCGAGACGTTGGCCACGAGCGCCTACGACACGCCGTTGGGCATCACCAACCCGCCCATCGATGAGTTGCTGGAGCGAGTGTCGAGCAAGTACGCGCTGGTGATCTACGCGGCCAAACGCGCCCGGCAGATCAACGACTACTACAACCAGCTCGGTGACGGCATCCTCGAGTACGTCGGCCCCTTGGTCGAGCCCGGTCTGCAGGAAAAGCCGTTGTCGATCGCGCTGCGCGAGATTCACGGGGATCTGCTCGAGCACACCGAGGGCGAATAGACCGGGACGGTATTCCCGTGGAGCGCAAGCCGATCCCCAAGCGGATCATCGTAGGCGTGGCCGGAGGCATCGCCGCCTACAAGGCCTGCACCGTCGTTCGACAGCTGACCGAGGCCGGCCACTCGGTCCGGGTGGTGCCTACCGAGTCTGCGCTGCGCTTCGTGGGCGCAGCCACCTTCGAAGCGCTCTCCGGGAACCCCGTGCACACCGGGGTATTCGAGGATGTTCCCGCGGTTCCGCACGTCCGGATCGGTCAGGACGCCGACCTGGTGGTCGTGGCACCGGCAACCGCGGACCTGTTGGCCCGGGCTGTTGCCGGCCGCGCCGACGACCTCCTGACCGCGACCCTGCTCACCGCCCGCTGCCCAGTGCTCTTCGCTCCGGCCATGCACACCGAGATGTGGTTCCATCCGGCAACCGTCGACAACGTCGCCACCCTGCGTCGCCGGGGAGCGGTGGTGCTCGAGCCCGCGTCAGGCCGGCTGACCGGAACCGACAGCGGCGCGGGGCGGTTGCCGGAGGCCGAGGAGATCACCACGCTGGCCCAGCTGCTGCTGGACCGCTCCGACGCGCTGCCCTACGACCTGGCCGGGGTCAAGGCCCTCGTCACCGCGGGTGGCACCCGTGAGCCCATCGACCCGGTGCGCTTCATCGGCAACCGCAGTTCGGGCAAGCAGGGCTACGCGATGGCCCGGGTGATGGCTCAGCGGGGTGCCGACGTCACCCTGATCGCGGGCAACACGGCCGGGCTGGACGATCCGGCCGGGGTCGACGTGGTGCACATCGGCTCGGCTGCCCGGTTGCGTGACGCGGTGTCCAAGCACGCCCCCGACGCGCACGTCTTGGTGATGGCGGCGGCCGTCGCCGACTTCCGGCCGGAGCACGTGGTCACCGCCAAGATCAAGAAGTCCGGTGACCCGAACGCGGCGGCCCCCACGATCGGGCTGACCCGAACCGAAGACGTCCTGGCCGGTGCGGTGCGGGCCCGGGCCGATGGCCAGCTGCCCAACATGCGGGCGATCGTCGGGTTCGCTGCCGAGACCGGCGACGCCAACGGTGATGTGCTGTTCCATGCCCGTGCCAAACTGAAACGCAAGGGCTGCGACCTACTGGTGGTCAACGCCGTCGGAGAGAACCGTGCCTTCGAGGTCGACAGCAACGATGGATGGCTGCTGGCCGCCGACGGAACGCAGTCGGCGCTGGAGCACAGTTCGAAGACCCTGATTGCCAGCCGTATCGTGGACGCAATCGTGGCTTTCCTGAACCGAGATCGAACAGAAGGGGATCGAACGTGAGCCAAGGTCGGCTGTTCACCAGTGAGTCGGTAACCGAGGGGCATCCCGACAAGATCTGTGACTCCATCAGCGACTCGGTGCTCGACGCGCTGCTCGGCCAGGATCGGTCCTCCCGGGTGGCCGTCGAGACGCTGGTGACGACCGGTCAGGTGCACGTGGCAGGCGAGGTGACCACCGCGGCCACCGAGGCGATCGCCAACATCCCCAAGATCGTGCGCGACCGAATCCTCGAGATCGGGTACGACTCGTCGGAGAAGGGATTCGACGGGGCGTCGTGCGGGGTGAACATCGCGATCGGTGCACAGTCGCCGGATATCGCGCAGGGCGTCAACACCGCGCACGAAGCCCGCGTCGAGGGTGCCGCCGACCCGCTGGACGCCCAGGGGGCCGGCGACCAGGGCCTGATGTTCGGCTACGCGATCAAAGACACCCCGGAACTGATGCCGCTGCCGATCGCGATGGCGCACCGGCTGGCTCGCCGGCTGACCGAGGTCCGCAAGAATGACGTGCTGCCCTATCTGCGGCCCGACGGTAAGACCCAGGTCACCGTCCAGTACGACGGCACTACCCCGGTGCGCCTGGACACCGTGGTGCTTTCCACCCAACACGCTGCGGACATCGACCTTGATTCGATGCTTGCTCCCGACATCCGGGAGAAGGTCGTCAACACCGTGCTCGACGATCTCGCTCACGAGACGCTGGACACCTCCGACTACCGGCTGCTGGTGAACCCGACCGGCAAGTTCGTGCTGGGCGGGCCGATGGGCGACGCCGGACTGACCGGCCGCAAGATCATCGTCGACACCTACGGCGGCTGGGCCCGCCACGGCGGCGGGGCCTTCTCCGGCAAGGATCCGTCCAAGGTGGACCGTTCGGCCGCGTACGCGATGCGCTGGGTGGCCAAGAACGTCGTCGCCGCCGGGCTGGCGGAGCGGGTCGAGGTTCAGGTCGCCTATGCGATCGGCAAGGCCGCGCCGGTGGGGCTGTTCGTCGAGACGTTCGGTACCGAGACCGTCGACCCGCATCGGATCGAGAAGGCGATCACGTCGGTGTTCGACCTGCGTCCCGGCGCGATCATCCGAGAACTGAACCTGCTGCGCCCGATCTACGCCCAGACCGCCGCGTACGGCCACTTCGGCAGGACCGACATCGAGCTGCCCTGGGAGCAACTCGACAAGGTCGACGACCTCAAGGCTTCGGTCTAGCGGACCCGTCTTTCCCGCCCAAACGTACGTTTCGCAGAAGAAGTGCGAGTAATACCCTGCGAATAGTCAATCTCGGCACTGAACCCGCCGGTCTCTTCCTCGGGCGCTCGCGCGGGTGACCGCCGCCCGCCGGGCCGCCGATCACGAACCGATCGCACGGGTGCTGCCCATGCTCACGGTGCCGCACCTGGACCGCGAATTCGACTACCTGGTGTCGGCCGAGCAATCCGATGACGCCAGGCCCGGCGTTCGGGCCAGAGTCCGGTTCCACGGCCGACTGGTCGATGCGTTCATTCTGGAACGGCGGTCGGATACCGACCACGCCGGAAAACTCGGCTGGCTGGATCGGGTCGTCTCGGCTCAGCCGGTGCTCACCCCCGAGGTCGGCAAGCTCGTCGAAGCGGTCGCAGCACGATATGCGGGTACCCGCGCCGATGTCCTGCGGTTGGCAGTGCCACCCCGTCACGCGCGGGTCGAGAAGGAAGCTACGCCCGCAATCGAACCGCCGAGCGCGATCATCGTCGACCCGCAGGCCTGGTCTGGCTACGGGCGTGGGGAGCAGTTCCTGTCCGCCCTGAGCGCCGGCCGGGCTGCGCGGGCGGTCTGGCAGGCCCTACCGCAGGAGAGCTGGGCAGACCGGTTCGCGGAGGCCGCCGCGGTGGCAGTGCGCTCTGGGCGCGGCGTGCTGGCCGTCGTTCCCGACCAGCGAGACGTGGATGCCCTGGGTGAGGCCGCTCACACGCGCATGGGCGAGTCGTCGGTGGTGGCACTGTCGGCCGGGCTAGGTCCCGCGCAGCGGTATCGGCGATGGCTGGCGGTGCTGCGCGGGCAGGCCAGGTTTGTGATCGGTACCCGCAGTGCGGTGTTCGCACCGGTGTCGGACCTCGGGCTGGTGATGGTGTGGGACGACGGCGACGACACCCTGGCCGAGCCGCGCGCGCCCTACCCGCATGCCCGCGAGGTCGCGATGCTGCGGGCGCATCAGTTGCGGTGTGCGGCGCTGATCGGAGGCTATGCACGCACCGCGGAGGCTCAGGCGCTGGTGCGTACCGGGTGGGCACATGATCTGGTCGCTTCCCGGGAGTCGGTGCGTCGCCGCTCACCGCGCGTCATCGCGATCGACGACAGCGGCTTCACCCAGGAGCGCGACCCGGCCAGCCGCAGCGCCCGGTTGCCGTCGGTGGCACTGGGCGCGGCCCGCACCGCGCTGGCGAACGGCCGGCCGGTGTTGGTCCAGGTGCCCAGGCGGGGCTACCTCCCGGCGCTGGCGTGTGGTCGCTGCCGCGCCGCCGCACGCTGCCGGCACTGCACCGGCCCGCTGGCGCTTACCCGCCGCGACGCCGGGGCGACCTGTCGGTGGTGCGGCCGGGAGGAACCGGCGCAGCGCTGCGTGCGGTGCGGATCTGACACGTTGCGGGCATCGGTGGTAGGTGCCCGCCGTACCGCCGAGGAGCTGGGCCGGGCGTTTCCAGGGAATCCGGTGATCACCTCCGGCGGCGACGGAGTGGTTGCCACCGTGCCGGACCGGCCGGCGCTGGTGGTCGCCACCCCGGGTGCGGAGCCGGCCGCCGACGGTGGGTACGGCGCCGCACTGCTGTTGGACGGCTGGGCGCTGTTGGGCCGGGAGGACCTGCGTGCGGCAGAGGACGCTCTGCGGCGGTGGATGGCCGCGGCGACGCTGGTCCGCGCGAGCGGCGACGGTGGGGTGGTCGTGGTCGTGGCCGAATCGGTGATACCGACGGTGCAGGCGTTGATCCGCTGGGATCCGGTCGGACACGCCGATGCCGAACTCGACTCGCGGACTGTCGTGGGACTGCCACCCGCCGTGCACATGGCCGCGGTGGACGGCGCGGCGGACGCGGTACATGCGCTGCTCGACACCGCCGAACTACCGGCCCGCGCGCAGCCACTGGGTCCGGTCGACCTTCCGGCCGGCACCCGCCAGCCTGCAGGTGTCCCGTCCGGCACGGTCGCGAGCAGGATGCTGGTGCGGGTGCCCCGCGAGGATGGGCTGGCGTTGGCGGCCGCACTGCGGAAAGCGACCGCCGTGTTCAGTGCCCGCCACGACTACGAGCCCGTTCGGGTGCAGATCGACCCGTTGCATATCGGGTAGCTAGCAAACTTACGCTGACCTCGAAACATACTGCGCTACAACGGTACTCAGGTACCGCTGGTAGACTCAACTTGCGCAGTCCGCGCACTAGAAACCAATCTGCATAGGTAACTGGAAGGTAGACCGCGGCAAACCAGCAGGTCAGGGCCAATATATGCAACCGGAGACAAGTGCATATGTCGATCGGCTATGAAGTTTGCTCCAAAACCACACTACCTAATAACCAAGTCGCCCAACGCATTTAGGACAATCGGAAAAGGGGACAAACATGACCGAGAAAGACCTAAACCCTGGTCAATCAGCACCAGCACCAGAAACCGACCGCGATTATCTAGAGGTCAACGGAAGTCACGTAGTGACTCAGACCAACGGAAATCAGGTAGAGGTCAACGGCGATCGTCTAGAGACTCAAAACCGCAATCTGGTGCCTCAGCGGCGTAAGGCCAAAGGTAAGAGAGGCGGTCGCAAGGGTCACAGAGCATGGGGGAGTATCAAGAAACAAACAACCAAGACGATTTCATACCAGGCCAGTTTCATCGGACCCGATGGACGGCGGCACTATGCGCCGGTGCGGTTCTCTAACAAGATGACCGCAGAGGCATGGCTTAGCAATGAGAAGAATTACCGCGATCATTGCTCGGCCACCGGCCAGAGATGGCGAAATGTGGAAGAACGCGCCAATGAGAAGAAAGCTCGCAGTCTGTTGATGGGCACCTACGGCGAGCAGGTCATAAAGCAACGGCCAAAGATCAAAGAATCCACGCGCAGTGAGTACAGTGACAAATGGGACAGGTTCATAAAACCGTACTTTGAGAACGTGGCGGTAAAAGACATGTCTACCAAAGCCGTTCGGGATTGGTTCTCAGGTATGGGTACTAATTACCCAACACGAAACGCTCAGGCTTACACAGTGCTGCATATGATCTGCTCGACTGCTGTAGAGGATGGTTTGTTGCTTGCCAATCCATGCACGATCAAAGGTGCTACAACGGTGAAACCAAAGCCCAAAGGTGAACCGCTCAGTGTGAGCGATATTTTCGCTATCGCCAATTACCTTGGTACACAACCTAAACACCGGCAGTACAAGTATCTGGTCTTGATAGCTGCGTTCTGTGGCGGTACCCGCATCGGAGAGGCCATAGAGCTACGCCGTAGAGATTTCGTCTTTTCCAACGGCGTGCCGGTGATTCTCAAAGTTGAGCGCGGCGTGACACATCGACAGGGTTGCACGATCACTACAACAAAGGCAGGCGATCAGCGTCGGGTTGATATTCCGAAGCTGATACAGGCCGATCTAATTGAGTATCTAGCGAGTATGCCCGATGATCCAAACACGTTGCTATTCAGTCCACTTCGGGGAGCAAGACGAGATTGCGAGCATGTGAATCCGGTCAGTTTCAACGAGAACGTACTCAAACCTGCTGCCATGAAAGCCATTGGCAGAAGGGATATTTCAGCACATAGCCTAAGACATGCGGCAACCACGATAGCTAACCATGCTGGCCTACCTGTCAAAGACGCTATGTCACGTACCGGCCATAAGTCCAAACAGGTTCATCTTGACTACATCGACCACAGAACCAACGTAGGCCAAGAGATGGCCGACAGAATATCGGACTACGCTCTAGAGGAACTTGCCGCCGAAAAGGCCAAACGAACAGCGTAAATGACGGCTGCATAGGTAACGGATAGGTAGAAAACCGGGCTATCCGTTATCTGTGCAGGTCAAAGCCTCTATGTGTGCAAATGATTCATTTGGCTATCTACGCCGACGTGCTGGTGGTAGTGCCCTTAGTGGCGGTAACGACCCAATAGCTCTGTTGGCGCGGTTGGCCTCGGCCAGAGCCTCAATCCCTGAGCGGCTGGGTCTGCTGCACGATCAGGTGACAGTTTCGGTCACGCGGCCTGACTGGCCGGTG
>CAZEMS010000076.1:0-12530 GCA_964513475.1 uncultured Mycobacterium sp. | reverse complement strand
GTCCCGGAAACAGCAATATTTAGCCCGGCCTCAATAAAAACCTCTCCTCCGAGCCCTGAAAAAAAGCCCCGGCTAATTAGACTGTCCTTGTGAATCCATACGGGCTGACCGTCCGTGGCAGGCTGGCGCTCTCCAGTGGGGCCTAAATTGTAATAACTAACAAGGATGTAATTAGTGTCCGCGGGTGCCTGTATGTCCTGCGGCCGCTGGTTGCCCCTGTGCTGATAGTAGGGGTTAACGTCTATTAGCTTATCGGTCTGCTGCGCGCAAAGGGCAACAGACAAGGCAAGGAAAAACAGGAAGAAAAAAAACCGCTTCATCTGATCGGGTCTTTTGAGTTAAAAAAACGGTGGCGTGGTCCAACTGCTTGGGCCTGAACCGGGCAAAACGGGCGTTGGGTTCATTTCAATAGCTGAATCAATACCGGGCATCCCCGTGATGTACTGATTGTACGTGATTTCCTTAACCCCTCGGGCGTCATAAAGGGCGGCCTCGGTCAGTGGGCCGAAGTCGCCGTCAATTTCCAGGCTGTACCCTCCCTCCCGGTTTAGGCCGGTCTGCAGAAATTCAACTTCTACCCCATCAACACCCCGGCGCAATGGCCGGTTTGGGTTGAACGGTTGCCCGGCATTCTCGGCGGCTTGCGCAGCCTGAGCGGCGGCGCTCGCCCCTTCCTGCGGGTTGGTATTGCGTGGAAATTGCGTGCCCCCTGCAAGGAAAAGCGCAATTCTGCGGCGGTAAATAAAGAGCAAAACCAGGGCTAAAACTGCCCCGGCTGTGATCATTGTTTTTTGTCGGCTCATACGGTTTCAAGTTTTGCCGGGTCATTCAGTACGGGAACGGGCGGCAATTTGACGATTTTAGGCCCTCTTGGCTGGGCCGCTGCCCTTCAGTTTGGTTCCACGGAAGGCATGGCCGTCGAAGTCGTTGCCCCGTCTGCCTCGGCCTGCTTGCGGCGGTATTTCTCGTAAATGAGAAAAGCGAGAAAAACAATAGTTCCGCCGAGCAATGCGCCCTGAAAAGGTGATTTTACGTTGAACATGGTTAAAAAGGTTTGTGGTGGTTAATAAATTCTTATTGTCCGGTCCCGGCCGGTTTTCTTTAGCAGGATGGCCGCAAGCGTGGCGGCTATTGCTATGCTTATCAAGATACTGTTTTTCATGCAAGCCCCATTTGACGCAAACGATTAGTTACCCGGTCAACTTCTGAACCGAATATCCATTCCGTTTCTATTACAGATAGCATGGTTTGCCCTTGCGGCGCAAAGTCTGCATTGTAGGCATTGTAAACGGCTGCGAGTTCTGCGTCCGACATTCGCCAAAGGTCATTAAGGGCCTCGCGGCGTGGGCCAGACCAAAAAGACCAGCCGTTGAACGCCTGCGCGAATTTGGCGGCCTCCCCTTCTGCCGAAAATCCGGGCCGTATGCCCTGTGGGTTAGATGGGGCAACGGTTCCGGGCGGTGTCTTTTTTCGGGTCCGCAAGATGACCACCACAAGGGCTATCAAGATGGCGGCGGCACCTGCTATTTGTATGGGCGTGATTCTCTGCAACATTCTTACGCGTTTGGTCCGTCAATTTCAACGAATTTCCAACCTGCCCGGCGGAGCTGCTCAATCGCTTCTTTCTGCAATGCCTGGTCAAACTGGCGTTGTTTGGCAATCAGGTTTTTGGCCATGGTTTGAGTGTCGCTTACAAAGTTGCCCATTTCTTGGGTGCGGCTCTCGGAGCTTGCGCCCGGCACGTTGAAACGCTCGTTTTCCCTTGCAAGGCTTAGGCCGTTTTCATGTACCGGCCCCCAGAAAGTGAACAAGTCCCGGTACTGCATGAGCGGTCGCACTATGGCGCTTGCTCCTTCCCGGCCCCGCTCTCCTGCCAGTTTCATATAGTCGGGTTCCTGCAAGGCTTCCAAAAATCCTTTATAATCGGAATTGGTGTAGCTTGAAAAAACGGGCACGGACTGCGCACTGCCAAAAAGTTGGGCAATCCATGATCGCATGTCTGGCGCAAAAGCAAGGCCCTGATAAGGGCTTTGTGTCGTTTGTGCGAGTATGCTGGCTCCCCGCTCGGGGTCCTTGGCAATGCGGGCGGCGGTTTCCTTAATGCGCTGCAAGCCTTCCCCGCTGTTGATCGAGTAAGGCACATTTTGCGAGCCGTCCGGGGCCGGGCCTGCTTTTACCGGTATTGGCAAGTCCGGTAAAATTCCGGCCTGACTGGTGCCGGTGTCCTGCGCTTTTTTTTGCTTGGTAAACATCCAAACAAGGGCGGCAATTACAAGGCCTATTACTCCGTACTTTAGATAATTGTCATTCATTTCAATATGCGTTTTGGGTTACTTTTTCAAAAGGTAAAACAGCAAACCGGCGGCCCCTACTACAAAGGTCCCCATAATAAGGTAGGCGGCAACGGTTCCCGGCGGCGTGCTGTCGCTGATGGGGGCGGTGTCCTGAACCTGAGGTAAATTCAGTGGCTTAGGGGTCAGAAAGGACTTCACGCCCTGAATGGCTGCCAGCCACGGGGAGCCGGTAGCGGCTGTAATTGCGGCGCTAGTGGTGCCGGGTTCCTGAAAATCAAGTGCGGTATCTGTTCCGCTAACTACAAATCGGCTCATCTGGAAAAGTATTTATAGGTGACGACCAAAACAACTAGGATGATGGCGGCAATAACGATGCCTCTTGTTTTGCCCTTTGTCTCGGTTTCGGTTTCTGGTGTAGCCTCTGGCGGCTCCGGTTTCGGGAACTGGGAAAATGTGGCAACGGGCCGGGCGGGCGTTGGCGCTTCCTTTTTGGGGCTTAGTGCGAAAATGCCCCCGATGACGGCCGGTATTAACATTATCGGTATTTTTTGGCAAGGTAGGCAGTGAGGGCAATTGCGGTCATTGCCAAAACAGAGTATACAACAATACGGAATACTTCCGCTTGCTTATCCTTTCGTTCCTCTGCCCGGCGGGCCTGCTCTGCCCGAATGGCGGTATTGGCAAGTGCTGCCTGGGCGGCGGCCTGGTTCGCGGTCGCTTGGGCTTCGATGTTGGTAGCCTGCGCGGTAATACCTGCCCCAACGGTATCGAGTATCCCCTCCCCTATTCCTGCAAGTTCTTGAAAAAAGCTCATTGGCTTTGGTGGTTTTGCGTGGAAAAATAAGCAGCGCCAGGCCTTCAGGCGTTAGCCGTCCGGCGCTGGCACGCTTTTGCCTGGGTTATACGTCCAAGTCCCGGTTCATCAAATGCGCGTTCGCATAAGATTGAACGTTGAACGTAACTGCGATGGTTTCGCCTGCGGGAACGGTAAACAGAATACCGGTGTAGCCCTCTACGAGATAGCGAAAATCCCGCTTGTCCCGAATAGACGGCTTGAAACTGTTGGAATTTACCAACTGCTGCAGGTCGAACCGCTTTTTGATGCCGCTGTTGTTGGTCGGCGGCGCGGCGAGCAATTCCATTTTGCCGCTGTCAAAAAAGCCGGTGCTGTCGCTGCCGCTGTTGGTGTTGACGATGTGAACACCATGGAAGCGAACCGCTGAACCGGCCGAAACGGCTTTGAAAATGTTAAGCGTGTCCGTGTCGTAGGTGCCCCCAATGACGGTTGCGGCGTTCTTTGCAGGGATGGAAAACAGTTTGGCCAGGATGCCAAAACCATCACCCAGCAAAAGTTGTTCGGCGGCGGTATGCCCGTTCTCGATTGTAAGGGTAAACGTTTCGCTTCCGCTGTCATTAGATGGCAGTTCTGCGCGGGCAACGGACGGCATTCCGTTGACCTTTTCGGCTCCAATAACGCCGTAAGGTTGTGTATTCATTGCGGTTGAATTATTGAGTTCTGAAACTGATTTACAGCACACAAAGCCCGCTTTTTTGGCGTCTGCTTCGCGGTACTTGTTTGTATCGGTAATGGGGTAAGGGCGGGTTTTTCCGGTGGCGGTGTTAATCACCATTGGTGCCTGTTTGACCAGGCCCGGCCCTGCGCTCTCCATTACCCGTACTTCTTTGGCTCGCATTGCGTTTTTTTTTGATAATTGAATGAAGGCCTAACGCTGCAATGCAGAAATTTAGGCCCATTAGGCCGGTACTGAGTAGGTTCTCTAAGTTTTCCAAAGTAAACCAACTACACCCGGCTAATGCGTTTAGAACGATAACTGTTTTCTCCTGCGCTGCTCTCACCTATGCGAAAATCTTTCTCAGGACCTGCGCAGCAACTACACCCGCCACGATAAACAAAATTGTGCTTACCGGAGTGGTCACAATGTGCTCGACCTTGATAGATTCGCGGCCGGTCAGCGTATCAAATACAGAAGATTCATTATCCATATCATTGCATTTTGAACGCAATAAAAAAGGGAAAAACGAGCAATAAAATTTTTTTTGGATTTTTATCGAAAAAAGCGCATAAAAAAGCCCCCGGCGAAGTTGCCAGGGGCGGCCCTACTGTAGCAAAAGAATAAATCAAATGATGTCCCCTATTCGTATATGTCTTGGCGGCTGGTCCTCAAAGATAAAGAAAATCCCCGGTTTCCCGTTATAGTCAGGCGTTATAAATACTTGTTTGGCGTTGCTTTCTTTCATCTGTTCGTTTAGCAGCTCCCCCCCTTCTGTCATTTTTTTTCGGATTCCGGGTATTAGAAAGGCTGCCTTTACCTGCTGCCGCTCGAGTATGTTCTTACCGGCCGTGGCTATGTCTTTAATAAGGTCCGGCAGCTCGCCCAAGTCCATCAAAATTTGACTTTGCCGGTCGATTGCGTGGAAAGTCACGGTTTTTTCGGCAGTGGCGTATCCCGCAATAAAAAAGGGCTGGCGTATTTGCTTGTAAAGCTGCTTAAAATAGTTTTGAATTTCAGCCTCTATTTTAGGGCTGATCTTTTCGGGGTCAATCCCTTCGGTAATTTTATCTAGCATGGTTTAAATATTTTATAGGTGTATGCGCTTTTGCCTCTAAGGTCAATCTGGGCAAAGTGATATTTTGGTTTCTTGTCAAGCTCTGACTTTGCAAGGCTTACCAGCTCGTACAAATCTGAATTGTCGATGTGGCCCGGCTCCGGCATACGGTTGACGGCAAATAGGGTGATGTGGCTTGTGTAGTCGTACAATTCCGGGCTGACCTTATCAAGGCCGTGAAACAGCATTAAAACGTCTACCCCCCTGTTAGGCACCTCCAGTTTTTTCCCACTGTGCCGTTTGGCGTTAAAGAACTGTACGTGATTCTCATCCAATCCGTAACGGAAAACGGGCCGGGTATCATCGAAGATAAAAAGCGTGTCGGCGGCATAAAAGTGCATGGCCCTAAACCATGCGCTTTCACTCTTGCGGTCCGGTATGCGAAGTGAGTACAATTTTCGGCCCCGGCTAAATGCAAAAAATCGGTGCATTGGGATGCACTTGTTTTGGTATTCAAACCAAGGCACAAAGGGGAAACGGCGAAATTCGCGGGCCTTCTTTTTCGGCAGTGCCCGTTCCACTTCTGAAAAGGTGGGAAAAATCACCTCCTCGTACTCTGCAAAATCGCTAGGCATACCTCTATTGTACACTAATACACCTCCTCCTTTTTGGGCGTAAATGTTGCCGAGCTTTTCAGCATAGTACGTTTTTCCGCTTGCCTCCCGGCCTGCCAATATGTTTTGTACGCGAAATTCCTTGTTTATCCTCATTATCCGTACAATTCTTTTCTGATCTCTGCGTTAATCTGGCCCTCACTTCGCGGGCTTCCATCCTCGAAAAATTCGTACTTTTTGATGAGCTCCATTACGTGGGGTGTGGGCTTTTCTATGCGGTCAGACTTGGGAATGTAGGCCCCGTTTACGTCCCGCTCGAAGAACCCGTCTTTATCAATTACAAACCGCTGGCGTTTTTGCGGTGCGTTTGCTTCGGCCTGCTTCATTTCCGCGTTGGCCTTTATGCGCTCCTCTGTCGTGCTGGCTGTTTTCCATGCCTTCATAGCATCGCTTCTTTTCTTCTCTGCTTCAATGCGCTTTTTGTCCTCAGCGGCTCGAAGATATACAACGACCAACAGCATACTGGAAAATCCTATAAACATGGCTTTGGGGTCCGGGTGCCATTCAATAGAGGCAAAAAAAGCCTCTGTTACCTGCTCGTATTCGTCTTGTTCCTCTTGCGTTAGTTTGTAGTTCTCACTGTTGGCCTTGCTGTAAAGGCTTGCCACTTTAGGTACTATTGCATTAAAGGTGACAACGTATTGGCGGGCGGCGGCCTTGTAAAACTGCTCCCTCCCCTTTTCCTCTGCCTTGCTGGCTGGCTCGTCCTCTTCTAAGTCAGAAAAAAAGTCGTTTTGATCAAATTGGGAAAAAATATCCTCTTTTTCGCCTGTTTTGGTACCTGCGGTGGGAATATCTAATTCGTCTGAGAACTCAAAATTTATCCCGGTGGGTTTTTCGGGTGTTTGCTTCTCTAATTCTTCTAATAGGTTTTCCATAATTAATTTTTTTGATTGTGCTAAGATAAAAAAAGCCCCGCAACATTTTGCAGGGCTAAAAAAATTGAACAACTACATTACTCCCAATAGAGAAACAAAAGTAAACACACACAAATATAGGCAAATTAGAGGAAAGGCGGGCGGCTGATCTTTTGGGCCTTCCCCAAAAAGTTTTTTTGGCTCCTGCTCTTGCTGCCGTGACAGGACCAATTCAGTCGGCTCCAGAAATTAGGACTTTTTATGTTGGGCCGGGCCGTTTTGATCTTTGCAGAACGGGCGCAATAGGAATTCCCTTTAGGGGTGCCGGGTTGTATGCTGGCCCCCGGTGCGCCGAAACGGCAAAGCAGTTTCCCGCCACGGTCGTAGACCGCAAAGGCCTTTTTGGCGTTCGGCGTTGATTGTATGTAATATTCGTTATTTCGGTAGGTCAATTTTCGCCACATATTAGAATGGTATTTCTTCGTCACTGATTTCTTGCGTGGAAATGGCGCTTTTGTTAGCCAAATTCCCTTTTTCGTCATAACGGTAGAAAGGCTGTGTTTCTTCCTTTTTTGCTATCTGTGCCCGGCGAAGCCTTCCGTTTATGCGCTCGTAAACGCCACGGCCTATATCTTCCTTTAATGCCTCTATGGAAAGGCTTTTCCCAAAAACTTTTCTGTTTTGATTGTCTCGCGGCTGTAGCTCGTAAATCAGGTTAGCCTCCAGCGGGTAAGCGTCTGTTTTGTTGGTTAGGTACACCTTTACATAATACTTGTACCTGCGGCTCTTTAACTTCCCGGCATAGCTCACTCCCCTATCGTTGTCCCACTTGTAAAAATGCCGGCGGATTGTGTTGTAAAGGTCTGAATCTGACCAACCAACATAAACCGGCTCTCTGAACCCTGCCCGGCCTTCCTCGAAAATGATGTAAGTACCGGTTTTGCCTTTCAAGTGGGTAAGGCCGGATTTGCCCGGCTCTTTAAATACTCGTTGGATTCTTAGCTGTCTCATACTATCGTTTTTACGGTTCCAATTGCGGTTTTGATGTGGTATTCTGCCGTTTGTTCCGGGTCCCCAAAAACAAAGGGTTTTACCTTTCCGGCCTTTGTGTGTACGCGGACCAAACGGCGGCCCGATTTCAATCGGCTGACAACTACCTTTTCCAAAGGTACAAATTTTGCGGGCAAACCTTCCTTTTCGAGTTCTGCCCTAACAGCTTGGGCGTGGTAGTCGTACAAAATAAAAGCATCAACCCAATAAAATAGCACGTGGTGGGTTTGAATGATACGGGCCATAATAACATCCAATTCTTTAGCGATGTCAAAAAAATAGCTCCGGGTGCGCTCGTTGTACTCTGCCTCGCATTCTAAGTATTTGCCCGTTTCGGGGTTGTATTCATAGTGCCTTTTTACGGTGGCAAGGCTTCCAAGGGCCACGAGACGGGCCATCTTGGAAACGTCCTCCAGTCCCTTTTGATAGGTGCGCTTGCTTATTATTCCGCGTCTGTAGGCGATAAGCCAATAAGCAGAATTTACATCTAATTCCGTCACCCCTTCGTAGGTGCCGGGTTTAAGGTCGCGGAAACGATAATAGAAAATGGATTTTGCCGTGTTACCTTCGGGCCTTGTGGCGCTGGATTCGGCTTCTTTTTTAGTCTCCTTAATGAATCCCAATTCCGGGCGGGTCAGGCCTCCAAAGGTTGCCAGATAGCGGTACGGCTCCCTTCCGGGCGGGTAGACTGTTATGATGTCGGTTTTATTGGTGCTTGCTACGTGGTGCGGTATGTTTAGGCGGGCTAAACGGTTTAGCACCTTTTGCGGTGCGTTGGTGGGTATTGTGTTCATTATTCTTCTGTTTCTCCTGGGTCATACATTCGGACCGTCACAAAAACCTCTGTGTCTGTTTCTACTTCTACAACTGACACAAAGGGCTTGCCTGAACTATCGACCTTTTTTTGATAGTCGGCAGCCTTTCGGTAGAGTGCGCCCAAACCTTGCGAGAATGAAAAATCATTGCTATAAATTTTTTTGGTGTTGTTGACTGAATCAATAATGACACCTTTTACCGGCTTTGCCTGGCCTATCTCGTTTTCTCTGAACATGGCAAGCGCGGGGCCTTCTCCCCTATTCGCTCCCTTGTTGGTAAGAACTGTAAAAAACATGCCGTCCGCTTCGTTGCTTGCCCTTACATTTCCCAATTTGGGGTCTTTGATCTGCTTTTCTATCACTTCGCCCGGTGCGGGAATGATATTACCGAGCTTGCGCCCGGTGGTCCGGGCCTCCTGCTTTTTTTCGTACCGGTAAAGCGCTTGGTTTTTGTTGCGCTCTATGCGCTTGGCCTCTTTGCTATCCGAAAAGCCTCGGGCAATCTTTTTTCCGGTCCGCTGCTTGAATGCCTCTTTTGCTTGCTCTAATTGATCATTGTAGCGGGCTGCTATTTTTGATTTTCTAGTTCTTGCCATATCAGTAGGGTTTTATCAGTAATGCCCCCGGCGCTAATTGGCCGGGGGCGGTGGTATCGGGTTACTGATTACTGAAAGGCGGGCGTTTCGGGGTCGTTGTCTGATTCGGCCGCTTCGGGGGCTTCGGTCAGCGGGTCTAGCTCGTTGGTCTCCAGTCCCCTTCCCTTAAAATAATCGCTCAGGGCCTTAGCGGCGTTTTCCAGGTCGGCCTGCTCGGGTTCAATCTCGTGCGTTGAAAACAGCCAGTTATAGCGCGGGCCTTCTCCGGATTTGTTTTCTTCGGCTTTCAGCGAAAAGTCCGGCATGATGCCGTTTTTGCTGCACTCGCTTTGGAAGTCCATGAACTGGCCCAAAACGGAAGAACTGCCCTCTATCTGGTAGATGTCGGCACCCTTCAGGGCGTAGATAATAATTCCAACGTTGCCGTCAATGATCGCTTTAGCCTCCCCCGCTTCGGCTTTCTGCCGTGTATTTTCGATTTTATCGACAATTGTAACAGGCTGGCTTTTGCGGTTGTACTCGGTGCTTACAATATCCGTAACCCGCTCCCCTTTTTTGATCGCCAAATTGTACAGAAAGTAAGTTCGGGCCAAGTA
Organism: uncultured Mycobacterium sp.; assembly: GCA_964513475.1. Taxonomy (GTDB): domain Bacteria; phylum Actinomycetota; class Actinomycetes; order Mycobacteriales; family Mycobacteriaceae; genus Mycobacterium. Next base: position 3,080 of record CAZEMS010000076.1, on the reverse strand, counting down.
AGTGAATCCGGAAAGGTCCAAGTTTTCGACTGCCTTCTTTTCGGTGCGGTCGTACACGCGGGCCTCCCCGTTGTTTTGCAAGGTCACTTTGTAACGGTACGGGCGGTTGATCGCGCTTGGTGTTTGAATTGCTTTACGTGCCATAATTAATTTTGACTTTGAAAGTTATTAATTGATTGATTGATTAGTTAGCGGTTTGTGTCCAAGCCTGTACGACATGGCCGTGTGCCTCTCTGATCCTGCGAAGCTCGTCGGTTGCTTGGTTCGCGTCAAAAAGCATCGCGCCGTCTTTTGATGTTACAAAAAAGTCACCCGGCGTATCTAGCTTAGTTTTTGCCAGGTAGTAAACCTGTTCACGCCCTTTGAATCTCAGGGCAACGTGAAAATAATTGTTTTGATGCATGAAAATTAGGTTTTAAAATTTTACAAAATAATTTTTACGGGTTCTTTCTCCCCTTTTTCTTCGCTGACCGGGTCGTTCCAAAGTCTTTCAATCAGGATTTTAAAGACTTCCCGGTATCGGTCGCGGCTTATCAGGCTGGGCCGCTGGCCGCTGGTCCAAAATGCCCAAAAATCAGTGATGTTCACAGTGTCGCGGGTCCATCCGACAAATTCCCGGCTGTCCTCTATTGTGTCCCAAATTTCTATTTGAGACGCGCCAAAGATATTTTTCAGGTCCTCCCCGCTGGCCTCCTTTCGGGGCGCTGCCTTGGTTTCAAGGCCGTTGATCTGGTCGGCGCTTAGAATTTCCCGCTTAAATAGCGTGCGGTGGAAACGGTAGTACCGATGCACGCCCCAAAAAACGCTGTTCTTCCTGTTGGCGACTTGCGAAAAAAATAGCTGTGTGCCTATCGGAAAATCTATCTTTTCGCTCTCCCCCACCTCTCCCGTTTGCAGGTCAACGGCTGGAATGATAACCTTTTGTTTGTCTGTGTTGATGTGGAAAAGGTAGTTTTCCAATCCCTTTTTTGCCTGCTGTTTGCGCTGGTCTATCAGGCGTAAAAGGTCTTGGCCTGGGTTTTCTTTTTTCATAATGTATTGGTGTTCAGGGAAAAAAGCGTTTCAAGTTAGGGTTTTACTTTAGCCCGGTAAAATGCCAGGCGGTGGGCCGGGCTGCAAAAAACTGCATCCCGGCGGCGGTGGGATATGTCCCGGCCACACTCTAGGCACCGCCTGGCCCGGTAAAATTCAGGCTCATTGGTGGAAAGTCTGGCCCGGCCGGCCTTTCGTACTGGCTGCGCGGCACTGCCACCACATTGTGGTAGTTCCTACTTTCCAGTTCCTTGTTGATCTCTTCCGCGTCCTCGAAGTCCCGGCCTTCGGGGTACATTTCCGGGTGGGGTGGGGCAGGGGCTGCGGGCGGCGTGGGCGGCGGCACTTGCTGTTTTTCGGGGCTAAAATCGCCGTCTAACAGGAATTTGTCAAGGTCCGGCGGGCTAATGTAAACGCCCTTTTCAGACATGGCCTCCTCAACTTTGTCAAGGTAGGCCTCCAAATTGGCTTGGTTGGTATGCGCCCGGACAAGCTCTTTTACCTTTGCCGGGTTGGTGGATAAATGGTAGTTTATAATGTACCGGAACTGCCGCAAAAGGTTGATTTCTGCCATATATCCGGCCACCTGTAGCCCGCAAAGGCTGACGATTGCGGAAAGTTCTATTCCCATATCGCCGCCCAATAAATAAATTTCGGACATGGTAAACACGGTGAATGCAAGGGCTACGACTTCCGGCTTTTTGTCGAAGCTCAATCGGTTGGGTGTCATAAGGTCAAAGTAAACAATGACTGCCCGGAATCCCTGAACGCCGATTCCAACGCCTGCACCCAATAGGGTAGCGGCTGACGGACCGATGATCGGCCCCATAACGGAAGACAAAAACAGGTAAGTAGCGTACCCGGCGGCGGCATAGTTGGCGATTAGTATGATGCCGGAAAGGTAGGGGAGGAGGAAGCTAAAGCCCTGAAAAAACAAGTCGAATTGACGATTTTTCATAATGTGTTAACTTTTGATGGTTAAGTAAATAAGTGATATAAAAATGACTGCGGCGATAATGCAAAGGCCGTAGGCCGCAATATTGCCCGCTGTCCTGTTCTGGTCTTTTCGGCTCATTGGTCGTCGCTTTCTAGTTTGGAAAATACGACTATCAATGTGTTATCGTTTTGGTCCTTAATACCCTCCGGGAAGTAGTGTGTACCGGGGCCGCTCAGGTTGTCGTAGACGGACCGTTTAGAAGGGCTGCCTTTGATGCCGTTTTGTGCGGCATGTTCTAGCCACCAGTTAATCAACTGGTTTAGGCTTTTGTGGGCCTTTACTGGTAGGCCCGAGATTGTGAGTACATTCATATTTAAAAATTTATTGGTTTATAATCTCCGTTAAGTCCTTGGCTGATTCGATGTGGCGGTTGTGCGCGCGCATACTGATAAGGCTAAGTTTGATGTAGGTGTCTTTCAAAGAAGGGTAGGGGGTCGAAAATGCCATGTTAATATAGGATTCCGCTTCTTCGCGGTATTGCGCCGCAATTTCGATCTCTTTCTTTATCCGCTCTGCTATTTGCTTTTTGTTGATTGTCATTTTCATTTCTCTATAATTTAAGCCCCGGCGTTTGCCTGCCGGGGCGGGGGTTAGTTATTAAATCCAGCAAACACGGCCTTTGGCAAGTTCGTCGAGTTCGATACCAGCCCCTGATTCGGAAGTTAAAAAGACAATTGCTTCTATATCGTGCGGCTCTCCTGCTTCGCCAATTACTTCCACCTCTGTGATCTTTGCGTTAAAATCTCCGCTATATAGGTCGCTTTCTGACTGGCTCAAAGAACCTTGGTCCCGACCAACAAAAAGAACTCGGCTGGACTGTCCATCATTCCACATCAACCAATGATCGCCCGTTTCTCGGTCGATTGCAAAAAATGCCTCCCGGTATTGTTTTTCGGTGATAGATGTGGGTTCTGTGATTTCAGAATGTACGTAAGCCATGATTAAAAGTTTGTGTGTGTGTGTTAATGATGATACAAATATAGACCGCTCTATCTTCCCTTGCAACTTTCCGCAAACCTTTTTTGCGATTTAATGCAAATATACCGTGTTT
>CAZEMS010000075.1:4147-12839 GCA_964513475.1 uncultured Mycobacterium sp. | reverse complement strand
GAAGTCCTCCGGCGTGGTGTAGAGCTTCTCGTTGATCTCGGCCTCGACTCCGTCCTCCTCGCCGCCGACCACTCCGATCTCGACCTCCAGGCTGATCCGGGCCGCCGCGGCAGCCTTCAGCAACTCCTGGGCGATCTGCAGGTTCTCGTCGATCGGGATGGCCGATCCGTCCCACATGTGCGACTGGAACAGCGGGTTTTGACCTTGGTCGACCAGCTTCTGCGAGATCGCCAGCAGCGGCCTGACGTAGGTGTCCAGCTTGTCCTTCGGGCAGTGGTCGGTGTGCAGGGCGACGGTCACCGGGTACTCCTCGGCGATCGCGTGTGCGAACCCGGCCAGCGCCACGGCACCGGTCACCATGTCCTTGACACCCAGACCGGAACCGAACTCGGCACCTCCGGTGGAGAACTGGATGATTCCGTCACTACCCGCGTCGGCGAACCCCTTGATCGCGGCGTTGATCGTCTCCGACGAAGTGCAGTTGATGGCCGGGAAGGCGAACCCGTGCTCCTTGGCGCGGCTGAGCATCTCCGCATAGACCTCGGGCGTGGCGATGGGCATGGAATTTCCTCTCGGCGATCTATCTCGGCAATCTGCGTCGCGAACTGTGCGACCTAGTATGGCAAGAATCGGTGCACGACGCGGCCGGCGGTATCTTGGACACCCATGACCACCACCGTGCTGGCGCTGCCGGGCATCTTGGACCCGATGTACTGGCTGGGCGAAGGCGGCCTGTTCGCATCCGCGGTGCTGCCAGGCATCTTGATCATCGTCTTCATCGAGACCGGGTTGCTGTTTCCGCTGCTGCCAGGCGATTCGCTGCTGTTCACCGGCGGCCTGCTGGCCGCTGCGCCCAACCCGCCGGTCAACATCTGGGTGCTCGCCCCCTGCGTCGCGGTGGTGGCGGTACTCGGTGATCAGACCGCGTACTTCATCGGAAGACGCATCGGGCCGGCCCTGTTCGACAAGGAGGACTCCCGCTTCTTCAAGAAGAGATACGTCACCGAGTCGCACGCCTTCTTCGAGAAGTACGGTCCGTTCACCATCATCCTGGCCCGGTTCGTGCCCATCGTGCGCACGTTCACCCCGGTACTCGCGGGGGTGTCCTACATGCGCTACCCGGTGTTCCTCGGTTTCGACATCGTCGGCGGCATCGCCTGGGGTGGCGGGGTGACGCTGCTGGGCTACTTCCTGGGCAATGTGCCGTTCGTCAAGAACAACCTCGAATTCATGATCCTGCTCATCGTCTTCCTGTCGATCCTGCCCGGAATCATCTCGGTCGGCCGCGCCCTGCTGCAGCGACGGCGGGGACCGGACCCCGACTCGACGCTGGATCCACTGACCGGGAAGTCGTCCTGATGATCAACCACGTGCGCACTACTGCGACCCGAACGGCCGTCCGGGTGACCGCCGCCGCCTCTGCGATCCTGGGTGCCGCGGTAACGCTGACAAGCGCGCCGGCCCCATCGGCGACCGCCGCCCCATGCCCCGATGTCGAGGTGGTGTTCGCGCGCGGCACCAGCGAGCCGCCCGGCATCGGCAAGGTGGGGCTCGCCTTCGCCGAGGCGCTGCGACCGCAGCTGGGCGGTCGAAGCATGGGCATCTACGCGGTGAACTACCCGGCCTCCTACGACTTCCTGCACACCGCCACCGGTGCCAGCGATGCCACCGCCCGCATCCAGGCGATGGCACAGCAGTGCCCGTCCACCCGCATCGTGCTCGGTGGGTACTCGCAAGGGGCTGCGGTGGTGGACATGCTGGCGGGCATACCCCCGCTGGGCAACAAGATCGGCGACATCGGGTCGGCTCCGCCCCTGCCCGCCAGCCTGGCGAGCAACGTCGTGGCGGTCGCGGCGTTCGGCAACCCCTCGACCAAGTTCGGCAACCCGGTATCGGCCAGCCGGGTCTTCGGCGGCCGGGGCATCGACTTGTGCAGCGACGGTGATCCGATCTGCTCCGGCGGGCGTAACCCGTTCGCGCACACCAACTACGCCTCCTCGGGACTCACCGCGCAGGCGGCGAACTTCGTGGCCAGCCGCGTCTAGCCGCTGTTCTCCGCACTCGGCTGCGGGCTGTCGTGATGGATGCGGCCCGCGGTTTCGCCCAGCGGACGACCGCCGCCGCCCCACTGCCGCGCAATGATCTCGGCGGCGATCGACACCGCCGTCTCCTCCGGGGTGCGCGCGCCGAGGTCCAGTCCGATCGGGCTGGCCAGCCCGGACAGTTCAGCCCCGGTCAGCCCGGCCCGGCGCAGCCGGGCGATCCGGTCCTCGTGGGTGCGCCGCGAGCCCATCGCGCCCACGTAGGCCACGTCGGGCAGCCGCAACGCCACTTCGAGCAGCGGTACGTCGAACTTCGGATCGTGGGTCAGCACGCAGATCACCGTCCGCCGATCGATCAACCCCGCACCGGCCTGGGCGGCGAGGTAACGATGCGGCCAGTCGACTACGACCTCGGCGGCGGTCGGGAACCGCGCCCGGGTGGCGAAGACGGGCCGGGCGTCACAGACAGTCACCCGATAGCCGAGAAACGAACCCTGCCGGGCCATCGCGGCGGCGAAGTCGATGGCCCCGAACACCAACATCCGCGGCCCGGGCGCGTAGCTGGCCACGAAGACATCCAAACCCTCACCGCGCCGCTGACCGTCAGGACCGAAGGTGAGCACCTCGCTGCGGCCGGCGGCAAGCAGCCCACGCGCGTCGTCGGTCACCGCCGCGTCGACGCGGGGGGAACCGAGCGTGCCCTGTACCGGCGCATGGCTCTCCAGCGCACCGATGACCAGCCGGCGTCCCATCCACTGCCGCTGCGGGTGCCCGATGACCGTGGCCACCGCCACCGGACGGTGCCCGGCAATGTCATCGGCGACCGACCCCAGCTGGCCGAAGGTAGCCGAGGACACCGGCTCGACGAACACGTCGAGGATGCCGCCGCAGGTCAGGCCGGCGGCGAGGGCCTCGTCGTCGCTGACCCCGTAGCGCTGCAACTGCGGTATCCCGGTCCGGGCCACCTCGGTCGCCAGGTCGTACACGGCGGCCTCGACGCACCCGCCGGACACCGAGCCGCTCACCGAGCCGTCGGGCGCGACCACCATCGCGGCACCGGGTTGACGGGGAGCCGACTGGAACGTCCTGACTACCGTCGCCACGCCGGCGGTGCCGCCGCCGCGCCAGATCTCGAGGATCTCGCTCAGCACGTCTCTCACCTCACCACGGTAGGCACGCCCGCGGTTCTCGCCCAAACCAACGAACGGGCGCCACGAAAGATCCGGCCGTCCGGGCCTCGGTTGCGGTGGACAACTGATAGTGAACGGCCGGTGTTGGGGCCGATCCGACCGTCAGACCAGGGTTTGCAAACTGCAGTTAGCATCCAGTGATGGGGGCCATGACCGTCGGCGTGCAGCCGATCCGCGACGATCTGTCTTTCGGCGCGCGCGTTCAGGGGGAGTGACTCGCGAAGCACTTGCCGACCCCGGTGTGCGAACGCAGCTCAACGACGCACGAATATCGTGGCTGCGGCGAAGGATCTCAGCTACTGGCACCGGTGGCAGCCCACCGACATGGTCATCTGGGACAACTGGCGACTGCTGCACTCCGCGTCGGGCATGCCCCCCGAGTACCGGCGTTGCATGCACCGCACCACGATCGCCGGCGACTACGGCCTCGGCTCCTTCGAGCCTGCGCGCTGACCACGCCCGCCCCTCCGCAGGTTGGATGACCGTCAGCCGAGCTCGCTTTCCAGCATCGGCCGGACCTCACGCGCGAGCAGTTCGATTGTGCGGCAAACGATCCGCTGCTCCATACCCATCCATTGAACCCGCGCGATCAGACGGGTGAACCCGATCGAACGCGCGAGGCGCACCAACTCCTCGGCGCAGTCCTCGGGCGAGCCGATGATCACCCGGCCCGCGAGTAGCTCGGGAACATCCCGGGCCGCGGCGGGATCGCCGACCACGTCGGTGAACAGGCCCCAGCGGTCGAACACGTTGTAGCTGGCCGACAGGTAGGGCACCGCGTCGCGAAGCGCCGTGGCACGGTCTTCGGCAACCACGATGTTGCGCAACAACGGAAAGTCGGCCGGCCGCGGTTTGCCCAGCGCCGCCAGCCGCTCGTTGAAGGCTTTCGCTTGTTCCACGATCACTGTGTCGGTGAGGTGCGAGGACGCCACCCAGGTATCGCCCACCGAGGTGTCAGCCAATTCGGCAGCCCGCTCTACCGAACGGATCACGCTGCCGCCCAGCCATACTGGCGGCCGTGGGCGCTTCACCGGGCGGAGGGCCAACGTAGCGTCCTCGACCTGGTAGTAGTTGCCGTGAAAGTGCACTCGCTCCTGCGACCACAGCTGCGAAATGAGATCCAACGCCTCTGCGAAACGCCCCACCCGTTCGCGTCGGTCAATACCCAGCAACGCGAACTCTTCGCCGGCCCAGCCCGCCGATGCTCCCAGGATGAACCGTCCGCCGCACAGCACATCCAGGAAGGCGCCCTCGGTGGCCACCTGCAGCGGGTGGTGGTGAGGAAGGACCAGCATGCAGGTCGACAACGACATCCCGGCGGCCGCGGGCACAAGACCAGCCAACGTCGGGAACGGCGGTAGCCACGCCGCCGAACCGAAAGACAGGTGCGTTCCGATCGTCACACCGTCATAGCCACCGGCCCGGGCAATCGACACCTGCTCGATGTGTTCGGCCAACCGCACATCGAGCCGATCACCGGGCGGATGCTCCGGGTTGATGAATAGCGTCAGCCGCACAACAACAACCTACGGGGACGACCTACGGGTTGATTCGGGCGTGGCCGGCGAACACCGCGAGCACGTCGGGGCGATCGACCGAACTGGCGGACACCACGTCGGATGGGTCTGCGCCCATCAGTATCTTCTTGATCGGGATCTCCAGGCGTTTGCCGGTCATCGTGCGCGGAATGGCAGGCACGCCGATGACGTCGTCGGGCACGTGGCGCGGTGATGCGCTGGTCCGGATCTGCGAGATGATGCGCTGGCGCACCGCGTCGTCGAGTTCGAGCCCCTCGTCGAGCGCGACGAACAGTGGCATCCAGTATCCGCCGTCGTCCTGCTCCACACCGATGACCAGACAGTCACGAATCCCGGCAAGGGTCTCGATGGCGTTGTAGATCTCGGCACTGCCCATCCGCACCCCGCCGCGGTTGAGAGTGGCGTCCGAACGACCATGCACGACAACCGAATTCCGTTCGGTGATGGTGATCCAGTCGCCGTGACACCAGATGCCGGGGTACTTGTCGAAGTAGGCCTTGCGGTAACGCTCGCCGTCGGCGTCGTTCCAGAAGTACACCGGCATGGACGGCATCGGCTGGGTGAGTACCAGTTCGCCGGCCTGACCTATCACCGGATCACCAGAATCTCCCCAAGCCTCGACAGCCGCCCCCAGACAGCGCACGTTGAGCTCACCGGCCCTGATCGGCACCAGCGGACAGCCGCCGATGAACGCCGTGACCACGTCGGTGCCGCCGCTCATCGAGATCACCGGGATGGGTCGACCGACCTCTTCCTGAATCCAGCGGAAACCCGAAGCGGGCAAAGGTGATCCGGTGGAGCCGACGGCACGCAGCGCGGCCAGCGGATAGATTTCACCGATCGTGGACTTGCGTTCCGCGGTCTGCTTCGCGCACGCGAGGTAGTAGCCGGCACCGGCTCCGAACACCGTCACCTTCTGGTCGGCCACGACCTGCCAAAGAGATTCGGGGTGCGGATAAGCCGGGCTGCCGTCGTAGAGCACCACGGTGGCGCCGACGAGAAGGCCCGACACCACCAGGTTCCACATCATCCAGCTGGTCGAGGACTGCCAGAACAGCCGGTCCTGTGATTTGAGATCCAGTTGCAGGCTCAGATACTTCAAATGCTCCAGCAGCACACCGCCGTGGCCGTGCACGATGCCCTTCGGCGTCCCGGTGGTCCCAGAGGAGAACAACACCCAGAGCGGGTGCGCAAACGGCACGTCGGTTATCTCCAGCGGTCCTTCGGAACTGATCGCCTCATGCCACGCGGTCACATCGGCGGGGGCATCCAGGCCCAGCCGCGACACCAGCACGGTGGCTTTGAGTGTCGTCAGCTGGGAACGGATCTCGGACAGCTGTTCGCGACGGTCGTGGCGTTTACCCCCGTACACCGAACCGTCACTGGCGATCAGCACGGTCGGTTCGAGTTGCCCGAGCCGGGCGACCACGCCACTGACGGCCAGGTCCTGGTTGCACACCGCCCAGACGGCGCCGACGCTGGCGGCTCCGAGGAAGGCCACAACCGCCTCACCCATGTTGGGGATGTACCCCACGACGCGGTCGCCGGGACGGACCCCCACCCGGCGCAGGTAGTGACCGAAAGCCGCGACCTCGTCGCGCAGTCTGTTCCATGACCAGTCCGATGAACCGTCCTCGCCGGCGACCACCAACGCCGGCTGCCGTGGCGTCTGGTGCCGGAAGATCTCGCTCACATAGTTCAGAGTTGCATCCGGAAACCACTGCGCCCCGGGCATTTCCCGATTGCGCAACACTGCTGTCGGCGCGGCGCCGGCCCTGACGTCGAAGAACTGCCACACTGCGTCCCAGAACCAGTCGAGGTCGGCCACCGACTGCTGCCACAGCTGCTGGTAATCGGTGAACTCGCCGCGTCCGGTCCGCGCCAGCCAGCCCATGAAAGCGGTCAGGTTCGCCTGCTCGACGGTGGCGGCGTCGGGCGCCCAGCTGCCGGTGAGCGTCATCGGCCGCGATCCTGCTCGGTCACCAGCGTGTGCGCGGCCTCCATCAGCATCCAGCCCGACAACTGCACCGACAGGTCCCGTTCGGGCACCTCAGAGGAGTTGACTGCGCCCGCGACGGATTCCGCGACCTTGCCGGCGGACCCCGGTATGTCGGCGGTCCGATCCCAGGACGGGCCGAACAGCACGTAGCCGTCGATCAGCTGCCGGTGCTCCCAAGCCGACCGGGCGGACGTCAGCACCAGCGATCGAGCGACCTCACGCGCCTCGGCGTCCTCGGCGGACCTCTGCGGCAGCGCGGTGGCCACCAATGCGAGGTAGCGGGCGAGGATGCCGTTGAACAGTCCGCCGTCGCCACCGCCGGCGCCCTTGATCACGCCGCCCGGCGCCATATGTTTGCGCACCGCCAACACGAGTCGATGCACCCGCTCGGCGTGTGCGGAATCGTCGGTGCGCACCGCCAGCTCGGTCTCCAGTCCCAACACCACGCCCTGGCAGTAGGTGTACTGCGCACGTACCAGCGAGCCGCCCTTGATGCCGTCGAACACCAGATGGGTCTCCGGGTCGACCAGCGTCTTGTCCATCCAGTCGGCCATCTGCCCGGCGCGGCGCACCCGGTCGCTGCGGGCCAGGAAGATTCCGGCCGGGCCGTTGGCGGGTGCGTTGAAGAACTGGTCCTGCTTGCGCCACGGGATGCCGCCTCCGTCCTCGGGCACCCAGGCGGACATGAACTGGTTGGCCAGCTTGTCCAGTGCCTTGGGCCGCTCGACTCCGGCCAGCCGGCCGGCGCGTTCGATCGCCAGCGCCAGCCACGCCATGTCGTCGTAGTAGTCGTTGATCCAGGATCCGTTGTTGCGCAACCGGTGTGCGCGTACCTGTCGACTGATCCGGATCTTCCGTTCGGGCTGCGGCTCGCGCAGCTGCGCATCGACGAGGTTGTCCAGCAGGTGCGCCTGCCACCAGTAGTGCCAGGTGCCGAACCACCGGTCCTTGCGGGCCGACGGCCAAGCCACCACGCCGAGCTGCGTCCCGGGCAGGCCCCACAGCCGCTTGAGGTGACGCTCCGTGATCGCGGCTTCGGCACTGGCCGCGCGGTTAGCCCATACCTGATCCATGGTTCGATCCTGCCCTACCAGGCCTCCGCGATGTCGGCATGTTCGGTGATCCAGGCATGCATGGCGATGCCGGCGGCGACTCCCGCGTTGATGCTGCGGGTGGAGCCGAACTGTGCGATCGACACGGTCATCGCTGCGCCGACTTTCGCCTCAACGGTGATTCCCGGCCCTTCCTGGCCGAAGATCAGCAGGCAATCGCGGGGCAGCGCGGTGTCCTCGAGCCGCACCGCGCCGGGCACGTTGTCGACGGCGACCACCACCAGACCGGCGTCGGCGGCGAAGGCGAGCAGACCGGTGGTGGTGTCGTGATGTCGCAGCCGCTGGTATCGGTCGGTGACCATCGCGCCGCGCCGGTTCCAGCGCCGCCGCCCGACGATGTGCACGGTGTCGACGGCGAATGCGTTGGCGGTGCGCACCACCGAACCGATGTTCGCGTCGTTGCCGAAGTTCTCAATGGCAACGTGCAGGGGATGTCTGCGGGTATCGATGTCCGCGACGATCGCTTCGCGGGTCCAATAGCGATACCGGTCAACGACATTGCGGGTGTCACCGTCGCGGAGAAGATCCGGGTCGTAGCGCGGATCGTCCGGAGCAGGCCCTGCCCACGGCCCGACTCCGGTGCTGACGCCCCACTCTGTAGGTCCGGCCCGTGACGGGCGCTCACTCATCGGTGGTCCACAGGCCGGCGTGGGTGCCCACCACCGACACCGTCGCATACAGCAGCGCAGCGTTCATCTCGCCCTGCGTGCACAGCGAGGCGCGCACCTGAACCGCGTCCAGGGAGGAATCGGGCAGCACCAACACCGACGAGCCGTACACCGAACAAGCGTGACTGAGCCCCGGTGCGGGC
>CAZEMS010000075.1:1132-4047 GCA_964513475.1 uncultured Mycobacterium sp. | reverse complement strand
GCCGGGTGGAGTCGTCCTGGTACCGCGCCGCCAGACCGTCGATCTGCAGGCCGAGCAGCATGTAACCGTTGCCCGCGAACGCCGCCGGATCGCCGAGCTCCGCGGGGTGAATCTGGGTGCCGTCGGCGCGGAAGCCCTCCACGCTCGACGTCAGCACCGTCAGCCCGGTGTCGTTCTCGTTCGTTGGCAATACCCCCACGGGGAACGCCGCGGGATAGGCCGCCGCAGTTTCTGGGATTCGGTCCTGGGTCGAGTAGACATAGACACCGCGCACCTGGGTACGGTCCCGCAGCGGTCCCAAACACACTGTGCCGGTAAGCCTGTCGGGCTTCGGTGCCGTCGCCGGCTCGATATCGAGGCTTGTTGTGCGCCGGCAGCCGGTCAGCGCGTCCGCCTCGAGAGGATGCGCCAACGCCCCGTACAGCCCGAACCGCAGATCCCCCGGCTGGACATGGTCCCGCCCCTCCTGCGCGGGCGCGGCGTCCACGTCGACCAACACGTGGTCGGCGTCGAAGCGCAGGTTCGACACCGAGATGTTCCACCCCAGTACCGACAGCGCCGCTCCCATGCGGGCGGACTGCGCACCGTAGGTGCGCTCGGATTCTCCTGCCGAACAGCCCGCGGCAACGACCACGGCCGCCAGCACCAGCGCGATCAGCGAGCGCACTGGTGATCTACGTCAGGTTCTGCTGCGGCCACTACCCACCGCTCTGTTCATGGTGCGCACCAGGTTTCGCGGCACCATTCGGCCCATGGTGGTGAGAGCCTTGTACTGAAGCCCGGGAACGATGACCACCTTGCCTTTGGCGACACCGGCCAGGGTCTCGCCGACGACGTCGTCCACCTCCAGCCACATCGCCGACGGCGTCGACGACATCTCGATGCCCGCCCGCTGATGGAACTCGGTGTGCACGAAGCCCGGACACAGCGCGTGCACGCCGACACCGGGACCACCGAGCCCGTTGGCCAAACCTTCCGAGAAGGAGATCACCCAGGCCTTGGACGCCGAGTAGGTGGATCCGCGGCCCGGCAACAGCCCGGCGACGCTGGCGACGTTGATCACGGTTCCGGAGTGCGCATCCAGCATGGCCGGCAGCGCGGCGTGGGTCAGGTGCATCACCGCGGTGACGTTGACGTCCAGTTGGCGTTGCAGCACCCCGAGGTCGGTGGCCCAGAACTCGCCCGAGGTACCGAAGCCGGCATTGTTGACCAGTACCCGCACCCCGCCGGCCAGCCGGTCGGCCACCGTGGCGCGGTCGGCGGCGACGGACAAGTCGGCGGGCAGCACCTCCGCGTTCACGTTCGCCCCGGTGCGCAGCGAGTCCGCGAGTTCTTCGAGCCGTTCCACATCGCGGGCCACCAGCACCAGGTCATAACCGTCGGCGGCATAGCGGCGGGCGAAGCCTTCACCCAGTCCGGACGTGGGCCCGGTGATCAGCGCGACAGGTCGGGACATGCCGACAGGTTACTTAGTGCTGGGAGTGTGTCGACTGGCGGCCGTTCGTGGCCGTCGGGGGGCGGGGCGGCTCCGCGGCGCGTCCCGGCGCCGGGGTGAGCGGCCGGCTGGGGGGCGCGGTGCGCCGCGGTGGCTGATTCTGCTGGCCGGTGGCTCCGGGGTGGGTGATCGGCGGCAGCACCCGCAGCAGATCGTTGAACTGGCGCACGGTCCGCAGTCCCTCGTCCCACTGCGCTCGGGTGCTGGTGACGGGCATGCTGACCAATGTCCAGTTCGGTTCGTTCCACATCGTCTCGGCGCAGTCGGGCGCGGTATGCGCGAACGTCACCATCCGCCGGTCGCAGGCACGCCGGGCCGCGTCGAGGTTCGTGGAGTACACCATCCGGGGACCGATCGCGCCGAGCAGCCAGATGTCACTTTCCCGCGGCTCTTTGATGCCCTTGAGCCGCAGGTCCATCACGACGTTGGTGCCGACCTTGCGATGCAGCGCGATCACGGTGGCGACGTCGTCGAGGTCGAAGATGAACACCGCCTCGCCACGGATCTGGCCGAGCACCACGTTCCTGGCGGACACATCGCCGACCGTCGACATCACGCCACGCTGCCAGCGTTTGACGATGTCGTGGGAGACCGGCTCGTAATCGAATCCGTGTGACTTCGCCCACGACTTGCGGCGACGACCGAGCCCGCGTCGACGGTCGATGTCGACGTATAGCAGCACCGCCGCACCCACGAAACAGAGTGCAGACAGCGTGAACCAGAGCGGGACCATTGCGCCTAGCCTATCTGCTGGGCGTAGGGAAGCCCGAACTCGAAGAGGTCACAACCGCGTATCGCCGGCGCGCGTCAACTCAGAACCAGGGAGTCACCGTCGGGTGAAACGTCGACGGACACCTGGTCGCCGTCGTGCACCTCCCCTGCCAGCAGCTTCTTCGCAAGCTGGTCGCCGATGGCCTGCTGCACCAACCGCCGCAGCGGCCGGGCACCGTACTGCGGATCGAATCCACGTTCGGCCAGCCACTTCTTGGCGGGCATCGACACCTCGAGCTGCAGCCGTCGCTGGGCCAGCCGCTTCTGCAGTTGAGCCAACTGGATATCGACGATGGACACCAGCTCGTCGGGGTCGAGCCCTTCGAAGACGATGACGTCGTCGAGCCGGTTGATGAACTCCGGCTTGAACGCCGAGCGCACCGCGGCCATCACCTGCTCCTTGCTGCCGCCGGCACCAAGGTTGGATGTCAGGATCAAGATGGTGTTGCGGAAGTCGACGGTGCGGCCCTGCCCGTCGGTGAGCCGGCCCTCGTCGAGCACCTGCAGCAGCACGTCGAACACGTCCGGGTGGGCCTTCTCGATCTCGTCGAACAGCACCACGGTGTAGGGGCGGCGACGCACCGCTTCGGTCAGCTGCCCGCCCTGGTCGTAGCCGATGTAACCGGGAGGCGCGCCGACCAGCCGGGCC
>CAZEMS010000075.1:0-1122 GCA_964513475.1 uncultured Mycobacterium sp. | reverse complement strand
GAACTCGGCCAACGCCTTGGCCAGTTCGGTCTTGCCGACACCGGTGGGGCCGAGGAACATGAACGAGCCGGTGGGGCGATTGGGGTCAGCCACCCCGGCCCGACTGCGGCGCACCGCGTCAGAGACCGCGGTCACCGCGCTGCGCTGGCCGACGACACGCTTGCCCAGCTCGTCCTCCATCCGCAACAGCTTGGCGGTCTCGCCTTCGAGCATCCGGCCGGCCGGGATACCGGTCCACGCCGACACCACCTCGGCGATGTCGTCGGGTCCGACCTCCTCCTTGAGCATCACACCTTCGCGCGCTTCGGCCTGCGGCACCGCGGTGTCCAGCTTCTTCTCGACCTCGGGGATGCGGCCGTAGCGCAGTTCGGCGGCCTTGGCCAGGTCACCGTCGCGTTCGGCCCGGTCGGCCTCACCGCGCAGGGTCTCCAGCTGTTCTTTCAACTCCCGGACGACGTCGATGGCGTTCTTCTCGTTCTGCCACCGGGTAGTAAGTTCAGCGAGTTGCTCCTTGTAGTCGGCCAGCTCGCCACGCAGTTTCTCCAACCGCTCTCTGGAGGCGTCGTCCTCTTCTTTGGCGAGCGCCATCTCCTCGATCTCCAGTCGGCGCACCAGCCGCTCCACCTCGTCGATCTCGACGGGCCGGGAGTCGATCTCCATACGAAGCCGCGACGCCGCCTCGTCGACCAGGTCGATGGCCTTGTCCGGCAGGAAGCGTGAGGTGATGTACCGGTCCGACAGGGCCGCCGCCGCGACCAACGCGGAGTCGGTGATCCGAACGCCATGGTGAACTTCGTAGCGTTCCTTGAGTCCACGCAGGATTCCGACGGTGTCCTCCACCGACGGCTCACCCACGTACACCTGCTGGAACCGGCGCTCCAGAGCAGCGTCCTTCTCGATGTACTTGCGGTACTCGTCCAGCGTGGTGGCCCCGACCAGCCGAAGTTCACCACGAGCCAGCATCGGCTTGATCATGTTTCCCGCGTCCATGGAGGACTCGCCGGTGGCGCCGGCGCCGACGATGGTGTGCAGCTCGTCGATGAACGTGATGATCTGCCCGGCCGAGTTCTTGATGTCGTCGAGCACTGCCTTGAGGCGTTCTTCGAACTCGCCGCGGTACTT
>CAZEMS010000074.1:0-13577 GCA_964513475.1 uncultured Mycobacterium sp. | reverse complement strand
TCACACCGACTACAACAACCGCCAAAAGCCTTGCCAAATGGCAGCGGCTTGACATTGGAGAAACACATGGCCCGTCGGCTGGACTACACCATCACCTTGGACGCACCCGCCGACCAGGTCTATCTGGACTTCACCGGCCGCGACTACTGGCAGTCGCTGCTCGACGAGTACCGCCGCCACTCCCCACAGTCGGAGCTGATCCGCTTCCATTCCGACGCGCGCGGCACCGACATCGTCTTCTCCCAGCAGATCCGGCACGACGCGCTGCCCGCTTTGGCGCGCACCGTGGTCCCAGCCGATCTCGCCATCACCCGCGAGCAGCACTTCGAGCCGTTCGACGCGGACCAGCAGCTGGCCCACGGCCGCTACACCGCGATGGTGCCGCACGCGCCCGCGCACTTCGGCGGTCGCTATTCACTGGTCAGCACGGGTTCGGGCAGTCAGTTGCGGCTGTCCAGTGTGTGCAAGGTGGACGTTCCGTTGATCGGCGGCAAGATCGAGGAACTGATCCTGCACCACATCAAGCGGCTCTTCGAGGCCGAGGAGGCGTTCACCGCCGACTGGATTGCCGCACGCCGATAGCTCTCAGGGGGTCGCGGGCGTTCGCGCCGCGACCGGCTCGGCTGCCAGTGCCCCGTCCCGCGCGTCGCCCAGCCCTTCGCCGAGTGCCTGGTCCAGGTCCTCGGCGACCTGGATGTCCAGGCCCCGCAGCGGTGACGGCGGCGTCAGCAGCGCGACGATCAGGTACGCCAACAACGACGACCCGAACGCGATGAAGGTGGGCCAGCCGTCGAAGGTGGCGTCGAAGACACCGTTGGTGACGTAGAGGATGGTGTTGTCCACGCCGTAGATCGTCGGCGTCATCGCGAACAGCACCAGGCGCACCAGCAGGCCGACCCCGATCGCCGCGGCCGCAGCCGCGGCGTTGCCCCGGCGCCACACCAGACCCAGCACGAACGGCACCAACAGACAGGCCAGCAGCAGGTCGAACGCCAGCGTCAACAGGATGCCGGTCTGCGGCACCTTCAGCGCGAACAACACCGCCACCACGACCACCGGCAGCATCGCCCAGCGGGTGGCCCGCAGCAACGGATCCGACTTGCCTGCGAGGTGCACCCGTCGCACGCCGCCGATGTTGCGCACCGCGACCGCGGCGGTGCCCAGGATGGCGCCGTTGGCGGTGCTCATCGACGCACCGACGATCCCGGCCAGCACCAGGACCGTCAACGCCACCGGTGCGTAGTCGTTGAGCAGGACGAACAGCACCGGGCCGTCGATCTGCTCGGGCAGCGCCGACGCAGATGCCAGCGCCACCAGGGCGAAGGGAATCCCGACCGCGGCCGCGCCGGCGGCGCCGACGAAGCAGGCGCGCCGGGCGATCCTGGGCGAGCCTGCGGAGAAGATTCGCTGCATGAAGTCGATCGCCACGATGTCGCCGATGCCCAGCGCGATCAGTGTCGCCCAGTTGATCGCCGCGCCCTGAGACGGATCGCTGAGCTGGCCCAGATCGAACGGGCCCATGCCCTCCGGGGAAGTCAGGCCGTAGACCACCGCCATCCAGATCAGCAGCGCGACCGCGCCGACCAGCACGATGGCCATCTGGATGATCGCGGTGTAGGCGTCCGAGAACATGCCCCCGGCCACCGTGTAGACCAGCACCACTGCGACCAGCAGCACCACACCCAGCCAGTACGGCGTGCCCAGGAAGTATTCGAACAGGTAGCCGCCGGCGACCAGGTTGCCGGCCACCAGAATCGCGAACGCCAGCAGCATCAGCACCGACGCGGACACCTCGACGCCGCGGCCGAAGCGCAGCCGATAGTAGTCGGGCAGCGTGGTCAGGCCCATCCGGTTCATCGGAGCGGCGAAGAACAGCCCGGTGATCAGCAGGCACAGACCCAGCCCGAGCGGCAGCGCGGCGCCGGCCCAGAAACCGAACGCCGATGCCAGGTCGGTGTTGCCGACGGTGGCGTTGGTGTCGACGGCCTGCCCCATCAGCGCCGCGCCCACCAGCGGCAGCGGCAACGCCCGCCCGGCGACCAGGAAGTTGAGGCTGTCACCGCCAACCCTGCGGGCCACGGCAAGGCCGACCAGAACGACGACGAGGACGCTGATTGCGACACCGAGAACGATCAAGGGAGCTCCTCACTGCGAGGTGGGGTCTCCCGGGCTTTTATCCCGCCGTGGAACGACCTGCGTCGGTACAGGCCGCCTGCGTCTCTCGGTCCAGGCCCGCCCACCGCGATCGCGGCGAGCGGCGGAACCCTAGACGCGCCTCACAGGTCGAATGTGAGTCGCCCCTAGCGAAACCGCAGTCCATTACGCGGTGGGGGCACGCGGGTAAACGGCCTGTTTCGTCATGCTCACCGGGCCCCCGCCGTTCTCATCCCGTTAGGCTAGCCAGCATGCGGATTGCCCTGGCGCAGATCCTGAGCGGCACCGATCCGTCGGCCAATCTGGCTCTGCTGCGCGATCACACGGCGCGCGCCGTCGAGGCGGGCGCCGAGCTGGTGCTCTTCCCCGAGGCGATGATGTGCCGGTTCGGGGTGTCGCTGAAGCCGATCGCCGAACCGCTGGACGGTCCGTGGGCCGACGGGGTCCGCGCGGTCGCTGCCGACGCCGGGGTGGTCGTCGTCGCCGGCATGTTCACCCCGTGCGAGGACGGTCGGGTCACCAACACACTGATCGCCACCGGCCCCGGCCTCGATGCGCACTACCACAAGATCTTCCTGTACGACGCGTTCGGCTACACCGAATCGCGCAGCATCGCGCCGGGTTCGGAGCCGGTGCTGATCACCGTCGACGGCGTCCACATCGGCCTGACCACGTGCTACGACGTCCGCTTCCCGGAGCTCTACGTCGAACTGGCGAACCGTGGCGCACAGGTGATCACCGTGCACGCCTCGTGGGCATCCGGTCCGGGCAAGCTCGACCAGTGGAGCTTGCTGACACGGGCGCGGGCACTGGACAGCACATGCTTCGTCGCAGCGGTCGACCAGGCATATCCGGGCCGGGAGATCGCTGCCCTGGGGCCGACCGGTGCCGGCGGCAGCCTGCTGGCCGCACCCACGGGTCGAGTGGTCACCTCCGCGGGTACCGATCCCGAGGTACTCGTCGCCGAGATCGACCTCGACGAGGTGCGGGCGGCGCGGGAGAGCATCGCGGTGTTGCGCAACCGTTGCGAGTTCACTCATGCCGGTAAGGCAGAATCGCTCGGATGACTGATCCCTGGGCCCGCCCCACCGTCCAGGCCTCGGCGGTCCCGCCACCGCAGGGGCAGCCGGGGATGCCCGCGCAGGGCCCGCCGCCGGGTCATCCCCCAGAGAAGGATTCCTCACTGTTGGTGAAGGTCAAGAACCTCTTCCGCGATCCGGTGTCGATCATCCTGGTCGTCGTCATCGTGGTGGCCCTGGTCGCCGCAGGCCTGCTGATCGGCGAGATCTATGCCCGCAGCCGGGCGAACAAGGTGGTCGCTCAGGTGGTGTCCTGCGTGGTGCGCGACGAGGCGACCGCGTCATTCGACGCATTCCCGCCGTTCCTGCTGCAGCACATGTCCGGTCACTACCGCAACATCGACATCGAGACTGCCGGCAACCAGATCCGCGAGGCCAAGGGCATGAAGGTGGAGCTGGACATCGACAACGTCCGGCTGCAGGACACCACGGACTCCGCCGGCACGGTGGGGTCGCTGGACGCACGGATCACCTGGTCGGCCGAGGGCATCAAGGAGACCATCCAGGACGCCATCCCGCTGGTGGGCAGCTTCGTCACCGGCGTGAGCACCGATCCGTCGGCGGGCACCATCGAGCTGGAGGGTGCGCTGGGCAGCATCACGGCCAGGCCCGAGGTCGTCAACGACGGCATCGCGCTGGAGGTCACCAGGCTCACGGGTTTGGGGTTCACGCTGCCGCGCGAGGCGGTGCAACCCGCCCTGGACGCGTTCACCGACCAGCTGACCGCGGACTACCCGATGGGTATCCATGCCGACAGCGTGCAGGTCACCGACAGCGGGGTGGTCAGCCAGTTCTCGACGCGGAACGCCGCGATCCCCAAGGCCCAGGACGACCCCTGCTTCCAGGGGCTCTAGGCATCGCGATCCAGATTGAGGATTTGCAGCGATAGTTCGAGTGCAGCCCTGCCAATCTTCAATCTCGATTGTTGAGGGGCGGCTGAACGCGCGGACGCAATGTCGGTGGGCGGTGGCAGCCTGCGGTCATGGGGGGCGTCATCATCGGGCGAGAGGCCGTCGCTGCGGGCATTGTGACGCGGCACGAACTGGCCCGCTGGTACACGCCGCTGTTCCCCGGCGTCTACTCGCCCAAAGGCAAGGAACCGTCGCTGCGTGACCGCACCGTCGCGGCCTGGTTGTGGTCGAAGCGGCGGGCGGTGGTGGCCGGTGTGGCCGCGTCAGCTCTGCATGGCGCTCCGTGGGTGGATGCCGACGTGCCGATCGAGCTCGTCTGGTCCAACGGGCGGGCGCCGCGAGGCCTGACGGCACGCAACGACACCCTGTGCGCCGGAGAAACCACGCGTGTCGCCGGCATCCCGGTGACCACGCCCGCGCGGACCGCTTTCGACCTGGCCAGGCACCTGCCGCGTGATGCCGCGGTGGCCCGGCTTGATGCGCTGATGTGGGCGACACCGTTCGCGGTTCCGGAGGTCGTCGGGATGGTCGCGCGGCACAAGGGGGTACGCGGTCTCGCACGGCTTGGACAGACCCTGCGCCTGGTCGACGGCGGGGCGGCGTCGCCGAAGGAGACCTGGCTGCGTCTGCTGCTGATCGACCACGGCTATCCAGCACCCACGACGCAGATCCTGGTCCTGGACGGCACCCGGCTGGTCGCCGCCATCGACATGGGCTGGGAGCATCTCAGGATCGGCGTCGAGTACGACGGCGATCACCACCGCAGCAACCGCGGGCAGTACGTCAAGGATCAGCGGCGGCTGCGCAGCCTGGAGTCCAGGGGCTGGATCGTCATCCGGGTGATCGCCGAGGACCGCCCGGGCGACATCGTGGCACGGGTGGCTCAGGCCTGGCGGCGACGCGGGGCACGACCGGCCGCCTGACGCGGCTAATCGAGGCCGTCGAGCACCGTGCGGGTGCCGGAGAGACCTAGGCGGGTGGCCCCGGCGTCGAGCATCGCGATCGCGTCGGCGGCCGTGCGGATGCCGCCGCTGGCCTTGATGCCGAGCCGGCCGCCAACCGTCGCAGCCATCACTTCGACCGCCCGGACGGAAGCTCCGCCGCTGGGATGGAACCCGGTGGAGGTCTTCACGAAGTCGGCGCCCGCGGCCGCTACCGCCTGGCAGACGCCGGCCAGCGTGTCCTCACCACGAAGTGCCAGCAGCGCCGCCGATTCCACGATCACCTTCAGGGTGACCCGCGGTACGGCCCGACGCACCGCCTCGACATCGGCGCGCACCGCGGGGATGTCACCGGCGATGGCGGGTCCGAGGTCGATCACCATGTCGATCTCGCCGGCTCCCGCGTCTGCTGCCAGCACCGCCTCCTGGGCCTTGACCGCGGTCAGATGCTTGCCCGACGGGAAACCCGCCACGGTGGCGACGGTGAGGCGGCCGGCCCCGGCGGCGATCGGAACCATCGGCGGCGAGACGCAGACCGCGAACACCCCCAACTCCGCCGCCTCGGCGACCAGGGCGGTCACGTCGGCGGCGGTGGCCTCCGGTTTCAGCAGGGTGTGGTCGACGAGCGCAGCGACCTGTTCACGGGTGCGGCCCACTAGAAGGGCTCTTCGGTGCCGCCAGGATTGCAGCCGGCCTCCACCATCTCGGCGTAGCCGACCTGCGGCCGCCACGGTTCGATGTTCCAGCTGTCCTTGCCCGGTTCGACGAGTTCCGCGAACTGCCAGTGACAGAGGAACTGATCCCACATACCCGGGATGTCCGCGTCGGGTGAGAGCGCCAGCACCTCGCTCCACGCCTGGATACCCTCCGGGCGGCCGCCGATCTGAGCGGCGGCGGATCGACCTGACCCGGTCGGGTAGACACGCAAGCTGGACAGGTCGCCGAACTTGGCCCATTCGACGTGGTCGACGAACGGCGGCGCCGGAGCGGGGTCGGCTATGGCGGTGCCTGGTGTCGACAGACCTACTGCGGCGGTGGCGGCAATCACGGCGGCCACTAGGCCGCTGAAGAGGGCGCGCACCGGACTACCGCGACTTTCCCTGGATCTCCAGGATCTTGGGTCGCACGTCGACGAGGTAGACCCCCGCGGCCACGGCGGCGGCCACTGTTCCGATTACGCCGAGCAGCAGCGCCAGCACCGCGGCGACGCCGAGGATGACCAGCCAGACCGGTTTGGTGAGTTTGTCGACCGCGGTGTAGGCGTCCGGCCGCTGCATCGCCGCGTGCACGAACGCGTACACGGTGGTAGCCAGAACCGCGATCGTCAAAGCGAAGAGGACGGTACCCACAACATGGCTCACAGTGAGTAAGCCTATGCGGGTACCGCCCTCTTGGTCGAACTACTTCAGATCGACCTACTTCTGGGTGACCTTCTTGGCCGGGGCCTTCTTGGCCGTCGAACCAGCAGTCTTCTTGGCCGCCGAAGATGCAGCAGCCTTCTTGGCCGGGGCCTTCTTGGCTGCGGCCTTCTTGGCCGGAGCCTTCTTGGCCCCCGAACCACTAGCAGCCTTCTTGGCCGGGAGCTCCACGCCGACCAGCTTGGCGGCGCGCTCACCCACGGCACGGGTCTGGGCGGCTACATTGCCCAGCGCCTCCTGGGTCAGCTCGACGGCCTGGTCGGTGTAGTTCTCCACACGATCGGCAGCGTCCTCAAGGGCGGGCTGATTGCGCAGCCGCTCCAGAGCAGCGGCACCACGCTCGACGAGCTTGGTGTAGGTGCTCTGCGCGTCCTCGGCGAAGGTCTCAGCGGCGCGCCGCAGCTCGTCGCTGGTCAGACGCTCGCGAAGCTCGCCGAACTGGCCCGGCAGGTCCTCCTGCAGGCCCTTCAGGCGAGCGCGGCTCACCTCGACCCGGCTACGCCCGTCGGTGCGGGCGTCGTCGGCGCGCTCACGCAGGGTCGCGACGATCTCGTTGACCCGCTCGAGCGCGAGGTCGGCGGCGCCGACTGCGGCAAGCAGCGGAGCGCTCAGATCCTCGACGGTGGTTTCTTTCTTCTTCTTCTGGGCCATGTCCTTGTCCTTTCACAGTGGTGACAGTGGTCACAGTTGCACTTGGGGCACTTCGGTGGCTCTAGTGAGCTGTCGATCTGGAGTCCCTGGAGTCCATAGTCGACTCCTCGTCTGCGGCCTCGTTCTGCTCGCAGAACGATGTGTAGATGTCGAGCAGCACCTGCTTCTGCCGCTCCGTCATCGTCATGTCGTTGACAACAGCGTCGCGGACCTGGCTGGTCTCCCCGGGTTCGAGGATTCCGGCACGCACGTAGAGCACCTCTGCGGACAACCGCAGCGCCTTGGCGATCTGGTTGAGCACCTCGGCTGAGGGCTTGCGCAATCCCCGTTCGATCTGGCTGAGGTAGGGATTACTCACGCCGGCCTTCTCGGCCAACTGCCGCACGGATACCTGCGCAGCCTCGCGCTGGCTGCGAATGAAGCCACCGATATCCTGCGCAGCGCTGGTCACCACGGCGGCAAGATTCTCATCCTGCGGCATATCGACCTCCTCGCTGCGTCGGGTACTCGGATAGCAACCCCACCAACCGTACGGCGAAGTGCTAACTTTTGCAAGCAACCTGCTAGCACTCGCTAGAACAGCAGGTGAGCGATCGAATAGATCACCAGGCCGGCCAGCGCTCCCACCACGGTGCCATTGATCCGGATGAATTGCAGATCCCGGCCGACGTGCAGCTCGATCCGCCTGCTGGCTTCGTCGGCATCCCAGCGTTCGATGGTGTCGGTGATGATGGTGGTGATCTCGGCGCCGTACTCGGCGACCAGATGTTCGGCCGCCCGCACGATCCAGTTGTCCACCTTGTCGCGCAACTCGGCATCGTCGCGCAGCGACTCCCCGATCAGCACCACCGAGTCGGCGATCCGGGTACGCAGCGCCGACGACGGGTCGTCGACAGATTCGAACAGTATCCGCTTGGCGGCACCCCACGCGGTCTCCGCGGCCCTGGCGACCTCGTCGCGGGCCATGATCTGTTCCTTGACGTTCTCTGCCCGCCGGATCGTCGCCTCGTCGTTCTGCAGGTCGTCGGCGAACTCGAAGAGGAACCGGGTCGCCGAGCGGCGCAGCTCGTGGCCCGGGTTGCGCCGCACCTTGTCGGTGAAGTCCATCAGCTCGCGGTGGATGCGATCACCGACCAGGTGATCCACCCAGCGCGGTGACCAGGCCGGCGAGTCCCGCTCGACGACCCGCTCGATGACCTCGCCGGCATTGAGCGACCACTGGAAGGCCCGGTCCGCCAACAGCTGGATCAGCGCCTCCTGCCGCCCCTCCGCCAGCAGCTGGGCCAGCACCCGACCCACCGGCGGCCCCCACTGCGGCTCGGCGATCCGCTTGACGATCATCCGGTCGATCACGTGCTGGACGTCCTCGTCGCGCAGCATCTCGACCAGCACCCGCAACACCGTCGACGTCTCGGCAGCCACCCGCTGGGCGTGCACCGGCTCGGAGAGCCACTTGCCGAGGCGCCCGGCCACCTGCGCGTCGCGCAGCTTGGTCTCCACGACCTGCGCCGAGAGGAAGTTCTCCCGCACGAAGCTGCCCAGACCCTCGCCGAGCTGGTCCTTCTTGCGTTTGATGATCGCGGTGTGCGGAATCGGGATACCCAGCGGATGCTTGAACAGCGCCGTCACCGCGAACCAGTCGGCCAGTGCCCCGACCATCCCCGCCTCGGCGGCGGCGCGCAGATACCCCACCCACGGCGCGGCGTTGCCCTGGGACTGCACCCACGTACACACCAGGAAGATCACCGTCGCACCGACCAGGAAGCTGGTCGCGACGATCTTCATCCGCCGCAGCCCGCGGCGGCGCTCGGCGTCGGCCTCCCAGTCGGCCCCGGCCAACGCCTCGGCGAAGCTCGGCTTCGACGCTCCCGGCCTCGGCATGGAACCGGGCCGACCCGCTGCCCGCCGTCCGGTGGTCGTTCGGTGTGCCACCAGTCCATCATCCGCTACCGCGCACGCCGGGCCCCTACCTGCCACGAACGGCCGACGTATCGCCGTAGTATTCACACGGACCTTAGTGAACGGATTTCCGCGACAGTGGCACAGCAGACACCGCCGGTGGTGGCCAAGACCGATGGACGGAAGCGGCGTTGGCACCAGCACAAGGTGGAGCGGCGCAATGAGCTCGTGGACGGCACGCTGGAAGCCGTCCGGCGCCGCGGCAGCAACGTCAGCATGGACGAGATCGCCGCGGAGATCGGCGTCTCCAAGACCGTCCTGTACCGGTATTTCGTCGACAAGAACGACCTGACCACCGCGGTGATGATGCGGTTCGCCCAGACCACGCTCATCCCGAACATGGCGGCCGCGCTGTCGTCGAACCTGGACGGTTACGACCTCACCCGGGAGATCATCAGGGTCTACGTGGACACGGTCGCCGCCGAACCCGAGCCGTACCGCTTCGTGATGGCCAACAACTCGGCGGGCAACAACAAGGTGGTGGCCGACTCCGAACGGATCATCGCCCGGATGCTCGCGGTGATGCTGCGCCGGCGGATGGTCGTGGTCGGGATGGACACCCGCGGCGTGGAGCCGTGGGCCTACCTGATCGTCGGCGGGGTGCAGTTGGCCACCCACTCGTGGATGTCCAATCCGCGGATGAGCGCCGACGAACTGATCGACTACCTCACCATGCTGTCGTGGAGCGCGCTGTGCGGCATCGTCGAGGTCGGCGGTTCACTGGAGAAATTCCGCGAACAACCGCATCCCCCGCCGATCCTGCCGTCACGATTACTCAAATGACCGAGACACTCACATGACCGGGACATCAGAGCTGCCCCGGCTGTGGACCCGGCATCCGCAGGATCACCTGGCTTTCCGGCCCGGTCGCAAAGTCGCCGACATCGACACCAACGCCACCCCGGGCTTCAAGGGGTCCAAGGACGACGCCCGCGAGCTGCAGGCCGAGCGCAATGCGCGCTTCGCCGAGCTGCAGGAGCTGTTGTACGCCAACACCAAGACAGCAGGCGACACCCGTTCGGTGCTGCTGGTGTTGCAGGGCATGGACACCGCGGGCAAGGGCGGCATCGTCAAGCATGTGATGGGCGCGGCGAACCCGCAGGGCATCAGCTACACCAGCTTCGGCAGGCCCAGCGTCGAGGAGCGGGCCCACCACTACCTGTGGCGGATCTGGAAGGCCTTGCCACCGGCCGGCCACGTCGGTGTCTTCGACCGGTCGCACTACGAGGACGTGTTGGTGGCACGCGTGCACAACATCGTTCCGCCCGACGTGTGGGCCGCCCGCTACGACGAGATCAACGCCTTCGAACGCGAGTTGGTGGAGAACGGGACGACGCTGGTGAAGGTGGCGATGTTCGTCTCGCTCGAGGAGCAGCGCAAGCGGTTGGCCCAGCGGTTGGAGCGCCCCGACAAGTTCTGGAAGTACCACCCCAACGACATCGACGAACGGCTGCTGTGGCCCAAGTATCAGCAGGCCTACCAGGCGATGCTGGACCTCACGTCGACGGAGTACGCACCCTGGCACATCGTTCCGTGTGACCGGAAGTGGTACAGCCGGCTGGCGGTGATCGAACTGCTCATCGAGGCACTCAAGAAGCTCGACCTGTCCTGGCCGCCGGCGACTTTCGACATCGCAGCGGAGAAGAAGCGGCTGGCTCAGGCCTGATTGACGGCCTGAGCGTCAGGGCTTGACCAGGGTGAACTGGCCGACGTTGGTGATGCCGCGGTGGAAGAAGTCGGCGCAACCGGTCAGGTACTTGATGTACTTGTCGTAGATCGCCTGGGAGGTGAGGGCGATGGCCTCGTCGCGGTTGGCCACCAGGTTGGCGGCCCAGATGTCCAGGGTGCGCGCGTAGTGCGGCTGCAACAGGTGGATGCGTTCCAGGCTGAACCCTGAGTCGGCCGCGAGCTTCTCGACGTCCTCGACCGCGGGCAGCCGACCACCCGGGAATATCTCGGCACCGATGAAGCGCATGAACTTGAGGTCGGACATGGTCAGCTTGATGCCGTTGTCACGGAAGAACTTCTGGGTGTGCGCGAGGATGGTGTGCAGCAGCATCCGGCCGCCCTGCGGCAGCACCCTGTAGGCCCGTTCGAAGAACAGCGGGTAGCGCTCGACCTTGAATGCCTCGAACGCGCCGATGCTGACGATCCGATCGACCGGCTCGTCGAACTCCTCCCAGCCCTGCAGGCGCACCTCCACCGACCGGGTGGTGTCCAGCTTCGCCAGCCGCTTGCGGGCGAACTCGGACTGGTTCTTGCTCAGGGTGATGCCGATGACGTTGACGTCGTACTTCGACACGGCCAGCTCCATCGCGCCGCCCCAGCCGCAACCGACGTCGAGCAGCGTCATCCCCGGCTCGAGGTCGAGTTTGCCCAGCGCAAGATCGAACTTGGCGACCTGGGCTTCATCCAGGGTCATGTCCTCGCGCTCGAAGTACGAGCAGGTGTACCCCATCGTCGGCCCCAGGAAAAGCGCGAAGAAATCGTTGGACACGTCGTAGATCGACTGGGACTCCTCGTAGTACGGAGTCAGGTTCGAATCGACGTCGGCCATGAGTGCTGCCCTTCGGTTTTCTCTAGCTTGCGGTTCGGCAGCCTAGCCAATGTTGCGCGAAACACACAAAGCGTCGCCGCCAGTAGACCATCAGTAGGAGTAGAAACCCTGCCCCGACTTCTTACCCAGCTGCCCCGCCTCGACCATGCGCAGCAGCAGCGGCGGCGGACCGTACAACGGCTCCTTGAACTCTTCGTACAGTTTGTCCGCGATCAGCTTGAGGGTGTCCAGGCCGATCAGATCCGACAGCTTCAGCGGCCCCATCGGGTGCGAAAGCCCGGCGACCACCGCCTTGTCGACATCTTCCACCGTGGCGAAGCCGGCCTCGGCCCTCCGGATGGCCGACCGCACGTAGGGCACCAGGAGTGCGTTGACGACGAATCCGGATCGGTCGCCGCAGCGCACCACCTGCTTGCCCAGTACCGAGCCGGCGAACTCCGCGGTGCGCGCGATCGCCGCTTCCGAGGTGACCAGGGTGTTGACCAACTCGACGAGCGGCAGCACCGGCACCGGGTTGAAGAAGTGCAGACCCAGTACCCGTTCGGGGCGCTCGGTGGCCGAGGCCAACTTCATGATCGGGATGCTCGAGGTGTTAGACGCCAACACCGCGTCGGGGTCGGTGATGAGCCGGTCGAGTTCGGCGAAGATCTTGCCCTTGACAGTCTCGTCCTCGACTACCGCCTCGATCACCAGCTGGCGATCGGAGAGATCGGCGAGATCGTTGGTGAGACCCAGCCTGGCCAACGCCGCGGAGCTGTCGTCCTCGCTGATCTTGCCGGACTTGACGCCACGTTCCAGCGACTTGACGACGCGGTTGCGCCCGGCGGTGGTCAGCGCCTCGGTGGGCTCATAGACGATGACCTGCGCGCCGGCGCGCACACACACCTCGGCGATCCCGGCGCCCATCTGGCCCGCCCCGACGACGCCTACCCGTTCGATCGAACCGCTCACTTGTGCTCCCGTCTCGCTTGCCTTGCTCACCGCCGAGATCGACGTTTTGCAGGTCCGCTCTCGCACTTTCTGTGCGAAACGTTGGTTTGGGCGTCAACGGGTGGTGGGGTGGGGGGTCAGTGGAACTGACCCTCCTCGGTCGAACCCCTCAGCGCCGTGGTCGACGAGGTCGGGTCTACCGTCGTGGCGATCCGGTCGAAGTACCCGGCACCGACCTCCCGCTGATGCTTGGTGGCAGTGTAACCGCGCTCCTCGGCGGCGAATTCGCGCTCCTGCAGCTCGACGTAGGCCGTCATCTGGTTACGCGCGTAGCCGTATGCCAGATCGAACATCGAGTAGTTCAGGGCGTGGAAACCGGCCAGCGTGATGAACTGGAACTTGAAGCCCATCGACGCCAGCTCCTTCTGGAACTTCGCGATGGTCGCGTCGTCGAGGTGCTTGCGCCAGTTGAACGACGGCGAGCAGTTGTAGGCCAGCATCTGGTCCGGGAACTCACTCTTGACGCCCTCGGCGAACTGCATGGCCAGCTCGAGGTCCGGAGTTCCGGTCTCCATCCAGATCAAATCCGAGTACGGAGCGTAGGCCTTGGCCCGGGCGATGCACGGCGCCAGCCCGTTGTTGATCCGGTAGAAGCCCTCCTTGGTGCGCTCGCCGGTGATGAACGGCTGGTCGCGCTCATCGACGTCGGAGGTGATCAGGGTGGCGGCCTCGGCGTCGGTGCGCGCGATCACCACGGTGGGGACGTCGGCCACGTCGGCGGCCAGGCGCGCCGAAGTCAGCGTGCGGATGTGCTGGCTGGTCGGGATGAGCACCTTGCCGCCGAGGTGTCCGCACTTCTTCTCCGAGGCGAGTTGATCCTCCCAGTGTGACCCTGCGACACCGGCGGCGATCATTGCCTTCTGAAGCTCGTAGACGTTGAGCGCGCCGCCGAAGCCCGCCTCGCCGTCGGCGACGAT
>CAZEMS010000073.1:0-13824 GCA_964513475.1 uncultured Mycobacterium sp. | reverse complement strand
ACCTGGGCGTCGACCCGGTCACTGAACTGGTCCCGGTGTATCCGACATGCCACTTCGTGCTGGGTGGCATTCCGACGTTGGTGACCGGGCAGGTGCTGCGCGACAACACCACTCCCCTGCGCGGACTGTATGCGGCCGGCGAGTGTGCGTGCGTCTCGGTGCACGGCGCCAACCGGTTGGGGACCAACTCGTTGCTGGACATCAACGTGTTCGGTCGGCGGGCCGGAATCGCCGCCGCCAATTATGCGCTGGGCCACGACCACATCCCGATGCCGCCGAACCCGGAAGGAATGGTGGTCGAGTGGGTCGGCCACATCCTCTCCGAGCACGGCCACGAGCGCGTGGCCGACATTCGTGGTGCCCTGCAGCGGACGATGGACAACAACGCCGCGGTGTTCCGCACCGAGGAGACCCTCAAACAGGCACTGACCGATATTCACGCACTCAAGGAGCGGTACAGCCGAATCACCGTGCACGACAAGGGTAAGCGCTACAACAGCGACCTGCTCGAGGCGATCGAGTTGGGGTTCCTGCTGGAGCTGGCCGAGGTGACCGTCGCCGGCGCCTTGAATCGCAAGGAGTCACGCGGCGGCCATGCCCGTGAGGACTACCCCAACCGCGACGACACCAACTACCTACGGCACACCATGGCCTACAAGCAGGGAACCGATCTGATCAGCGACATCAGGCTGGACTACAAACCGGTGGTGCAGACGCGCTACGAGCCCATGGAACGGAAGTACTGACAATGAGCGCACGCGTCGTCGACGGGCCTGAAGCCGGTGACCCGCCGTTGCCTCCCGTCCCCGAGGGCGCGGTGATGGTGACGTTGAAGATCGCCCGGTTCAACCCGGAGCAACCCGACAGCGCCGGCTGGCAGCGCTTCCGGGTGCCATGCCTGCCCAGCGACCGAATGCTGAACCTGCTGCACTACGTGAAGGGGTATCTCGACGGCACGCTGACCTTCCGCCGCTCGTGCGCCCACGGGGTCTGCGGTTCCGATGCCATGCGTATCAACGGCCTGAACCGGCTTGCCTGCAAGGTCCTGATGCGCGACATGCTGCCGAAGAAACCGGGCAAGGAACTCACCATCACCATCGAGCCGATCCGGGGCCTGCCCGTCGAGAAGGATCTCCTGGTGAACATGGAGCCGTTCTTCGACGCCTACCGCGCGATCAAGCCGTACCTGATAACCAGCGGTAACGAGCCCACCCGCGAGCGAATCCAGAGCGCCACCGACCGTGCCCGCTACGACGACACCACCAAATGCATCCTGTGCGCATGCTGCACGACCAGCTGCCCGGTGTACTGGACCGAGGGCAGCTACTTCGGGCCGGCGGCAATCGTCAACGCGCACCGATTCATCTTCGACAGCCGCGACGAGGGTGCCGCTGAGCGCCTCGACATTCTCAACGAAGTCGACGGCGTGTGGCGCTGCCGCACCACCTTCAACTGCACCGAATCCTGTCCACGCGGTATCCAGGTGACCCAGGCCATCCAGGAGATCAAGCGCGCATTGATGTTCGCGCGCTGACGGTCGGGCACTGACGTCACCCGCTTCGGGGTGGAAGTTCCTCGTAGCCGGTGCGAAGGGCCGCACGCGACCGTATATTCCTGCCATGGCTGTCATCGAACCCGCCGCCCCGGCTGCGGCCGCCCCCGGCAAGGGCCTGCAGACCGGAGCGCTGGGCCTCACCGGCAACGTCGTCATCGGCCTGGCCGCTGTCGCACCTGCCTACAGCCTGGCCGCCACGCTGGGCTATGTCGTGCTCGCGGTCGGCGAGAAGGCACCGTCGATGTTCGTCCTCGCGTTCATCCCGATGCTGCTGGTGGCTTTCGCCTACAAGGAACTGTCCCAGGACACCCCAGACTGTGGCACCACATTCACTTGGGGCACAAAGGCCTTCGGGCCGTGGGTTGGGTGGATCGGCGGCTGGGGTCTGGCGGTGTCAGCGATCATCGTGCTGGCCAACGTCGCCGAGATCGCGGCCATCTACCTGTTCCGCTTCCTCGGACTCGACGGGCTCGCCGAGAGCACGACGTCCAAAGTTCTGCTCGGTTCGTTCCTCATCCTGGCGATGATGCTGGTCAGCGCGCGTGGCATCGTGGTGTCGGAGCGGATGCAGATCGCCATGATGGTGCTCCAGTTTGCGGTGCTGATCTGCGTCAGCATCATCGCCCTGGTCAGGGTGTACGCGGGAAATGCTGGTGCGCAGGCGATCATGCCGTCGCTGTCGTGGCTGTGGCCAAGCGACCTGGACACATCCTCGATAGCGGCGGCCATCATCTTGTGCCTCTTCATCTATTGGGGCTGGGACGCCTGCCTGGCGGTCGGCGAAGAGACCAAGAATCCCGGCAAGACTCCTGGCATCGCCGCGGTCGTCACCACGTTGATCCTGCTGTTCACCTACGTGCTGGTGACCTTCGCCGTGCAGTCGTTCTCCGGCTTCAGCTATGTCGGGATCGGGCTGAACAATCCGATGAACACCGACGACGTTCTGACCGTGCTGGGCAAGCCGGTGGCCGGGGTGGTTGCGGCATCACTGCTGGTGCTGACCATCGCGATCTCGGCGCTGTCGTCGACGCAGAGCACGATCTTGCCGACGGCTCGCGGCACTTTGTCGATGGCGGTCTACGAGGCCATCCCGAAGCGGTTCGCCTCAGTGCATCCGCGCTACATGACCCCCGCGTTCGGCACCATCGTCATGGGGTTCTCGGCCCTGTTCTTCTATCTGCTGCTGACCTTCCTGTCGGAGAACGCGCTTGCCGACTCGATCGCCTCGCTGGGACTGGCGATCGCGTTCTACTACGGCATCACCGCCTACGCCTGCGTGTGGTACTTCCGCCGCAGCCTGTTCACCTCCGCCCGGAACCTGTTCATGCGCGGAATCTTTCCACTGCTCGGCGGGCTTGCCATGACCTGGGCCTTCGTCCAGAGCAGCATCGACATGCTCGACCCCACGTATGGGTTCACCACATTCGGGCCGATCGGCGGGGTCTTCGTGATCGGGATCGGGATGCTGGTGCTGGGCATCCCGCTGATGCTCGCCTGCTTCGCCTTCGGCACCCGTCGGTTCTTCCGCGGCGAGACACTCAACGCCGAAACCGAGGTCAAGGTTCCGGATGAATACTGAGTACGTGAAAGCGCAGGTTTGCCAATGCATCTGACGGTCAGCTACCTGGCCACCCCAACCGGCGATGACGGCGTCGCCCTAGCGGGCGCCCTGGCCCGGACATTCGGCGCATCGATCGACGTGGTCCTCGTTGTACGCGAGGAACTGCCGGACGGCCATCCGGGGCGGGCGCAGTACCAGGACTTCCTGGTCCAGCGTGGCAAAGACTGGATAGCCCGGCCCGTCCGGATGCTCTCGGCGACCGGCGCCACCGTTGGGGGCAACGTCCTGGTCGGCGAGTCGACAGCCGAGTCGCTGCTGAACTTCGCCGAGGAGAAGGACTCTGATCTCATCGTGCTGGGTGGCGCCCGTGACGGATTCTTCGGCGGGCACGTCATCGGACCGGTGGCCAGCGCCTTGCTGCACAGCTCCCCGATCCCCGTCGCGTTGGCCCCCCGCTGGTACGCCGAAGACCCCCCGCAACGACTCACCTCGGTCACGGCCGCCGTACCGACTCGCCCCGAGGACAATCCGCTGTCGTTTGCGCTGACTCTGGCCAGTGCGGCCGAACTGCCCATCCGGATGCTGTCGCTGGTGTCATCCGAGAGCTTCGCCGACGCGGAGAACCAGGCCGAGTTGCGGCAGATTCAGATCAGTGCGACCGAGGAGAATCTGGCGGTTGCCGCCCGCGCAGTACCCGATGCTCCCGAGATCGAATCCCTGGTGGCCGACGGTAGGACGCTGGAATCGGCACTGCGAAAACTGAACTGGAACAGCTCCGACTTGCTCATCGTCGGCTCGAGCCGGTTCGCCGCACCACGGCGGATCTTTCTGGGCTCCACGGGCGCTCGCATTCTGGCGGGCACCGACGCCCCGGTCATCGTGGTGCCGCGCGAGGGCTGACGATTCGCCCGGACCGGCCCGACGTGCCCGACGCGGCCCGGTGCGGGTGATAGCGTTACCAATTCCAAGCCTGGCAAGCACAGTTTCGGTCGGAGTCTCACACGTCCATGGCGCGCACCATCGACAACGGCGAACGCAAGCTGCTCGGATGGCGGGAATGGGTGTCGCTCCCCGATCTGGGAATCGAGCACATCAAGTGCAAGGTCGACACCGGCGCACGGACTTCCGCGCTGCATGCGTTCTTCGTCGAGCCGCTGACCGAGAACGGGCGACGGCGGGTGCGCTTCGGCATGCGCCCGCTGCAGAACGACGGGAGCGTGGTGCAGATCTGCCAGGCCGACGTCCTCGACGAGCGCATGGTCACAGATTCGGGCGGCCACCGCGAGCGACGCTTCGTCATCGAGACCACCGTCCAGGTCCGCGGTGAGCGTTTCCCGGCCGAGATCACCCTCACCGACCGCGAGACGATGCGGTTCCGGATGCTGCTCGGGCGAACCGCGCTGCGCGGCCGCTTCCGCGTCGACCCGGCCCGCTCCTATCTTGCCGGACGACCGCAGCGCGGCGCCGCACGGCGGGCGGGAGAACAGCGATGAGAATCGCGGTGCTGTCCCGCAACTCGAAGCTCTACTCCACCCGCCGCCTGCTGGAGGCCGCGGAGAAGTGTGGGCACGACGTGGTGGTGCTCGATCCGCTCAAGTGCTACATGGACATCGCCTCGCACAATCCGGCGGTCCACTACCGCGGCGAGAAGCTCGACTCCTTCGACGCCGTGATCCCCCGGATCGGCGCGTCGGTGACGTTCTACGGCTCTGCGGTGGTGCGTCAGTTCGAGATGACGGGGGCCTACTGTCTGAACGAGTCGGTCGCGATCACCCGCTCGCGTGACAAGCTGCGCTCGCTGCAGATTCTTTCCCGAGCGGGGATCGGTCTGCCGGTCACAGCGTTCGCGAGTTCCACCGACTCCACCTCCGAGCTGGTCAAGATCGTCGGCGGCGCACCGCTGGTGGTGAAGCTGCTCGAGAGCACCCAGGGCAAGGGCGTCGTGCTGTGCGAGACCCGTTCGGCGGCCGAGGCCATCATCGAGGCCTTCCGGGGTCTGAACGCGAACTTTCTGGTTCAGGAATACATCAAGGAGGCCGGCGGTGCCGACATCCGCTGCTTCGTGATCGGCAACAGGGTGGTCGCGGCGATGAAGCGTCAGGCCAAGGCCGGCGAGTTCCGCTCCAACCTGCACCGTGGCGGCTCCGCATCGCTCATCCGGCTCACCCCCGAGGAGCGCTCGACGGCCGTGCGGGCCTCGCAGCGCTTAGGCCTGAACGTGTCCGGTGTCGATATCTTGCGCTCGAATCACGGACCGGTGGTACTCGAGGTCAACTCGTCACCTGGCCTGGAGGGCATCGAGCAGGCGACCGGGCGCGACGTCGCCGTGCTCATCATCGAGTTCATCGAGAACAACGCCCGCCCGGGAAAGACCAGCACCCGGGGCAAGGGTTGAGCGCCGACCTGTCGATCGGGGGTGAGCCGATCGCACCGGGCACCCGCACCACCATCGAACTTCCGGTCCCACAGCTCTACACTCGCACGCCACTGACCATGCCAGTGCAAGTGGTGCGCGGCCGCCGTGACGGCCCCCGGTTGTTCGTGTGCGCCGCTGTGCACGGCGACGAGCTGAACGGTATCGAAATCATCCGGCGCCTGCTGACTCTGCCCGCCCTCGCACGCCTGCGCGGGACGCTGGTCGCGATCCCGATCGTGAACGTGTACGGAGTGATCCACCACTCCCGCTACCTTCCCGATCGGCGCGACCTCAACCGCTCGTTCCCCGGCTCAGGGCGCGGCTCGCTGACGGCGAAGGTCGCTGACCGGTTCATGACCGAGATCGTGGCCAACTGCACCCACGGCATCGATCTGCACACCGCAGCCAACCATCGCGACAACCTTCCGCAGATCCGCGGAAACCTCGATGATCCCGAAACGCTCTCACTGGCAAGCAGTTTCGGGGTGCCGGTGCTGATCAACGCTGCGATTCGCGACGGTTCGCTGCGCGCGGCAGCCACCGAACTGGGCATCCCGACACTTCTCTACGAGGCAGGCGAGGCACTACGCTTCAACGAGCTCGCCATCCGCCCCGGGGTGCAGGGCATCGTCAACGTCATGCGGGCACTGGGCATGCTCGCGTCGTCGCGCCGACGTCGAATCGGCGCCGAGCCGTTCGTGGCGCGTTCCAGCGCGTGGGTGCGCGCACCGGAGAGCGGGATGTTTCGCGGCGGAAAGCTGCTCGGTGCCCGTGTCGAGCGCGGGGAGCCGATCGGCACGATCGCCGATCCCTTCAGCGACGCCGAGATCGCGGTGACCGCGGACCATTCCGGGCTGGTGATCGGGCGAACGCAGCTACCGATCGTCCACCAGGGGGATGCACTGTTCCACGTCGCGCGCTTCGAGGACGTCGAGGAGGTCGCGCAGCACGTGGAGGACTTCCAGGCTGCGCACGACGACGACTCGTCGCCAGAAACCACTACGAAAGGCTAGCGCTTGGCGAAAATAGTTCGGTGCCAGTCTTTCTCAGCCACACCGGTGATGTCGCTCATCACATGCTTGATGGTCAGGTACTCCTCGAAGGAGTAGTCGCTCATGTCCTTGCCGAATCCGGACGCCCTGATGCCACCGTGCGGCATCTCGCTGATGATCGGGATGTGGTCGTTGATCCAGACACAGCCCGCCTGAATCTCCCTCGACGCCCGCTGGGCGCGGTACACATCACGCGTCCACGCCGACGCGGCCAGCCCGTACTCGGTGTCGTTGGCCTGCCGCAGCGCATCATCGTCGCCGCTGTGCGGCCGCACCGCCAGCACCGGTCCGAAGATCTCGGCGCGGTACGCCTCTGAACTCTCTGCGGCATCCGCGATCAGCGTCGGCCGAAAGTAGGCGCCCGGCAGGTCCGGCGCACTGCCTCCGGTGACAACACGTCCGCCCTCTCCGGGAGCGCGGGCAACGATGCCGGCCACCCGGTCGCGATGGTCTGCCGAGATCAGCGGACCAAGGTCGGTGTCGGCATCGTGGGGGTCGCCGACAACGATCTTGCCCATGACCTCTGCCACCCCGGCGACGAAGTCGTCGTAGAGCTCGCGGGCCACGATCGCGCGGGTCGCTGCCGTGCAGTCCTGCCCCGAGTTGATCAGTGATCCCGCCACCGCACCCTGCACCGCCGCGTCCAGGTCGGCGTCGTCGAACACCACGAATGGCGCCTTGCCGCCCAGCTCCAACTGGGTGCGATGGCCGTGCTCGGCCGCCGCCGCCATCACCTTGCGCCCGACGGCCGTGGAGCCGGTGAAGGTCACCACGTCCACGTCCGGATGCCCGGCCAACCGCGTGCCGGTGTCCAGACCCAGGCCGGTGACGACGTTGAACACCCCGTCGGGTAGGCCGGCCTCGGTTGCCAGCCGCGCCAGGGTCAATGTCGTCAACGGAGTCAGCTCGCTGGGTTTGATGACCACCGTGCAACCCGCGGCCAGCGCGGGTATCACCTTCCAGACCGCCATCTGCAACGGATAGTTCCACGGGCTGATGGTGCCGATTACGCCAACGGCTTCGCGCCTGATACTCGAGGTGTGATCGCCGGAGTACTCACCGCTGGCCTTGCCTTCGAGGTGGCGGGCCGCGCCGGCGAAGAATTCGATGTTGTCGATGCTGCCCGGAACGTCGAATCCGGCTGCCAGGCGCACCGGCTTGCCGGTCTGGCTGACTTCCTCGGCCACCAGGTCCTCGGAATGTTCGGCGGTCAGCCGGGCCAGTGCCACCAGCAGCGCCGACCGTTCGGCCGGTGTGGCGGTCGCCCATCCGGGCAGTGCGGTCCGTGCGGCAGCGACTGCGGCATCGACGTCAGTCGGTGTGGCCAGGGCGTACTCGGTCACGGTTGCTCCGGTGGCCGGGTTGATGACCCGGTACCTGTCGCCACGGGTCTGCACCGCGACCCCGTTGATCCAACTGCTCGGTGTCGAGAGCGTCGAACTCATTGCCCAAAACTAACCGACCGGACCACTCGCCGCTGCGCATTCCTGTAGCCGCAGCGGCCAGGCACGCGTGATTGCATGGTCATTGTTGCCTGGCACGACGGATTCCGTGCACAATCTGTCCATGGGGAACCCGGATGTGCAGGCCGGGACGACGTTTCAGCTCGACAAGTTGTCGAAGGCCATCATCGAGAAACTGCAGGCCGACGGCCGTCGCTCGTACGCAGGAATCGGTAAGGCCGTCGGACTGTCGGAGGCTGCCGTGCGGCAGCGGGTCCAACGGATGGTCGACGCCGGTGTCATGCAGATCGTGGCGGTGACCGACCCGATGCAGCTGGGTTTCGCCCGTCAGGCGATGATCGGCATCCGCTGCGCCGGAGACACCAGCAGAGTGGCCGAGAAACTGGCGACCATCGACGCCGTCGACTACGTGGTGCTCACCGCAGGTTCCTTCGACGCGATCATCGAAGTGGTCTGCGAGGACGATGACGACCTGCTCGATCTGCTGAACACCCAGATTCGCGCAGTGCCCGGAGTGCTGTCCACCGAAACCTTGGTTTACCTCAGACTTGTTAAACAGCAATATAATTGGGGAACACGATGACGACGATGCCCGCCGCAGCCGACACCGACACGACCTCGCGCGATCTCGGCGCCATAGCCAACCGGCATCTGTGGGGCCACTTCGCGCGCCACGGAGCCGGAATCACGCCGCCGATCATCACCCGCGGCGAGGGCGTCATGATCTGGGACGATCGCGGCAAGAGCTACATCGACGGACTCTCTGGTCTGTTCGTGGTCCAGGCCGGCCACGGCCGAAAGGAACTCGCCGAGGTCGCGGCCAAGCAGGCCGAGCGGTTGGCGTTCTTCCCGCTGTGGTCCTACGCCACACCGGCAGCGATCGAACTGGCCGAACGCATCGCCGGGTACGCACCCGGCGACCTGAACCGCGTCTTCTTCACCACCGGCGGTGGAGAAGCCGTCGAGAGCGCATGGAAGCTGGCGAAGAACTACTTCCGACTTACTGGCAAGCCCGGCAAGTACAAGGTGGTTTCGCGGTCGATCGCCTACCACGGCACCCCGCAGGGCGCGCTGGCCATCACCGGGCTGCCCGACTTCAAGGCACCGTTCGAACCGCTGACGCCCGGCGGCTTCCGGGTGCCCAACACCAACTTCTATCGCGCCCCTGCGCCCTATGACACCGACAGCAAGGCATTCGGGCAGTACTGTGCCGACCGGATCGCCGAGGCCATCGAGTTCGAGGGTCCCGACACCGTCGCGGCGGTGTTCCTGGAACCGGTGCAGAACGCCGGCGGCTGCTTCCCCCCGCCACCGGGATACTTCCAGCGGGTCCGAGAGATCTGCGACGAGTACGACGTGCTGCTGGTCTCCGACGAGGTGATCTGCGCCTACGGACGTATCGGGTCGATGTTCGCCTGCAACAGCGATATCGGGGACTTCGGTTATGTCCCCGACATCATCACGTGTGCAAAGGGATTGACATCGGGCTACTCACCGATCGGCGCCATGGTCGCCAGCGACCGGCTGTTCGAGCCGTTCAACGATGGCAAGACCGTGTTCGGGCACGGCTATACCTTTGGCGGCCATCCGGTGTCGGCGGCGGTGGCGCTGGCCAACCTGGACATCTTCGAGCGCGAAGGCCTCAACGATCGGGTCAAGGAGAATGCACCGGCGTTCCGCGCAACCTTGGAACGCCTGTACGACTTGCCGATCGTCGGCGACGTCCGCGGAGAGGGCTACTTCTACGGCATCGAACTGGTCAAGGACAAAGCGAGCAAGGCCACTTTCGATGACGAGGAGAGCGAGCGCCTGCTGCGCGGCTTCCTCACCCCGGCCTTGTTCGAGGCCGGCCTCTACTGCCGCGCCGACGATCGCGGCGACCCGGTCGTGCAGCTCGCTCCGCCGCTGATCTGCGGCCAGGCCGAGTTCGACGCAATCTACGACATCCTGCACGGAGTGCTCAGCGAAGCCAGCCGGATGCTCTGACCGACTCCAGCCGTCCGGCCCGCAGGCCGGCTGGCCGGCTGGCTGACCGAGATCGACGTTTTGCACGTCGCCACTCGCATTTTCCCGCCCAAACTCACGTTTGGGCGGGAGGGGGAGGTCACATTTGTAACTCTGATCACATCAGTAACAGCGTGGCTCCACCGAAATCGTCGGCCGATCCCCTAACCTGCGCAGACGATGGCGAACTTCTTCCACGTCGGACGCCGCTTGGCCTGCGCGGTTTCAGCCCTGGCGATCTCGGGTGCCTTCGCGACCATCGGCAGCCCCGCAGCCGGCGCGGACGCCTGCCCGTACCGGGTGACGACGCCGCCGGCCGTCGATTCGTCGGAGGTCCCCGAGTTCGGCGACCCGCCCGCACCGTTGCCGGTACCGGCCAAGCCACTCGGCGGTGACGCGCTCTCCGGATGTGGCGTGATCCACGCGCCGGGCACCCCACCGCCGCCGCCGGAGGTCTCGGCGGAGGCGTGGCTGCTGGCCGACCTCGACACCGGCGACATCATCGCGGCCCGGGACCCGCACGGACGGCACCGCCCCGCAAGCGTGATCAAGGTCCTCACCGCGATGGCCGCGATCAACGAACTGCCGCTCTATCGCCCGGTCCCGGGAACAGAGGCCGATGCCGCCCAGGAAGGAACCAGCGTCGGCGTCGGCCCCGGCGGCGTGTACACCGTGCGCGACCTGCTGCACGGGCTGCTGATGTACTCGGGCAACGACGCTGCTCACGCACTGGCCGTGCAACTGGGTGGCATGAACGCGACCTCGATGGACGTCGGGATGCAGAAGATCAACGCACTGGCGTCCGAACTCGGCGGCCAAGACACCAGGGCGGCCACCCCGTCGGGCTTGGACGGCCCCGGCATGAGCACCTCGGCCTACGACATCGGGCTGTTCTATCGGTACGCCTGGCAGAACCCGATTTTCGCCGACATAGTCGCCACCGAAAGATTCGACTTCCCGGATCGTGACGGCACCGCGACCTACGACATCGTCAACGACAACAAGCTGCTCGACAACTACCCCGGCGCGCTCGGCGGCAAGACCGGCTACACCGACGACGCCGGGCAGACCTTCGTCGGCGCCGCCGAACGAGACGGCCGCCGATTGGTCGCGGTGCTGTTGCGGGGTACCCGCCAGCCCATCGCGCCATGGCAGCAGGCCGCGCGCCTGCTGGACTACGGTTTCGCCACCGCCCCAGGCACCAGGATCGGCGAGCTGATCGAACCGGACCCGTCGCTGCGTCCCCGGGAAGCCGAAGCCGACAGCGACACCGCCGCCAACGCCGCTCCGGTGTTGCCGGCCGACGCGATGCCGGTACGGGTGGGTGTCGGATTCGTCGGTGCCGTGGTCGTGCTGGGCCTGATCATGGGCGCGCGGTCACTGAACCGGCGGGAACACGGCCGGGCCTAAGAGTCGCGGCGATCGCTCACTGACGGCGAAACAGGCGGGAAATCGCGACCGCACCCAGCACGCCCGCCGCCGCCGCTGCGACGGCCGCCGGAAACCCGGCGCTCTCGCGCACCTGAACCCGGGGGGTGATCTGGGCAGGGCCGGGCGGTTCGACCGGAGCGGCATGCAGGTTGTCGGTCGCCGTGGCCGCCCAGGAAGTAGCGAACAGGAGCAACCTCGCCGTGACGTAGGCGAACACCATCAGGCCCAGGACGGGCCCGAACGCCACACCGGCTGGACTGGTGGTCACCGACTGCAGGTAGACCGAGCCCACCTGCTTGAATACCTCGAAGCCCACCGCGACCATCAAACCGGCGCGCAGCGAACTGCGGAAGCTGATCGACTCACGCGGCAGCCGGGCGATGATCCAGGTGAACAGCAGCCACGACACCAGTATCGAGACCGCCACGGACGCGGCCTTCAGCCCGAGCCCCAGCCCGGGCATGTCCGGGATCTGGAACCATTCCAGAATGCGGCGCATCAGGCCCCGATCACCCAACGCGGTCAACCCGAGGGTCACGACCAGGGCAAGGAACGTGGACAGCAACGCAGCCGTGTCCGAGAGCTTGGTGTGGACGAAGCCGGCCTTCTCCCTGCGCCGCTCCCCCCACATCTCACTGAGCGCTTCGCGCAGGTTGTTCATCCATGCCAGGCCGGCCCACGCGGCGCCGGCCAGTCCGATCAGACCCACCGAGGTACGCGCGTTGATCGCCGACTCCATCAACTGGATCAGCTGCTGCCCGAACTCACCGGGGACGTTGGAGGATATCTGCTCATGAATGTGGGCGATCAGGTCCGGCCTGCCGGCCAGCACGAACCCACCGATCGAGAACCCGACCATGGCCAGCGGAAACAACGCGAACACGGTGAAGTAGGTGATACCGGCGGCGAAGAAGTCACCCTTGCAATCGGTGTACCGGTCCTGGGCCCGCATCACGTGGTCGAACCAGCGGTACCGTGCGCGCAGTCGGTCGATGACGCCCGGTTTCTCCGGTTCGGTCATCGCACCCTCCCGATCCCCCTGACGTTGCCCGAGTTCAGGGCCGTCGCGACAAGAAACCTAACCGGTCGTACACCCGCGCGATCGTCTTTGCCGACACTTCACGGGCGCGGTCGGCGCCCGCTGCCAGCACCGCCTCCAGTTCGCCCGGGTCGGCGAGCAACGCATCGACGCGCGCCTTGATCGGGCCGACATACTCGACGACGGCCTCGGCGGTGTCTTTCTTCAGGTCGCCGTAGCCACGACCGGCGTAGCCCTCGACCAGCTTGTCGACATCGGTACCGGTCACCGCCGCCTGGATGGTCAGCAGGTTCGACACACCCGCCTTGGTCACCGGATCGAAGCGCACCTCCCGCTCGCTGTCGGTGACCGCCGAGCGGATCTTCTTGGCCGTTGCCCCGGGGTCGTCGAGCAGGCTGATCAGCCCCGCGTCGGTAGCGGCCGACTTGCTCATCTTCGCCGACGGATCCTGCAGGTCATAGATCTTGGCGGTGCGCTCGGGTATCAACATGTCCGGAACGACGAAGCCGCCGGGGAAGCGCGAGTTGAACCGCTGGGCGACGTCGCGGGCCAGCTCCAGGTGCTGGCGCTGATCCTCCCCGACCGGCACCAGTTCAGTGTCGTAGAGCAACACGTCGGCGGCCTGCAGCACCGGGTAGGTGAACAGTCCGACCGTGGTGGAGTCGGCGCCCTGCTTCAGCGACTTGTCCTTGAACTGGGTCATCCGAGACGCCTGTCCGAAGCCGGTGAAACACCCCAGCACCCAGGCTAATTCGGTATGGGCCGGGACATGGCTCTGCACGAAGATCGTGCTGCGCGAAGGGTCGACGCCCAGCGCCAGGTACTGCGCTGCGGTCACCAGGGTGCGCCGGCGCAACGTGTCGGGATCCTGCGAGACTGTGATGGCGTGCAGGTCGACGACACAGAAGAACGCATCGTAGGTGTCCTGCAGCGCCACCCAGTGGCTGATCGCGCCCAGGGCGTTGCCCAGGTGCAACGAGTCTGATGTGGGCTGCACGCCGGAGAATACGACCGGTCGAGAAGGTTCACTGGTGGTGCTCATGGTCCAGCAATCCTTGCACGGGATCCCCCGTCGCTACTCCAGCGCCTGCTCCAGGTTCTCGGCGATAGATCCCAGAAACACCTCGGTGGTCTGCCAGGGTTGTTCCGGGCCGATGAGCAGCGCCAGGTCCTTGGTCATCTGACCGTGCTCGACGGCCGAGATGACCACGTGCTCGAGGTTGGAGGCGAAGCCGACCACCTCGGGGGTGTTGTCCAGCTTGCCCCGGTGCTCCAGGCCACGCGTCCAGGCGAAGATCGAGGC
>CAZEMS010000072.1:12248-14432 GCA_964513475.1 uncultured Mycobacterium sp. | reverse complement strand
GCAGCATAGCAAAAAAAGCCTTACCTTGCAAGTCAAAGTAAGGCTTTTTTTGTGTCAAAAATGAATACAACACCTAGTGCAAGGCTGCTGAACAGGCAGCTTGAGGCCTACAAGTATATCAGGGATGGGAAGACAAAATTCATCCTTTACGGTGGCGGCGCAGGCGGCGGCAAGTCTTGGCTTGCTTCAGACTGGCTTCTAAGGTGCTGTCATCACATACCTATGTCTAGATGGTTTGTCGGCAGGAACAATATCACAGACACGAGAGAGTCTTTCCTAATAACCTTCAGGAAGGTGGCAGCAGCTTACAACTTTACTGCCTACAGGGAGCGACCCAACAGTATCCTTTTTGAAAATGGCAGCGAGATACTCTTTTTAGACCTTACCTTTTACCCGTACAAAGACCCTCTTTTCGAGCGCTTAGGCTCTAAGGAATATACAGGCGGCGTAATAGAAGAAGCGGGGGAGGTGCATCAGGCAGCTTTTGACACGCTTAAAAGCCGAGTAGGCAGGCACTTGAACAAGGAGCGCGGCATGATTGGGAAGATACTGCTTACATGCAACCCCAAGCGCGGATGGCTCAAAGAACTCTTTTACGACCCCTGGCGCGCTGGAACCCTAGAGACCCCTTATGCTTTCATCCCGGCCCTTGCGACAGACAATAACATGATTGCAAGCGATTATATCGCGAACTTGCGGCTGATAGCAGACGAAGCAAGACGTGCACGCCTGCTGTACGGGGATTGGGATTACGAGGATAACCCTAATGGCCTCATGGAGCCTGCTGCAATCGAGGATGCTTTTAACAATGATGCAGTGCAGCCAGAGGGGCACAAGTGGATTACTGCAGATATTGCAGGGTATGGCTCAGACCTTTTTGTTGTTGGCGTCTGGCACGGATTTGTGCTAATAGATCTAGAGGTGATGGAAAAATCAGGCGGGCAGGATATTGTCGATAAAATAAACGCCCTGAGGATTAAGCATAACGTGCTGCCGTCGCGCGTTGTGATAGACGCAGACGGGATAGGCTCGCTGCTAGCAGGCGCAGGCGGCTTCCTGCGCAGGGCAAAGGCATTCAATGCGATTGCCAAGCCGATAGTGCCCCGGCAGCTAAAGAAAGCACAGGCAGCAGTTGCTGCTATCGAATATGCTAACCTTAAGTCACAGTGCATGTATGCCCTCTCAGGGCGCATTAATGCAGGTGGCTATCACCTGAAGGCTTTGCACAACAGCAAGTATCAAGAGCGCGCAAGGGTAGAGCTAGAGCAGGCCAGGCGCGGCGCTGCCGACGAAGACAGGAAGCTTACTATAGAGCGCAAGAGCGAAGAGAAGGCCCGGCTGGGCGGGAAATCGCCTGACATCAGGGATATGATTATGCTAAGGGAGTTTGCAGAGCTGCTCC
The DNA here is from genome assembly GCA_964513475.1 of uncultured Mycobacterium sp. GTDB lineage: Bacteria > Actinomycetota > Actinomycetes > Mycobacteriales > Mycobacteriaceae > Mycobacterium. The sequence goes on along the minus strand of CAZEMS010000072.1, from coordinate 13,030 downwards.
CTAAAGCTACTCGCGTGTTTTAACCCTGCAAAAACCTTTATCTTGCAGTAAAAAAAAGCCTATGTCAACTATAAGTATTTTCGCAGAAGCAATCGCGCCTACAGTGACCAGCTGGCCATTTTTAGAGCGCTGGGGAGGTGCTGCAAAGGCAATCACAGTGCCTTCATCTTACAAGGCAAAGGATGGCAGCTTTGTCCAGCGGACAACACAAGTGCCTGTCACCTGCGCAGCATCAGAAGCGTGCACGCCAGAAGCAGATGCTTTCTACAAGCGATTGCTGCCAGATGATGCCTACTCTAGCTTAGCGTATATCGAAGCGCGCAGCAACCTTTCTGCCAACTCCTTCAAGTCTGCCAGCTCAGGCACTGCCTCACAGGGCGCAGCAGGCGTGCTGTCGCTTTCGCAGACTGCTAGGCTCCCAGTCTGGCTCAACTTGAAAAAGCTAGGCAACGAAGCCCTTGCCTGCGGGGCAGTAGCCAGCATGGCCCTGTATGCCCTTACGAGCCTGCAAGGCAAGTCTTTCGCTGTAGACGTAGAGTGGGCAAATACGCCCCTTCGGGCAGTAGTGCAGGACATCAGCATCATGCCTGACGATGTTGCACAGGTATTTGCCCCTTACGACTATGCTGTGAACAACAGGGTTTTCTTGCACCCGTACGGCTTTTTCGGCCTTTACATAAACTTCGCAATCTTAGTGCCGCCAAGGTGCATCTGCCTGCCAGATTACGAAGAAATAAACTGCATAACATCATGGTAAGCTTTGCAATAGTAGAGATTGCAGC
>CAZEMS010000072.1:2476-12148 GCA_964513475.1 uncultured Mycobacterium sp. | reverse complement strand
GCTTGCGCAAAGTGCCAGGCAGGCAGCGCAGCGCTCATTGCAGCGCTCGCAAGCGGATATACATTTCAAGCAGGCATAGCTGCCCTGCTGGCTGTATGCTTCGCTATGCTGCTGCACAAGGCGATTTACTGATATGACGACAAAAGAATACTTGCAGTCTATACAAGCGCGCCTTGCAGCGCTTAGGGCCAACAGGGCGCAGGATGCGCTGCGCATTGCAAATGACCTTAATGCGCTTGTGCGCTTCCGGATAAATACATCAGGCAGGGATTATAAAAACAGGCCCTTCTCGCCCTATTCGCCCGGCTATGCGCAGAAGCGGCAGCAGGCCGGCCGGCAGACTTCGTTTGTAGACTTTAACTTCACAGGGCGCCTACAGGCAGGCACACGCTCTTTCGTGCAAAGCGAGACTGCAGACAGCGTTGTTGTTATCACAACTGCACAAGGCGCAGACAACCAGGCTAAGCTGCGAGGGGCCATGACGCGCCCTAAGGGGCGCCCTAGGGGCAACATACTGCTTGCTTCAGAGCAAGAGATTGCACAAGCGCAACGGGCTAACCTACAGCGCATACTAAAGTATATCTTCTCAAGGCAATAGCACGCATAAGCAGTTCATTCAACTTTTCCTCTGCCGTATACTTGCGCATTAAGTGCAGTTTGTATATATTCGTGTAATCAAAAAACAACAATATGCAAACTCTAGACTTTTCTCTCTACCCAGAGTGCCCTTTGCGCCTTCGTGCGCTCGCAGAGGCGCTCTATTTTGCTGACTATGCCCTGCCCGCCCCTGAGGCAGAAGCAGCAGAAGAAGTGCTGAATGAATTACAGGCCAGGCAGGCCTGGATTGAAGAAACAAACAACTGATAAGATGGAAGATTACTACGAAAGAAAACAGCGCCGCACGCTGGAAATGATGCGGCTGCTATTCAAGTGGGCAGTGTATGCTGCCCTAGCAGCGCTATTAATCGCGCTGTTTGCGTGCTCTACTGTACAGCCTAAAAAGGCAGCCCCTGCTGCGCCTGCACCATGTCAGGATACCTTGATAGACCGGGCAACCGGCGAGCTAATTCTGATTGGCTGTTAGCGCAAGCCCTAGACATAAGCATGACAGAGCCCTGCCTTTGAGCAGGGCTTTTTTGTTGTATGCTTATGCAGCAGCACCCTGTGCGGCATAAAACCTTGCTTTTGCTTATCTTGCAGCAAAATACAACAACAGATGCGCGGGCTGCTTGACGACTATACCTTCTATTTTGTCGATTTGGATACTGACGATGAAACGCAGTGCTACCCTGATATTGAGGATTTGTCATTCTCTGATGAGCAGGACGAATCATTTCGCTTCTTCAGAAGGGTTATCACTACAGAGATGCAGTTTAAGGGCTCAGACTACGCATATCTGTGGCCTTTCGAAGATGCGGGGTGCAGCCAAATGGGCTTTGTTGTAAAATACAAAGGCAGCGAAGCATATAGGGGGCTAATCCTGTTCGGCACTGAGAATATCAGCGTTGACCTGCGCAATTGCATTATGACAATCAGGATAGACCCTCAGGATGAATATACCTGCCTGCTGAACGGATGGGAGCAGGAGCGCAACCTGCTGCTTGGGCGCGACAGGTACAGCGCGCAGACTGAGGTAGGGGAGCTTGAGTATGATACTTGCACTACGCCTGAAAATAACAGCTTCACAGCGCTGTATGTGAACGGCGCGCCTGTCACTTGCCTAGATTCTGACGACCCTAGCGGGCTATACGAAGACTGGACGCTCATCTTCTGGGAAATAGAAAATGTCGCCCCAGGCGTTTGGCGCAGCGTTGCTACATTCGCAAGAGAGGTAGCAACTGTAGACTGCGATGGAGCTACAGCAGTAGAGCCGCCTGGCGATGGATGGTTCTTGCAATCAGACGATTGTTCAGGCTCAGGTACTAGCACATGGGTAAGGGCCCCTGGAAGGGTATTTATCCCTGAACAGTCTATAGACGATAGGCCTAACGAAATTTACAAGGAGACGTGGCGGGTTGCAGGCGTGCCAGAAGGCGAAACGCAGCGCACTACGACAGCGTATGGCAATGCGATAAAGCTAAAGGAGGTACTGCCGGTCTTAGCAGCTTTCTGCAGCCTTGATGTAGTCTCTGATTTTTACGACATAGACGTTGATGGCACTGCGCCTAGCAACAGCGAATATACAGCAGCAGCTGCTGACCTTAAAGACCTGCTCATCTATCAAAAAAGCGATATTAAGCTGCCGACAGCATCGCAGCCTGCCACACAGGCGCTGTGGAGCCTAAAAGGGCTGCTAGAAAGCCTTCAGCTGCAGCATGACATCGAAATACGCATACAGGATGGCGTTATGCGCATTGAACATATGACCTATTGGCAATCCCTGAGCGCTGGCATCGACATTACAACAGGTCAGTATCAGGCCCTAGGGGAAGCGAACATAAGATACAGCAACAATGGGCAGCAGGTAGCTAGGCAGGAGCGCTGGAGCTTTGCAGAAGAGGTTTCCTTCGACTTCAGGGGCTTGCCTATCTTCTATGCTGAATGTGTTCCCCGGCAGGCAGCAGAAGAGCAGCAATATAATATGCAGCGCGTAAACAATGACATATCGTTCATTGCGTCTAACGCTGAACGTTCTAGCAATGATGGCTTTACGTTTGCTGCTGCAAAAGATGTAGGAGGGCAGTTGTACATCCCATACAGTAATATGCCGAGCACACTAGGGGGCAACCTTGTGCTAAACGCAGCAATGAGCATACCCAACCTGTTAGACAAATATCACAGGAACAGAAGGCCCTTGCTTAACGGCGCACTGAATGCGCAAGATGTAACATTCAACAGCGCAATACCAAGGCGCGAGCTGGACGAAATAACGCTGATAATGGACAGGGCATACTATCACTCTAGCTTTGATCCTGCAGCAGCGGTATCTACAGCCCTAGGAGATGCTGAAGTCATAACAGCAGAATATAACGCTGCTGATTGTTCACTTACCTTAACACTGAGAGCGTAATGAGAAGAGTGCCGATAAACCCTTATAACATAGTGCCGATTTACGATAACGATACATCTGGCAGCCAGCAGGCTTTCCTGTATTCCCCTACTTTAAGCCTGCCGCCTATGCAGTTCTATCTGAGCAGCGACATAGGCATAAGCAGCTGGAAGCTTGTGCGCGAAACAGACGGCGCAGAGTATGCGCAAGATGAATCGCAGTGGACAGCAACTGAAAGCACAGGTGCAGGGCTAGCATGGTATACCTATTTTGGCGCAGCGCTAAGCAATCCAGTCCCCGACGGCATGTACAGGGCAGTGATAGAGCTAGCGAGCGGCGGCATCCTCTACTCTCACAGGCTGTGTTGCAGCATCCTCTTTGACAGCTTAGAAGGCTTAGATAGCGCCCTTTCGCTAGAAATAGAAAGCTGCTCACAGGATGACGACTATTCGTTCGAAATGTCAGTTGCAGATGGGCAATCCTATCAGGTAATCCTTGATGGCTCTGTAGTGCAGGCAGGCTCCGGCTCGTTCACGCTTACAGGCGCATCTGTTGGCATTGAGAACGATAGAGAGTATACCATCATAATCGGCAACAACATCGAAGACAGCAACGGGGGGCGCATAAATGCAAGCAAATCGTACACGCTTACAATCCCTGACATTACGAATGCCTGCCTAGGCGCTTCGCTTTCGTCTGAAGATGCCTCAGCAGCCTATGGCGAAGAGCTCGCCTATTTAGAGTGGTGGGGGGATAAAGACGACCAATCCCTAAAGCTGCTCTATCAGGAGCAGGCAGGGAATGCTGTGTACAAGCAGCGACTGTATGGAAAGTGGTGGGCTAATACTCCAGAGCCTTTCATCGAGGAGGAGCTACTTGTCACAAAGGCAGGCATCCCTGTGCGCAGGAGCACTACGCTTGCAGACGTAATCGCAATGGACATGTGGCCAATCCCTGACAACTGCCTGATAGCGCTTAATGCTGCGACTACAGCAGACAATAAGCAGATGGTGAACATGGGCGGCGCAGCAACGCAAGTAGACTATTTCGAGACAGACATAAGCAAGCCAGGAGAGGATGACCAGCATATACTCAACCTTAACCTGCGCTTCAATTCTAGATACCAAGCAGGCTGCAAAGAGGATTACACACTAAATTGATTGTATATTTTTAAACAATCAGTTTTTTGTTTACATTTGCGTAAGAATATTGTTGTTTTCTTCATAACTGGGTTTAGGTGTAGCCCCTGCGCTTGATTATCGTAGCGCGGGGGCTTCTTTTTTTGTTTACTATTGCAGTGAAACCACAAGCGTTTATGACTTTTGAACAAAAACTTAATGCTGCTTTCGAGTATGCCGAGCGGCAGAAGCAAGCATCCCGCGGGCGCACAGAGTATTTTGTCCTTGTAGCACAGGAAGTGCGACAGGGCAACCTTATCCTGCATGAGCAGCGCAGGGATGAGTTCGGACACCCGAAGACTATCGTGGTTGCACAAAAGGGGATGACAGGCGCCCTGCGCAGGGGCTTTAAGCTGGCTGAAAAGCCTGCTGGCCTGCCTAAAGGCGTTGCCTCTGCTGAAGAAAGCGAGCCTGTAAAGAAAACTGCTGCCCGCGCAGGGCGCAAAACAGCAAGCAAGTAACAGATGAAGTATCAAGCATACCAATCCGGAAGGCACATTGGCACATTCTCTGAAGCAGACTACAAGCGCTTCGCAGCGCTGCCTGCCTACCGCGGCATCAAGTGGGTGCAAGATGCTGAGACGAAAAAAGGAGCTGACAAGCTCCCTAAGGGGGTAGAGCCTGCCCAAAAAGGTCAATCAACTAATCAAGATAATGCAGGAGATTCTGAGCCTAGCCCGGCTAACAGGGCTTCAACAGGAGGAGCTAGCCGAAAAGCTGAAAAGTGAAGAAGGCGAGTTCCGGGAAGACGCATTGAGCATCTTTGAAAATCTAGCAATAGAGCATTCAAAGCAGCGTGCAAAGCAAAAAGCAGACCAATTCCACCAGAAAGGATATGGAGAAGCCGCAAGCAAAGTCGAAGAGAAGGTCATTACACTACTCTCTGAGAAGCTGGGCGTTAAGGGTTCGAAAGTGGAAGAGGTTGCCGATGAATTGCAAAGCAAGCTTAAAGCGTTGGAGGAGCAGGCAAAGGCCGCACCCTCAACCTTGACACCTGACGAGATTAAAGGCACAGAAGTATTCAAGCGCACCCTTCGAGAGCTTGTAGAGCAAGAAGTTGGACAGTTTCAGACTGAAAAACAGAAGGCTGAGCAAGCTGCGCAGGCAGCGCAAACAGCACTTGACACCTACAAGCAACAGCAAGCCATCAAGGCCGCGCTAGAGCCTGTACTGTCAAAGTCAAACGCCAACTTTGGCCCTTCTGCATCAAAGACCTGGGATTACTTCTTTCACACTGTCCCTACAGCAGTGCGAAACGGGAAAGTGGTATTCCTGAACGACGCAGGCGAAGTGCTAGAAGATAAGTATGGCGACCCTCTAACAGCAGAGGACTACCTTGTTGAACAGCAAGGCTGGCCTCTAGGCTTTCAATCACCTAAGAAGCCGTCCACACCAGGCGCTGCGAACCCTGCAGTGTCCAACGCGACATCACCTACAAAGCACTTCAAGACGCAAGAAGATTATCACGCACAAGTGCAAGCAGCAGGCAGCAACACAAAGCTGATTGCTGAGCTAAGCCAGAAGTACATGGAGCAGCTGCGAAACGGCGGCTTCAAATAGCGACAAAGAAGCAATTTCCATCTGAATATGACCTCTGCCTTTATCGGGCAGGGGTTTTTTTATTTCGTGAACAATCTAAATTTAGATAAAATGGCACAAAACCTAACAGCCAGCGCCTTGACAGCCATTCAGGCGCGTTTGAACAGCATGTTGCCCGGCGGTGGGCCTCCTTCGATGGACATGGACCCGAACAACAACCGGGCGCAGACCTATGCAGGCCTTGCAGAGAACAACCGCGCGAATATGTCGCCTATCCTTGAGCCTGACGGCACTTGCGTAGGCATGAAAGTCTACCACATTGATGGCGACTTCACAGCTGACGATACTGATGTCAGCAGCGGCTTTGCGACAGATACCTGCGACCTTACAGCAGCGAATGAGCCTGTCTCTGTAGAGACTTCTTACGAGCATAACCTGTTCGCACAGGAGTTCGTCGCAATCGAGGATGGCGACTGCGCAAACCTGTTTGTCGACCCTTCAGCAGAAGGCAGCGACCGCGTTGCAGACCTGATTGCCATGCGCATGATGCGCGCGATGGTCAGCATTCGCGAAAAGCTGAACACTACAGCAACTACCTTCCTGTCGACTGAAGCAACAGGGGTAAACCGTGACGCAAGCTTGAAGGATTACATGACCTTCAACGCTGCTACTTCGCAGTTCGAAGTGGACCTGCAGGGCTTCTTCCAAGATCCTGATGCACTCACAGAGCTCGACCTTGTCGCGGACTTGAACGACCTGCCTTCGTACTTCATCCACTCAGGCCCGAACAACTTCTACAACGCTGTACAAGATGCACGCTTCCGCCGTCTTAACGACGACCAGCGCTACCTCGTGCGATTTGAGACAGACCTTGCAGCGCCTATCAGCTTTGACAAGCGCTTGGACGCTTCGCTAGGTGGCAAGAATACCTTTGTAATCACGCCTGAAGCTTACGCCATGTGGAACGTGCAGCTGTACGGCACTGCCCCGCTGCTTGTGCAGGAGGATGAAGCAATCTGGGTGTACAGCCAGGCAGACCCGAACCTGCTCATCAATGACCGTGGCGTGCTTCGCCCTGTCTACTACAACATCACATACCAGAAGACCTGTGATGGCGCTAACAAAGTAGGCAAGCGCAAGAACATTCACAAGTTCCAAATCCAGTACCTCGGCGGCCTTGCAGCTGCCCCTCAGGCTACTGACAATCACACAGGAATCCTGCGGTTTGTCGATGTCACAGGCATCTAAAGCAGAGGGCAGCGCATTAGCTGCCCTTTATGCTTTGCCCTTTTTCTTTACATCAAGAAACTTTTAGATATGAAAACTATTTTTTCAATCCTGCTCGCCTTTGCAGCAGTTAGCTTTGCTTCGAGCTGGGTTCCTTCGCCTGAAGCGGTGAATGAAATGAAGCATTATCAGCGGCAGTTCACAGGAAGCGTCACTGATACAGAAGCAGATACCCTGTCTGTGCCTGCAAACCTTGTCAGCATCTGGCAGTACAACATCACTGCCGATGTGACAACATCGGATTCTACTGAATCGAATGTCGTAGTAATCCTAGAGGAGAACAACCAGCGCACAGGCGGCGTGTGGTATGAGCTTGAGCGGGATACTGTAACGATAAACGAAGCAGGCCTTGCAGCGTCAACGCGCCTTTATGGAGGCGGCGGGGAAGGCATCTGCAGAGGGCATCGTCAGCGCCTGCGTATAGCAGGAATCGGCACTCAGGTATCAGCGTACACTGTTACTACAACCTACAAGCGCGTAAACTGATGTCCCTTGCCTGCTTAGAAAATATCATTGGCTTGGCTCCAGAAGGGTGTGAGTGCGATGGCACTCCCCCTACTGGCTTTTCTGAGTCCTCATCTGGCTACTACCTGACTGATGTCGAGTATGGGTTCCCTGTACGCTTTGCTGCCTCTGCGCTTGCAGACTGCACTGAAAGCGACATCTGGGATGCCCTTTCAAATGCTCGCGAGCAGGCAGTGCGCGATGTCGAACAGGATATACAGAATGAGCTGATGGTCAGTAAAGAAGGTACTTTCAAGGCATGGCGCGGGGTAATCGGGGAGACATCCTCAAACCGTCGCGGCACTACAGGCAGGCAGTATGCAGGAGTGCAGATAAAACCAATGCAGCGCTCTATAGACAGGAGCTTTGTGATAACTGCAATCTGGGCAGGCTTTTCGCACACCGGCACTGTTGATGTGACTCTCAGCAGCAATGCGCATGAGTTCCTGCCTGTTACGTACAGCTTGGATACTGTAGCGAATAAATTCACGCGCAATGCGCTTGAATCGCCGAAAGCAATCAGTTTGTACGATATTGCTCAGCCTGGGCTTACTTATGCGCTCACTTATGAGCCTGAAGGGCTTACAGCGATGGACAACAGGAAGCATTGTAGCTGCGGGCGCCTGCCGGGATGGGTAAAGGAAATCGAAGTTTCAGGCTTTGCAAGCGATGAGCCGTTGAGCCAGCGAGGAGCGCATTATGACCCTAGGATTTGCAACAACAGGATGTGGGGCATTGCAATCGAAGGCTATTTTGCCTGTGAAGACATTGCCTTCCTGTGCAGGCTTGACGAGCTAGGGCAGGCAAATATAAAGAGCCTGTTAGGACGCGCAGTAAGCTACAAAGCAGCCTTGAAGCTTATGCTTAAAGCAGACAAGAGCGAAAAGGTGAACCAGTTCACATTGCTAGGCGCAGAAGAGCGTGCAGCAAGAATGCACATGTATTCTGAAGCGTACGCTGAAATTTTAAAGTTCATAACGCGCAATGTGCCAACAGGCGCATCCTCTTGCTGGGGGTGCAACAAAGGCGGCATGCGCACAACAACGAGAATGATATGATAAACCAATTCTATAGCTGCCCGGCGAGCTGTACAGATGTTACGCTGCCTGCGCTGCCTGAAGACCCTTACTGCGTGCAAGTGCCGCAGTTGAGCCAGATTGGAGGGCTTGTAATTGTGCCTTGCGGGGTTGACGACCCGTTCGTGCTTTCAGAAAGTGCTGCAGCCCTGAACGCGAGCAGCGCGATTGACAACACAGCAGCTGACAATAGCGCACCGCACCTGCTTATTGGCAAGGGCGGCATTGATGACCATGAGCCGCTGACGTATGAAGCGCCGTTGCGGCGCAACGTCAACTGGCTGCGCAGGTATACAATGAGCTTTGAGGTAAGCCTTGCAGCTCAGGAAGTATATGCTTACATGCAGGCCCTGCAGTGCGGAAGCATAAATTTCCGATTCTTCTACATTGACACTGCTGGCTATCTGTACGGCAAAGTCACTGCAGAAAGCGATGGCGGCATACTGCCGATGATGGTCAATGTTCAGATGCCGAAAGGATCAGGGCAGGATGACCTGCAGGTTGCAACAATCAGCATCACCTGGGAAAGCAGCACAGGCGACCCTGACCGCTACGCTTCGCCTATCGACCTTCTTGCATCTTCATGTGAAGCAGCGCCAGCAGTATAATGAGCAGCATAATGGGATTCGGTTGTGGGCGCGGCCAGCTGCGCGATTTGCCTGAGCCAGGTGCTTGCAGCGCCTTGGCTGCGCCCTTGCCATCCCAGATTGCAGGCATTATCTGCGCTGTCGGAGGTGCAGCGCCAGCAGATTGGGAAGATACTGATAGCGTAAACAGCTTTACAGGTGCAGAAGGGCAGTACCTGCCTGTGAAAGGGGAAATGCCAAAGGCCGAGCCTAACAGGGCTACGCTTGGGCATGCAACGAACGGCAGCCTTATTACAACACACAGGAAGTATAGCGCTGCGCTGCAGCCTGTCGCTATCTGCGAAGAATACAGGCAGTTTATTGCACTTCTAGGGAATAACTGGCGAGGGTTTAGGTTCTGGCTAGTTACAGACGGAGGGCGCATGATAGGCGGCGCTGCAGGCATAAAGCCAGCGTGGGTAGACGCAGGAGCATACTACCCACAGGGCCGGGATTCGCTCGAAGAGCTGTAC
>CAZEMS010000072.1:0-2376 GCA_964513475.1 uncultured Mycobacterium sp. | reverse complement strand
CTTGTAAATCCTAATACGCATTTTGATGGCTCGGATTATCTTATTTCTGTTTTTCTTTAGCCTAGCGCTGACAGCTTCAGCGCAACAGTACCCGCCTGCAACAGGCAAGCTGCGCCTTGGCTATCAGACTACTGCGCTAGGGCTTGTGCATTACAAATCAGGCGCGCCTACTGCTGCCCCTAGCAACTATCTGCATGATACCGAAATGATAATCGACAGCAGCGCAAACATTTTGTGGCACTGGCAGGGCGATGCATGGTATGCGCAAGGCGTAGTAAGCAGCGATGAGCCACCGCAGGCGCGCACTGCATCAGTGCCCATACTGGATTACACACAGGCAGTGTGGGCCAATAGCGCAGACAGTTTAATGTACTACTACGAGCCGGCACTATCTTGCTGGAAGCTGATAGGGGCTTGGCTTGGCGATAGCGCCCCTGAAAATATCGCTGCGACAGCTACAACCGGCGCTGTATGCTACGAAGAAGGGACGCTGTGGTTCGATAGAAGCGTAGATTCGCTTTATGCCTTTGTAGACACATCGTGGGTTGCAGTAGGCTCTGGGGGTGTAAGCGAAATAATTACAGATGCTACGATAGACTATAGCAGCGATACACTGCGCATTGCACAGCAGGCTGCACAAGTAGGGCAGGTCCTGAAATGGAATGGCACTACATGGCTGCCGGCAGCAGACAACTCAGGAGGTACTGGCTCTCAGGATACTATCTATTTTGCTGCGCAGGCAGGGCCTGGATTCCTTGCTACAAACGGCACTACTGTAACCTTTGTCGGAGGAGGCAAGGCGCAAACGAATGCAACAGGCGGCAATATCATCATATCAGTGCCATTTGACACCACAACGCTGCTTGTGCAGGATTCTATACTTTCTTACGTCTATGCAAATGCAGAAGTAGGCAGGGACACTATAAGGCTTGCAGGCATTAGGGAAGAAGCTGACCCTATAGCGCTGCCTGCGCTCGCAGATAGCGTCTACAACCTTACAAATGCGCTGACAGACTTCAACGTGCAATCCTTTAGGAGCGATACGGCCTATAGCCTTACTGAAGGGCAGGTTGCGTGGAACGAAGACGATATGACGCTCGACATAGGCCTTGCAGGCAGTGTTGTTTTACAGACAGGGCAGGAGAGCCTCATACTGGTTAAAAATCAGACCGGCAGCACGATTGCAGATGGCAAAGTAGTGCAGTTTGCAGGCACGCTAGGAGCATCAGGCAGGATACTTGCAAGCCTTGCAAATGCAGGCACTACGCCTGAAAGCAAGTATGTAATTGGCATAACTACGCAGAGCATTGCAAACGGTGCAGATGGCTTTGTGACAGCATTCGGGAAGGTAAGGGGTATAGACACTGACGGCAGTGCCTGCGGCGAAACCTGGGTTGACGGGGATATACTTTTCCTTTCAGCATCTAGCTCAGGATGCCTTACAAAAGTAAAGCCTACAGCGCCCGATATTAAACTGCCTATCGCTGTTGTAGTAAATGCTGCGAATAATGGCACGCTGTTCGTTCGCCCTACGTTCTTCCCTTCATTGAGTGATGTCAGGGATGTGCATCTGCCTAGCATTGTAGATGGGCAGGTGCTGACCTACAACGGCGCGCAGAGCAGGTGGGAACCTGCTACAGTTGCAGACCAGAGCGCGACAAACGAGCTGCAGACAATCAGCAAGGTAGGCTCTGTCGTTACGCTGTCAGACGGGGGCGGCAGCTTTGTAGATGCTGTCGATGACGACGATGCAGACCCGACAAATGAGCTGCAAAGCATTTCTAGGATTGGCAATACAATACTGCTGTCAGACTTAGGGGGACAGGTTTCTGTAGAAGATGACGACGCAGACCCGACAAACGAGCTGCAGGCAATCTTCCTAAGTAATGACACGCTCACGCTGTCAGATGGCGGCGGCAGCGTTGTGCTGCCTTCAGGGGGCGGCGGCAGCAGCACGGGCTGGCTAAAGGATAGCCTGAGCGCAGGAGATGTAAGCATAGATGCTAATCAGAACGACTTTGCGATAACTGACCTGAACCTTATGCAGTTCAGTGTTGATACCTTTCAGTTTCTCAACCTGAACAGCACTTTGCTTTATTCTAATTCTGGATTCTCATCTTTCGGCAACCACCTGACAAGCATAAGGGAGGGCAGGCTGCTGCGCTGGCAGTCAGATAGCCCTTTCAAGTCCCGCAATTACCTAGCTATCTCTGAGCCTTTTGATTACGTAACGATAAACGCAGGCTTCGGGATTGATTCATTAGGGCGTGCGCAACCGGGAGTGACGACATCAGCGCCGCATATTGCAGGCCCACAAGGCGGGCTAGATGGGTACATCGGCTACTCTGCTGCAGATTCTACGATAAGCGTATACTA
>CAZEMS010000071.1:0-14485 GCA_964513475.1 uncultured Mycobacterium sp. | reverse complement strand
ATCAGTGGCGGGTGTTCGACGACCCCGACCGCGACGACCGCGGCTGGGTGCTCTCCGTGGCGCACTGGGCCGTTCTATCCGCTGAACACCTGGACATGCGCCTGATGGCGCAGACCCGCCTCGTGTCGGTGGACAAACCCGGACGCCTGATCTACGACCACCAGCTCATCATCGACGCCGCCGTCGAGCACGTCCGCGACCGCTACCGAACCCACCCCGACCCCGAACACCTACTAGGACAGACATTCACCATCCGCGAGCTGCGCCTACTGCACGAGATGATCGCCGGACACAAACTCGACCGCGACGGGTTCCGCCGCGAAATGACACACCACCTGCGCCCCACCGGCACGCTGTCGGTCGGAGCCCGCGGCAGACCCGCCGAGCTCTTCACCCACGCCACCATCCGCACCCGTCCCAGCCGAACCCCCTAGCACTCAGCCGAGCGAAGTTGTCGGTCGCACCGACTATCCTGGAGATGGCTCACGAGCGGACGGCAGTTCGGGTACCTGGCCCGCCGTCCCGGCAACCGCGCCACCACCGCACGGTGCCCCAGGGGAAGAGCCGGCACGCACCACGTGCAAGCGGTGGACGCCCGACGGTGGCGTCGCCAGAAACGGCGAACAATGACCGACCACACCCTCACCCCGGCGGATGCGGCTCTGCGCCAACGCATCACAGAACTGTCCGTGCATATCCCCTGCGGCGGACTGCGCGGACCCGTACGACGCCGTCCCTACCAGCCTCCGGGTCCGCTGCGCTGGCAGTCCTGCCGTCACGAGGACAACCCCGAGAAATGGGAGGGCGCGGACGTCTCCCGTGACCACGACCTATGCATCATCTGCTTCCGCGCCACCGCCGGGGGCAGATCCCGATGGTCATGGCTGGCCTGCCCCGACTGCCGCGCGGTCAACGAGGCGATCCGCGAGCGAACCGGCCTGCGTCCCTTCGCGCTGGGGCGCCACAGCCTGATGAACGGCATCGGCGTGCGGCTCAACGCGCCCGCCGAGGTCGCCGCCGCGCAAGTGGACCGACTCGTCGCGTTCAGCCGCGGTGACTCACGGCTTGCACGATGGAAGCACGACGAATACCGCCGACTCGCCGACGCGTTCGATCCAGCGGCCGACGTACCCCTGACGCAGTGGCAACTGCAGTGGCCACCGGGCCGGCGCCTATCGTGGGACGCCTTCAGGCGACTTCTCGGCAACGACCCCACTTCGGGTACGCGGTGAGAATAGCTATCGTGGCCGCCGCGGCGTCGGAGCCTACCGCCAGAAGGTGTACCGGTCTGCGCCTCAGCTGTTGCGATCCATCCACTGAGTGAGCGCATCCTCGAGCGCAGCGGCGATGCTCACGCCCGCAGCCTTGGCGGCCTGCTCGAAACGATCGACGACTTCGCTCGGGACCGAGGCGTTGACCTTGGTACGCGTCGGTTCCTCGGGTTCCGAAGGATGGGCGAGGTCGGGAGGCGTGTGCCGAGCGAGAGTGTCATCGATGGCTTTGCGCAACGCGGGTATCTCGTCAAGCAACCCGACGAGATCTTCGCTCTCGATGCGCAGCACCTCGGCCGGCCCGGTCGTGGTGACCGTAGCCGTGCGCAATGCCCCGCTCTTGATCGCGGAATGGCCGATCACCTCGCCAGGCCCCAACGTGGCAACGTGGTCACGGCCGACGTACACTCCTACTTCCCCACTGAGCAGGATGAAGCACGAGTCCGCCGGAGTCTGCTCATGAATCAACGGCCACGGTCCGGACATCGAATCATGATGTGCCGACTGAACTAGCAGCTGCAGATCGTCGTCCGAGAACTGCGAGAAAACCGGAAACGCGCGCAACCTCGTCGCGTCCTCCGCTTCGCGTAGTTCGACCCATTGGTTCTCATCGGTTCTCTCACCCAGGTGCCTGTGTCGTTTCAAGGCCATATGCTGCGGACTCCTCGATTCATGGTGCCGACCCAAGCGGCACCTGCCCGTACAGTATTGGCGCTGAACGGTGGCAGGTCGGGCATATTTGGCGACAAAGTTGCACGGTGTCGATGGTTCGTTGGACGCGACCGAACCGCTACCAACCGAGGGACCTGCAAACTTCTCGCCGATTGCCAGGTGCCGGTGCGCAGTCAGCGGCGCCTATCTGCACCGCATCGACCTCTAGAGCCGGGGTGGCTCATGGCGCGGGGCCATCTGGTCGCATCGGTCGACGTCCAGACAGCAGCTCAGCGTCGTTGCGTGCCTACCAACAGCTGAATCGATGCCCGAAGTGGCGGTGAGAGCTACGCTCCGCATCCAGTCTGCTATCGACTTTGCGGCGGTCATAGCAGCTCGAAGTGGATAGCCTTCGCCGGTGATCCCTCCACAAAAACAGATGACCGGGATGCTCGGCCACCCGGTTGCCGAGAACCCGATCGACCGGATGTTTGATTCGGTCTACGCCCACTACGCCCTGCCCTGGCAGTTCTGGAAGAGCGACATCGCCGACGAGCAGGATCTCGCACTCGCGGTGGCCGCCCTGCGACCGCTGGGCTATCAGGGAGTCGGGATCACCGTCCCATACAAGGTGGCGGTGATCCCCCTGCTGGACGAGATCGACGGCGACGTTCGTGCCATCGGCGCCGCCAACTACCTCACCATCGAAGCGGGACGGTTGGTCGGGCACAACAACGACGGGAAGGGAGTGGTCAAGGCGATCGAGAAAGTGGTCTCGTTGTCGGGTCAGCATGTGGTGATGCTGGGTGCCGGCGGGGCGGGGCGAGCGATGGCCGTGGAGATCGCCTGGGCCGGCGCTGCCCAGATGACCGTGGTGACCCGGCGCGAGTCTCAGGGCCAGGAGGTGGCTCGTCGGGTTCATGAGTCCGCCGGGGTGTCCTGCCGGTGGCAGCCCTGGTGCGAATCCGTTCGGGTACCGGATGGCACAACGGTGCTGCTGAACGCCACTCACCTGGGAAGTGCCCCTCAGTGCGAGCCGGTGCCGGTGCAGTGGGATTCGGTGAACTCAGATTGCGTCGTGGTCGATGTGATAACCAATCCCCGCATCACCCCGTTCCTGGCGACAGCGCATCAACACGGCTGTCGCACAGTCGATGGCGTCGAGATGCTGGTACAGCTTGCGATGCAGATCTTTGAGCGCTGGACCGGTGTGACGCCGGAGGAATCGGTTTTCCAGAGAGCGGTAGCCGATGCAATCGGCGAAGACGGTTCCGCGGTAGCGATCGCGCCAAATAGGTAGCAGTACAGAAGTTTCCACGCAATTCCGGCGTTCCAGCGAAGACCGTGCGTTCTGTGCCGACTCCGGAGGTGCGCGGCCAGGCGACGGGCCGTGTGCCAGGACGCGCAGCGCCGAGGTCACTCTGGGACGCATCTACCACTATGAGAATCCGCTCATCCCCGCCACCCCGTGTTCTCACCTCGACCCAGCAACCTGGACACAACCGCGAAGTACGCGGGGTAAACGAAGGGAACAGCACATGCAGCAACCAGCCCTATGGAAAATCGTCACCGTTGGAGCAGCCATGACCGGCCTTGGCCTCCTCGGCGCTGGAACCGCAGTGGCGTCGGTGTCGGAGGATGGCGTTCGCGATGACGGGCGGATCGTCGCGCTCCACGACGTCGAGGCGATGTCCAACGACCTCGCGGCAATGTCCGATGAAGAACGGATCCGACTGTTCCAAAGCAAGGACCTCGCGGCGATGCATTTCGGGGATGACAGCAGACCTCTGCCCCATCTCCGAGGCTGAAAGCGTTGGAGAACGAGGAGGATTCGGCCCCGGCCCCCTGGCGGTCGGGGCCGTCTCCAGCGCCGGTCAGGAATTGGGCGTCGAACCAATCCACACCAAGACCAGCCAGTAAACCCATCACCGAATCAGTTCAGCGCTATAGGCGTGCCAGCTGCCGGTCGTTCGATCCGCTCGGCGCTGCCCCCTTCCCGAACACGGTCGAGCCGCACAGAGTCAGTCGAACGCGCCGGGAACCTGACCGAACTTGCCGCCCTGGCATGGGAGCCAAAAGGGGATCGCAAGGCATCTCGCATCGTTCGCATTGGTCGGAAGGTCAGGATTGCCGACGTCTGCGGGGTTGCCCGGGTCCGCGGGGTTGTCGGGTTGAGCCACAGCGGGCGAAGCGCCGAAGACAGCCGACATGGCAAGAACTCCACCTGCGAGGAGGCACCGGAAGCGGGTGGTGTTCATCTTCAAATGGTAGGCACCTGTCGGGTGACCCGGCATCGAAACGAGGTACCTAGTGGGAGCCGGCTGGTCCTGGCCGTGTGCAGGTAGCCCAGGCGGTTCGTGAATCACGTGCGCTTCAGTGCGACGCCGGATGTCACCTCGGCACAGATAGCCCGGCTGAACCGCCGATAGGGGCAACTGCCAAATAGTTGCCTGTGTTGGTGCGGGGCGTTTAGTACATCGGGCTCCGCCGAGTCGAATCGGCCAGATGATCAAGACCTCACCGCCCAACTCCGGCCCCCGACTTCCGAGGCGGAATGGATAGCCAATCCGACTACGCTGCAACGCTTATCAACCGGGCTGATCTGAACATGGCGGCTCGGTGTCCGGACCGCCGGGATGTAAAAAGAGGGGCCCTGTCGGGTGGTAGAGAACGCGCCGAAGTCCTTCTTTGGTTCTCGATGATCGACGCGCATCTCACTCCCATCAGGGGG
The DNA here is from genome assembly GCA_964513475.1 of uncultured Mycobacterium sp. Lineage (GTDB taxonomy): Bacteria > Actinomycetota > Actinomycetes > Mycobacteriales > Mycobacteriaceae > Mycobacterium. The sequence goes on along the minus strand of CAZEMS010000071.1, from coordinate 9,832 downwards.
TTACAACGCTGCACTGCCCGAATAGCGAGCGGGACCGGGGTGGCCGGAGATCGCTCGCACTTGCTCAGCATCCCTGCCGCGGTGTGTGGTGGGCCCGTTCGTCGTATGAGCGCCAGATGCCGATGACCCACAGCGACATTGCCACTACGAATGCGCCTTCGCCGATGTCGCCGAATGCGGTCGCGATGATCGCGACGGCGGCCATGGCGGTGTATACGGCGATTCTGAACTGTAGGGGTGTGATCAGGTTGTTCTGTGCTGTGTTCATGGTTTTTACGGTAGGTAGGCGCGGTGGTAGCAGATAGTTGCTATTGCGACGACAGGTAGCGCTCAGGCGCCATTGTTGGCGGCGGGCTTGTCGGTGGTGGGCTGCAGCGTGCGCATATCACGGTCGCCATTACTGCAGAGACGCCTTCTGCACGACCCCCGATTCGCTTCGCGCGCAAACGTGTCGTTAGCAGCACGGGCGAGTCGTCGCCATCTGGCCCGGCTGTCCGCGCCTTCGCGGCCGGTGACTCGTCGTTTCGGCGTTTCGGCGTGCGGAGGAGGTCGGTGGGCGGTATACACCCATGAGCAGCTTTAGGGACGGGGGCCGTCAAATGGACATCTTGGTGGCTGGCGATTTTCTGGCCGGTGCGGCCAGGCAGCAGGTCATGCCCCTCTGGGTCATCGTTCTGATCGGTGTTACTGCTGCTTCGGTCGCGGGCCACTTTGTGAAGGTTCGTAGCGAGAAAGCATGGCGGCGCTGGATTTACTCGGGCCTTGTCGCGGGTGCCGCCGGTGGCATCGCAATGGCCATCGTTTGGTGCGTGGGGTACTTCTTCTTCAACGTCGACCTAACTGAGTAGCGTCGCGACAACCGGAATGTAATTCGGCCCGCCCAACCGGCGAAGGATGGACGGGCCGAAGGTCTTGAGCCAACTGCTGAGCCGGTCCAGTTCGTCGGCCACCTCGAGGAGCATCTCGGCAACCGCTCGGGCCTGCTCGGTGTTCTACCCGTCGCACCCAAACGGCGTGCCGACCCTGATCTCCCGGTCAACACGCCCGTCCTGGCACTGGCGTCTGTTGATGAACACCTTCACCTCGCCGCCGATGAAGTTTGTTCGCCGCTGCTGCGGGTGGTGCCGACAAACGGCCCGCAATGCTCGCCGTCGCCTCAGAACTCCCACCTGTCGATGCGCTGCACGTCCAGCGGTGGCGCCAGGCCCGCGCACTGCTGGGCACCCGCTCATCGGTGCGGCTCCCGACCCCAATCGTGCCCGCACTGCGAGCATGACCAGATGCTCTCGGTGACACAGCAGCCCCGCGCGGCGTACCACGGCGCCAACACCGTGTCGGAGAGCAACATTCCGAAGACGGCGCGCTGGGTTCGCCGTGCACCGCACCGTGGACACTTCGGATGACGCGAGAACCTGTAGTCGAGAAACGTCTCGAAACCGCCCTCACGGATCACGTCCTGGCACCTCCCGCACAGGACCGCCGGCCAGTCCACCGACATGCGCAGCGCCCGCCGGCGTTCCACCGAACGTATCGAGTCGCCGCTATCCTCTTCCTCCACAGTCGATCCGGAATCTCGGGGGTGATCCGGAGAATCGACGGTCCAGACAGCGGCGGCGTCACCGGCGTCCTCGCTGCGCAAGTTCAGCCGCCCATCACAACCGCTGCATCGCCCATCGGAATCCAACAGGACCAGTGCGGCAGCCATCGATGAATGGCCGAATCTGTCCGCGGGGTCGTCCTCGAACCGGTGATCCTCAAGCGCACGGACTAGCGTTTCGGCCTGCGCGCCTTCGAACGTCGCGCACCGCCCGGCAAGCCCGTCCAGTCCGCCCCCGATGCGAGACACGGGTACCGCTTGGTTCTCAGGTCGGAGAAGGCTCATGTCGACGATCGCCTGTCCGACGTCACCGCCGGTATCGACACGTCCCACATCAGTCAGCACAAGCCTTGGCTCACAATCGAAAACAACCACGACCCCGTCGCCTCGACGGACATCCGCAACGATCGGCCACGGCCGATACGGCGATCGAGGTTCCAGATAGCTGATGACCGCGTCCTTCCACGGTGCACCGACGACGACGTGCACCCGAACCGGCGAAAAGCGATCCCCCATGGTCACAACTCCTCACACCGGGCGGGTGTAGCCGACATCGTCCGCCCAGGAGACGACGGTCGACTTGGCGTCGTCACACATGTGGTAGACCGCTGACATGAGCACGATGGTGGATTCGGCGGGCGCGAATCCGGTGTTGCGCAACTTGTCCAGCACGCTCGGCGGCTGCGCGCCGCTGCGCAAGTCGTGACACAGCTGCTTGCCGATCACGACCATCTCGACGACCGACGTGTAGCTCACGCCCATGCTGTCGAGCTGCACGATGAAGTCGTAGTGATCGCCGTGCGCCGGGGCCGACAACGCCACCGCCGCGCACGTCGCCGCCAGACCTGCAATGACTGCTCGTCCGCGCATAATCCCCCCACCAGTTTGCGCTTCGAGGCCGAATGTAGACCTGGCCACCGACATTCCCGGGCACGCGATTCACCCGAAGGTGACGGTCCTCGTGGCTACCATCGACCGTCGATGTGCTCCGAGGGCGGGCACGGAGACGGAGGGGTCAGTGAGCAGCACACCGAGTGATGTCCCGCGGCTGGCCAGCGGCGCCGAGCGTCACGTCTACCGGGTGCTGACCGACCAAGTCCAGCCCGACGACCTGATCATCGCCGGCCAACGCGTCACCGACCATCTCAAGGACCACGAGGTCGACTTCGTGGTCGCCATCGAGGGTGCGGGCATCGTCTGCATCGAGGTCAAGGGTGGCGAGGTGTGGCACGACGGTGGCGGTTGGCACCAGATCCGCGGCGGGATTCACTACGACATCGAGCCCGTTCGCCAGGCCCGCGACGCCTGCTACGCCCTGCGGAAATTCATCGAAGACGACCCCCGCTGGACTCAGGGCCGGCTGCGCTGGGACCACGTGATCGTCCTGCCCAACACCGAACTAACTGCCGACTTTGCGCTGCCGGAGTGCCCGCGGTGGAAGGTCATTGACCGCACCGAGTTGCCGTCCCTCGTCGACAGGCTGCGCCACGTTCTGATCCGCCAGGAACAAAACCGTCCGCTGCTGACCAAAGCCGGCATCGACCAGCTCACCACCGCCTTGAGCGGTCGCGGCCTCCCCCAGCGCGACGTCGTCTCCCGCGCCTTGGCCAACGAAGAGACCGCCGACACCCTCACCGATCACCAGGGCGTCATCCTCGACGCGATCCGGCTGCTCAACCGCGTCGAGGTGCGCGGCGGCGCCGGTAGCGGCAAGACGTTTCTGGCCATGGAGCAGGCCCGCCGGCTGGCTCAGCGCGGCCAACGCGTCGCCCTGGTCTGCTACTCGCACGGCCTGGCGTCCTACCTCGAACGCGTCACCGCCGCCTGGCCCCGGCGCCAACGACCAGCCTACGTCGGCGAGTTCCACGCCCTCGGGGTGCAGTGGGGCGCTCCCGAAGGCCCCGACGAAACGGTCCGCAACGAAAAGACAGTGCAGTTCTGGGAACACGACCTGCCGGCCCAGATGGCCGATCTGGCAGCACAACTCGAACCCGGCCACCGGTTCGACTCCGTCGTCGTCGACGAGGCCCAGGACTTCGCCGACGCCTGGTGGGATCCACTGCTGGCTGCGCTCAAAGACCCCGTCGACGGCGGCATCTACGTGTTTACCGACGAGGGACAGCGGGTCTTCGACCGTCACGGCTCCCCGCCGGTGCCGCTGGTTCCCCTGGTGCTGGACCACAACCTGCGCAACACCCGCCAGATCGCCACCGCGTTCCAGCCACTCGTCGACCATCCGATGCGGTTCCTGGGCGGCGACGGGCCGGCAGTGACTTTCGTGCCCTGCGCCCGCGCCGATGCACTCAGCGAAGGCGACGACCAGATCGAGCTCCTGCTCGAACGGGGCTGGCGCCCTCAGGATCTGGCCCTGCTGACCACGGGTAGCCGCCACCCCGAGCAGGTCGAACGCCAAAAGGACGGACCCAAGGCGTACTGGGACACCTTCTGGGACAACGATCAGGTGTTCTACGGCCACGTCCTCGGGTTCAAGGGTCTCGAACGGCGTTGCGTCGTGCTCGTGGTCAACGAGGCCGGCAAGTTCGAGCGCTCCCGCGAACGTCTCTACGTCGGGCTGTCGCGCGCCCGCGACCAGCTCGTCGTCTGCGGTGACCCCGACTTCATCCGCCAGGTCGGCGGGCCGGATCTCGCCCGGCGACTCAACGTCGAGTAGATGCCGAACGCCGGCAACAGATCTCGTCCGGCGTAGTTGTCCCTGCTGTCGTGATCCCTGCTGTCGTGATCCCGGCTGTCGTCATCCCCGCTTCGGGGTGTAGCCGCCGGGACCCCAGGTTCCGGGCACATCGGGCACCGGTGTGCAGTTCGAGTAACTCATGTAGCACGAGATCCCGTGACCTGTGCACACGCTGCCGAACACGCTGAACGGCGGATACGGGTTCTGCGGGGTGCAGTAGTTGGGCGCAGCCTGCGCGGTCGCGGGATACACCATCGGCAGGGTCATGCTGATCATCAGTGCGGCAAGCACTCTGGTAGCCGTCAGTCCGCTAGCCATATCCCCATTCCTTTGCATTCCTTCGGCACCGGGTAGGAGCCGTACACTCCGTCGAGGCGGCCCTGCTGGACGAGCCGGTGCTGTTTGTCCGCGCGCTTGACCAGGCCCGCGATCCTGGCGTCCTCTTCGGCGCGCTCGGCCGCCGCCCGGGCGCGGGCACGCCGAATGGCGACGACGATCAGGCAGACGACGATGACCGTGACGGTGGCCTGCCAGTAGTAGACGGCCAGGCAGAATAGGAAGAGCAGCCAGAACCACGGGGAATCCATCGCGATCTCCTCTACGGTCGGTGCCGATGCGGCGGAGGGCTCGTAGCCGTGTCTCCGACGTATCCGGCACGCTATCGCCGGGGTCTGACAATCGTTGTGCGGCGGCGTTCCTACCTGGGGTTTCGACCCGGAATGAGTCGTGGCCGGTAGCTCTCCGCGGTGAGAGTGGAGCCTGGCTTGTCAGAGGGCGGTGGTGTAATCCGTCGCGTAGTCGAACAAACCGTTCTTCAGGGGGTGCGAATGCAGTGATGGTGGTTCAGCGACGTTTTTTGTTCGCGTTGCGGATCCGACCAGGCATTTTATGCTTTTCACGGTGGCGCGGACCGGCATTGAACCGGATCGGCGGAGGTGGGCACCGGCATGAACAACCGAAGGAGAAGAGCGTGAGGGTTCTAGGATTGACCTCTGTATTGTTCGTCTTGGCAACGTATTTCGGTGCGGTCGCCAGCGCCGAACCCCCGCCTGGACAAGACCCACACATGCCCAATGTCACCATCGGCTACTGCCCTGGCGGTCAGGGTGGCTTCATGACGGCGAAGTGGTGTGACGGTGAGAAGTACCCGGACGGCAGCTACTGGCATCAGCTGATCATGACCAGCTCGTTGGCCGGCCCCGTCTTTCAGCTCGACTGTGTCGTGTTCAACCCTGAGAACGGGCCCATTCCGCAACCTGCGCCGCCGGGCGGTTGTGGCGGAGCGGTGTGACGCTGGCCGCCCCGCCCTCGATCGAGGTCCGTGGCGGGTCGGACTCGGTCTGCGGCCGTTGGACACGCGCGGCATCGTGGCGGTAACAGGTGCCGTCGGTACCCGATTCTGCATGTGAGGAGACGATGAGCTCGAACGCCGGTTGGTGGCCCGACCCGGCTGGATCCGGTTGGCTGCGTTACTTCGACGGCACCAAGTGGACGCATCACTACGGACCTTCGGAGCCGACCCGCCATCCACCTGCCGGCTGGTACCCGGACCCGCAAGGCCAACCGTGCCAACGCTACTGGGACGGCCAACAGTGGACGTCCGGTGTCACCGCGATGCAGCCCGAGGACGCGGTGCGGGCGCGTGCGGATCAGCAGCACCGCTGGGTACTCAACGGCGACCTGCGCGGCATCTACGGCGAAGCCGGCGCCGAACTGATGGAGACCATCACCGAAGAGCCCCGAGAGCCCCTCGGCGAGTCCGCCACCGTGGCGCAGGTCGCCCACACCGATGCCGAACTAACCGAAATGCTGAAACAACAACCCCCACTGTGGCCCGCCACGGCATTCGTATCGGTGATGGCTCAACGCCGCGAAGCCGTGAAAGCGCGATTGCGGCACGTCAACCTCGGGTCCGTCGACCCCAGAGGCCGCCAAATATCGGTCCCGGAAGCCAAAGTCGAGATCGGAGGCATCCTGATCGACCTGGTCCGGATTCTTGGTCAGACCACCGACTTAATCAGAAGCCCCGGTTTCCAAACGATGTTCGGCGACTCCTACGACGACGCCGAGGCCGACACCATCCTGCTCGGGGCCAACCGGCTGATGGACTACCACGACGAATTTCTGCGCCTCGCCGAGCAGAACCGCCATCTGCATGTGCCACTCGACCTGTGTCGGCTTCAGACGGTTCTCGGGGAAACACTCGTCGATCTGCTCGCAGCGTTCGACAACTTGCGCGACGGCATCGTCAAGCGACTGGCCACAATGGAGGAAGCGCTTCGCTATGGCTCGTTCCGGGTCGAGGACGATCCAGTCTTGTTTTCTTGTGGGACTGGTGACGAGCTCGTGCAGGCGATTCACGACGTTTATCACGAGGTCGATTGAGGGGCAGGTCGTCCGCTGGCGGACCGGACGACGAGTCAGCCCGGTAGTTCTCAAGAGTTGTCGGTGTCGTGCCGTAGTTTCCGGGTCATGACCGAACCTGATCTTGGAGACGAGACGTTGCCGAGTGTGAACGTCGCCTGTCGGCAGACCCGACGAGGTTTGCCAGGGCGAATACGCGCCGTGGGCCGATGGTGCGTCCTCGGTAGCGCATCGGTGCTCGTCGGGTTGATGTTCCAGCCTGCGCACGCGAGCGCGCAGCCTTATCCCGGTTGTCCGTTCATCTCCCCCACCGTCTACAACGTCTGTTCCGAACGGCCAGGCATTCCGGGCTTCACACCGGGATTCACGTTGACACCCGGCGTTCCCGGAACTTTCGGCCCCCAAGGCATCTACACACCAATCCAAGGTTGAGAAGACACGCAGATGAGCGACGAGATCACCGTGACGACCTGGAACACCCAATGGGCCACGATGAAGACCGAACGTGGGCGACGAGTCGCAGCCACCCTGAGCAGACCCGGCTCCGACGTAATCGTCGTGACCGAAGGCGTACACGGCCTGCTCCCGGACGGTGGCCAGGCTGTGGATCCCGGACCGGACTGGGGCTATGCCCCCAAGCCCGATCGGCGCAAAGTGATTGTGTGGACACGGTTTCCGCTCTCACTGGACATGGTCGCTGATCACGGAGCGGCTCGCGGTCGGCTCGCCGTAGCGACCGTCGCGACGCTTGGAGGTGCGGTTCGGGTCGTCGGGGTCTGCATCCCCTGGCGCGACGCACACGTGAGTACCGGACGCTCAGACGCCACGTCGTGGTCTGAACACCTCGAATACCTTGACCAGCTCGAGGACTTGCTGGCGGGCCTCGACGATCGGATGCCCACCATCATTGCAGGGGACTTCAACCAGCGGATCCCCCGTGTCCGTCAGCCCATCAGGGTGGCAGACCGCCTGGCGGAAGTATTGGCAGACTGGACGATACACACGACGGGCCCATTCGAGCACGGACCGCACATCGATCACATCGCGTCGAACAAACGCCTCACCTGCCGAGCTACGAGCGATTGGCCCGGCGTGGATGAAGTCGGCCGGCTCAGCGACCATTCCGGTGTCAGCTGTCGGCTCGGCTTCGCTGGGGCTTAGCAGCTCCGCTAGGAGGCGCAGTCGTAGATCTTGGTACATCCCCAACAACGGTCGCAGGGGCATCGTGCGAGAGCACCGCGATGTCAGACCGTGTCGCTAGGCTGTTTTGCGATTGGGGGATTGTGCGCCATGACCGAGATGCAGCCTGAAGGCGAAGGACGTCGGATTGCTCCGAAGGACGTCTTCGATCGTTCGAACATGCCCTCGCGGTGGGAGCGACTCACCAACGTGTCGCCCAAGATCCCCGAGGACAAAAGGTTCCTTGCGTTCGTGGCCGCACGCTACAGCGGTGAGAAACGCCTCCCCCACCCCGACGCACTCGTGATCCCCAACGAGGTTCTTCGAAGCCAGCGAGCGAACACCGTCGGCGGGTGGGCCTGCGCAGCCACGGTCGCAATCGTGATCACCGGTCTGGCAGCCCACAATTTCGTCCTGGCCTCCGTGGGAGCTGTGGCGTTGGTTGTTGCATTCGCGACGATGGTCGCGGTGACAGGGGCGGCCGCACCGACGGTTAGCGAGTTCCGTGCGCTGAAATCTCGGTGCGAGACGGCCCAAGCGCGGTTGAGCGGCGACTCACTAGACCCCGAGTACCGATCCACGCTCAACAAGATGATCAACTGCGACGAGGGAACACTCGCCTATTGTGCGGCGAAGATCGCCTCCGAGATCGAACGTGACCCCGGCTGGAAACCAGCGAGTTCACATCTGCTCACCATCGATCTATGCGATGAGCTAGCGGAAATCGGCGAGAGCGCAAGGCAGATAGCGCAAGACCGCGAGGCAACAGAACTTCTTGAATACGGCCGGCTCAGTGACGATCCCGAAGTCAGGCAGACCATCGACGCGGACAAGAAAATGCGGAAGGAGGCCATCGCGCTTCTGGCCGCGCGGGTAGGTGCGTTGGCCGACTATCGGGACCGCGTGCATCGGCTAGGCGCAAATGCCCTGCGAGCCAGCAGGACAGCCAGCCGCGCAAGAACGCTTGCCGCAGATGAAATGTCGATTTCGCGATTGCGCTGAAGACCGCGCGCTGGAGCACAACCGCTAGAACCGGCTAGTCACCAGTATCCTCAGTCCATGGCGCGAAGGATGAGCGACCCGGAGTTTCAACGCGAGCAGATGGAAGGCCGATACCTACCTCACGTGGAGGCCCATCAACCGCATGGTCGACGAATTGCGGACGGATGGCGACTGGATGCCCTACGTAGCACCGCTCTATGGAGGGGTGCAAGCCCGGATGTTGGCGATTCTCCGCGACCCAGGACCCAAGACACTGGATGACTCCGGAAGCGGCATGCTCTGCATCGAGAACGACGATCCCTCGGCCGAGCGGTACCACCACCTCCTCACCGCAGCGAGGATCCCGTTTCACGAGCTCCTCGCCTGGAACGCCTACCCCTGGTACATCAACAGCAAACCGAACACAGCGCAGCTGGAACGAGCGCTGCCGGTGCTGAACCGCCTCATCACGATGTGCCCTCAGCTACGGGTAGTCATGGTGCACGGCGGCGACGTGCAGAGGGCCTGGCGCATGTATCGGCAGCGGTATCCCGCGACAGCACGTGGGCTGCACATCGTGGAGACCTACCACACGAGCCGACAGGCGCTCTGGCACGCGGACCCGACCGTGCGGCAGGCACGCGAAGACAAGCTGGCCGCCGACTTTGCAGATGCAGCCGCAGTTCTCTACCCGGATCGTCTGCACCGGTATCGGGCCGACACGCCATCCCCGTTTCCAGACACTGCCGCTGGCACGTAGAGCAGCAATCGCTCTCGCAAAGAATGCTCGGCCCGCACTTCAAAGTGCACCTCACGGCGGCAGGCGCGTGCCACGCTTGCCGCCGTCGCGCTCCGAGCGAAAGCGCGTCGGCCAGGTCATACAAAGCAACGCGGCAAGCCAGCGAGGGGTGAGAAAGCGCCGCGAATTAGTCATATCCCCATCGGTCAGGCTGAAACCTCACAAGGGTCTGCTGCACGAATAGGTGACATCTGAGTTGGCTTGCCCTACGGGGTGGGCT
>CAZEMS010000070.1:598-14651 GCA_964513475.1 uncultured Mycobacterium sp. | reverse complement strand
AGGCCGTGGAAGCACTCCTGCAACGCTTCGGACATCGTCGGATGGGTGTGCACGTTGCGCGCCAGCTCGTTGACCGTCAGGTCCCACTTCTGGGCCAGGGTCAGCTCCGGAAGCAATTCGGAGACGTCGTGGCCGATCAGGTGGCCGCCGAGCAGTTCGCCGTACTTGTTGTCGGCGATCAGTTTCACGAAACCGCTCGGGTCACCCATGCCGTGCGCCTTGGCGTTGGCGGTGAACGGGAACTTCGCCACGTTGACGTCGTAGCCCTCGTCGCGGGCCTGCTCCTCGGTGAGCCCGAAGCTGGCAACCTGCGGCTGGCAGAACGTCGCGCGCGGCATCATCCGGTAGTCGCCGATGGGGAGGGTCTCCGCGCCGGCGATCGTTTCGGCGGCCACGACACCCATGGCCTCGGCGACGTGGGCGAGCTGCAGCTTGGCGGTCACGTCACCGATGGCGTAGATGTGCCCGACGCTGGTGCGCATGTAGTCGTCGATGCCGATGGCCCGGCGGTCGGTCAGCGCGACCCCGGCCTTGTCCAGCCCGAAACCGTCGACGTTGGGCGCGAACCCGATGGCCTGCAGTACCTTGTCGGCCTTGAGTTCCTCGTCCTTGCCGTCCTTGCTGATCCTGACGGTCACCGTGGACCCGTCGTCGGTGATCGATTCGACCTTGGTGCTGGTGAGGATCTTGACGCCGAGCTTCTTGAACTGCTTCTCGATTTCCTTGGATACCTCGGCGTCCTCGTTGGGCAGGGCACGGGGCAGGAACTCCACGATGGTGACGTCGACGCCATAGTTGCGCAGCACATAGCCGAACTCCATGCCGATCGCGCCGGCACCGGCGATGACGATGGACCCCGGCAGTTCGCGGGTCAGGATCTGCTTTTCGTAGGTGACCACGTTCTCCGACAGTGCGGTGCCCGGTACCAGCTTGGTGCTGCTGCCGGTGGCGATGATCGCGTTGTCGAACGTCACCGTCTCAGTGCCGCCCTCGTTGAGGTCGACTTCGAGGCTGTGGTCACCGGTGAACCGTCCGTAGCCGTGGATCTCGGTGATCTTGTTCTTCTTCATCAGGAAGTGCACGCCGGTGACGCGACCGTCGGCCACCTTGCGGCTGCGGTCGAACGCCGCGCCGAAGTCGAAGGTGGCGTCACCGCTGATGCCGAAGGTCTTGGCCTCCTTGGTGAAGATGTGCGCCAGTTCAGCGTTGCGCAGCAACGCTTTCGACGGAATACAGCCCACGTTCAGGCACACCCCGCCCCAGTACTTGGGCTCGACGATGGCGGTTTTCAGCCCGAGCTGAGCGGCCCGAATGGCCGCGACGTATCCGCCGGGGCCGGCTCCGAGAACGACGACGTCATAGTGGGAAGTCACCCGCTCACCCTAGCGTCGGACGGGCGATCCACTCGAAGTAATAGGCACCATGGAGTACCGCGGCAGCGCCGGTCGACGCCAGTGGGGCCGACATGACCGCGATGGCCAGCGCCGCCACCAGCGGCTTCTGCTGCGCCATGGCCAGGATCAGGCCCACTACGGTGCAGACCACCAGATAGACCAAAACCGCGAACTCCGAGGGCGACTTGTCCAGCGACTGGTACCACCAGTAGTAGAAACCCACTCCCACAGCCGCCGCGACCACCCACACGCCGGCGACGACCGCGACGAAGTGCCACCGCTTAAGGAACTGGTGGGCGCCGGGGACCAGGAAGGGCGGGCCGGACGCGGGAGTCGACTCGACCGGCACCTCGACGGGCTCGCCGTCAGCTGCCGGTGCGACCAGCAGGTCGGCCGGCGCGGGCGGGTGCCCCTCGGCTGGGCGCGACCACACCGACTTCGGAGTCTGGGGCGCGGCGAAACTGCCGGTGAACAGGGGGGCGAACGGGATGGTCGGTTCGCCCGGCAGGGTATCGACGTCCTGGTCAGCCACCGTGTACCACCTGAATCATCACCAGCGCTCCGAACCAGCCGGGTGCCACACCGAGGAGGAATGCGCCGAGGGTGGTGACCCACCGCCGTGCCGACGCCAGGATCAACAACATCCCGATGCTGCCCGGCACGCCGACGACCAGCCCGACCACGACGTCCGGTCGCATGGCGGCCTGCACCAGCAGCGTCATGGCGATGCCGGTGAGCATGCCGCCAGCCGTCCCGACGAGGAACGCACTGGCCAGCAGCCACGGGCGGGGCAGCGCGATCACCATTCGACGATAACTCCGGGTCCGGCCGCTACCTCTCAACGTGCGCGGCGCGCCCTCGAGGTAATGGACAGATGTCCCCGATTTCGTCGGTGGCGACCACGCGAGTGCCCGGCTCGGAGAGACGCACCCCGTGCGACCAGTCGGTTCCGGTGACCGGCGGCCGCTCGGCCAGCAGCCCGTTCTCCTCGGCGGTGAACGCCCGGGCGCGGCTGAGGAACCGCATTCCCTCCGGCGCTTCGATGCTGAACCCGCCGCCACGGCCGGGCACCACGTCGATCACCAGCTGAGTGTGCTTCCAGGCGCCGAACTGCGGGCCGGATATCCACACCGGGACCCCGTCACCGACATCCAGAACGGTGAGCAGCACGTCGCGGTCGCCGACCAGGAACTCCCCGTCCGGGTAGCACATCGGCGAGGATCCGTCGCAGCAGCCGCCGGACTGGTGGAACATCAGTGCACCGTGGCGGGTCTGCAGCCGACGCAACAGATCGGCGGCGGCCTCGGTGATCAACGCGCGCGGCGGCGGGGTCATCGGGGATCGTCACAGCCGCGCTAGGTGGACGGTCAGAAGAAGCCCTGTGCCTTGTTGCTGTAGGAAACCAGCAGGTTCTTGGTCTGCTGGTAGTGGTCGAGCATCATCTTGTGGTTCTCCCGGCCGATCCCGGACTGCTTGTAACCGCCGAAGGCGGCGTGTGCCGGGTAGGCGTGGTAGCAGTTGGTCCAGACGCGGCCCGCTTTGATATCGCGCCCGGCGCGGTATGCGGTGTTGCCGTCGCGGCTCCACACCCCGGCGCCCAGACCGTAGAGAGTGTCGTTGGCGAGGGCGATCGCGTCGTCGTAGTCCTTGAACGACGTCACGGCCACGACCGGGCCGAAGATCTCCTCTTGGAAGATCCGCATCCTGTTCTCACCGGTGAAGATCGTCGGCTGCACGTAGTAGCCGCCGTTGAGGTCGCCGCCGAGGTCGGCGCGCTGGCCGCCGGAAATCACCTTCGCTCCCTCCTCTTTGCCGATCTCGATGTAGGACAGGATCTTCTCCAACTGATCGTTGGAAGCCTGGGATCCGATCATCGTCTCGGTGTCCAGCGGGTCGCCCTGGCGCACGGCCTTGGTGCGGATGGCGGCCAGCTCCAGGAACTCGTCGTAGATGTCGGCCTGAATCAGGCTGCGCGACGGGCAGGTGCACACTTCGCCCTGGTTGAGGGCGAACATGGTGAATCCCTCGAGGGCCTTGTCCTGGTAGTCGTCGTTGGCGGCCATCACGTCGGAGAAGAAGATGTTCGGGCTCTTGCCGCCCAGTTCCAGTGTCACCGGGATCAGGTTCTGCGATGCGTACTGCATGATCAGCCGACCGGTGGTGGTCTCGCCGGTGAACGCGACCTTGGCTATCCGGTCGCTCGACGCCAGCGGTTTTCCTGCCTCGAAACCGAATCCGTTGACGACGTTGACCACCCCGTCCGGCAGCAGGTCGCCGATCAGACCCATCAGGTACAGGATCGACGCCGGGGTCTGCTCGGCCGGCTTGAGGACGACGGCGTTGCCGGCGGCCAGCGCGGGCGCCAGCTTCCAGACCGCCATCAGGATCGGGAAGTTCCACGGGATGATCTGGCCGACCACGCCGAGCGGTTCGTGGAAGTGGTAGGCGACGGTGTCCTCGTCGACCTGGCTCAGCGAGCCCTCCTGCGCACGAATGGCGCCGGCGAAGTAGCGGAAGTGGTCGACGGCCAGCGGGATGTCGGCGTTGAGCGTCTCCCGGATGGGCTTGCCGTTGTCCCACGCCTCGGCCAGCGCAAGCGATTCGAGGTTGGCCTCGATGCGGTCGGCGATCTTGTTCAGGATCAGCGCGCGTTCGGCGGCGGCGGTCTTGCCCCACTGCGGCGCGGCGGCGTGTGCGGCGTCGAGAGCCTTCTCGACATCGGCCTCGGTTGACCTCGGGACCTCGCAGAACGGCTGGCCGGTCACCGGCGTCGGGTTCTGGAAGTAGTCACCGCCGACGGGCGGAACCCATTGCCCACCGATGTAATTGCCGTACCGCGATTCGTAGGACATCAGCGCCCCATCGGTGCCGGGACGTGCGTAGACAGTCATCCTTGACTCCCCTTGTCGTGATCGAATGCCCACCACCGGGGCCGCTCCGGCGGGGTCCTTGAGCTCACACTACGCCCGGCCGCCACAATGGTCCGGTGGGTTCCCAGGACCGCTCGCGTGACGAGCACGACCCGTTTCTCTGGCTCGAAGACATCAGCGGCGAGGACGCGCTGGCCTGGGTGCGCCGCCACAACGAGCCGACGCTGACCGAACTCGGCGGCGACCGATTCGAGCAGCTGCGCGCCGAGGCGCTGGCGGTGCTCGACACCGACGCCCGTATCCCCTACGTGCGGCGCCGGGGCGAGTACCTCTACAACTTCTGGCGCGATGCGGCCAACCCGCGGGGGCTGTGGCGACGCACCACGCTGGACAGCTACCGCACCGAGTCGCCCGACTGGGACGTCATCATCGACGTGGACGACTTGAGCCGGCAAGACGGCGAGAGTTGGGTCTGGGCCGGCGCGGACGTGCTCATGCCGGACTACACGCTGGCGTTGATAAGCCTGTCCCGAGGCGGCTCCGATGCGGCTATTGTCCGCGAATTCGACCTGACAACAAGGCGATTCGTCAGCGGTGGTTTCGAACTTCCGGAGGCCAAGTCGAACATCACCTGGCAGGACGAGGACACCGTGCTCGTCGGTACGGACTTCGGCGAGGGATCCCTGACCGACTCCGGATACCCGCGGATGGTGAAACGCTGGCATCGGGGCCGCCCACTGGAGACGGCCGAAGCGGTTTTCACCGGCGCGCCGAGTGATGTGGCCGTGGTGGCCGGAGTGGACCGCACCCCGGGTTTCGAACGCACCCGGATCCACCGCGCCGTCGACTTCTTCAGCGACGAGGTCTACGAACTACGGGGCGCCGAGCTCGTGCGGATCGACGCCCCGACCGACGCCGACGTGTCCGTTCACCGCAACTGGCTGCTGATCGAACTGCGCACCGACTGGTATCTGGGTGACGCGCAGTACGTCGCGGGTTCCCTGCTGGCCGCCGACTACGACGACTTCCTCTCCGGCACAGCGGACATCGCTGTGGTATTCACCCCCGATGAACACACTTGCCTGCATCAATACGCCTGGACCCGGGACCGGTTGGTGGTCGTCACGTTGGCCGATGTCGCCAGCCGGGTCGAGGTGGTGACACCCGGCACGTGGGAACGTGAACCTGTCGGCGGCCTGCCGGAGAACACCAACACGGTGATCATCGCCGCAGACCACCTGGGCGACGAGGTGTTCCTGGACTCCAGTGGATTCGACGCCCCCTCCCGGCTGCTGCGCGGCCCGGCCGGTGGCGCGCTGAGCGAGATCAAACGCGCCCCGTCGTTCTTCGACGCTGCCGGTCTGGACGTGGTGCAGCACTTCGCGACGTCGGCCGACGGCACGTCGATTCCGTACTTCGTGGTGGGCCGCGGAACCGATTCCGCGCCCGGCCCCACGCTGCTGGGCGGCTACGGCGGCTTCGAGGTGGCACGCACCCCCGGCTACGACGGCGTGCTCGGCAGGCTGTGGCTGTCGCGCGGCGGCACTTATGTGCTGGCCAACATCCGCGGCGGCGGCGAATACGGCCCGCGCTGGCACACACAGGCGATGCGGGAGGGCAGACACCTGGTGGCCGAGGATTTCGCCGCGGTCGCAAGGGATCTCGTCGATCGCGGTATCACGACGGTCGAGCAGCTCGGCGCCCAGGGCGGAAGCAACGGCGGCCTGCTGATGGGCATCATGCTCACTCAGTACCCAGAACTGTTCGGAGCGCTGGTGTGCAGCGTTCCGCTGCTGGACATGCGGCGGTTTCACCTGCTGCTGGCCGGCGCGTCCTGGGTGGCCGAGTACGGCGATCCGGACAACCCGGACGACTGGGAGTTCATCTCGAAATACTCTCCCTACCAGAACATTTCAGGTGGCCGACGGTACCCGCCGGTGCTGATCACCACCTCGACCCGCGATGACCGGGTACACCCGGGGCATGCCCGCAAGATGACCGCGGCGCTGGAGGCCGCCGGACACCGCGTGCACTACTACGAGAACATCGAGGGCGGCCACGCCGGCGCCGCCGACAATGCCCAGACCGCGTTCCGCGCGGCACTGATCTACGAGTTTCTGCACCGGACGCTCTGCGCGCAGTCACCAGTGTGACGTTCACCTCTTGACTTTGACCGGGGAAATGACTCGACTGCTGTCATGCCGACGAACCAGTTCGAGACCCTGCTCTACACCACCGAGGACGCCGTCGCCACCGTCACGCTGAACCGGCCAGACCAGCTCAACACGATCGTGCCGCCGATGCCCGACGAGATCGAGGCGGCCATCGGACTGGCCGAACGCGACCCCGCGATCAAGGTCATTGTGCTGCGCGGAGCCGGCCGGGCGTTCTCGGGCGGGTACGACTTCGGCGGCGGCTTCCGGCATTGGGAAGAGGCCATGAACACCGCCGGGCGCTGGGACCCGGGTAAGGACTTCGCGATGGTCAGCGCCCGCGAAACCGGCCCCACCCCGAAGTTCATGGCCATCTGGCGGGCGTCCAAACCGGTGATCGCTCAGGTGCACGGCTGGTGTGTCGGCGGCGCCAGCGACTACGCGCTCTGCGCCGACCTGGTCATCGCCAGCGACGACGCCGTCATCGGCACCCCGTACAGCCGGATGTGGGGTGCCTACCTCACCGGCATGTGGCTCTACCGGCTCAGCCTCGCCAAGGTGAAGTGGCATTCGCTGACCGGTGAGCCGCTGACCGGCAAGGAGGCCGCCGAAGCCGAACTCATCAACGAATCCGTGCCGTTCGAACGGCTGGAGGAACGTGTCGCCGAGGTCGCGGCGAAACTCTGTCATATTCCGCTGTCGCAGCTGCGCGCGCAGAAGCTGATCGTGAACCAGGCCTACGAGAACATGGGCCTGGCCTCCACCCAGACGCTGGGTGGCATCCTCGACGGGCTGATGCGCAACACACCCGATGCGCTGGACTTCGTGCAGACCGCCGCCGAACAGGGGGTACGGGCGGCAGTCGAACGCCGCGACGGCCCGTGGGGTGACTACAGTCAGGCCCCGCCCGAACGCAGGCCGGACCCGTCCCACATCATCGAGCCTTAGGGATGTCTGCGTAGTCCGCCGAGAATCGCGGCGAGAGTCCCCAACACCACCAGCGCCGCGCCCACTGCCAGCGTCATGTTCAGCCAGTGATGCAGGCTTTCCTGGGCACTGCCGAGCATCACGTCGGCGACTTCGCGGATCTCGCCGTCGGTGCTGGCGAGGGCAGCGTCGAGGTGCCCCCGCGCCACCTCCGATCCGGCCCAGCCGGCCGCCCCGACCAAGAGCGCCGAAACACCCAGTGCGGCCAGCATTTTCCCGCGAGCCCGGGCAACGGCGAGGGTCAGGACCGCGAGCACACCGGTCAGCACCGCGGCGCCGACGCTGACGAACGGCCCCCAGGTCGACACGTCCCGTAGCTGACCGGGCCGCAGCGGACTCGAATCCGGAACCGTGATAGGAATCGTCATCGTCTGCGGCACTTCGAGATTGAGACTGCCCAGTGTCTGCTGGACCGAGATGTCACGCAGCATCGGCGCGACGTCGATGAGCCACCGGTCGCCGGTTCCGGCCTCGCGCTGCGCCGACCCGGTGAACATCCACCGGTGTGCGATTCGGTTGGCCTGCGCGAATTGGCCCGGAAACCCCGAGTTCTGGGTGTAGGTTTCTGCCACGCTGCGGGCCAGGGCGGGGTTCAGCGAGTAGCCGTTCTCGGCGGCAAGCGCGGTCAGCTGGGTGGCCAGTTCCGAGGCCATGGCGGACTGCAGAGCCGGTTCGGCGGCCGCCTGCGCTGTCAGAGAGGCGTAGCCGTCTTCACTGACCACGTGCAGCTGCGCCCACACGGTCGGCACGGTCACCGCCAGGGCAACGGTGGTGAGCATCCACAACAGCACAGTCACCAAGAACCGCATCTGTGGCCTCCGGGTCCGTGCCGGACGAACCGGGACTTATTTGGCGGCGCGACGCGGCCGGGCCAGCGCCAGGCGAGTCATCAGCTTGTTCATCCGCCGCAGCGCCTTCGGCGAGTTGCTGTAGTAGTTGCCCCCGGCGCCCATCTCGGTTCGCGGGGTGACCACCGTCTCCTGGCGGCAGTACTTGCGCAACCCCTCGGCCCCGCCGAAGCGCGCACCGATGCCCGAGGACTTCCACCCGCCCATGGGTGCCGTGGTACACATCAGGTTGGAGATCACGTCGTTGATGTTGACTGCCCCGCAATCGAGCTGCAGGGCAATGTCTTTCCCGCGTTCGACGTCTCGGGTGAACACCGCGGCGCTCAAGCCGTAGCGGCTGTCGTTGGCCAGCCGCACGGCCTCCTGCACATCGGAGACCTTCATGATCGGCAGGGTGGGCCCGAACGTCTCATCGGTCATGCACGTCATGGTGTGGTCGACGTCGACCAGCACTGTCGGTGGGTAGAAGCTGCCGGGGCCGGCTTGGCGCACGCCGCCGGTGAGCACCTTGGCGCCCTTGGCGATCGCGTCGGCGACATGGCGTTCGGTTACGGCGAGCTGGTTCTCGTCGATCAGTGCGCCGAAGTCGTTGCCCTCGCCGGCGCCCATCTTCAGCTTCTCGACGTCGCGGACCACCGCCGAAACGAACTGCTCGTAAACGGGCTCCAGAACGTAGACCCGCTCGACCGACACACACGTCTGGCCCGCGTTGAACATCGCGCCCCACACCGCGGCGTGCGCAGCCAGGCCGATGTCGGCGTCCTCCAGCACGATCATCGGGTCCTTGCCGCCCAGTTCGAGGTTCACCGGGGTCAAGGTGCGGGCAGCGCGCTCCATCACCTTGGCGCCGGTGGCACTGGATCCGGTGAACTGGACGAAGTCGGCGACGTCGATGACGGCTCCGGCCACCTCGCGGGCCCCCTGGGCCACTGCGAACACCTCGGGCGCGCCGGAGTCGAGCCATCCGCGCAGCAGCAGCTCGGCGGTCAGCGGTGTGCGCTCGGATGGCTTGAGCAGTACCGCACAACCGGCCGCCAGCGCACCGATGGCGTCCATGAGCGCCATGGCCACCGGGTAGTTCCACGGCGCGATGATGCCGACCACCGGACGCGGCCGATAGTGCACCTCGATCCTCTTGATCGCCAGGAACGGCAGCGAGGCCGGGCGTTTCTCGGGTGCGAGCGCCTTGCCCATGGTTTTGATGTAGTACGAGGCGATCATGATCAGCAGCGGCACTTCCTGGGCGGCGTCGGTGGCCGACTTGCCGGTCTCCTTGATCAGCAGTGCCTCGATCTCGTCGCGATGCTCGGCCAGCCAGACGGCGTAGCGGGCCAGTACCCTGGCACGCCCCTGGGCTCCGCGCGCTTCCCACTCCGCCTGCGCCGCCCGCAACCCGGCCGCGATGCGCGGCACGTCGGCCGGATCGGTCCAGCGCACCGTTCCGGCGACCGCGCCCGTCGCGGGGTTGAGGATGGTGCTGGTGTCGGGCACGTCAACGTGCGGCGTCGCTGTCATGAACCCATGCTAACCACGGAACACGGCGCAGGCCGAAACCGGGTTGACACATGTCAAGTTCAGGGTTCGAGCCCGGGTCCGTCCGGCTCAGTCGATGATTCCGCGCACGTAGGCAGCCTGACCGAGGTGCTGGGCGCAATCATCGAGGATGCTGACCAGCCGGGTACCGGCGGTCACCGGTGGATCCCACCGCTCGTCGACGACACGGCCCAGTTCTGCGGCGGTGACCGAGGCCAGATACTCCAGGGTCACCTTGTGCACCGCGTGGTAGTAGCCGGCCAGCAGGTCCGCCTGGGCTTTGACCTTGGCCACGTCATCTGAGCCGTGGCCGTAGCCGGTGTCGTCAGGGGGCAGGTCCAGGCCGAAGCGTTGGACCCAACCATCTCGGGTCCACACCTGCTCGACACCGGCGATCTGGCAGACCTGAGCGTCCTGCACCCGCCCGCTGTGCCAGAGCAGCCACGCGATGCTGTTGGCGTTTCCGGCCGGCCGATAGAGGGCCTCGGCGTCGGTCAGCCCGTCGGTGAGCGACTCGACGTGCTCGCTGAGCCGGGTGAAGGCGTCGCGCAGCAGCTCACGCGCGGGCGCGGCATTCGCCACGCCGTCGTCGTCCACAGCAGCGCCAGGGTGGTCGGGCATAGGCTTCGACGCTACCCGGACTGCTTCGGGTGCTTAGAGCCGAGCGGGTTGGCGCCGGGCGCGCCGTTGCGCATAGTGGGTGGGTGGATCCGGACTCAAAGCGGGGCGAGCCGGCGCAGCCGTCGGCTCCCGCTCGCCGAGGTCGACCGCGAAGCCAGAAGGCACGTGCCGCGGTGCTTCGCGCGACATCGGAACTGCTGCGCGAGGTCGGCCCGCAGTCCATGACGACAGATCAGATCGCCGGCCGCAGCGGCGTGAGCAAGGCAACGCTCTACAAGTGGTGGTCCACCAAATGGGAGATCGCCGTCGAGGCCTTCGTGGCGGAGATGATGGCCGAATCGCCAACTCCTGACACCGGTTCGGCGCGCGACGACCTGCGTGGGTTGCTGCGGGGCCTGGTGGACTTCTACACCGGGCCCAGCGGTCGGGTCTATGCCCAGCTCATCGCGGCGGGACAGTCCGATCCCCGGGTTCTCCAGGCCCTGCGGGAGCACCTGGAGGCCCCCCGGCGGGCGCTGGCGCGAGCGAGCTGGGACCGGGGGGTACAGCGGGGTGAACTGCGCCCCGACATCGACGTCGATGACGCGATCGATCTGATCGTCGGCCCGGTCATCTTCCGGGTGCTCGTGGGGCACGCACCGCTCAGCGACGAGGCTGCCGACGCCATCGTGGACGCGGCGCTGCGCGGATTCGCCGCCCCGGCCTGACATCGCGAGGACACACAGGCAGCGCTCAGCCATCGCATGGCCGATGTCTATAAACTAAACGTACAGTTTAGTTATCAAGCCGCTCCCGAGGAGGAACCATGAACGCACTGCGCTACATCACGCCGCTGGCTGTCGCGGCAAGCGCCCTGGCCATCGCGCTCGCCCCGACGGCGGCCGCCACGGCATCGCCGGGCTGCATCAACACCGGCACCGCGATGGAATGTGTGTCGCCGGGCAACGCCCAGGTCACCGCCTGGCCCGGCCCGGTCGCGCTGCAGGCGGGCATGCAGCAGTACCCGTTCTACGGCAGGGGCTTGCCGCAGCGCCCGTACAACTGAGCCGGTATGACCGGACCGATCTAGCATGCCGCCAGCCCGAGGTCGGCCAGGATGACGCGCGCGGCGTTGCGACCCGGCGCCATCGTCACACCCGGGCCGGGATGCGCGCCCGCTCCGCAGAGGTAGACGTTGTCGACCGGCGTCCGGTACCGACCCATCCCGGGCACCGGCCGCAGCCCACCCGCTTGGTAGGGAAGCATCGCGCCGTGCGAGTTCGTCCCGTGCACGGCGCTGGGCAGGATCTGTTCCAGATCGACCGGGCTGCGCACCACCCGCGCGAGGATCTTGTCGGTGAGATCGGGGATGTAGCGGCGGGTGAGCAGGTCGATGACCCGATCGGCGAACGGCTCCTTGGCCTGCGACCAATCACCGGACCGGATCGAACCGCCGGCGTCGCCGGTGATCCGGTAGGGCACCGGCTGCACGACGAGCTTCATCAGCGCACGCCCCGGCGGCACCCGGCCGGCGTCGGCGGCGCTGTCGTTGCAGATCAACGCGAAGGGTTCGGCCGGCAGCCGACCGCTGCGGGCCTCGCTGTAGAGCTGCGCGAAGTAGTCCAGCGCCGGCGGACTCGGATGCACGTACACCGAGCGGCTGACCGCCGGGCCGGCGCGGAAGTCGACGGGCGAATCCAGCGCCAGGTAGATGACCATCACCGACTGGCCCAACTCGTAGTTGCGCATCCGCTGCGCAATCCGCTCCCCCACCGAGCGCTCCCCCAGCAGGTCCAACACCAGCGGACGCGGATGGCTCGACGCGGCGATCAGGCCGAAGCCGTCGACGTGATCACCGTCGGCGAGTTCGATCCCGACCGCGCGACCCCCCTCCACGGCGATGCGCACCACCTCGGATCCGGTTCGGACCTCGCCACCGTGGGCCGCCAGCACCGATGCCAGAGCACCGGTCAGGTTGCCCATGCCGCCCTTGACCACGTTGTTGCCGTAGCGCTGGATCACCATGGAGAACAGCCACGCCGCGAAGCCGCTGCCGGCCTCGTCCGGGGCGGCGCCGACATGCATCGCCCACGCGCCGACCAGCGCCTTGACCTCGCCGGAGACGAACCGCTCGTCGCACCAAGACCGCAGGCTCTGCAGTGCGAAGCGATACCCGTCGGGGTCGGCACCGGGGCCATCGGCGGCCAGCGGCGGGGGCTCGTTGAAAGAGCCGGTCAGGGCCGACTCCTGTTCCAGGAACTCCCGGTAGAGCGTTCGCCAGGCCGCGGCGTCGGGCTCGCTGACCCGCGCGAGTTCAGTGCATGTCTGGCCGACCTCGGGATGCACGGTGAGGCTCCGCCCGTCGGGCAGTGCATGCGACCAGCACGGGTCGGGCCGCAGGATCTCGAACCCGTGGTCGGCCAGACCGAGCTCGGCCGGCGCGGGTGAGAAGTTCGCGAACTGAAGACAGATGGCGTGGGTGTCGGACCTGAAGCCGGGCAGGGTCAGCTCCTCGGTCCCGGTCATTCCGCCGATCGTGTGGTGCTTCTCCAGCACCAGAACCCGCAGACCACTCCTGGCCAGATAGCCTGCGCACGTCAATCCGTTGTGGCCGGCTCCGATGACGACGGCGTCGTAGTGGACCGCGATCTCGACCGCCCCCTTTCCGGGCCGGGGTCGATGGTAAACCGTTGCAATGAGAAAGCCCCGGCGCGCTGAGCGCACCGGGGCTTCCCTGGGAAGGGACTCAGAAGTCCATGCCGCCCATGCCGCCGGTCGGGTCGCCCGCCGGAGCGGCCGCCTTCTCCGGCTTGTCGGCGACGACCGCCTCGGTGGTGAGGAACAGTGCCGCGATGGACGCCGCGTTCTGCAGCGCCGAACGGGTCACCTTCACCGGGTCGGCAACGCCGGCCTTGAGCAGATCCTCGTAGTCACCGGTGGCCGCATTCAGGCCGGTACCGGCCGGGGAGTTGCGGACCTTCTCAGCGACGACGCCCGGCTCCAGACCGGAGTTCAGAGCGATCTGCTTGACCGGAGACTCCAGCGCCACCTTGACGATGTTGGCGCCGGTGGCCTCGTCACCCTCGAGCTTCAGCTCGTCGAGTGCCGGAGCCGCCTGCAGCAGCGCGACGCCGCCACCGCTGACGATGCCTTCTTCGACGGCCGCCTTGGCGTTGCGCACCGCGTCCTCGATGCGGTGCTTGCGCTCCTTGAGCTCGACCTCGGTCGCAGCGCCGGCCTTGATCACCGCAACGCCGCCGGCCAGCTTGGCCAGCCGCTCCTGCAGCTTCTCGCGGTCGTAGTCCGAATCGCTGTTCTCGATCTCGGCACGGATCTGGGCGACCCGACCGGCGATGGCGTCGGAGTCACCGGCGCCCTCGACGATGGTGGTCTCGTCCTTGGTGACGACGACCTTGCGGGCCTTGCCGAGCAGCGCGATGTCGGCGGTCTCCAGCGAGAGGCCGACCTCTTCGCTGATGACCTGGCCACCAGTGAGGATCGCCATGTCCTGCAGCATCGCCTTGCGGCGGTCACCGAAGCCCGGAGCCTTGACGGCCACGGACTTGAAGGTGCCGCGGATCTTGTTGACGACCAGGGTGGACAGTGCCTCGCCCTCGACGTCCTCGGCGATGATCAGCAACGGCTTGCCGGACTGGATGACCTTCTCC
>CAZEMS010000070.1:0-588 GCA_964513475.1 uncultured Mycobacterium sp. | reverse complement strand
GGAGCTGACCAGAAGGATGTAGGGCTCCTCCAGGACGGCTTCCTGACGCTCGGCGTCGGTGACGAAGTACCCCGAGATGTAGCCCTTGTCGAACCGCATGCCCTCGGTGAGCTCGAGCTGCAGGCCGAAGGTGTTGGACTCCTCGACGGTGATGACGCCCTCGTTGCCGACCTTGTCCATCGCCTCGGCGATGAGCTCGCCGATGGCCGGGTCAGCGGCCGAGATACCGGCGGTGGCAGCGATCTGCTCCTTGGTCTCGACCTCCTTGGCCGACTTCAGCAGCGTCTCGGTGACCTTCTCGACGGCCTTCTCGATGCCGCGCTTGAGGCCGAGCGGATTGGCGCCGGCCGCCACGTTGCGCAGACCCTCACGGACGAGGGCCTGGGCCAGGACGGTTGCCGTCGTCGTTCCATCTCCAGCGACGTCGTCAGTCTTCTTGGCGACTTCCTTGACCAGCTCGGCGCCGATCTTCTCGTAGGGGTCCTCGAGCTCGATCTCCTTGGCGATGGAGACGCCGTCGTTCGTGATGGTGGGGGCGCCCCACTTCTTCTCCAGCACGACGTTGCGGCCCTTGGGGCCGAGCGTGAC
>CAZEMS010000069.1:0-14686 GCA_964513475.1 uncultured Mycobacterium sp. | reverse complement strand
ACCGGCCAGTCAGGCCGCGTGACCGAAACTGTCACCTGATCGTGCAGCAGACCCGACAGCCCAGGCGCCCACAGCCGGTCTCGGAGACCTATCTCGCGCCTACGACGCCACCGCGCAAATGGCGGGTTTATGCCGATGGGGCGATCTGCGGGCGGTGCCACCGCGGCGACGTGTGCTCAACGATTCGCAGCAGTGAGAGCACGCAGCTGATCGGGCGTGAGCCAGCCCTCCCACGCTAGGCCGCAGGGAGCAGTTCAACAACATGCTCTATCAACTCCTCCGACTGTTTGTGTTGGTACACATTCGCCTTGAGGGCATGGAATACGTCGGAGGCTTCTTCGAACACTTCGTGCTGGCGTGCGGTTGTTGGCTCCGCGATCAATACGTCGATGGGAACATCCTCGTCTAGCTGTAGCGATCGCTCCCCGCCCTCCAAGCGGGAGGAACTCCCATCCCTTAAACGGGAGATGGCGTAGCCCCAGGCCTTCACGTCGCGAGCCACATCGTCGACGGTCTCCTTCTGGAAGCTCCAAGCTTGGGTCAGCTGGACTGCCTTATTCCGACCGAAGGCGAAATCGACCGGCGTTGTGATCCTGTCGCCGACGGTCAACACAGGCCGCTCAATGATCAAATCAGTGTTGAGCGCCTGCTGCGCGAAGCGTCTAACCCCCGCCAGCAATCGAGTCTTTGACACGAACTTCAGACTCGAACGAGCAGGGTCAATGAGTTGACGTGCGAACACGAAGTCCAGGACTTGGTCGGCGCTCTCGCCCACCGCTAATTGCGGCGGCGACAGCTGCACGACGTTCCGCCACTCTGAGGCCATGCTGTCTAGCCAAGAGTCCTGTAGCGGGAACAGAGACTCGTCTGCGTCCGAGATTTGGCGCGTGACTTCGGCCAAAAATTCTGTCACGGCACCCAGCTGATAGTTGGCGCACAGTTTCGCTGCCCGTTGGAAGTTGCTTATTTGGCGGGTCGACCAGTCTCCCTCTTCGTAAGACCCCGCGATCGCTCCAATGTTGATGAACTCGCCGGTGCGGGGTTCGGGCACGCAGCGGACCAGCGAATATCGATACCTTCCCATCGCCTCTTGCTCCTTAGCTGCTTGCTAATTGTTCGATTCTGCCAGCTACAGCTGGTGCGCGGCGCTCCATCCACCATCCGAGACCCTCCAGTTGCTCGTCCGTGACAGGCCAGCTCGAAGGCACTTGCATCAGCAGCGATTGCAGATCCGCACGCGTCACTCCACGCAGTTCGTCAGCGGTTTCGGAGATGGCAGCAGGCAGCAAGCCTGCTGCATCGTCCGGAAGCGGCCATGCGGTGTCCACATTCGTCTGCAGGTCACCGTCAGTCCAGTACCCGGACCCGACGGGCGGCAGGTAAAGGCCGTGGTCGTGGCTGTACACAGCCATGTCATCGTCAAGATCCCTCAGCCATTGCTGGTCGCAGCCCATGAACCAGTCGTACAGCGCATAGAGGGTGGTGTGCCGACGTCGGTTGTCGTCATGACCTCTACTGGGTAGCTGGGGACGCTTCTCGTCGCAGTTGTCGAGCGCGACGCTGGCATGGACGAACGACGACGTGATCGCAACGCCCTTCAATAGTTCCCCCTGGATCTCAGCGGGCACTCGCATCACCACCGTTTCGCATGTCGGAGCACCGATCAGGCGTCCTGCCTTGGCTACAACCATCTCAATCACTACCGACATGCGATCGGGAGGATTGGAGCACAGCTCCGGAAATTTCGCGAAGTAATCCCGGGTGTCATCGCCGGTGACGCGAACTGGAGAACTCCACGAACCTCCCGCCGCTCCGACGATGACGGCGAGCGACGGTCCCGCTGACGGATCGGTGCGGTGCCGCACAAGGCCGTCCCACTCCGACCGCTCCGGAAGTCTGTTTGCCACGGCGGTCAACACTATGGGACCACCTGCAAAACCACCGCTGAAAATCTCCGCGGCGCGAAAAAATCACAACTACCGCGGGTGGAAGTCATCGACCCCCACCCCACATTTCCGGGTCGAGAGTGGAGCATGGGTCGTCGGACAGCTTCGACGATCACATCACCCAGTCGCGGTACGGGATCTTGAATGGCAGAACTAACGGGTGCGGGCACGCCCCCTTCGCGTTCAAGTTTCTTGAACCCCGTGCGCTCAAGGTACGTAGAGAGACCGCAGGCGTAATTGGGCATCAGCGCTGGGTCCAACGATGACTGATTTGATGGCGTCAGCGGTCAGAGGAATCTTCACCCGGAGTCCCTCTGGTCTCAAACGCGGGGAATACGCCAACCGGGTGGAACCGTGTCAGGCACTCAACCTATTTTGAGGCCGTGATGCCAACGCGGCGTTTATGGTCCGCCGAATCACGTTGCCCGCGCATCTGCCGAAGCTCAGCGTCCTTCCGCAGCCCAACTCTAGAATCGCGCCAGGCCGTCACATTGGGGAGGTTTAATACGTGGTCGGGGAACCGCCGAACGACGTGGGTGACGGGTCGCCCGGCCGGGACCAGCACGCCATCGGTCAGGTGATCGGCACAGAGGATGCCACGCCGCTGGTGTTTCATGTCGCTCTTTATCCCGATGCCTACCTGCAACTCGATGATGTGGTGGCTACCTCCCGCGAGGTTCCCGGCCGAGGGTCGGTTATGACGTCGGGCATCGTCACTCAGGTCTGGTCCCGCCACGAGGGGGCGACGTTCGGCAGCGACGTATTCCTGGTCTCCGACGGGGTACTGCCGGCCCGCATCCAGGAGATCGCCGAGGTGACCACCACCCGGGTGGAGCCCGAGTTGTACGTCCCGCCCCAGCCCGGGGCGCCGGCCCGCCGCGCCATCGGCACCGAACGATCCGCGGCGCTGTACTTCGACCAGATGGAGCGCCGCCTACCCGTCGGTGTCGGCCGCGATGGTGAGACGGTCTACGTCGACCTCGATTTCATCGACGGAAACCGCGGCGCGCACATCTCGATCAGCGGCATTTCCGGGGTGGCTACCAAGACGTCGTTCGCGCTGTTCCTGCTGCACTCCCTGTTCAACGGCGGGGTACTGCGGTCCGCGCACAATGCCAAAGCGCTGATCTTCTCCGTCAAGGGTGAGGATCTGCTGTTCCTCGACAAGCCCAACAGTCGGCTGTCCGGCGACCAGGGAGACGAGTTGCGCGACACCTACGCGCGCCTGGGTCTGCCCGCGACACCGTTTCGGTCCGTCGGATTCTTCGCCCCACCTACCCCCGGCGACAACAACGCCCGGCCCTACGTCACGGGGCGCACCGCCGGCGTCGAGGCGTTCTGGTGGACCCTCGCGGAGTTCTGTTCCGAAGGGCTGCTCCCCTACGTGTTCGCCGACGTCGAGGACGAACGCAACCAGTACACCCTGGTGGTCCATCAGGTCACCTCCAAGCTCGGCCGGGAGGCCACCGCCGCGGGAAACGACGGTGCGGTGAGCGTCGACGGTGTGCTGTGCCGGACGTACGCCGAGCTCGTCGATCTGGTTTGCGACCGCGTGACGGATCCGGCGACGATGGCCGACTGGGCGGGGCCCGCGATCGGCGGCGGTACCGCCAACGCCTTCGTGCGCCGGCTGCGATCCAGCCAGCGGGCGCTGTCCGAACTCATTCGCGGCGACATCCCGGACCGGCCAAGTCGGCGGATTACCACCCAGAACCACCAGGTGACGGTGGTCGATCTGCACAACCTGATGGAACGGGCGCAACGGTTCGTCACCGGTGTCGTGCTGGCCGCCGAAACCGCCCGCAAGGAAGCCGCCGGGCCGGGCAGCCTGTTATTCACGATGCTCGACGAGCTGAACAAGTACGCGCCGCGCGAGGGCGCGAGCCCCATCAAGGATGTGCTTCTTGACATCGCCGAACGCGGCAGGTCATTGGGCATTATCTTGATCGGCGCGCAACAGACCGCAAGTGAGGTCGAACGCCGCATCATCAGCAACAGCGCGATCAAGGTCGTCGGCCGGCTCGACTCCGCCGAAGCCTCCCGACCCGAGTACGGCTTCCTTCCCGCAGGGCAACGGCTGCGGGCGACCATCGCCAAGCCGGGCACCATGTTCGTCAACCAGCCGGCGATACCGGTCCCCCTTGCTGTGGAGTTCCCGTTTCCAGCCTGGGCGACAAGGCATTCCGAGGTCGGCGCCGACGCCGCCCCGACGCCGGACGGGAACACCGAGTCCGCCGAGCGCACCTTCCCCGCCCGGGTGCCGCAACCCGACGACGCGCCGTTCTAGCGGCGGCGAGGACATCGTGAAGTTTCTGCACACTTCCGACTGGCACGTCGGGAAGACGCTCAAGGGCCGCAACCGGCTCGCAGAGCAGGCCGCGGTGCTCAAGGAGATCGTCGAGATCGCCGAACGCGAGGCCGTCGACGCCGTGCTGATCGCCGGTGACCTCTACGAGACCTCCGTTCCGTCTGCGGAGGCGCAGCGACTCGTTGTGCACACTCTGATCGCGCTGCACAACACCGGTGCCGAGGTGATCGCCATGGCCGGAAACCATGACCACGCTGCGACATTCGAGGCCTACCGGCCGTTGATGGCCGCGGCGGGGATTCACCTGCTGGGCCAGCCCAGGGCGGTCGACAACGGCGGAGTCGTCTCGTTTGCCGCGAGGTCGACCGGTGAATCCGTCAATGTCGCGGTGCTGCCGTTCCTGACGACGCGCTACGCTGTGCGCGCCGCCGAACTGCTGACCCAGACCCCGGCCGAACACGCCGGCGCATACGACCAGCAGGTCCGCGACATGATCGATCACCTTAAGACCGGGTTCAGCGACGACGCCGTCAACATCTTCATGGCGCACCTGACCATCACCGGCGGCACCATGGGCGGCGGTGAGCGCGCCGCCCAGACCATCTTCGACTACTACGTGCCGGCCACGGCGTTCGGTTCCGACCCGCACTACGTGGCACTCGGTCACCTGCATCGCCGCCAGGCGATGCCGGCCGCCTGCCCGGTGCACTACAGCGGATCCCCGATCGCAGTGGACTTCGGCGAACAGGAGAACACCAACGTCGTTCTCCTCGTCGAGGTTTCACCCACGACACCGGCGAGCGTCACCGACATCCCGACCACCACAGGCCGCCGCCTGCGCACCGTGCGGGGCACCGTCGCACAGCTGGGCGCCGACGCCGACTCCTACGGCGAGGACTACCTGCGGGTCTACGTCCAGGAACCCACCCGCGCGGGTCTGCGCGACGAAGTCGTCGGGGTCTTGCCGAACGCACTCGAGGTGCGGATCGATCCACAGTTCGCGGCCCCCACCGAGCGATCCACTCCCCCGGACCGCTCGGACCGCTCCCCGGTGGAACTGTTCGACCAGTTCTGTGCCGAACGCCAGATCGTCGACCCCCGGCTGGACGCGCTGTTCACCCAGCTGCTCGACGACGTCACCTCCGCGACCGCGGAGAACCCCTGAGATGCGCCCCATCCTGTTGGAACTCGACGGGTTCGCGTCATACCGCACCAAGGCGACTGTCGACTTCCGCGACACCGACTTCTTCGTCCTGGTGGGCCCGACGGGATCGGGCAAGAGCACCGTGATCGACGCCATGGTGTTCGCGCTCTACGGGACGGTGCCGCGCTGGGACGACCTCAAAGCAGTGGCGCCCGCGCTCGCCCCGACCGTCAACCGGGCCGTCGTGCGGTTGATCTTCGACGCCGGCGGAAAGCGGTATGCGGCAACCCGCGACGTCCGGCGCAGCGGTGGCAAGAATCCGACCGTCTCAATCAAAGAAGGCCGCCTGGAACAGTTCGTCTCCGACCAGGGGCTCGGCGGTCCCGACGACGAGGTCGTCACGCTGGCCACCGGCCGCGACGTCAACGGTGCCGTCGAACAGATCCTCGGGTTGGACTTCGGGCAGTTCACCCAATCGGTGGCGCTGCCGCAGGGAGAGTTCGCGCAATTCCTGCACGCCACCGATGGCGAGCGCCAGGCGATCCTGAAGAATCTGCTCGGCTACACCGTGTATGACCGCATTCAGCGCGCCGCCTACAGCAAGGCCGCCGACGCCGGCACCCGAGCCGACACGCTGGCCGAGCAACTGGAAAGCTACGCCGACGCCACCGACGAACACGTCGATGCCGCGGCCCGCAACGTGGAGAAGCTGCGAACCCTGCGCGAACACGTGACAACGGTCGCCCTGCCCGCGCTGAAATCCGCGTTCGATGCGGCGAACACCGCCGAAAGCGCGCGCGACAAGGCGGCGGCCGAACGCGCCCAGTTGCTGGCTGTCGTTAAACCCGATGGCGTCGACGCGCTCGATGCCCAGAAACGCAGCGCCACAGTTGAAGCCGAGGCCGCCGCGACCGCGCAGCGCACGATCGAACAGCAGGACACCGAGATTCGCACCGCGCTGCGGGCGCTGCGCCCCCGCCACGAACTCGAACAGGTACTGGCGCACTGGCAGGAATTGGGCGATATAGACGAGCGACTGCCCCGCCTCGCCGGCACCGCCGAAACCGCCAAAGCATCCCGCCAGAAAGCCGCCGATGGCCGCGACACCGCGGAAGCTGCTGTTGACCTGGCCCGAGACGCCGCCGACAAGGCGGCAGCGGCTGCCGACGAGTACGAGCGGCAACTCGGCACCGCCCGGGGCCACCTCACACTCTTGGCAGAGTTACGAGCGCCCGACGACATCGCCGTTATCGCCGATGCACTGCGCGACGCCACGGAGCTGCTGTCCGCGGAGATCGGCCGGTTGACCGAGCGCGAGACGACGCAGCGGGACGTCGGCGCCGCACTCGACCAGCTCCCAGGCTCCGGGGTCTTATCACTCGCCGACGGGGCCGCTGAGCAGGTCCTCGCCGTGATCGCCCAGGACGTCGAGGAAGCGCACCAACGCAAGGCGGCGCACGCCGCCGCCGAGTCGGCCCGCCGGGCCGCCGACTCGGCCGCCGAGGACCTCACGGTCGCCGAGCAGGCGCTGCGCGCCGCCGAACATGCCAATCAGGCCTTAGTGCTGCGTGCAGACCTCCACGAAGGCGACGACTGCCCGGTGTGCGGTCAGCACATCACCGAACTTCCCTCCGGCGCAGACGAAGTCGACCTGGACGCCGCTCAGACCGCCGTCCAGAAGGCACGAACAGCAGACCGGGAAGCCGCCAGCAAGGCCGCACGCCTGGACAACCAGCTACACAAGGCGACCGCGGTGCGCGAGGAGCGACTGCAGCGGTGTGAGTCAGCCAGGTCGACCCTGGTCAAACATCTGGCCGACCTCCGCATCGACGGGCCGTGGCGCGCACTCAACAATCCGGTCGACCCCGACACTTTGGCGGCGCTGGCCGAGGACGGCACGGCGGCGCGGAGTCTCATCGCGGACGTCATCGGGCGTCGGGCCGCCACCGAGGCCGCGCGTCGCGAGGCCGATGCCGCCGTCACTGCCGCGCGCGACGCAGTCCAGACAGCGAAGAAGACCCTCGAGGGTGCACAACAGCAGGCCCGTCAAGCACAGACCGCGCTGCACACCTGTCGAGACACCGTCAGCGCGCTGGAGCCGCCGCGCATCGAGGACGTCGACATCGGCGCCGCGTGGCAACAGCTCACCGACTGGGCCCAGATCGAGAGCCACCGTGTCGAAGGCGAGGTGGAGTTGTTGACGCCACAAGCCGGCGAAGCGCGCACCGCGGCCGAATGCGCACGACAACAGCTCGACGCCGCCGAGAACCAAGCACAAGCGGCGCGAACGACATTCACCGCTGCCGCGGTCGCCGAGGAGAAGGCCAATACCGAGCTGGGGGCCGGCCAGGACCGCAAGAACGAACTGCTCCGTCTGCTTGCCGACGCGCCCACTGCCGAGGGCGCGGGCGCCGAGCGGGATAAGGTCGTGGAGCTCGAACAGCGACGGGATGACATCGATGCGCAACTCGAGCGCGCACGGGCCACGACAACGCATGCCCGTGAGCTGGTCGATGCCGCTGAAGGCGCGATCAGCAGCAGTTGGGAGCAACTGCGCCGGGTACGAGACCCGTTGGCGAGCTTGGACGCACCCGAGGTGACCGGTGCCGATCTGGTCGCCGGCTGGGATCGACTGCTGGCCTGGGCGACCAGCGCAGCGGACATCAGGACGGCCAGAGTCACCGCCGAGGACGCGGCGCTGCGCGACGCCCAAGCGCGGGCTGCTACGGCGGCAACGGCGCTGGCCGATCAACTGTCACGGCACGCCGTCGAGTTCGATTCCGCCATCAGTCCGGCCGAGCTCGCC
Source organism: uncultured Mycobacterium sp. (assembly GCA_964513475.1). Classification (GTDB taxonomy): domain Bacteria; phylum Actinomycetota; class Actinomycetes; order Mycobacteriales; family Mycobacteriaceae; genus Mycobacterium. The sequence continues at coordinate 6,482 of CAZEMS010000069.1, read as the reverse complement.
GATCAGGCGCCAGCGGTAGTGGCAGCCGCCGAGGCGACAGCCAAGAGTGCCATGCAACATGCCCGCGAGCGGCTGCGCGAGTCAGAACGCATGCGCACCGAGATGCAGTCTTTCCGTGACTCCGCGGAGGTCGCGCATTTGCTGTCGAACCTGATGCGGGCCAACCAATTCCCCCGCTGGCTGATCGGCAGCGCACTCGACGCGCTCCTGCAGGACGCCTCCACGATTCTGCTCGAGCTCTCCGGCGGCCAGTTCGAACTCACCCGCGACGAGCGCGACCTGCTCGTCATCGACCACAACGACGCCGATATGCCGCGACCAGTGAAAACCCTGTCGGGCGGTGAGACGTTCCAGGCCTCCCTGGCGCTCGCGTTGGCGCTGTCCCAGCAGGTGACCGCGCTGTCGGCGGCTGGGGCGAGCAAGCTGGAGTCGATCTTCCTCGACGAGGGGTTTGGGACCCTCGACGAGGCCACGCTCGAAGTCGTCGCCGGAACACTCGAGACGCTCGCGGCGTCCGGGTCGCGGATGGTGGGGGTCATCACCCACGTCGCCGCACTCGCAGAACGGATTCCTGTCCGCTATCAAGTCAACCGCGACAGTGCCGGCTCACACATCGAACGGATGCAGGGCTAGCCATGCGATTCAGTGTCGACGGGTGGGATCCGGGCTACGGCTCGGCGGTCGAGGTGCAGGATCTCGCCGAGACCACGTCGAAAGTCGATACCACCCTAGAGGTTTCAGCAGCCGACTGGGCGCCGATCGCGACCACCGACGCGGCCGTTCCCGGCGCAGTATTGTTCGTCGACGGCGTCCGGCGCATCGACGCCCGCGCATGGATCGACGACGCCGACGCAGCTGACGGCGAAGGCCGCCGGGCGGTGCCGGGGCTGTGCGCGAGCTACGCCGCGGGCGTCGTGTGCTCATGTGATCAAGGCGCCCACCTGGTCACATCCGAGGTGCGCCGCGGGTTGTTCACGGATGCAGGTACCGCCACCCACGTCGACACCCACTCAGGCAGATACACATTTCATCGGACCGTGACCTCCGCCGACCTTCCGCCCACGGTATCGCTGACCAACGCGCTGCAGCGGGCGCTCACCGATCTGGAGATAACCGTCGCCGTGGATGCGCGGGATCAGTGCGCCGACCACAACGGCGACGACGATCTACTGATCGTCGACGGACCATTGCGAGGACGAGCCCACCTGCCCCGCACTCTCGGATATGTGAAGACACACAACGCGCAATACCTGCCGAACGAACTCAATGGTGTTGTGGCGCAGCTGAGTACCGGTGAACGGACGCCGGTCTTCGCCATCGCAGCCAGCTGGGATCGATACTCCTGGTACCTGCGTCTACCGTGTCTCCCCGCGGGCCCCTGGGCAGGGATCGTCCGACTGGAGGCTGCGCCCGAACTCCTCCTCGAGGAAGCGGTCGCTTTGGCGAAAATCACGCAGGTCCTGCTTGGACGGTTCGCTTCCGTCGAATACAAAGACGGGCGCGCACCTCAGAATCTGGTGCCCATTGCTGGGTTAGAGCGCGATCTCAAGCATCGGCTCGGACTAGCCCTGATGCTGTACCGGGATCTTCGGGCAGCGGCGGTGGGGACGCGGCACATTGCGCTGTAGGTCCGACCGACCGTCCGCGCCATCCGCGCTCACAAGCGACCGCAGACGAGGAAACGGAACACCCCCTGCCGACTCGTCAAGGGTCAGCTCTATCCGCTTTGGCCCGTGCTTTGATTAGTCGCTCAGCCATCTCGACCTGCGCCAGCCCGTCGGGGCAGGCCGCCAAGTAACGCTCCAGAATCGCCACTTCGCCGGCGTGGTCACCGCGCTTGCGCAGGATGATCGCGGCTTGTTCGGTGTACCAGGTCGGCAGCGGCCACCCGTTAGCGGTGGCGTCACGCTCAGCCGCCCTGATGCACTCCATCAGCAACTCGAGCGCGGCCTGGTCCTGCCCGTCTCGGCGCAACTGTTTGATGGGTTCGACCCACTCACCGAAATCCCTTCCACGCACGAGCCGTCGGGATTGAGCCAGTGCCTCCTGGCCACCCGCATCGAGCCGTTCGCGGCGGAGCTCGGCCATCACGGACTGATTGGCCCGACCCTCCGCTGCCGACTGGGTGTCCTCCAAACTTGCCACCACCGACTCATACGGGCCCAACGTCGCCCGGACACTCCACTTTGGAGTGTCAGTGGCGTAGATCCGGCATCGAACCACAGCAGCCCTACTAGCCAGAGTCGGGGTGTGGAGCACCGCGCGAACTTGATCCAGGTACAGACCACCGCTGACGTAACCGATCAGCCGGCCACCGACGTAGACGGCGACGAGGTGATACCGCTTGCCAGGCGGCTGGAACTCGCGCAACACCGCCTCGGTTTCGAGCGCCGTCCCCATCGCAGCACCGGCGTCGGCGAACACCGCGGAGATCGCGTCCCGGCACTCCGTCTCGTACGACAACTCCACGGCGGCAGGCAAGGTCACCGACACGAACTCCGTCCCAGGGGGAAGCCGGAGCTGTTCCGGTGCGGAGAACCTGGAGTCGGCGACCGATGTCGATTCGGGTACCGGGGTGGAATCGCCCACCAAGGCACGTGCCCTGGCCAAACGATCACGCAGCCCCTTCGTCCCCTCGTGGGCCGGATCAACCGCCATGAACCTCTCCAGAAGCGCGATTTCGCCGTGATAGTCCTTCTGTTTGCGCAGCAGGATTGCCGCCTGTTCAGTCGGCCACACCGTTGGTCGCATCCACGACACCTTGGCTTGACGCTCGGCAGCGTCGATGCATTCCATAAGCAGTTCAAGCGCGCGCGGGGTGTCGCCGGATACTTTCGCTGCGGCGATCTCCGGACGCAAGGATTCGAAGTCCCGGCCGCGAACGAGGCCGGCCGCGTCGGCATCGCGGATGCGACGAAGGAAACCTGTCTGGGTCAGCCGCAAGCTGCCATCGGGACTGCGGTCACCGGGCCATTCACCAACATCAACGTAGGACCACTCCGGCTCGGTGGCTCCCGACAACGACAGCGTGACCCGTGCCGACCACTGCCCGTCCTCGCAACACGCCCACAGCCGTGCCGGCACCGCGAAATGCTGCCCCGTGGCCGCAGCGTGGGCGTTAACAACGGCCTGAACCCGCGGAGCCTCTTCCGCCGGGATGTAACCAACGTGTTGGCCGTCGACATAGACCATCACCGCGAAGTGGTCATACGGATTAGCTGGCTCGGCCACTAGGAGCGCCGTCCGCATCATTACTCCGCCGAGCGGTCGGCCAGCCGCCGAGAAGACCTGCGCGATGGCCTGCCGACGGTATGACTCCCCGGCGACCTCGATGTCCTCCCGCCCCAGATCTAACCGCGTCGGTGGGCCAGGAATTCTGGACGGCGCCTGGGGCTGAGGAGCCTCGCCGCTCAGTTTCCTGACGAAATCTCTGAACCCCACAGTTACCACCCCCGACAAGCCATCCCCACATCAACTGCAACCGACCGCAGTGGATCCCGTCCCCCGTTTCTAGCACCATCCACCGACACCGACAGTCGATTCCCCTTCGCGGTGCGCGCCGGAACAGCAGCTGACATCGCTTCTAGGGTATTTGTTCTGTTCTGTTCTGTTCTGTTCGGTCGAGCGAGCACCGCAAAGCTGTCCTGGCGCCGAGACAACAGCGTCGAATACCAGGCACGGTGTCACCGCTGCCTGGAGCATGTGCGGTCCCCCGGCCTGTGCAGATCTACTTCGCGCTACGTCGGGATGCGGGGGGTAGCAGGATTCCCGGTATGGATAGCTCGCCGCGGTGAACAAATGTCAATCGAATGTGTGCCGAAAGGTGCCAACGCGGCAGGTTGATTCACACGCTCAACAGTCCCGAATCAGCCTGCCGCAGTAGCCCGTTAGTGACTGCCCGCTCCAATCCAGCGTCCAGCCGGGCAGAAATCGCTGGGGTCATCCGCTTGCCGCCGAACAGTGCGAGCGCTTCACGCTTTAGCTCGTCGGGCGCAATGCCGGCCGTCCGCTCAGCCACCACAGCCATCGCATTCCCGATCTCGACCAGGCTGACCTCGTCCAAAGGGCGACTCAGGCCCTCCGCCGGACGCCTGACGACTCTCCAGCTCTCTGGGTCGACACCAGTGGGCCAATAGAACTCCGGATCGCTTTGGCGCTGGTACTCAAGCGGAACGACGTCCTGGATGTCACGTCTCCGATCCGCATTGACTCGGCTCAGGCCGAAGGCGTCGGCAACGATCTTCGCCAGCCGATCCCGGTGGATCGGCGCCTCTGCGTCGATCGCCGCGTGAATGACCATCCGCACTTGGCTGCTGGCCCAGGAACTGGGCAACTGGTCGAGGATGCTCACGTCACCGACGACAACCGGCTTCCATTCCCGGTAAGGGTTGACCATCGGGTGTTGCTGCCCGGGCGCCGCCGGTGTCGCAGATGCGGGGGCCGACCTCAGCGACGGGAGACCCGATTCGTCCCGGTGATAGGCCGTGGCCGCCGGAGCCGCAGGCACCGGGTCCGGCTCAACTTCTCGCGACGGGCGCTGCTTGGCGCGGTTCACCGCGGTGGACAGCCGAGCGATGGTCTCCGATCGATGGTTGAGCCACTCGGGCAGCCAGACTCGCTCGACGGCAGGCCATTTCATCAGATTGCCCAACACGTCCACGGGTAGCCCATCCCGGTCGGCGACGGTCCTGCGTGCAAACCACCGTTCGCCGTCGAGCAATACCGCCACCAAAGGGCGGTCGGGCTGGTCAGGGTCGGCGATGACAATGTCGACTCGGAAGTCCGACAGCCCCACATCGGTGGACACCACGAGCCCTTCACGACGCAGCGCGTCGGCGATGTCGTCGCGGTGCCGGTCGATGACGGGTAACCGTCGACCGCCTTCGGCGATTGTCTCGACGCCACGCGCCGCCATCTCCAGGTAGGCCTTCAGATGTTTGGTCCCCACCTGTGTGGTCTCCTCCGCCCGCAATTCGGACGGTTCGAAGCTGGCGTACAGCACCACTTCACGTCGGGCGCGCGTGACGGCGACGTTGAGGCGCCGCTCGCCGCCGGGGCGTGACAGGGGACCGAAGTTCAGCGGCACCACGCCCTTGTCGTTGCGACTGAACGCCACCGAGAACAGAATTGTGTCTCGCTCGTCGCCCTGGACGTTTTCCAGATTCTTCACGAAAAGACCATCAGGGTCGTCCAGAGCCTGCAGCAGCCGGTCGTCGCCGGCGTCGCGGAGCAGGTTGTCGATCAGGTCCCGCTGCGGAGCGTTGAAGGTGATCACGCCCAGTGAGGGCGCTACGTCGGGCGAGGCATCGAACCGCCGTCGAATGTCGTCGACGATCGCCTCCGCCTCGACCCTGTTGGTCCGCAAGGACTTTCCGCGTCCGGTGCGCTCGAAGTGCCCATTGACGCGCACCAGCGAGATCCCATGATCGGGCGCGGCTGCCAGAGGTGTGGGAAACGAGGCGAGCTTGCCGTTGTAGTAGTGGAAGTTGCTGAACGCGATCAGCGCCTCGTCTTGGCTGCGGTAGTGCCAGGACAGCCACTGCTGGGGCACCAACGACTGCACACACTCGGTGAGAATCGACTCCTCGTCGAGGACGACCTCGGGGTTGTAGTCCTCGTCTTCGTCGACCACGGCGCTGGTTTCTGCGAAGCTAGTCGGCGGCATCTGTTTGCTGTCACCCACCACGACAACGGATTTCGCCCGTCCCATGGAACCGATCGCGTCGGCAACCCGGATCTGAGATGCCTCATCGAACACCACAACGTCGAACAGATCGCGCCTGGGCGGGAAGAACCGCGCCACCGAGTCGGGGCTCATCAGCGTGCACGGCAGGATGTGGGTGATCAGGTCGCCGTAGTTATCCATCAGCTGGCGCACCGTCATGCCGCCGCGCTTGCGGTCGAGCTGGCGGCGTAGCCCGCCGACTTGTCCGCTCGTGGTGTCGGAATGGAATCGCCTCTGCGCCAGCAGTTCGGCAGGGATCGAGCGGCGCAGTTCTTCGCGGATGGCGCTTGCACTGGCGGTGAACCGGTCGATGGTCTTGTCGTGCGCGGCCACGTCGAAATCGGTCAACGTGCTGGCCTCGAGACGCTCGGCCACCGATGCCTGGGCGGTGCCGCGGTCGAATGCGAGGGCGGCGTCGTCGGCATCGACAGTGCCCCGCAGGATTCCCAACCTCGCGGCGGTCATGCCTGCGTGCCGTAGCGGCTCAACATGGTTGACCAGATCGACCCACCTGTCTATCGTCGCGGTGGTGTCCAGGCGCCTTTCCGTCCTGGTTTCCCACCATGTTTCGATGAACGAACCGCCAGCCGCCCAGCCCGCCTGTTGGGCTGGCGACGCTCCTGTGAGCTCACCCAGCTTTCCCCAAGCGGTGGCCAGCCGGTGCAGGATCTCGGCGAGCTCGCCCTGTTTGGTTTTGACGTAGTGACCGGACCCCGTGAACTGGTCCACGGCGAACGAGAGTCGTTCATTGGTGGGT
>CAZEMS010000068.1:0-14775 GCA_964513475.1 uncultured Mycobacterium sp. | reverse complement strand
TCAAAAGTTGCGATGCCCATTTAAACTTCCCTACTTAGATATTAAATAACAATGATTATATGTCTGTATTAAAGCAATATCCAATGTATGACATTGATGAAAACGGTGAAAGAGTACAAATAGGGACTATCACTTCTTTTAGTCAAAGGGATGCTGAAAAGATTGCCTATGCCATGGATCTGATAGTTGATACAGAGCACAAGTCGATAAGCCACCATATAGAAAACGGTGTGGCTGAAATGTTGGAAGAAATCAATGTAAGCGTAAAATGAGCAACTACCTAAACGGAAAACTGGCTCTTCAGATAGATTCTGAGTTTGTTGAAAAAATAGGAAACATCTATGCCCCACAAGACAGTGTAGCCATAGAAGACTACCGTACTAAAGAGCTTAAATACAACCCAAATGTCTACAAGAACATCTGTGGAACAGTTGTTTATCCCTGCAATTCTCTCAAAAAGACCAAAATCAACTCCAAATACCGGAACATACTCATAAACTTTGACAGAAAAAGACGAGATGATTTTAGGGGAGATCAATCAGGGATAGCTTTTTACCAGTTGCACCTTCAAGAGCATCACAAGGCATGTGAGCTAAGAATGACGAATACCAAGTCTGAAAACATGCCAGCAGAAGTGAAGGAAGGCGACAAGGTGTACTTCAACTACTTGGCTCTTGAGTCAAAGGCAAACTGGATGTATTCTGAAGAGCATGAACAGCATTTGCTCTTGATCGATTACACGCAACTGTTCTGCTATGTGAGAAATGGCAAGATCCACATGCTCAACAACCATGTGCTTGTCAGAAAGCCTGAAAGTGATGACTCGGAAAAGAAAAAATCCACGGGCATCATCTACAAGGAAGGAGACACGAAAGTCAATGAAGGCGTGGTGCATCATCTTGGCAAAGGATATGGCTATTTCAAGATTGATGAAAGCGTAAACGTGGGCGATACCATTCTGTACACCCACAACTCGGAGTTTCGGAACAGGATTGAAGGCGTGGAGTATTTTGTGATGAAGCACAAGGACATCATTGCCAAATATGCCAAGGTTGACGGAAAGCCTACATTGTTTCCATTGCATGACTATGTGATGGTCGCCAATAGGTACAAGCTCAAGAGCCAGCACATGGTTGATGAACGTGACTTCAACCCGACAAGGGACAAGGGAAAGATCATCATCCCTACTTCAAGCACACTGAAAAGCACCATCGCCACTCTTAAGATCAATGAAAAGTCAGAAAAAAAGCTAAACAGTGGAAAGCTGGGTGCCGCTGCACATGGGATGAGAAACAAGTTTGAATCCTTGGCAAAGGTGAAGAAAGACACTCCCGACAAGGTAGAGATATTGAGAACGGGCCCTAAATGTGAAATGGGTATTATGGTTGGTGAATTTGGGAAGGTAGCCAACAAAATAAAGGCACACAATGCATTGCAGGTTGATGACAACACTTGGTTGATACCTGAAGAAGAAATGCTCTTTACAGCAAAAGAACTTGAATACTTATACTAATGAGAAAGCAACACAAACCAAACGAATCATTCAACATCGGTTTTTTTGAACTGCTGTATCTAGGTCAAGAGTGCATCCCCCCTACCATTACTGCTAGGTCGATGTTCTTTGAAAAACTGAGCATGATCTATTGGCATGAAATGAACCGTGACCAGAGAGAGACATTTTTTAACTCGATCATCAACCATGAGAGATTCAGCCTACACAATGGCAGTTGCGCTCATTTCTACAACAGGTTCAATCCAGATAATCAATACAAAATCGAAGTTAAAGACGCTTACACCACCAAAAACGAGTATGCGTACCTTCATAATGAAGAATACCACATCACCAAGGAAAGGTGGATCAAAAAGGAAGAAATTGTCAAGGTTGAAAAGATGAATTGAATTTTAACTCTTAAATATCAAACAACATGAACAAAGTATTTGATTGGATGACAGATAATGGAGTGCTCATGCTTATTATATGCATAGCAGTATGTTTTGTTACCATATTGGTGAACATCGTGATTCTTGATGTCATCGATCCTAAAGATGCTGATGTGTTCTCTTTAGCGATCATCATGCTCTCTCTCTTTTTCGGATTCATATTTTTTATAACAGCAATAGCAAAATCACTATGGAAGGATTAATCGCATTTATAATCGTTACAGCAACCTTTTTGGTTGTTGGGTACTGCAAAGCACAAGCTGATAGGCTCATGCAGCTACAAGGTGGTGACTCTCCAATGGAAACATGGAAAAACAAGTGGAAGCTTGATGATAAAGGGGAATTGGTGCCACCACCTGAAAACGACTACTTCAAGATATTTGGAGTAAAGTTTCTGTCTTTGCTAAATGTTTACTATAAGCTATTCAGGCTTAAATACACAGAAAACTATCTATTCTCAGCGACTTTGTTAGTGGGTTTTACAGATCCTTGGCACAAATGGAACAGCTATGGTGGCTTGGCTCTTTATATCGGGTTCACACTCCTATTGATGATGATAGACATCAAGCTTGTCTTTGCTCTTCCATTTCTGTTCATATCCAAAGGTGTAGGCTTTCACTCAGTAAACCGATATAAGTAATGATGGGTGGAGCAATATTCGTGTCTATACTCACAAGCAATGGCTTTAAGGAAAGTGATTTCTATGGAGAAAGACACATGAAAAGGCATTTCTCAATTGATGAGATCAACAACTATGAAGAGCTATGTGAGTTGTTTGAAGCTGGTGAGATAGGCACACAGGACAGTAGGCTTTACATAGCCAACAAATTCAACGGATACCGTCTGGACGCTCTTTACTGGCACAAGTCGGAATCGGAACTCAAAGACATGCTGCAACAGGAAATCTCAACTCTTGACTAATGGTACTCAACAAAATCCAACTCATCATAGCCAGTGCCATAATCCTTGCTTTGCTTGGGTTTATAGGCAAACAATGGATTGACAAGAAGAACGAAGTATCCAGCTTGAGATCCATCAACCAGATGAAGGCTGACTCTATTTCTTACCTAGTTGGCAGGAATGGAGAAATAGTAGCTGAAAGGGATGCTGCATACTTACGATCAAAAGACTTGGCTTCTATTGAAGGGATGGTTGAAGAGCTTAAGTTCACCAATGCCAATCTAGGCAAGAAACTCAATAGCTTGGAGTCCTACACAAAGTCATTGGCAGTCTCAAGGCAGCAAATAACCACCAATCTAAAGGACAGCACGATCATAACAAGGCGTACCGAGACATCTTTCGATACTCTTTACGCCAAGAAATTCGACTACATTGACGAATACACCATATTGAAGGGATTGCAGTATGACACCATAGTAGAAGTTGACATATCGGTAAAAGTGCCATTAAAGGTAGCTATCATCCAAAAGCATTGGAGACTGTTCGGAAAAGCTAGAAAGTGGCTGCCAAGAAAGAAAGAATACACCATAGAAGCTGCTAGTGACAATCCCAATGTGGCTATAACAGAGATTGAACATTATAAAGTGAAGTGATGAAAACACCAAACACACCAGAAAACAAGGCTAAATTCTTAGCGAACTATTGGGGGCAGCAAGTTCTTGGTGCTAGAGAAAATGAAGGGCCAACATTCCATGTATCTGAATCAAAAAGATTAAGAAGTAAGGTATGGTATGCAAAACTCAAACCACTATCATCAATAAGCGATAAAGATGCTATTGCAATCAATTGTGATAGTAGAGATGATTTTTTGCATTATGGAGTTATAGCAGAAAGCCTTAAGTCATATGAAGCTGATTATCTAAGATCAAAAGGCTACGCAGTCCCTTGGATGGATTTAAGCGTTGATGATTTAGTAGAGTACGGTTGGGTCAAAATTGTAGAATAATGCCCTACCCTACTCCAAAAGAACGATACAACCAGATGAAGGCAAAGAACCCTGCTTTGGAATTGCTTGTGGGTGCTCTTGACCTTGAATTGAAACCAGACAAGTTCAAGCAAGTAAAGGTATCAACCAAAGAATGGGAAAGCGTTATAACCTTCGATCCTGCTGATAAAAGAATCATAGAAGCAACAGGAAAGCTTGATGATGAAAGAGTGACATCAAAGACCATAACACAGATTTACTCTTTACGAAAGGGCAAATGGAAGTTTGAAGGGCTTGGGTATTGTTAACGTCCGCAGGTATATTTCAATTGCGGACTACGAAGCACGTAAGTATCAAAATAGTAATAACTTAAATACGAGAGAAAATGACACAAAAAGCACAAACCCCGCAATTGAATATACCTGATGTTATAGGCAGTCCTATTCTTGCGAAAATTGAACACATAAACGACTTAGGTAAATCGACTTGGTATGAAGTGGTGTATTATGATGATAAATGGTATTCTTATGCAGGTAGCAAAACATTTCAAGATGGCGAACAAGTTATTGATTGGAAGTACTGCAAGGATTGCCTATAACTATATTATATAAAGCAGTCCTATAAAACACATTAACAATCAGTAAGTTAGACACTTTAAGATTCACTTTTTTATAAGGTTTCGTAATGAATCTTTATATTTTCACTACATAAAAATGAAATCTAACAAGGCTCAGTCACATTACAGTCACATAGACATCATAAGGGTTATCACATTGATAAGGAACTCCTTTCCTGATAGTGTCGAAGTATACACAAATGGTAGCTGCGTCAAGTTTTGCATGATTCTATTGGCAATATTTCCAGAAGGTAAAATTCTTTACGATGGATGCCATGCTATATTTGAGATATTTGACACTTGTTATGATATAAATGGTCTTGCTAAAAAAGACAACCACATCCCCATTGAGCAATATGGACTTATAGGAATGTATGAGCTAATGAATATGACCCATAAAAAAAGCCCTAACTAAAGGGCTTTCTGTTTTTACGAAGGTTGGCTCTTAATTGTTATTCTGCTCAATCCCTGAAAATCTAAAATTGACAACGGTATTGTTTGTATCTGTTGTAAGTGTAAAATACAGCACTTCTTGCCCACCTATAACAAATGGTTGTGGTAAAGGTAATGGTAGCTGGCCATCAGTACGAGTTGATCCGTCAAACCTGAATATTTCATAAACTGTTTCGGTAATCCTAGAATAACTAAAGCCTTTGATTGTGTACCGTACATCATTGTTGTTTCCGGTTATTCTCCTGATGTTTGCAAATAGCCAATCAACCAAAAACGTAAATCCAGTTTGTGTATGAAAAATAGCTTGCTGAGTTACACTTTCACCTGCTGGTATCTGAGCTTGATTTCCAACAGTATTGGAAGTGTCATCAATAGTGATTGCCCCTTCGTTTGAGTTTGAAGAGCCTGATGAAATCACGTATGCCCTATTTACTCCAAGCCAAGTATTTGATGTGGTAACTGGAGTTGTCCCATTTAAGGCTACCACTTCTTGTTGCGAAAGTCCATCGCTACCTATTCCAACTATTAAAATCTGCCTTGCACCTGTTCCAGTGGTGTCTACATCATCTGCATCTGATGAAACAACATCAAGTGTGTCTGCCGTGGTCATAACAGCAAACGTTCCACCAAAGCTGGCTATGACTTCTTCTGCTGCGCTGTCCACATCAAGATTGTAGCCAAACTTGTTCCAAGTGGTTTTATTTGCCCTATGTCCCAATGCTACTTCATGCCTGTAATCACTTGGACTAGCTAAAATAGACTTAAGATAAGTAAGTGCTGCTGCCAAGCTTCCAAATGAATTGTTGCTGCCATCTCTAAGATTAGTATATGGAAACTCAATCCTGTTTCTATTGGGATCACTAAGGATTATGGTTGTTGATCCTATTGTTTTTATGCTGAAGTTGGGTTGGTACAAAGTGCCACCTATGTTTATGAACCCACCTTCTTAGTAAATAGACTGTATCATTTTACTGAAGTTTAAGAGTAAAAATTTCCATAAATATACTTAAATGATATTTTAACTATCTTTGAAATGTATTTTTATTGAAAACACACTCTTAAATGAAATACGATCTTGATCAAGTTGGGCCAAGAACTGAAGTAACCGATGTCTACCCTGAATTGCTGGAAATAGGCAGTTGGAAATACTTTATAGAGCATGTCAGGAACACAAGCACCGATGCTGGCTTTCGGCCTACCAAGTTTCTTAGGTTCATCCTGCTCTTTTATAGCAAAGAATCCAAGCTGAACACCAGCAAGGAAAGACTCCCATTTGACAAAAGAGTGATGCAAGCTCTTGAGATAATTGGCTACCCAAAAGGTACTGACAACAGCCCAGGTTGGAACGGATACACCATGCGTACCTATAACCGATTGATTCTACTTGAAGATGACCTGATATATGACATGGTAATGGACTTTTTGGTCTTTCAAGGTGATAGGTTATGGGCAAAGATTGTGAGTGTGGAAGCTATGATATGGGACTCTTTAAGGCGGATAGGAAAACCAATTACGGGATTAGATGACAAGAAAGCCATTGATGCCAATGTAAACCAAAATAAGCTCATTCAGCAAATGGATTACAATGAGCAGCTATTGGACAAATACCTTTCTGAGTTTTTTATATCTGATGAAGAACTCAAAGACAAAGTGTACCAAAAAGAGAAGCTTTCCAACAAAGCCATGAAATCACGAATAGAAGGATATGCCAGAGAACCAGGATACAAGCTATGAGAGAAATCACCAACAAGATCCAAAAGCTACAAGACAGCTTTAATGCCCACCAAAAGCAGTCGTTGATTGCTGCTGCAAGCCAACAGGTAGCCACCACAAAAGAAGAGCAGGCTGAATTTGAAGCTGTGGAAGACGAGCACTACTACAAGTGCAAAGCAATAGCCAAAGAGCTAAAAAGCATGAAACTGTCTGCATACATCATCAAAATGCATGGATTACAGGAAATTCTGGACTTCTAAACTTGCTCTTCACACATGTTCAAACCCATCGAAAACGGAACAAAAGTAACCATATGCAAGCTTGATTGCTGGATACCACCCGTACCCAAAGACAAGTACAAGATACGTGGTCACAACTTGCCTAAATCGGAACAGAAGTGGTTTAGGACTGAGTTTCCTGATTTGTATGGTAGGGACATAGAATGGGTTACTGGTGACAGCGTAAGGCCCAACAAAAAGGTTACTTGGCAGGAAGCCAGAAGGCAGGAACTAGCAATGCAGACAGGTTGCGATATTCTCAATATCGACAATGCTGGAAACCCAAAGGCTATTCATGGAGTGACTCCTGATCCTGACTATGTAAATGACAAGATGCATGATTTTAGGGTGCAGGAGTTTACTAGGTGCAATCCTTACAATACTGATTTAGATGGTAATCCAGTAGAAAATGGATTGTGGTTTTACAACTGTGGTGTTCCTACTTACCTTACCCCTTTCCACTACTTCTATTTGAATTGGTGGAGATTGAATACCGGATACCCTTATTACAGGGATGTTGATAGAGATAAATGGTATTTCTGGCAAACAGTTTTTGAAGACCCTATGTGTCGTGGTATGGTGGAAGCAGCAAATCGCGGACAGGGAAAAACTTTTCGTGCAACATCAGCATCTTACCAAGTAACAATATACGGAAAGAACACTGAATCTGCCATACAGTCCAAAACTGAGTTAGATGCAAAGAACAATGTGTTTATTAAAAAAATGGCATTGCCTTATAAGCATTTGCCTGATTTCTTTGTTCCAATCAACTCTCATGGCACCGACCCTAAAAACGGGATGCGATTTGAGTTGACTGGTAAGCGTGGCAAGAACTCTATGACATACAGGTTGGACCAGACCTTGGCTCTTAATTCAACGATTCAATACTACAGTTCAGGAGCATATGCAGCAGATGGTGACAACATAACAGGAGTTTTCATTCTCGATGAATCCGGTAAAACTACAGAATGTGATGTAAGTGAAAGGCATGATGTAGTTAAAGAGTGTGTAAGGCGTGATGGTGTGGTATATGGAAAGCTTTATATCACAACTACTGTTGAGAAAGGTGATCAAGGTGGTGATAACTTTTTTAAGATATGGGATGATAGTGACCCTGATGATAAAACAGAGTTAGGAGAGACAATATCAGGTGTGGTAAAGCTGTTTATTCCTAGCTACATGAGTGAGATTTATGACCAGTTTGGAAGGTCTGTTGTAGATGATCCTGACCCAAAGTTGAAACTGATTAATCAAAAGACTGGCAAGCCTATTGTTCGTGGTGCTAAAACAGAACAACAAATAAGAAGAGATGCATTAAAAGACAATCCTAGTGCTTATTTGGCTTACTGCTTGAAATACCCATGGACAGAAGAAGAGCTATTCTACAACTCTGCTGAAAACTGCCCTTTTAATGTTTTGCATCTTGAAGACTATGAGATGCGGTTCAAGATGGGTGGATATAAAGGCATGGATCTTTCACATGGCAACCTATCTTGGAAAGACAATAAGATGTTCACAGAAGTCATTTTTACAGAAGACACCGAAAAGAACTCCAAGTTTCAGTTTCACAATGCTTTTTTGAGCGATAAGTTCATTAAGCAGTATGCAAACAGGGTTGGTGTTGAAAACTATGGTGGCAAGACGTATTACATGCCATTGAACAAAGACAAGTTTTCCATAGGCTATGACCCTACCAAGTCAGGAGCAGAATCAGAGAAGAGAAAGCGTTCTTCTGCTGCTGGTAGCGTGTTTTCGCATTTGCAGTTCTTTGAGCCTGATTATCCTATGAACACATGGGTTGCTGATTATGTGCATACTCCTGATGATCCTATGGACCAGTATAAGGACATGCTAATGCTTGCGTGGTATTTTGGGTGCCCTATCCTGCTCGAAAGCAATATCAACAACATGTTTGACAACTTTGCCCATTGGGGATGTTTCGATAGACAGGCACCGGACAAGCATTTTATCATTTGGAGATGGGAAGAAATCTATACCAATACTTCAGGAACGCAGAACCAAGCTGGTTTGGCATCCAACCAATATACCAACCAGATGTTGTTGGAGAACGCTGTCTCTTACCATAACAAGCATGGTAATAACATGCTCATGTACCGCACAAACAAGGCTCTTAAGGCATATAGGACAGACAATCGTACAAAGCATGATTTGGGTGTGGCATCACAACTTTCTTGCATGGCAGCATCAAGGCCAGTAAAGAAACCAGAGAAAGAAAGCGAGTCCATAGGAAAGTGGTTTAGGTAACTTTTTCTTATAAACATATCTATCAGTAATATTTTAGTTGTAACTGAATGATATTTTTGTTTTATTTTGTCGCACACACTCATATAAAAAGACAAAAAAATGGCAGAAGTACAAGTTTCAGAAGCAACTCAAGAAGAAATGGATGTCATCAACTCGATGACTGATCAAGAGCGTGATTCGCTTCCACTTTACGGTGCTGAAACCACTGAAACCGAAACAACAGAAGAAACAACTACTGAAACGACAGTAGATGAAAATACAGAAGCAACAGAATCTAGCTCTAGCGAGACAGAACAAACTGAAGCTTCACCAGAAAGTGAGACCACTGCGCCAAGCATGGATTTCACTCAATTCAATTCACTATTCGGCAAAGAAGTTACCGATCAAGATTCCCTTATCGCTGAAATAACTGCTCTTAAGGAAAAGTCAGAACAAGACCGAAAGGTTGTAAGTGATGATGCCCCTGAAGCATTAAAGCAGTTCTACCAGCATTTACAATCCGGAAAAACAGAAAGGGATTTTTACAGGAAGCTTTCAACCGATTATGATAAAATGAGCGATTCGGACGTATTGTTTGAACGCTGGCTTGAAAACGAAGACAACAGGGACATTTTCAACGAAAATGCTGAAGTCGGGAAGTTGATGTTCAGTAAAGAGCTTAGAAATAGGCAAAAGAACGTAGAGAAGGCATCGTGGAGCAATGAACAGTGGGAAAACTACCAAACTGAAAACGATTTGACTGATTCGGAAATCTCTGAAGAAAAGGACATAGCGAAAATCGAAAAAGGTCGCTATGACTTGGAGACAAAGAAAGCCAGAGAAAAGTACAAACAAGAGCAAGAGTCACTCAGAACACCGATGGAACAGGCTTTAGAGCGTGAAAAAACAGGTGGAGCGACAAAAGAAGACATCAATAAATCTCTGGTCGAGTACCAGAACAAAATAAAGGAATCGATCACAGGACAACAGGAGTTTGCTCTTGACCTAGGAATAGAAGGAGTAGACCCATATAAGGTTGGACTTGATGATACCACTAAATCAGAACTTGAAAAAGGCTTAGACAACCCATTCTCTTTGTTTAAAGACTTTTTGGGGGTCACCTTCACAGAAGAAAATCCTTTGGGGATGGAGATTGAACACAAAAAGCTGGTTGAGACAATTGCTAAAGCAAAGATGTTCGACCAGTTGGGAAATCGCCTAACCAAATATGTGATTGACAAAGCCAAGATCAAGGAGATTGATGAAACTAATGAAAACCCACCTACACGAAAAACTGAAGAAACTGCGCCAATCGGTGATCGTGAGCAATTATTAGCTGCATTGAGAGAATCTATGTAGCCATGATCTCACGGATTAAAGTTTTTGTAAATCTTTAAAATCCGATAAAAATGGCAGGAGGAACAACTGGAACTAATGCTTCAACGGTAACTAAATTTAAACCGGGAGCGATTGGTGCCGACTCGTTTATCCTAGAAAGGGATATTCGTGAAACAATCACACCATACTACGATTATGGTTCAATCATGGACTTTTTCGGGGTAGCAGGTGGAAGAAATGGGCTGAAGAAAATGGCAGCCAAGCAAAATGAATTAAACCACTACGAAGAAGACCAAGTCTTTACAGTAGCGGTGTTGAATGCTGCTGCATCAGGTGGTGCATCTGCTGGAGCAACAGCAACCTGTGTTATGGTTGGAGTTGGTTCTGGATCAACATGGGTGCAGCCTTTTAGGTTGAATGACATCGTAAGTGTAGGTAGCACAACCAATGGTCGTGTTTTAGCGCAAGTGACTTCTATTACAGTAGACAACTCTGCTGGTGAGCATACTTTTGTATTGAAACCATTAAAAGCAGCAGAACAGCTTAACCCTGCAACGGTGGCTAATGCTGGTGAAGAAATCAGGTTTGTGACACATGGTACTGCTGATGGTGGTAAAGCACCGGATTCAATGCAAAGCAAGCTTATCAGGCTTACTCAGTACATGCAGATGTACAAAGAGAAGTCTGGAAGATATGGTGGTGAGTCAGCGAACCAGTCAGTTGTTAAGATTGATGGAGCTCCTTATTTGGCACCTAGAAACCTTGCTGAAGCATTACAGCGATTACACGTACAAGTCACTAATGCAGCATTGTTTGGAGAAGCACAGACTAACTCTATCACAGATGTAAATCACCCTGATGGGTCTGGTGAGTCTGTAACGTACCAAATTGGTTTGGAAGAGTTCATTACATCAAACTCAGGAATCAACTACGATTACGCTGCTGCTTTTGACAATGATGACTTTGTGGCACTTGACAAGGCTCTTTACGAAAGACACTCTGCTAATGAGTACATGTTCCGTGTAGGACACAACTTGATGCATGGTATTGATGCTTCGATGTTCACCAAGATCAAAGATGCAACAGCATTTGGGTTCTTCGATAGCGATCCGGTTGAAGGAAGAAAGATGGCAGCAGCCATGAACTTCAAGACCGTGATGGTTGGAAACAGGACATTCCACATCAGAAGCGAAAAAACATTGTCTGCGCCAGACTTGATTGGGCCAGAATACCTTGATTACGGGTACTTGATTCCTAACTCTGTTTATAAGACAGGCGGAACTTACCGTGACATGCTTTCTGGAAAGACTCAAGAGTATAACTCAATTGCCTTGAGATACAGAGAGTATCCAAAAGATGGTAGCAGAATGATGAAGCTTATCGAGAGAACGCCTAAAGAGATTGGTGCTGACCAGTATGAGACTCATATCTATGCTGAGTGGGGTATCCAGTTCGCAGGTATCAGACAGTTCGGTAGAGCATATACATAGGATTGAAACCTTTTGGGGGTGGTGCTTCGGCATCACTCCTTTTTCTCTTTAAAAAAAATACACACTCATTAAAAAATTAAAGACATGTCAACAACGACAACAAAAGTAAAGATTGCGAACAGAAACATCACTGGAAAGTATGTGAAGGACTATATCGCAAAGCATTGGAATAGGCCAGAAGGCACATGGTTTGAGTTGATCAACACTAACCAGACTAAAGACGAGAATGGAAGGCCAACAGGAAGGTTGAACTATGCTGACCATTTCTTTCCAAACACTTGTGAGATCATCAACAGTGCCAACAAAGACGATACTAGTAGTGAGATTATCACTATAAAGGCAATTAGAAGGTATGTGCCAGGAAAAGAAAACTCATTCCAAGCTGAAGTGCCAGAGTTATTCACTCCTAATGAGTATGCCTTCAAGAAATCTAGTCCACAGGGGCACAGGATGTTCTTTCATAAGAGCAAGCCTGGGCAAAAGAACCTGTTTGAGTTCCTTTTATTGAGCAACAAGAACAAGTCAAATGTTGGGCAGCCTTTCCATATCCCACCAAGGGCAGGAAACTATGTCTATACCATGAATACTGAAGAGCTTGGAACGCAGGGATTCTTGAATGAAAGAAAGATCAAGAGCCAGCTTACCACAGAGATTCTTGAGTTGGATGACATCAACGTGACAACGCTATGTGAGTTCCTGTTCAAGAGACAGGATTTCAAGTCACAGGCTCAAATCGAGATTGGAAGGTCAAGGCTTATTAAAGAGCTTGAAAAGTCGAAAGTCGGGTTTGAGAGAGTGAAAGAAGCATTGGAGAATCCAGATATGCTCTTGAGCCTTGTGATCAAAAAAGCAAAAGACCAAGGCAACATCAAATATGACCCAAGTGAAGGATGGACACATGCTAATGGTGGAAAGATCGTGAATGTGGAGACACATGAAGAGCCAACACCAAAACTGCTTGAGTATTTGAAGAGTGATGCAGGTTTTGCGCAAAGACAGCAGATAACGTCAAAAGTGAAGGCGATACAAGACATATAAGAATCTTTTTCGAGTGTGTATCCGGTATGTGGTAGCGTAAGCTACCCTTATCGGTTCACTAAAACAGAGAAACCATGAAGTTTGAAATAGACACCGAAAACAAAGAAATCAAGGTAAAATCAGATGTGAACCTTGGTGAAATGGTAAAAGAGCTTGGTACTATTTTCCCAAAAGGAGAATGGAAAAAATACAAGTTGGTGAGTTGTGAGACTGTTTATCAGGATTACACACCAATGGTTCCATTTATACAATACGATCAGCAGTATGACCCAAATTATCCAAAGTTATACTACACAGATGGTGTATTTACAACTTGTCAAAACTGATACCATGAGAGATTTAATAACATTTTTGGACGAGCACAAGTGGGGTTCTGAAGAGTGGATATAACTAAAAAGCAATGGAGAATCAACAAGGAAGTCTAGCAGCATTATTGACCAGTTCGGTTGCATCCAACTGTACGTCCATCACCATTTCAGATGGAAACACATATTCTGGTGCATTGGCTACAGAAGCCAAGAAGCTGTTCTATGTGCGTAAAGCAACGAATGGTCCACAAGTGTTGTATGAGTCTCCAGAAAGCACCCATGAAGACCTTAGCTGGTCGATACCACAAGCATCTTACAAAGATGGGTGGAACTATGCCTATTTATTGGCAGTGCCCAAAACGGTGGGAACAGGAAACCTGGCATCAAGCTATGATGTGGGAGACTTGATATGGTGGGAAAATGATGATGCCAGTGTGGAAGGCTTCTATATCGCAGCAAAAGCAATGGGTGGTGTTGATGAATGCTCTGTGATAGCACCAGACTCTACTTCATGTGATTGTGGCTGTGTGAATGGCACCAACACATCATGGAGAAAGCCAAACTTTGATGATTTCTACGCTTACATCAACAAGAAAGAAACAGGTTGCGACTGTGCTACTGATATGGAGTATGGCTATGGTGAAGAGTTCGTGATCTGTAAGAGCAAAATCACTCGAAACGACTTTGTAATTGATGCAGGATGCCCTTGTAAGTGCGATTACAGCAACGTGATAAACGATGCATCAAAAGTTGACTTGCTGTTGGAAGCTGCATTGGTGTATAAAACCAACAAGAACTACCAAAAAGGGCAAACAATCATCGAAGAAATAGAAGGAATCGAAAATTTACTTTAATAAAACAACCATGTCTGTTACAAAAAAAGAATTGAACCCAAAAGAAGCTAGGCTGGCAGAAACGCTCTTAAAAAGAGACTTGTTTGCTGACTTCTTAAGCTCATTGGAAGGTGCAGAACAAAAGATCAACTTTCTGACCAAGACACCGGCATTGACACCTGCTGGTCTTTACACCAAAAAGAAGTTAAAAGATGGCTCGGTTGAAAAAGCTGAAAAGGATAAAAGCCTTATTGCTTACGACCTTGAAACCATAGACAAGTATGGTGAAGAAGGATTTGTTCAGTTAAAGGATGCTTGTGAGAAGTTGTTTGAAAACTGGAAAAAGATCAAGGCAACGCTATTTGAAGAGCAAGCAGAAGAAGCACCAAAGAAAGCTCCTGCAAAAAAGAAAGCACCAACCAAAAAAGCAGAAAAGTAATTGGTACAGACAGCCGACATAACATCCCTGATCACAAGAGCAAAGCTGGTTTTGCCTGATATTGTCTCCAAGGCAATTGATGCCCAAAATGACAGTGACGAACGTGATTACAAGAAACACATACTAGATGCTCAATACATAAAATTGGGCATCAAGTTTTTTGTGAACACCTATGCTGCGACTGATGCACAGGTGGAAA
>CAZEMS010000067.1:0-14961 GCA_964513475.1 uncultured Mycobacterium sp. | reverse complement strand
ACGGAAACATCGGGTCCAAGGTCACGATGAAGTACCCGGCGGTGTGGATGACCGGCGAGCACGCCAAGGGCGAGGTGCTCTCGGTGGCCTTCGCCGGTGCGGGACAGCACCAGGACACCGGCGCCAAGATGCTGCATCTGGCCCCGAACACGTCGAGCAATATCGTGTCGAAGTCGGTTGCCCGCGGCGGTGGCCGCGCGTCCTACCGAGGCCTGGTTCAGGTCAACAAGGGCTCACACGGCTCCCGATCCAGCGTGAAATGCGATGCGCTGCTGGTGGATACGGTCAGCCGGTCGGACACCTACCCCTACGTGGACATCCGTGAGGACGACGTCACGATGGGTCACGAGGCCACCGTGTCCAAGGTCAGCGACGACCAGCTGTTCTACCTGATGAGCCGCGGTCTCACCGAGGACGAGGCGATGGCCATGGTCGTGCGCGGCTTCGTCGAGCCGATCGCCAAGGAGCTGCCCATGGAGTATGCGTTGGAGCTCAACCGGTTGATCGAGCTGCAGATGGAAGGTGCGGTCGGCTAGTGACACAGAATCTGACTGGGGATCTGACCCGGGCGGTGGAGGGTTCGCGGCTCGCCGTTATCAATAAGGGCGAGCAGTTCACCTCCTTCGAGGTCGACGCCTTCGAAGTGCCAGGCGGGCGTGACGAGATCTGGCGGTTCACCCCGCTGCGCCGACTTCGCGGATTGCACGACGGCTCCGCCGCTGTCACCGGCGCTGCGCAGATCGGGGTGAGTGATCGCCCCGGTGTGACCGTGGCGACCGCACGCCGTGGCGACGAGCGGCTGGGCGAGGGCGGCGTGCCGGCTGACCGGGTTGCCGCACAGGCGTTCTCGGCGTTCAGCAAGGCGACGGTGGTGACGGTCGAACGCAACACCGTCGTTGACGAACCGATCGAGATCACCATCACCGGTCCCGGAGCCGGCGCGACCGCGTACGGTCACCTGCAGGTCCGGGTCGAGGAGCTCGCCGATGCGACGGTCGTCATCGACCAGCGCGGTAGCGGAACCTATGCGGACAACGTCGAATTCGTGATCGGAGACGCCGCTCGGCTGCGGGTGGTGTGGATCGCCGACTGGGCCGACGACGCGGTCAACGTCAGCATGCACCATGCGAGGCTGGGTAAGGATGCGGTGCTGCATCACGTGGCGGTCAGTTTTGGCGGAGAACTGGTCCGGCTGACCGGGCGGGTGCGCTTCGACGCGCCCGGCGGCGACGCCGAGTTGCTCGGCCTGTACTTCGCCGATGACGGGCAGCATCTCGAGTCGCGGCTGCTGGTCGACCACGCGCAGCCGAACTGCCGTTCGCACGTCACCTACAAGGGCGCCCTGCAAGGCGATACCGACTCCAAACGGCCTGATACGCATACCGTGTGGATCGGCGACGTGTTGATCCGGGCCGAAGCCACGGGCACCGACACGTTCGAGACCAACCGCAACCTGGTGCTGACCGACGGCGCCCGCGCCGACTCGGTGCCTAACCTCGAGATCGAGACCGGCGAGATCGTCGGCGCCGGACACGCCAGCGCCACCGGCCGTTTCGACGGCGAGCAGTTGTTCTACCTGCAATCCCGAGGAATCTCCGAGGAGCAGGCGCGCAGGCTGATCGTCCGTGGCTTCTTCGGGGAGATCATCCAGAGAATCACCCTGCCCGCCGTCCGTGACCGCCTCACCGACGCAATCGAAACCGAACTTGCCCGCACCGAAGGAACCGATTCCCGATGACCACACTCGAAATCAAAGATCTACACGTCAGCGTCACACCGGCGGAGAACACATCCGGAGATGACGGGGCGGCAAAGCCCATCCTCAGGGGCGTCAACCTGACGGTGAAGTCCGGCGAGACGCACGCGCTGATGGGTCCCAACGGATCCGGCAAGTCGACGCTGGCTTACGCCGTCGCCGGTCATCCCAAGTACATGGTGACGTCAGGTTCGATCACCCTTGACGGTGACGACGTCCTGGAGATGAGTGTCGACGAACGCGCCCGCGCGGGGCTGTTCCTGGCGATGCAGTACCCGGTCGAGGTGCCTGGGGTGTCCATGTCGAACTTCCTTCGCACCGCGGCCACCGCAGTGCGCGGGGAAGCCCCGAAACTGCGGCACTGGGTCAAGGAAGTCAAGTCGGCGATGCAGGACCTGGGTATCGACTCGGGCTTCTCCGAACGCAGTGTGAACGAGGGCTTCTCGGGCGGAGAGAAGAAGCGCCACGAGATCCTGCAGCTCGCGTTGCTCAAGCCGAAGATCGCCATCCTCGACGAAACGGACTCCGGGCTGGACGTCGACGCGCTCCGGGTGGTCAGCGAGGGGGTGAACCGGTACTCCGAATCCGAGCACGGGGGAGTGCTGCTGATCACCCACTACACCCGCATCCTGCGCTACATCCGTCCGCAGTTCGTGCACGTGTTCGTCGCCGGGCGAATCGTTGAGTCAGGTGGTCCGGGGCTGGCCGACGAGCTAGAGGAGAACGGCTACGAGCGGTTCGCCCAGCAGGCTGCGGCCGCCTCGTCCTAAGGGGGTCGGTGAAGTGACCACGTCGGTCGAACTGGACCTCACCGCTATCCGCGCCGATTTCCCGATCCTGCAGCGGGTGATGCGGGGCGGGAAGCAGTTGGCCTATCTGGATTCCGGGGCCACCTCGCAGAAGCCGCTGCAGGTGCTCGACGCCGAGCGGAACTTCCTGCTCACCTCTAACGGTGCGGTGCACCGCGGCGCGCACCAGCTGATGGAAGAGTCCACCGACGCCTACGAGCAGGGTCGCGCCGACATCGCCGCGTTCGTCGGAGCCGATCCCGATGAGCTGGTGTTCACCAAGAACGCCACCGAGGCACTGAACCTGGTGGGTTTCGTGCTGAGTGACGATCGATTCGAGCGCGCGGTCGGTCCCGGAGATGTCATCGTCACGACCGAACTCGAACATCACGCGAATCTGATCCCGTGGCAAGAGCTCGCCCGTCGGACAGGCGCAACCCTGCGTTGGTACGGCCTGACCGACGACGCGCATCTGGACCTGGATTCGGTGCAGCTCGACGAGCGGGTGAAGGTCGTCGCATTCACCGGTCATTCGAACGTCACCGGCACTGGTGGTCCGATCGGGGAGTTGGTGTCCCGGGCCAAGGTTGTCGGTGCCCTGACAGTGTTGGACGCGTGCCAGTCGGTACCGCACGAGCGGGTCGACTTCCACGCCCTGGACGTCGATTTCGCGGCGTTCTCCGGTCACAAGATGCTCGGCCCCACCGGGATCGGGGTGCTGTACGGCCGGAAGGCACTGCTTGAGGCCATGCCGCCGTTCCTCACCGGTGGATCGATGATCGAGACGGTGACGATGGAGGGTGCGACATATGCCCCGCCGCCGCAGCGGTTCGAGGCGGGCACGCCGATGATCTCGCAGGTCGTCGGACTGGCAGCGGCAACGCGCTATCTCGGCGCGATCGGGATGGACGCGGTGGCGACCCACGAGCAGGAGCTCGTCGCCGCCGCGCTGGAGGGCCTCGCCGCCATCCCGGCGGTGCGAGTCATCGGGCCGAACACCAGCGGAGGCCGACGATCGCCGGTGTCGTTCGTCGTCGACGGCATCCACGCCCACGATGTCGGCCAGGTGCTCGACGACGAGGGGGTGGCCGTACGGGTCGGTCATCACTGTGCCTACCCGTTGCACCGCCGTTTCGGGATCGCTGCGAGTGCGCGCGCATCCTTCGCCGTCTACAACACTCTCGAGGAGGTTGACCGGCTGGTGGTGGGTGTGCGCCGGGCAGTTGAGTTCTTCGCGCCGGTCGGCAGGGGCTGACGGGTATGCGTCTCGAGCAGATTTACCAGGAGGTGATCCTGGATCACTACAAGCACCCGCACCACCGGGGCCTGCGTGAACCGTTCGGCGCCGAGGTACATCATGTCAATCCCACCTGTGGGGACGAGGTCACGCTGCGGGTCGCACTGAGCGACGACGGCGAGACGGTCGCCGACATCTCCTACGACGGGCAAGGCTGCTCGATCAGCCAGGCGGCGACGTCGGTGCTGGCCGATCAGGTGATAGGGCAGACCGTGCGCGACGCACTGACGACGGTCGCGGCATTCAGCGAGATGGTCTCTTCGCGGGGGACCGTCGACGGCGACGAAGAGGTGTTGGGTGACGGCATCGCCTTCGCCGGCGTTTCGAAGTATCCCGCGCGGGTGAAGTGCGCGCTACTGGGCTGGACGGCGTTCAAGGCGGCGCTGGCAGAGGCGAGCGCGCAAGCACTGACCTGAGCAAAGATCTAGGAAATCAGTAGGAAACGAGGCAGGAAACGATGAGCGATACCGCGATCCCCGAAGATGAGATGCTCGCCGACCTGGAAGAGGCGATGCGCGACGTCGTCGATCCCGAACTGGGCATCAACGTGGTCGATCTGGGTCTGGTCTACGGGATCGGAGTGGAGAAGAGCGATGAAGGAAACGTCGCGCTGATTGACATGACGCTGACGTCGGCGGCCTGCCCGCTGACCGATGTCATCGAGGATCAGTCCCGTACGGCGCTGATCGGTAGCGGTCTGGTCAGCGACATCAAGATCAACTGGGTCTGGAATCCGCCGTGGGGGCCTGACAAGATCACCGAGGACGGCCGCGAGCAGCTGCGGGCTCTGGGCTTCACGGTCTAGCGATCCGACCACAATCGACAGGAGTCGACGTGAGCACCGAGAACAACGCTGTCGACCTCGACTTCACCGGGCTGCGGGCCCTGTTCATCAACTGCACGCTGAAACGGTCGCCAGAGATCAGCCACACTCAGGGTCTCATCGACATCAGTGCCGGGATCATGGCGAAGCACGGCATCGACGTGGACGTGGTCCGCGCGATCGACCACGACATCGCCACCGGCGTGTGGCCTGACATGCGCGAGCACGGCTGGGAAACCGACGATTGGCCGGCCGTGTTCGAGAAGGTCCTCGCCGCCGACATCTTGGTGCTCGCCGGCCCGATCTGGCTGGGTGACAACAGCTCCGTGATGAAGAAGGTGCACGAGCGGCTCTACGGCGGATCCCACCTGCTCAACGACGCCGGCCAGTACCTGTACTACGGCCGCGTCGGCGGCTGCCTGATCACCGGGAACGAGGACGGTGTCAAGCACTGCGCGCAGAACGTGCTCTACACCCTGCAGCACATCGGCTACACCATTCCGCCTCAGGCCGACGCCGGCTGGATCGGCGAGGCCGGGCCGGGGCCTTCGTATCTGGATCCGGGGTCAGGGGGGCCGGAGAACGACTTCACCAACCGCAACACGACGTTCATGACCTGGAATCTCATGCACCTGGCGCGGGCCCTCAAGTCGATCGGCGGAGTACCTGCCTACGGCAATATTCGCTCGGGCTGGGATGCGGGTTGCCGCTACGACTTCACCAATCCGGAATACCGGTGATCCAGCCGCGGAACAGATCAGCTGATCCCGACGTTGGGAGTGACGTGACGACACAAGACATCACTGGCGAGCAGTTCAACGACATCATCAACGGCAACGACATCGTGTTGGTGGACTTCTGGGCTTCTTGGTGCGGTCCGTGCAGGGCCTTCGCGCCGACGTTCGCGGCGTCTGCAGACAAGCACCCCGACGTCGTGCACGCCAAGGTCGACACCGAGGCTGAGCAGGAGCTCGCGGCGGCCGCTGACATCCGCGGCATTCCGACGCTGATGGCATTCAAGAAGGGCAAGCTGGTCTTCAACCAGGCCGGGGCCCTGCCGCCGGCAGCCCTCGAGGACCTCGTGAAGCAGGTCAAGGAGCTCGACATCGACGCCGCGCTCGCTGCGCGCGAAGACACCGAACAAGGTTGACCGGGCACGCGATAGCGTGCAGCATCGTGGACAGTCAAGAAGACCTGGTACTGGTGGAGCGTTCGCGCCCGGGTGCCGCGCTGGTGACGCTGAACCGTCCCGAGCGGATGAACTCGATGGCGTTCGACGTGATGGTTCCACTCAAGCGCGCGCTCGACGAGCTCGCCTGCGACAACTCGGTGCGTGCGGTCGTACTGACCGGCGCCGGCAGAGGTTTCTCGTCCGGCGCCGACCACAAGTCGGCGGGCACCGTGCCGCACGTCGAGGGGCTGACCCGGCCGAGCTACGCGCTGCGGTCCATGCAGGTCCTCGACGATGTCATTCTTACGCTGCGCCGCATGCCTCAACCGGTGATCGCTGCGGTCAACGGGCCCGCGATAGGCGGGGGACTCTGCTTGGCACTGGCTGCCGACATCCGCATCGCCGCATCCGGCGCCTACTTCCGGGCGGCAGGGATCAACAACGGCTTGACCGCCAGTGAGCTGGGTCTGAGCTATCTGCTGCCGCGGGCGATCGGATCGTCGCGGGCCTTCGAGATCATGCTCACCGGCCGGGACGTGGGCGCCGCCGAGGCCGAGCGGATCGGCCTGGTGTCGCAGATTGTGCCCGAACCCGAACTGCTGGAAACCTGTTATCAGGTCGCCGACCGTATTGCGGCGTTCTCCCGGCCCGGAGTCGAGTTGACCAAACGCACACTGTGGAGTGGACTGGACGCCGCTAACCTGGAGGGGCACATGCAGGCCGAGGGTCTGGGACAACTCTTTGTGCGACTGCTCACTGCCAACTTCGAGGAAGCCGTCGCCGCTCGCGCCGAGAAGCGTGATCCGGTCTTCACCGACGACAAGTGACCCGGGAGAACAGGGAGACAACAGCAGCGTGATCACCGCAACGGGCCTGGAGGTTCGAGCCGGGTCGCGCACGCTGCTGTCCACTGACGGCCAGACGCTGCGAATCCAGCCCGGCGACCGCATCGGGCTGGTCGGCCGCAACGGTGCCGGGAAGACCACCACCATGCGAATCCTCGCCGGTGAGGGAGAGCCTTATGCCGGCGCCATCACGCGCACGGGTGACATCGGTTATCTGCCACAGGATCCCAAAGAGGGTGACCTCGACGTGCTGGCCCGCGATCGGGTGCTTTCCGCACGCGGGCTCGACACCCTGTTGGTCGACCTGGAGAAGCAGCAGGTGTTGATGGCCGAGGTGGCCGATGACATCGCCCGTGATCGCGCCGTGCGTCGCTACGGACAGCTGGAGGAACGGTTCGCCGCTCTTGGCGGTTACGGCGCCGAGAACGAGGCCGGCCGTATCTGCGCAAGTCTCGGATTGCCCGAACGAGTGCTGACACAACCGCTGGCCACGCTCTCCGGCGGGCAGCGTCGCCGGGTGGAACTGGCGCGCATATTGTTCGCCGCCGCCGAAGGAGGAGCCGGTGGTTCGGGTTCGGCTACAACGCTCCTGCTCGACGAACCGACCAACCATCTCGACGCCGACTCCATCGGGTGGTTACGCGACTTCCTGCACAACCATGCCGGCGGGCTGATACTGATCAGCCACAATGTCGGCCTGCTCGCCGACGTCGTCAACCGGGTGTGGTTCCTGGACGCCGTGCGGGGCGAGGCCGACGTCTACAACATGAGCTGGCAGAAGTACCTCGATGCTCGCGCCACCGACGAACAGCGTCGGCGTCGGGAGCGCGCCAACGCCGAACGGAAGGCGGCGGCATTGCGAAGTCAAGCAGCGAAGATGGGCGCCAAGGCGACCAAAGCCGTTGCCGCACAGAATATGTTGCGTCGAGCGGATCGGATGCTCGCGGCCCTGGACGAGGAGCGCGCCTCCGACAAGGTCGCGCGGATCAAGTTCCCGACACCGGCGCCCTGCGGCCGTACCCCACTGGTCGCCAAGGGGTTGACCAAGAACTACGGTTCGCTCGAGGTGTTCACCGGAGTAGACCTTGCCATCGACCGGGGCTCGAGGGTCGTTGTGCTGGGACTCAACGGTGCCGGTAAGACCACCCTGCTGCGACTGCTGGCCGACGCCGAGACACCAGATGCTGGTCGCGTCGAACCCGGCCACGGGCTGAAGATCGGCTACTTCGCCCAGGAACACGACACCCTGGACGACCATGCGACGGTGTGGGAGAACATCCGGCACGCCGCGCCGGACACCGGGGAGCAGGAACTGCGCGGCCTGCTGGGCGCCTTCATGTTCAGCGGACCACAACTCGAGCAGCCGGCCGGCACTCTCTCCGGCGGCGAGAAGACACGGCTGGCCCTGGCCGGGCTGGTTGCCTCGACAGCCAACGTGCTGCTGCTCGACGAGCCGACGAACAATCTCGACCCCGCCTCGCGCGAGCAGGTTCTCGATGCGCTCCGCAGCTATCAGGGGGCGGTAGTGCTGGTGACGCACGATCCCGGCGCCGCCGAGGCGCTGGACCCGCAGCGGGTGGTGCTACTGCCCGACGGCACCGAGGACTTCTGGTCCCAGGAGTACTCGAGCCTGATCGAATTGGCTTGAGCCAGCACACCGACGCGAACCCGATCACCGTCGCCGGACGCGACAGACTGCCTTACCGATAGAACTACTGTTACTTGGACTTCAGCATGTTGCGCAGCACGTACTGCAGGATCCCGCCGTTGCGGTAGTAGTCCGCTTCGCCGGGGGTGTCGATGCGAACCACAGCGTCGAACTCCACCACGATGCCGGCGCTGTTGGTGGCCTTGACATGCACCGTTCGTGGCGTAGTGCCGTCGTTGAGTGCCTCGATACCGCTGATGTCGTAGGTCTCGGTCCCGTCCAGCTTGAGCGAAGCGGCCGACTCCCCGGCAGGGAACTGCAGCGGGATCACGCCCATGCCAATCAGGTTCGAGCGGTGGATGCGTTCGAACGACTCGGCGATCACCGCCCGCACACCCAGCAGACTGGTGCCCTTGGCGGCCCAGTCGCGAGACGAACCGGAACCGTACTCCTTGCCGCCCAGTACGACCAGTGGGATGTTCTGGGCCGCATAGTTCTGCGCTGCGTCGTAGATGAACGCCTGCGGCGCCTCTCCGCCGTCGCCGGACTGGGTGAAGTCGCGGGTGTATCCGCCGGACACGTCGTCGAGCAGCTGATTGCGCAGCCGAATGTTGGCGAACGTGCCCCGGATCATGACTTCGTGGTTCCCGCGGCGGGATCCGTAGGAGTTGTAGTCCTTTCTCTCGACGCCATGGCTCTCGAGGTACTGGGCGGCCGGGGTGCCTGGCTTGATCGCTCCAGCGGGGGAGATGTGATCGGTTGTCACCGAATCGCCTAGCAGTGCAAGAACTCTCGCGCCGCTGATGTCGGCGACTGGTTGCGGCTTGGCCGGCATGCCGTCGAAGTAGGGTGGCTTGCGTACATACGTCGAGGCGGGATCCCACTCGAAGGTGTTCCCGCTCGGGGTGGGCAGGTTGCGCCACCGTTCGTCACCTTTGAAGACGTCGGCGTAGTTCTTGGTGAACATGTCCCGGTTGATCGCCGAGGCGATGGTGTCGGTGACGTCGTGTTGCGTCGGCCAGATGTCTTTCAGGTAGATCTCGTTGCCGTCGGTGTCCTTGCCGAGGGGTTCGGCGGTGAAGTCGAAATCCATCGTGCCGGCGAGCGCGTAGGCGATCACCAGCGGGGGCGAGGCAAGGTAGTTCATCTTCACATCGGGGTTGATACGCCCCTCGAAGTTGCGGTTTCCCGACAGCACGGCGGTAACCGACAGATCGTTGTCGTTCACGGCCTTGCTGATCTCTTCCGGCAGCGGCCCGGAATTGCCGATGCAGGTGGTGCACCCGTAGCCGACCAAGTAGAAGCCCAGCTTCTCCAGATACGGCCAGAGCCCGGCCTTGTCGTAGTAGTCGCTGACGACCTGCGAACCCGGCGCCATCGAAGTCTTCACCCAAGGCTTGGATGTCAGCCCCTTGTCCACCGCGTTGCGGGCCAGCAGCGCGGCACCGATCATCACCTCCGGGTTGGAGGTGTTGGTGCACGAGGTGATCGCGGCGATCACCACCGCGCCGTGATCGACTTCGAACTCGCCCAGCTCGTTCGAGGCCACCTTGACCGGCTTGGTGGGCCGGCCCTCGGCGCCTCTGGCAGCCGAGAGGACCTCGGCGGTGCCGTTGTCGGCGAAAGACAGTACCGCCGGGTCGCTGGCCGGGAACGACTCTTCGACCGCCTCGTCGAGCTTGGTGTGCTGTGCAGGCAGGTTGTCCTCGACATAGTTGTGAATGTCTTTGCGGAATACCGTCTTTGCATCCGACAGCGCGATACGGTCCTGCGGCCGTTTCGGTCCGGCGATCGACGGGACGACGTCGGCGAGGTTGAGCTCGATGTACTCGGAGTAGGCGGGTTCGTGTGCCGGATCGTGCCACATGCCTTGCGCTTTGGCGTAGGCCTCGACCAGGGCCAGTTGTTCGTCGTCGCGTCCGGTCAACCGCATGTAGTCGATCGTCACCTGATCGATCGGGAAGATCGCTGCGGTAGAGCCGAACTCGGGACTCATGTTGCCCAGAGTCGCTCGGTTGGCCAGTGGAACCTCGGCTACGCCCTCGCCGTAGAACTCGACGAACTTGCCGACCACGCCGTGTTTGCGCAGCATTTCGGTGCAGGTGAGCACCACGTCGGTAGCCGTCACGCCCGGCTGGATGGCCCCGGTCAGCTTGAACCCGACGACGCGGGGAATGAGCATCGATACCGGCTGGCCCAACATGGCCGCCTCGGCTTCGATGCCGCCGACGCCCCAACCCAACACGCCCAGGCCGTTGACCATCGTGGTGTGCGAATCGGTGCCCACGCAGGTGTCGGGGTAGGCGATGCCGTCCCGGTTCATCACCACCGACGCCAAGTACTCGATGTTCACCTGGTGCACGATGCCGGTTCCCGGGGGCACCACCTTGAAGTCGTTGAAAGCCCCCTGGCCCCAGCGCAGGAATTGGTACCGCTCGCCATTGCGGTGGTACTCGATCTCCACGTTGCGCTCGAACGCGTCCGCCCGGCCGAACAGATCGGCGATCACCGAGTGATCGATCACCAGATCCGCCGGCGCCAGCGGGTTGACTTGGTCCGGGTCGCCGCCGAGCTCGCGTACCGCCTCACGCATGGTTGCCAGGTCGACGATGCACGGCACGCCGGTGAAGTCCTGCATGATCACCCGCGCCGGGGTGAACTGGATCTCGATGCTCGGATCCGCGTCCGGTTCCCAGTTCGCGATCGCCGAGATGTGTTCCTTGGTGATGTTGGCACCGTCTTCGGTGCGCAGGAGGTTCTCGGCCAGCACCTTGAGGCTGTACGGCAGCTTCTCAGTGCCCTTCACCGCGTCCAGGCGATAGATGTCGTAACTGTTGTCCCCGACGGTCAGCGTGTCGCGGGCCCCGAACGAATCCACCGAATCCTTGCTGCTCACATCAACTCCCAGCTGAGTCCTCGCCGCGACGGGCTGTGTCGGCGGCTTCGTCGATCCTAACGGTACGGTTGTCCGGCAATCTCTCGTTTACCCAGGCTGGTTGCCCGCTCCCCGCGGTTCTATCGCGTACGTTGCTCCTGTGACCGCGCCGCATGTCTTGCCGTTCCTGCCGGGCTATATTCCCCACGACGTCGACATCGATCAGGTCAAAGCCGATGTCGGCGACGACGGTGTCAGCGCTCCCGGTGCCGATGTGAACGCGCTGCGCCAAGTCATCGAGCAGGCCCGAGAAGATGGCATCGACCTCAAGATCGTCGCCATCGGGACCAATCCGCCCACCGAGATGCCGTTGCGGGACATCGCCACCGAGGTGGGGCAGGCCTACCCGGGCTCGACGGTGCTGGCGTTGAGTCCCTCGTATGCCGGTACCTACAGCACCACGTTCGATCGGGTCACGCTGGAAGCGGGCCAGGATGTGGCAAAGACCGGCGATCCCGTGTTGTCCTCGGAGAATTTTGTCGGCGAACTGACTACACCGGACTTTCCCTGGACGGCACTGACTATCGTGCTGGTTCTTTTTGTGGCAGCGGCCACGGTGGCGACCCGAATTCTGCAGGTGCGCGCCAAGCGTGTGACCCCGGTGGACGGTACAAATCGTGATCTTTAAAAACCGTTTCCGACCTGGTCTTATACCCCTCTCACAATTAATAATATCTCCATTCGATAACAGTCGTTTCACTTACAACGTTGTAGTTTGTGACCTAAGTTTCATTTGGGTCAGGTGTGACGTACGGTGCAGTCGTTGCCTATTGTGGTAGTTGTTATAAATGTGACTCCTACGCATTAGGCGCCGCGAAATGTGGTGGCACGTTCGCGTCGAGCCATTAGGAGACATGAGACGAATGGGAAGCACCTCGCGCGCCTCGGTTACCCGCGTCTACTCACGCATCTGCGCGGTCCCGGTCATCGCCGGTATGGCCGCGGTGACCGCGTTCTCGAACGGCGCTACGGCACTGGCCGAGCCGGGTAGCCCGGACTCGGTCGCGGGCCTGGTGGCGGCCGTGGCAACGGCCGACCAGAAACTGCAGGACCTTGGCGCCGCGGTCCAGACGCAGCAGGAGAGCTTCAACAAGGCCTTGGTCGAACTTCAGTCGGCCCGGGATGCCGCCACCGCCGCTGCGCGCGAGGTAGATGCCAGCCGGCAAGGCGTCGAAGATGCTTCGGCCGCCATCGTCGCCGCCCAGAAACGCTTCGACACCTTCGCCGCGGCCACTTATGTAAGTGGTCCGTCCGATTCCTATCTGACTGCCTCCGACCCGGCCGACATCGTTGCCGCCGCGTCCGCCGGGCAGACGCTGGCGACCAGCGCGCAGCACGTGATGACAAACCTGCAGCGCGCCCGCACGGAGCAGGTGAACAAGGAGTCGGCGGCGCGGCTGGCCAAGCAGCGGGCTGATCAGGCCGTCGTGGACGCCCAGGCCAGCCAGGACGCGGCGGTGGCGGCGCTCGAAGAATCCCAGCGGACCTTCGCGGCCCAGCAGACCCAACTCGACCGGCTCGTTGCCGAACGGGCCGAAGCCAAGGCCCGGTTGGAACAGGTCCGGCCGGTGTCTGCTCCGCTGACCAAGCAGGCGGCAACGGCTCCCCAGCCGGCACCGCAGCCGGGAGTGAACGCGGCAGGCAACTGGGATCACGACGCGGCCGCAGCCGCGAAGTCGAACAGCCAGTGGGACCTGACGATTCCGGCCATTCCCAGCGCGTTCGTCAGTGGTGACCCGATCGCCATCATCAACGCTGTCCTTCAGATCGCTTACACCTCGCTGCAGGTCACCGCCGATCTGGGCCGCAAGTTCCTGCAGAAGCTCGGCCTGGCGCCGACACCGACCGGCCTGACCAACGGCGGCCCCTACAACGGCGCGGTGATTCCCAATCTCCACGGCCAGCGGGCATCCGAGTACGTGATCCAGCGCGCGATGGCGCAGCGGGGTGTGCCGTACTCGTGGGGCGGCGGCAACGCCGCTGGGCCGAGTCGCGGCATCGACAGTGGCGCGGGAACGGTCGGCTTCGACTGCTCCGGGCTGGTCCTGTACGCCTTCGCCGGTGTCGGTCTCAAGCTGCCGCACTACTCGGGATCGCAGTACGAGATGGGCCGCAAGATCCCGACGTCGCAGATGCGCCGCGGCGACGTGCTCTTCTGGGGACCGGGTGGCAGCCAGCACGTGGCGATCTTCCTGGGCAACGGTCAGATGATCGAGGCGCCCTACACCGGCTCGCACGTCAAGATCTCCCCGGTCCGCACCAGCGGGATGACGCCCTACGCCGTTCGGTACATCGAATACTGATGACCACGTCGCTACGCGCCCGCTTGACCCGCATCGGCAGAGCCCTGGCGGTGCTGGCCTGCGGGGGAGCACTGGTGCTGGGCATCGCCGGCCCGGCCGGCGCCGCGCCCGGTGACGCGCAGTGGGATCCCAGCCTGCCAAAGCTGATCAGCGCCGGAGCCCCCGGTGACCCGCTGGCGATCGCCAACGCTTCGCTGGCGGCGACGGCGCAGGCCACCAAGGCCACCATGGACCTGGGCCGCAAATTCCTGGCCAGCATCGGTATCGGAACAGCACCGACCGGTGTCCTGCCCGGACGGGTGCGCGGACCGCAGGCCATCGAGTACGTGATTCGCCGGGGCGGCTCACAGATGGGTGTGCCGTACTCGTGGGGCGGCGGCAAACCCGACGGTCCCAGCCGCGGCATCGGCTCCGGCGCCGGTACGGTCGGCTACGACTGTTCAGGATTCACCCAATTCTCCTACGCCGGTGTCGGCGTGCTGATCCCCAAGTACTCCGGCGACCAGTACGACACCGGGCGCAAGGTGCCGCTGTCCCAGGCCAAGCGCGGGGACCTGCTGTTCTGGGGACCCGGCGGCAGCCAGCACGTCGCGATCTATCTGGGTGGCGGCCAGATGCTGGAGTCCTCGGGCAGCGCCGGCAAGGTCACCGTGGGCCCGGTGCGACACAGCGGGCTGCAACCATACGTGGCGCGCATAATCGAGTCCTGAGCGACGGCCCAGGCGGCCGTGATCGGCGTTCCGGGGTTGGTCTTCGTCGACGGATCCCGAACCGCCTGGAATAGTTGAGTCGGGCGCGCCCGGTAGGCTGGCGCCGCTTGAATCAGCGCTGAGAGCACACCGAGAACACACACGCGGGAGGAATCGTCAATGACGTCACCGAGCGGGCCGCCGCCGCAGGGCTATCCGGGTGGCTCCCACGCCGCTCCGCAGAACAACGGCGGCGGACCGCAGAACGAGGTGCACACGCTGGAGCGTGCGATCTTCGAGGTCAAGCGGATCATCGTCGGCCAGGACCAGCTGGTGGAACGGATGCTGGTGGGTCTGCTCGCCAAGGGCCACGTGCTGCTCGAGGGTGTACCCGGGGTGGCCAAGACGTTGGCTGTCGAGACGTTCGCCAAGGTCGTCGGCGGCACCTTCGCCCGCATCCAGTTCACACCTGACCTGGTGCCCACCGACATCGTCGGCACCCGCATCTACCGTCAGGGGCAGGAGCAGTTCGACATCGAACTGGGCCCGGTGGTGGTCAACTTCCTGCTCGCCGACGAGATCAACCGCGCACCGGCGAAGGTGCAGTCAGCCCTGCTGGAGGTCATGGCAGAGCGCAAGATCTCCATCGGCGGCAAGACATTCCCGCTGCCGCAGCCGTTCCTGGTGATGGCCACTCAGAACCCGA
>CAZEMS010000066.1:0-15654 GCA_964513475.1 uncultured Mycobacterium sp. | reverse complement strand
GATCTGAAGCCACGGCATTGACGCGGGCCAAGGTGTCATCGATCGCGCTGCGGAAACCTGCCTTGGCTGCGTCACGTTCTGCACGGCTTGCGCCACGAAGAGCCTCGGCCACCTGCTCACGCGTCGTGCCTGGGCGAAGGATCTCGGCGCCGAGCTCAACAGCACGCGTGCGGCTGATCGCGTCAGCTGCCACGTCGAGCGCCTCGCCATACTCTGGAACCTCGCGCTTGAGAACGTCACGGATGGTGCGTTGCAGGCCCTGGGTGGCTCGACCCAGCTGCGTTGTGCCGCCAAGCTTGCCAGCTGCGTTCTGCTGCTCTGCAATGTCGCCAAGCGCTCGGGTGATGTAGTCCAGCTGTCGAACGTCAGGCATGCGACGGAAAGTGACTGCGCCATCTTCACCGACTTCGGCCAGGATCTGCGCGCTCTGCACGCCCTCGATGCGCATCAGCTCGTTTGCACGGTTGATCGCAGACTGAGGAACGCGGCCAAGAAGTGTCTCGAGATACCGGCCACGGCCACCAGAATAATTGATCGGCTGCGCATAGGCGACGCGGTAAGCACGGTTGCGCGCCTCCTGCGTGCCCTGGCGGATGCCACGCTGTGTGGTGCCAACACCTTCTGGGGCGCCGAGAATGTCATCCATGACGCCAGTCATGCGTGCGCCAGCCTCCTCAGCTCGCGCTGTGACAGCCTCACCTGCCACGCGGGGTGCAGTGCCACCAGAAGTCACAGAAACGTCCAGGAGGCGCTGTGTGCCGGGCCCTGCGTCTGCCAACATCGAGGAAGACCCTGCGCGCTCCAGAGCCGCTGTAGCGGCCGCCAGATCGTCGTTCTCCAAGGCAGAGCGGACAACGCGCGCGGCATCAGATGAAATGCCCAACGTGCGGGAGATCTCGCCCACCGATCGACCCTTGATGTTTTCCCAGGCCGCTCGGATGCCAGCCGACACAGCAGGCATTGCAGTTCCGACAGCCCCGCCTAGAGCGGCGCCAACACCGGCACCACGCAGAGCTTCTTCGCCGCGGGTGCCTGCCTCGCCTCGACCATACCCAGCGACAGCGCCTTCAACAGCGCCGGCTGCAGTGCCTACAGCACCACCGCGGACCATCTGGCCGGCAAGAGATACCGGAGCACTTACAAACCGGCCGACAGCTGCAGGAGTTGCGGCAGCCATTGCAGGAAGCGCAGCCAGTGCGCCGCCGACCTCGAGAGCTGCAGCCTGTCCTGGGCGACGCTCGCGGACAGCTTCGACAGCCTGACCCATAGCTTCACCAGCGCGAGGGCTGACCATGCCAACAGCTTCTTCCGTGTAAGACCCGACGAACGGCACGCCCTGCAAAGCAGTGGCCGCGCGAGATGCCACCGGATACTGCTCGATGATCTGCTCTTGCATCTGGCCGCGCTGCGTTTCTGCAGGCGTCACACCTTCCAGCATCCCAGAAATCACCTCGGGATCTGAAGTCACATAGCCAGGAGAGATGAAGACGCGCTCGCCGGTCTGCGGGTTTTCCAGGATCTGGCCATCACGATACGATCCGACCAGGTTGGTAAAGCCACGCTCTTGCGCCTGCTGAATAGCCGGAGATGTCTCAGGAAGCTGAGACGCGCGAACAGCCGCAGCTGCCTGCGTTGCGATTGCGTCAAAATCTAGCTCTTCATTCTCCATAACGCGCCCTTTGTTCTTCTGTCATTACTGCCCACATTTGCTGAGGCGTAACCCCTGCGCGCTCTGCTGCAGCCCTGACGCTTTCATTGGTCAAGAAGCCTTGCGGAATACCTCCATCGAGGGCGCCAGCAACAGCGCCCTGCGCAGCCTCAGACATTGGAGCACGAAGCGCATCGATCGCGCGGCGCCGGGCGCGAGCTTTTTGCTCGAGAACCTGCGGGCTGTCACCAGGCTGAGGAAGATAGGTCTGGCCGTAGATCTCGATTTCCTGCTGCGTGATTGCCGCGCCGGTGTCTTTGCGGAGAATAGCAGCAAGAAACTCCATCGCAGCCACGTTGGCGCGCTGGTATTCTGGGCTCTGGAACTGGCGGCCCTGGCCGAGAGGAACATACTCGAACAGACGAGGCGCCAAGCTTGCAAGCTCGTTCGCAACAGGCTCTAGATCCGCAAGAGCGCCTTCTGCGCGAGTTGCATAGACGATGTCTTTGGTTTCCTGTTCGCGGAAGGATGTCCCGGCGCCTGGGCCCTGAACTATGCGCGTGCCGCCTTCTGGAGTTGTCTCGACAGTAAACCCGGTTGGCGGGTTGATAGGGAAGAACTGACCAGACGTTACATTAATCTGACCACCGGTTGCGCCATACTGCGCAGCTTCCTCAGCTGTTGCTGGACGGAAGTTTGCGCCAAGAGACGCGCCTCCTGTGCGCATGAACTCTTGAAACTCTGGCGTTCCTTCAACCAAACCAGCATCACGAGCGCGAAGACGAAGGTTCTGATAGTCTACAGGCAGATCTTCTTGGCCGCGACCCAAGGCGTTCGTGTAGAAAGCATCAAAGTCATCTGGCGTCATGGTTGCTGCCAGAGGCATAAGCGTCTGCATCAGCAGGCCTTCTGGGCTTGCCTCGAGCTCGCGCAGCTGGGCACGATAGGCATCTGCGGATTGCTGATCGCCTGCCTCTTCTGCAGCTGTCATGCGCTCCTCAAGCAAGCTGCGTGCGGTGTTTGTTTGCCCTCGAGCCAGTGCGAACGAAAACTGCTTGCCAAAGCGCTGCTCATTGCCAAGGCGCTCTTCGCTGAAGCTATCAGCTACAGCCTGGAATTGCTCGGCCATACCTGGGAACTGCAGGATTGCCCGGCGCAGATCGTTTGGCGTCGCTGTGCGCGCCTCTTGCTTGTCGAAATATTCGAAAAGCGCTTGACGCCCAGCCTCTGCCTGGGCCTGCTGCCGAGCGGCTGCTGCCCGTGCCTCAGCTCGAGCTCGCTGCTGCTCCTCGAAAGTAGCCTGCTGGATGCGCATATCCTGCTCAGTGGCCGCGCGCTGCTGGCGGGCTGACAAGATCCCCTCACCAAACTTCAGGCCCTGCAAGTAGCCTTCGATCGGGTTCAAGACGTTCATTGAGTAATTAATAGGCTGAACCATTAGAAGGGCCTCGCTACAGGACGGAGGGAGCTGGTCGGGGCGAGAGACGAACCGCCGCCACCGAATGGGTTGGCAATAGCGCCAGTGCCGATCGCGCCAGCCAGCTGGCCAATGCCACCGAACACGTTGCCCCATGCCTGGCCTTGAGCCAAAGCAGATCCAGCACGCGCGGCGCCAGCCTGCTGCAATAGGTTTCCAATATTTGCGGCCTGGGTGCCATATAGACCGGTAATCTCACTGGCCATGCCTTGACCGGCGGCTGCCTGACCTGCTGCGGCTGCCTGGCCACGAGCAAATACATCACCAGTCACAGAGCGGCCGAGGTTGGTAAAGCCACCAAGCCGGCTGTATTGCTGATTGATAAGCTCAGACAAAACTTGCGGGCGGAACTCTGCAAGCGCCCTCTGGGTGTTGCCACCGCGAAGGCCGCCAGTCGCGGATGCGCTTTGCAAGATCGCCTCTTCGCCAGCCCGTGTAAGAGCCTGGAACTCTGGGCCCTGTTCAATTTGAGCGATTGCTGCGCGCTGGGCTTCTGGACCAGACAGGCCGGCCAATGCCAGCTGACCAGCCAAACCCTGCTGACCTGCCTCAGCATATGGCGACAGGTTCGCAAGAGCGCCTTCGCCGGCCTCGACATAAGGGGCAAGGAGCTTTTTAGCCTCATCAAACTGGCGACGTTGCTCTTCCACACTTAGCCTTGTTGCCTCTAGCTGCGTTCCAGTCGCCTGTTCAGTTGCCTGAACTTGCGCAGACGCCGCGCTTTTGGCTGCCTTGGACTGGACAACACCGCCAACAACGGCGCTCCCAACAACAGCTGCTGCAATCCAGCTCATGACATTTTCCTTTCGAAATGCTGAAGAACCGCTTGGTCAATTGCTTTCAGGTTTTCGATCTCAACCTGCTTGTTCTTCCAAGCGTCGCTCTTATCAATAAAGATCTCTTCAATCTTATCCAGGTCCGTCTCGTCAGTCGCATGAAGGTTCTGGAACACGCAGTCCTCCATGACGTAGGCAAGCTTGCGACCTGGCTCGCTGTTGAAGATATACGGACCTTCAATCACCCTGGCCTCGCCATTCACCATCACAGCCATCTTGCCTTTGAGCAAAATGTTCATGGTTGGCTTCTTGTGCGCATGTCCCATCACATAAGTGCCGGCAGGCAAAAAGACCTCTCGGATATAAATGCCAGGACCGAAATAATGCTGAACTGGGCACTCAAGTTGCTCCTGCTCAAGCATCATCGCTTCGACAGCATCAAAGTCGATCGGCTCGATCATTTGATTTTGTGTTGAAGCTGACAATTGCACGGGGCCATCCTTCTCGGAAAATGCCTGCTGGGTGGCCATTGTCTCAGCGCCTGTATTATCACCGAAAATTGTCATTTTGCCAAGTCCTCAGTCATCTTCTTCCCAAGCCTGGCAGGTGCGCAGATTGTGGCAGATGAAATCGAACTTCTTGCAGTAGCCTCGGCCGCCACCATCCATGTCGAATTTGTCGAGCGGGATGCTCTCCATTTTAGCCTGCATCATGGGGCCATTCTGGAAATACTCGCAGTTTGCGCAGAGGCGCCGGCGCGCTTCTTTCTCGTTCATGCCCCAGGCCTTTGCGACGCCCTTCCAGTATTCCTTGTTGGCGTTCGGCTCGACAGATGTTTTCTCCGGGCCCAGCTGCCATTCATCGATGACGCGCTGGCGGTTCTTGCGGTTCTCAGAGGCCGATACGATCTTCTCTCTCGGGAGGCCAAACTCGATCATAACTTCATCCATTGGTGTGCTCCTTACAGCGTGATCTCGCGCCCTGAAGCACGAATAGTCAAAGTGGTGGCCGCGCTGGCCGTTGTCGAAATGTAATCAGCATTAAGCAGAACGTGTCCCACAAGCTCAGGGCATGTGTAGCACTCACCGACCTCAATGTTGCGCGCATTGATGATCTGGTTTGCTGTCGAAGCTGTTCCCAAGTTGGTAACAACGTTGACGGTGATCGTCGCGGCCGCAGCCCCATTGTTGGTCACGGTGAACTTGTCAACGATCGCGTTCACGCCATCGGCCGTGTATTGCACGGTGTTGGTGGCCTCAGCGAGCTTGGGCTCTATCAGAACTGTCGGTGTTACGGTCATACTGCCTCCGCTCCGCTTGCTGTGATGGTAATGCCGGTGCCGGATGCCTGGATCTGGATGGTGTCACCAGCATCGAGGATCTGCGTGCCGGTCCACTGGATGTTTTCTTTGCTGTCGATCGGGAAGTCATAGAACAGCGCATTTGCCGTGCCTGCGGCGCCAGCGGATGGCACAAGAAAGATCCGGTATGTCAGAGCGCCAGCTGATGTGTTGACGATGTCCAGGTTCTTCACGAAAGATCTGGTTGATGCCGGCACCGTGTAGAGCGTCGTCACGCCTGTTGTGATGGCAGCCTGGCCAAGCTTTTTTGGGGTGATGTCGTTATAGGCCATCAGTAGCACTCCAACCAAAGCAGCGTGTTCGATGTGCGCCCAGCGTTAGGCGCATTCTGCCACCGAGCGTTCCCGCTGTCGTATTCCAAAATATCGCCATCAGAAGGCGAAGGCGCCTGAACATCGTGCAGTTCATCAACGGTTTCGCCTGTCTTCATGCGCACGAATATTTCGCCAGAGCCACCAGTCGCGGCATTGAGAACCACAGCCACAGGCAGATCAAGGTTCGGCGCTGCTGGTCGGACGTTTGTCCATGTGCCTGGCGCTGCCGGGCTAAAGTAAATGATGTCGCCATCATTCCACGTCTCGCCATATGGCGTGCCGCTGGTGTTGAACCCGCGAACCTTGCCAAAGCTGGTGATGTAGCCAAACCCGTTGTTTGCAATGTCTTCGGTTGCAACGCCCATCATGTAGATCGCAGGCGCGGAACCATCAGCCACCGCCTTGCCAAACGTCAGCTTTCCAGATGCGCCAAGCGTTCCAGTGAACATCACAGGCGTGCCGTTGAGAATGTCGCCACCAGACGTGTTCTTGGCGTAATAGTGCATCTCCTGGCCGACCTGCAGCATGACGTTGTCATTCATGCCAACATCGATCGTGCCATCGTCTTCATTCCACTGCATGCGACGTGCAGCGGCAACGTGCGGGCCAACCCGGTTGAAGTCGATGTAATCTGTCTTCAGGAAGTTTGACTGATAGCTCTCGGCCTTGTTGCTGGCCGCACCCGCATCATATGCAGCTGCATTGATCAGGACGGTGAGCGCAGCAATATCTGCGGGGGTCAGCTGACCGGAAACGATGAAAAGACGCTCAAGCGCCTTAATCATCTCGGGATCATTGCCCGCGACCTTTGCAATCTGATTTCTGGTTGGGACATTTGGATCAGCCATCAGAACGCCAGCGGTTCAATCCGCGCCTCCAATGTTGCAACAGCCACATGGGCGTCAGACGTGCCGCGGAAGCGCTGCATCCGCATGTTGCGCATGTAGCCCTGCTGCATCCACATCAGGCGCTTGTTGCGGTCCCCTGTCTTGCCTGCGCGGATCGGCTTCTCCACGCTCCATGTAACGCCATCAGCGCTGTATTGCGTCCAGATCGTCGGATCGACGCCAAACTCTGTGGAGCCAGTCAAGCAAACCAGCTCGAGATCGTGGAAGATTGCGCCCTGGCCTTGGTTATAAACAATTAGCGTGCCGAACTCCCAGCCGATCGTCTCGCCCCAGTGAGTGGACACTGTGTCGGTCAGATAACCGAATTGGTTTGTGTTCGGATGGCAGACGTTCCAGCGGTCATAGCACCAGATGCAGGTGCAGGCGTTCCAGATCCCATCACCCACCAGGGTCGATGAAAGAGTAAACCAAATCGGGGTGGAAAGAGCTTGGGTTGCAGATCCATCAAACACCAGCGTATGCAGCGGCAAGTGAATGATCAGATGCATGTGCCCCTGGTTGATGCGCTCCTCGAGGAACGCAACGGAAAGCTCTTCCTCGGTGTAGGTGTTCAGGATCTCGTCAATTTCCCTGGTCGAGATCTTCTGCGCTGTTCCGTTGCCGCCAAGATAGATGCCAGGCGCCTCGTTGCGGCCGCCACCCAGAAACGCAATTGCGTCCATAAATACGCAGTTCGCGTGCGTTCCAACACATCCCTTCTGGATCTGCGCGCCTGGGATGCGCTGGAAGGGAAAGCCAGTTGTTCCCACGTTGTCGAACACCTCGATGGTGTAACGGTTCAGGGCGTAGATCTCGTTGCGCAGCTTCAGCAAAGCTTCCACCGGATCAGGGTCAGCTTCGGCCGATCCATACTTCAGCGGGTTTACCGCAAACGGGTCATCGAGATCTGTGACCACAAGAAACTCGCCATCTGTGGTCATGTAGTAACCATCGACCCACACCACATCGAGAACAGTCCCCAAATCCGGGTCAGTGACTTGCGCCAGCGTCGTGCCATCGTAGAGATACAGGCGGCCGCCAGAGGCGATCGCCAGATAGGTGAAGCCATAGTCAAACGTGACGCGACCACCAGTGCCAACATCGCCGATTTCGGTCACGGTGTTGTCAGATGCGATCGAGACAAGCTTTGTGCCCATCACGCGATACAGCGTGCCGTTCCAATTGATGCCGCCACGGTTCACGCCAGGCCCGGTGCCGAGCTCAACGATCCCCTCCCCTGGGCGCAGATACCCCTCAGAAATCCCAGTCGCCGTAGGAACTGGGACCATGTTCTTTGGGTAGGATGTCCGAAAGTTCGGAGACCCATCTGCGAAAATTCCAGAGAGAATAGGGATCTGCATTAGGTAAGCCTCGCAAACTGTTTATGTTCAGCTTTTGCAGCTTCACAATAGGCATTATACGCCTTTTCCGCTGTATCAAACAGGCCAAGATATTTTCGAACGTTTCCAGATCGAATTTGAGCCTGCCATTTCCCGCAAGC
Source organism: uncultured Mycobacterium sp. (assembly GCA_964513475.1). Classification (GTDB taxonomy): domain Bacteria; phylum Actinomycetota; class Actinomycetes; order Mycobacteriales; family Mycobacteriaceae; genus Mycobacterium. The sequence continues at coordinate 7,691 of CAZEMS010000066.1, read as the reverse complement.
CTTGTTCCAACACACACCTTTATATCCAGATGTGTTCCTGCTATTTTTTCGTCGGTTTGCAGAATTTTCAGATGGATCAGCAAATCTTAAATTTGACCTGCGATTATTCAAACCATCAAGATCAATATGATCTACTTGAATGCCATCTTTTGCATCAAGCAAATGTCGATGCATAGATATTTTGCTTCCACGACCCTTCACGCCAGAAACCCTGCGCATTGCATAAACGCAATGTTTTTGAACGATTGCAAACCAGTTGTATCCGCTGACCTTGTCAACGTCACTTGCGTCTACTTTCGCAACAAAACCTCGCGTCAATGGAACCATTGCAATGTCCCCAACAATTTCAATTTCTCTTTTTTGTGGCATAGCGAAACTCCTTTCAGCATCGCTATACCAAATTTTTCAGCACTAAGCAATCCGATACCAGGTCGAGGTTGCAGCGTCGAAGCGCATGGTGAAGAAGCCATTGGCGGCCAGAGTGGTCGGGGCCCCAACAACAGTCGCGCCAGAAGACACGGTGAGCGATGTCACGATCTGCGTGCAGTTCACGGTCACGGTGTCCTTGTCGCCTGCGCCAGTGGGCAGAACGATCGCGCCTGCAGCGTAGGTGCTGACGGGCGTCAGGATCAGCCAGACGCTGCCGGTATTCACGGTAACGCTAAAGCCAGTCGCAGCTGGTGACGCATATTGCGTGTTTGGCGTGATGGTGGTCACGTTAGCGTTCACATAGTCCATCAGGGTGGTGATGGAGCACTTGCGGCTGTCGCCATTGCTGGTGTCCCAGACAGCGATATTGTCACCGCCTTGCAGCGAGCTCACGGAAGAGAGTTGATTGATTGTGGCCATGTCTTACTCCAGGTCAAGAATACCGTCAGAGCCGACCTGCAACGGGTCTTGTGGCTCACGCAGGAACGGGTTGTTGTAATAGCGCCAGCCTTTGTTTCCAGCGCCAGCAGGGATGGTCTCGTTGCCCAGCTGCATTTCGATCGGCATCGCAGAGTTGGCGACGATCTCGTTGTATGCGCGCTTGGCTGCGGCCTTTGTGTCCGGGCTTACCGTCTTGCCAAATCCGCCAGAGATGCGGATCGCCAGGTTCAGATACATGGCCTCGATGGCGTTGTCAGGGACGCCCACTTCTTGATCAAGATCGCTGTCAGCGGGCGAGGATGGCAGCGGATAGCCCAAGCGGATGCCCTTGGCGTTCCAGGTGGCCATCATCGCGTCGAGGCGCCGCAGAGCGCTGTCAAGCTGCTGCGGCTGCAGGTCAAAGACATACGACGCGAGACCGATTTCCTCGAAGGCCTGCTCGACGATGTCTCGCTTCGTATACGCCATTGACTTACTCCTCAGTCTTCGGCTTGCGGCCGCGTTTGGCGACGGGCTTCACGCCGGTCTTGGCTTCGTCGGTGGTCTTGCACCAACCATCCTTGATGGCGCCTTCTACGGCATCTTCATCAACGATGATGTAATCGAACATGTCACCGTGGATCTCATGCGGACCAGGGTGCTTGTATAGCATGACGCTCATGTGCGTTTCCTCTTCGGGGCTTTGGAGGGCTTGCCGGCTTTCTCTGCCGCCTTGCGAGCTGTGCTGAGAGCGATTGCCGTAGCCTGCTTGCGTGACTTGCCAGACTTCATCTCTGTCTTGATGTTCGAGCCGATGCTTTTGCGGCTGTAGCCTTTCTTGAGCGGCATATCACGTTCCCTCGGTTGGTGGAGGGAGGGACAGAAGCCCCTCCCCTAGATCATCAGGTCTGCGAGAACAGCATGATCCCGGCCATTTCCGGGTTGACCATCGCCACACCGAAGAGCGTATCCCAGCGATACTTGGTCTTCTGCGTGTTGATGTCGAACTGCTTCTGCATGACCAGCTCAACGCCCTGGTCGGTCGTTGCGCGCATGATGTCTGCACCTGCGTCGGTCGGAACAGCGAGCGAAGCCGGCAGCAGCTCGATCGCGTCACGATGCCAGAAGCAGTTCACCGGAGCAGCAGCAGTGTTCAGGAAGGTGATTGCGGCGCCGTTTGCGGGCGTTGCAGTCACGTTCTGATACTGTGCTTCTGCGTCAGTGCCGCCACCGTTCGAAACGATCGCAGGGCTGATCTTCACAGTGCCGGTGCCGCCGGAACCAGTCAAGATTTCCACGATGCGGAAGGTCTTCAGCTGGCCGGTGTCCTGCTTGGTGATGTGGTGCACAGCGTTTACGCCAGCGATGGTGAACGCATCGCCAACTTTCACAGTGCCGCCGCCAACAGTGATAGCAAGCGTCTGGTAACGGTTGTCAACGTTGGAGGTTTCACCAGTTGCAGCAGTCGAAGTTGCCGCCGGGGTGTGATACTGGTTCGCGCCATTGACAGTCACGGTGGTGCCTGCAGCCGCAGTCAGGCGGTTTGCATAGTCCATCTTGAAGGTCTGGAAGCCAGCCACTTCACCAACATACGAACGACGATACGCTTCAGTCGGCATTTGGTTCATGGTCTGACGTGCGGCCAGATCGGCTGCCATGCCGTTGTAATCGCGGCTCGACAGTGCGAAGTTGCGGCCTTCCATCATGACGCCCTGCTCGTTCATCAGAGCATCAGCTTCTGCGATGTCGGCATAGCCGCCAGCAGCAGTGGTGCGCTTCGAAACGATCGTGCCCTGGTTCGATGCAACAGTCAGGGTTGCAACGTTGATGTCCGAGGCGAGCTTCTGTGCAGCGGCCTGGCCCAGACGGTTCTCCTGCAGCTGGTCACGAAGTTCTTTCGCGGTCAGCAGAGCAGTCGAGTGCTTCTGGTAGCCGATGGTTGCCGGAACTGCCAGCTGGGTGTTGTCACCGAAGTTGGAAGTTGCGTCCGAGCCATCATACGACTGAGCGATGTAGGGCATCGGGCGCCAGATGGTGTCGCTCGAGCGCTCCATCTGCTGGCCGTTGGTGTTGTATTTCGTCACCAAGGACGAAAGAACCAGGGCGTCATTGAAGCCCTCGAGGATGTTTTCGAACGCGACGCGTTCCTCTTTCGAAAATGCGTTTGCCATTTAGGCCTCCGTAAGTGTGTTAAGCTGAACGCTTCTGCTTCTTATACTGGAAAACCTTGGAATAGTCTCCAGTCCTTTCAGCTTCTGCGCGCAGCCGTTCAAGGGTGCTATCAACCGAACCAGATGGCCGACCAGTGCCACTGATCTTCTTCTCTGGCTTGGCTTGTGCCTTACGTTTTGTGACTTTCAAATTGGTCTCCAATTTTGCCACCGCAAAGGCGAACTTTACGGGATCTGTGATAGATGCGAGCTCCTTCGCTTTTTTCGGGTTCTTGCCCAGCGCATAAACGACCAGAGCCGGGTTCTCCGCCCCTTGCACGATCATGCCCTGCTGCATGACGCTGAGAGTGTCCTGGACAACGTCCTCGGCGAACTCATAGTCTTTGACTTTGAGATCCGCTTTGGAGCTGTGGTAGCTCTCTAGCTTCTGCTCCCATTCCTTCTGAACAGCTTGCTGCTCTGCCTGAACGGAAGCTTGGCGTTCGTCATGCTGGCGCTTCTTTTCATACCACGCCGCAAGATCCTTCTCATATCGCTCGGTGTCGTAGTCGGCGGCTTCCAGAGTGGGCTTCGGTCCGAGCGGCTGGGCTGCGGGTGCTGTGCCCCGTTCCATCTGCGCGAGCTTCTGCTCCAGTTCCTTGGCGCGTCGCTTCTCCTCACGATACTGCTTGCGAAGATCCCGGACCCAATCTGGGGCGCGGGCGTCCTCTTCATCTTCGGGGTCAGGCGCTTCCCCGTTAATCATGACAACGAAATCGTCCTCTTCCTCGGCTTCGGCCTCAGATGCCTCGTCTTCCTCGGCGCTTTCTTCCAGTTCAGCCTCTTCGGCCTCACCTTCGTCAGCGTCCTCGTCAAGCTCGAGCTCCGGCTCCTCTACCTCGGTTTCGTCCAGGTCGATGTCGTCGTCTAATACTGCCTTCTCAAGTGTCATACAGATCCTCGTTCAATTCTCACCCATCATTGTGTGCGGCTGGGTGGCTGCCGCATCTCGGGGCCAGTGATCACCTGCTGGAGATCTTTGGCTGTGTTCACTACGTTCGAGCGCTCTTTCTGCTGGATGCCAGCGAGGGTCTCGACGGTCTTGGCGCGCGTCTCTTCTGTGCGGGCCAAGGTATATTCTGTGTCGGCCTGGGCTTTGACTGCCTGAGCCTGCGACTTGGCTGCCTCTGCCTGCAGGTAAAGCGACTGCGGGTCAGGCTGCGAGGCGAGCTGCTGCAGCTCGGCCGCCAGCGCTTCCTTCTCCTGATCTGTCGGCTCAACAACGCCCATGCGGATCAGCTTCTTGCGGAAGAAGTCTCGCACTTCCCAGATGCCTTCGCCTTCCATGTTCATCATGGCCATGGCTGCGAGCACTTGTTGGGTTTCTGGATCTGGCGCCAGCTGCATCATGCCCATCAGCGAGCGAACGGTTGCTGCGCGCTTCGAAGACGAAGACGGGCCCACCTCGACGCTAACATCAAACTTGGCTTTGCTCAGATCGTTCTCGTATTCGACCTCGCCGGTCTCTTGGTTTAGAACAGGCTTGCCAAGTTCGATGCTGTATAGCTCGCCCTGAGAGCCCATGCCCTTCATCTTGCGGCCAGGCTCAACCATGATGTCGCGGGCCATCGACAGCCAGATCTCACCGGCGCGCTTGATCGCCTTTGCCATGTTCGACATGTAGATGAACGACTGCATGTCCAGGCGGTTCTGGATCAGCTCGATTGCGCGGCCAGAAATGTTGCTCTGGATGTCTTCGCCGGCTTCCTGGTTGCCCAGAAGGTCGGTGATGTCTTGCTCTGTAATCTGCAGCAGGCCAGCCAGGGCAGGCGGGATCTGCGGGGGCTTGGTGTAACCGATCGGGCCTGCCAGGCTTTCGTTGCCGTTGGCGTCCGTCACGGTGTTCAGCAGCAGATACGGATAGTTCTTGAGGTTGTCCTCTGCCCACATGACCTCGAAGCCGGCCACCTGCTCTGGTGTGAACAGCGGTTTTTCGACGGTGGAAAGCGCAGAGATCTCGCCGAGCTTCGACAGCTGCATGTTCTTCAGGCGCTGGGCGTCCTTGGCCATGCGAACGTGGCCCATGCAGCGCTCGATGTTGTCGATGAACCAGCGCTTGCCGTAGACAGGGACGATCGGGATCTGCGTGCCAGCGATGAAGCCAGCGTCCTCCAGGATGCCCGAGCCGCTCATGATGTATTTGCGGACTTTGCGGCGTTTCACGCGCTTCTGGCGCACCTCGATCGTGCCGATGGCCTCGAGGGTTTCCTCGAGCATCTCGTCCTCTTCGAAGTCGCGCTCGCTGTAGCGCTCCTCTTCACCGTCGATGGTTTGGAAGATGCGGATCAGCTCTGAAGCTTCCTCGACGCGATAGACCTCGGCCACATAGACCATGTCAGGCGTTGCCCAGTCGAACTCATACTGGTGGATCTCTTTCGGCCAGCTCTCCGGGTCGTCATTCCACTCGGCGCGGTATGCGTCGCGGGTCATGGCGGTGAGAACAAAGCACAGACGCGCGTCGCTCTTGTCCTGGCGCTTGGCATCGAGATCAAAGAACACCGTGCTGTCAGCATCGTAGATCGGCTCGATACGGATGCGCTGGTGGTCGTTGTCTTCGTCGTATTCGTCCTCGTAAACAGCACGCAGGCGGAAGGCGCCAAAGCCACCTCCAACAGCCTCTTCGAAGGCGTTGTCATATGCTTCATCCGCGGCGCTGTCTTCTTCGTCTGCACGAAACAGCGCATCGCAGGTATCGGCCAGGCGATCATCCTCGTCACCATCTTTGCTGACGAAGTCCACCGTGATCCGGTTGTTGCGGTATTCGTTGATGATCCGCATCACGGACAGGTGGATCTTGTTCACCTCGAAACGCGGCTTGTTGTTGAACTGCTCGGCTAGGTTGCCTTCCCACTGCGCGCCGGCAATGGAATAGAAGCGACGGTCCTCAAGGCACTGAAGGCGCTCTTCGCGCATAGATCCCTGGATGCTGTCGAACTCGAGCAACGCCTCCTGATGGACGCTCGCTAGACGTTCTTGCTTGGTCATTCGTGCCACAGTGTCGCCCCGCAATAAAATTTGTCTGAATTATAAAGCACCTTGACAGAAAAAACAATCATCGCGCAATCGGCATAACCGTCGCCACTGGTTTGGCTTTTGGCTTCTGCACAGAGTTGGCCCTCCTGGCGCCCTCGCAGGCGTATCGGATGGCGTCGATCACATGGTTGTCCTTGTCCTCGAGCAGCGGCAGAACCGCCCCTGTGTCGCGGTCTGTCTTGTAGCTGTAGAGCGTCAGTTCGTCGATCGTGTGCTTGCAGCGAGGGTGCACGATGATGTCGAAGCTCTTGAGCCACTCCACGCCTTCCTCGACTGACTTTGGGCCCTTGATCGCTGGCTGGATCTTTGGAAAGCCGTTCTTGCGCATGTGGCTGATAGTTTCCGGCCGGGCGCTGTCTGCCACCATTGGCCACTTCTCAGCCTCTGGGATCGACATAAACAGCGATGGCGTGTCCACGATCTCGCAGCCGACCTGGTAGGCCTCATAATCGATGTAGAGCTTGCGCCCCACGATGTGGCAGCGGATGCCCACTGTCGGATCGGATGCAAAGCCCCAGTCCGCGCCCAGGCGATGCACAGCGTCAGGTGGCGCCTCGAAGTCCTCGATCGTCCAGTTCTTGAAGACGCGTGTCTCGCTGTTGCGGACATACTCGCCCTTCCAGACGTGCAGGTATTTGTCCGGGTCGCGCTTCTTGTCATACTCCATCTCTTCCTTGAGCTCGGCCGGGAACCAAGGATTGTCTTCGAAGTTGACCTCGACAACGACGCTCTTGTCCGGCGGATAGTTGCCACGCAAAAGCCCCTCGATCGGGTCGTGCTCATATCTCGGGTTCCAGGTGAACCAGAGCTGAGAGCCAGGCTTACGAATGGTCGGACGCAAAAGATCCAGCGAAAACTGGCTGATTGATTGCGCTTCTTCGACCCATGCAATGTCGAAGCCTTCAAGCGACTTGATACTGTCTGCGGTGTGGTTCTGCATCCCCTGAAAGATGATGATGCCGCCGTGAACAGATTTGATCTGCGATTGCTGCACATCGAACATATGGCCAACGCCAAGTTCTTGTATCTTGTTTTCGATCAGCTTCTTGACCGATTGCGCCAAAGACTTCTGCACTTCGCGCACGCAAACAGCATCGACCTTGCCCATCACCGATCTTTCGACCAGCAGTTCAGCGAAGAAATGCGACTTGCCCGATCCGCGCCCACCATACGCGCCGATGTAACGCGCATCTTCGTGCTTTAAGATCGGGACTGACCAGCGTGGTGTTTTTATGTCGAGTTTCATTCTGCTTTCGGATCAACGATCGTGCGCTTGATCGCAACAGGGATCGACCCGCCATCTGGCCCAGATAGTTCCTGCTTGTCTTTCTGGCCGAGCATCTGCTTACCAAGCCAGACCAGCATCGTGGCGTTGCCATCTTGTGCAGCTTTCCATTGCGCTCTACGCAAAGATGCTTTGCCTTCCCCTTGGTGCTTTTTATAGAGGTCCGCAAAATTCTTAACACCTTCGATTTCACGCTCTGCAATCCTGCGCCCAAGCGTGTCTTCGCTCATGCCAAGAACATCGCATATTTCCTGCGCTGTGCATTGGATGCGGATCATATTGAAGTGGTCTGGCAGATCGCGCCGGATCATTAT
>CAZEMS010000065.1:10289-17507 GCA_964513475.1 uncultured Mycobacterium sp. | reverse complement strand
CGACCTACCTGGTGGACTACGGCGCGATGGGGTTGTCCGACCGCGACCTCGGGATTGAGTTCTGGGTATCCGAAGTGGTGCCGAACGCCATCAAGAAGGTGTCGCAGGATGCCGGCGGCGCGCCGGTGCAGCTCGTCGGATGGTGTCTGGGCGGACTTATCGCACTGCTGACCACAGCCGCCTACCCGGACCTGCCGATCAAGTCGGTTGCCATGGTCGCCAGCCCTTTCGACCTCAGCAAGCACCGTATGGTGGCCCCGCTGCGGAGCGCTGGCAAATACACCGGCGGCCGGATCATCGGGACCTGGTTGAAGATGCTCGGCGGCCTGCCGTCCCAGATCGTGGGGCCCGCGTTCAAGGCGACGTCGCTGATGACCTACCTCAAGAAGCCGATCACACTGCTCAGGCATCGCGACGACCGGGAGTTCCTCGCTCAGGTCGAGGCGGTCGACGGGTTGATGAACAGCATGCTCGCCTATCCGGGACGCGCGACACTGCAGGTGTACCAGAAGCTCGTCCAGCGAAATGAACTGGCGGCCGGAAGAATTCAGGGCCCGAACAAGCTGGTCGATCTCGCCGAGGTGCGCGTGCCGGTGATGAACATCGCCGGCACTTCGGACGTGTTGGTACCCGTCGCAGTCGCCCATCATGTCGGAGAGTTGCTGCCGAACTCCCCTGACGTCCGGCTCGAGACCGCTCCCGGTGGGCACCTTGGAGTCCTGACGGGCCGCTCGGCGCCGACAACAACCTGGGCGATGCTCGACGACTTCCTGGACAAGCAGCCTGCCTGAGCCGCCGCAGCGCACGAACCCTCGCCCACGCACGAACCCGCGAATCTTGAGCCTGTGTCGCCGCGGGGCGGGCTAGGATTTGGCGGTGACGGTCCGAGCAGCCGAACTGCTGGCCCTCGGAGTGGCCGTCGGCCTGTTGGGCGCCGCGCTGGTCTACCTGTTCGGATCGTTCTTTCTGATGGCCGCCCACGTCGATCGCCGTCCGCGACAACACTCGGCGGCGGCAATGCTTCGCGAACTGTATTACGTGCTCATCACCCAGCCGCTGATTCCGCTGTATTTCTTCATCGGACGCAAGCTGGGCCCAGGTGATGGTCTACCGGTTGTCTTCGTGCACGGCTACTTTCAGAATCGCGCGGACTTCTGGTGGTTGGCTCGCCAGTTCCGTAAAGGCGGTAAGGGGCCGCTGTTCGGCTTCAACTATCCGTGGGTTGACTCCGTTGACCGCAACACCGCACGCCTCGCGAGATTCGTCGAGCGGGTCTGCGCTGACACCGGAGCCGATCAGGTCGCTCTAGTCGCCCACTCGCTCGGAGGACTGGTGTCATTGGAATACGCCAACTCTCACGCCGGCAGACGGCGCGTGCGGCGCTGCATCACGGTGGGAAGCCCGCACGCGGGCGTCAAGTGGCGGGGGCCCATCCTGGGCCTGGCCGCCCGCGACCTGCGCAACGGCGGACGGCAGCTGCCGGTGATCAGCCCGACGCTGAGCGTGTACTCCACGCACGACAACATCGTGCATCCACCGTCCACCAGCGAGCTCTCCGGCTGCGGGGGACGCGACGTTGCCGTCGACGGCCTCGGTCATCTGTCCCTGCTCTATTCCTCGCTTGTTGCAAGCGTGCTCATCGAGTTCATCAGTGAGGACGAGGATTGCGGCCCTGACGGCACGCCCCCGGCGCCATGACGCCCATCCGCATCTGCGACCGCGGCGCAACTCGGAGGCGGGATGGTCACAGGCGTACCCGCGACCAGCAACACCAAGAGGTGTGGACCGGCCCACTGACATTCCGGCACTGACCGCGTCTTCGGCAGAGCGATTCACTTCCGCGCTGCTTGCCGTGCTCCCGACGCGGTGTCGGCTACCCGATATCCACCACCAGCAAATCCGCAATGGTCAGCACCGAGACCTAGGGGCCTTCGGCGCCGTCCCACCTTCCGCTGAAGCGCCTACAGACGGCCCACTCAAAGCACAGCCTTAGAACCCCGACCTCGCGCAAGATGAAGCCATGAGCATTGACCTGTACGTCGATGACGATGACGGCTACCGGGGTTGGCTGAGCAGGAATCCACGGGGATACGTCATCAACATCCAACGAAGCCTGAATCCGAGTGACGCGCGTCTGCATGATGCTGATTGCAGAGACCTCAACGCTCAACTCGGGCGCGACGTACAGTTAGCCGGCTCATACGTGAAAGTCTGTGGGGAGACCCGGGCCGAGTTGGACCATTGGGCGGCCGACAACGTCGGCGAACCGATCCAGCTTTGCGCACACTGGCACGACCCACTTGGCCGAAGACCGTTATGTCCCAGGTGCTTTCTTGAGCTGCCGGGCACAGGCAAGTGTTCCAATTGCGACGAGGACTAGTACCGTAAGGTATGAGCAGGCTGGCACATCCTGCTAACCGATTGGCGCGGCTGTGATTCCAATCAAGACGTCGTAGGCGAGAGCTCGATCGACGGTGAGGTGCATGCCGAGCTCGGTGATCCTGCCGTCGAGTGGATGGTAGGGGTTGTCTCGATAGGTTCGGCCCAAGACCGGGTCGAGTGCGTCGATCGTCGGCTTCCAAAGTCCTAGCCAGCCTCGGTTACCGATGACGAATGAGAGTTCCAGCCTGGCGGGTCCGTCTGGAAGCATTCCCACGCCAGCAACCGCAGACTTGATCTGGTCCTTGTACTCGGCACTTACCGAAGACGCAGTTGTTCTGACGACCAACACATCGGACGGCGGACACACCTCGCGCGCTGCCTCTATTTGCACGAACGATTGGCCATCGTGTTTTTTGGTGCACCACACCGAAACGAGGCTGGAATCCCCGATGCGGTGCGCGAGTGGGTGAGCGTAGTTGTCGAGGTCGGCTACCTCCCGCAGCAAATCCCGAGTGGCGGGAGCACCGACGTCGAGGCGGAGCGCCCATAGACCGTCGACCCTTGAATCGCTGAGCAGATGGTGGGTGTCATCCAGATACGCCTGCAGCCGCTTTTGGTCTGGATGGTCGGCCTTCTCCCAGCACGCCGGTCTCGGCGTGTGTCTGAGTTGGAGGGCTTCGCTCTCAGGACGGGCGAACCAGCGCATCGTCCCAAAGTAATGCCAGGTGCCGCCAAGCTTTCATAAGCCGAAGTGGACGCCTTGCCCTTCGGTAACCTCGCCGAGCGAGTCGTCTTTGAACATCGGGAGTGGCATGGACCTCCAACGTGCAGTGATCGTCGACATGGACGGCACGCTCTGCGACGTCAGCGAGGTGCTCCACCTTCAAGCCGAGCCCGACGGCTTCGCCGCGTTCCACCAGGCCTGTGCCCAATGCCCACCCCACCGGGCAGTCGTCGAGTGGTGCGTCGAGCACCACAGCCGAGGGCACGCGATCCTAATCGTCACCGGCCGTGACGCCTGGTGCCGCGAGTTGACCGAACAATGGTTGACAGAACACCTGCCCGTTCCCATCGCCGGCCTGCACATGCGCGGCGACGAGGACTACCGGTCGAACGCCACCATCAAGCGGGAGATCCACCGCACGTTGGCAGAGGCCTACGACATCCGAGCAGCCATCGACGACGACCCGGAGATCGTGGAATTGTGGCGGGACATCGGCATCACCGTTGCGATGGTTCTCGACGGGGGTGACGTGCTGGTGCTCGACTAGAACGCGCACGGGCCGACCACGAACTGTACGTGGTCGTGCTGTCGAACGCGGTTCACCGCGCCGCCGCCATCGGACCGGTCATCACCCTGTCCGTTCGTTCCCGGTGAAATACGCTCTACCGCAATGGCTACGGTAATCGCGGCGTAGAAGCACACCGGTGTCGTGCTGCCGGAGCTCACCCAGTGGCTTCCTGTCGTGCCCCTGGACGAGCCCATCGACAATGTCGGCGGCGCAGACACGACCTCGACGGTCAGGGGGCTCTTTGCCTGAGATCCGCGGTCCAGTCCCGCCGATAGCGGAGTGTCAACGAAACGCATGTCAAACTCACCCATGAGTAAGCAGAATTGGTTGCCGTTACCGCTGCCGCAAAGGCTGGCGGCACCGCCGCTGTCGAGATACAGCGGCGATCGACAGGACGTGCCTGGCTACTTGAACAAAACTTGGGCGTGTCGCAAGAGCTTGCTAATCTTCGTAACAAAAGGCCAGTTCAAAAGCACTCCCGCGGTGCAAGGCCGTGATGAGTTGCTAGCCGATACAGCAGGGCGCCATCAATGCGACCACCGTCCTACCTGGGTAGTATCGCGGTATGAAGCTCAGTATCAGCCTTTCCGGTGAGGACGTCGCCGTCTTGGACGACTACGTCAGACGCACGGGATTACCGTCGCGCTCAGCCGGCGTTCAACGCGCGGTACAAATGCTGCGCTATCCGTCTCTGGGCGAGGATTACGCCGAGGCGTGGGCGGAGTGGTTCAGTACCGAGGACGCCGAGGCATGGGACGGCACCGCGGGTGATGGCGTGGCCGATGCTGCGAGGTGAGATATGGCAGGTCAACTTAGACCCCGCACTCGGTAGCGAGGCGAATAAACAGCGCCCCGCCGTCGTCGTGAGCAATGACCGGGCCAATGCGACCGCGACGCAGCTCGGGCGCGGGGTGGTCACCGTCGTACCGTTAACCAGCAACACCACAAAGGTTTTTCCGTTTCAAGTGTTACTGCCGGCGGTGGTAACCGGCCTGCAGGTCGATTCCAAGGCGCAGGCCGAGCAGGTCAGATCCGTTGCGACGCAACGGCTACTGCATCGCATGGGCCGGCTACCCCCAGGTGAGCTCCAGGCTATCGACGAGGCGTTGAGACTTCACCTCGCGCTATAGCTTTGGCGGGGCCGCTTTGGTTCCCGCGACCACCTTGGGGTCTGCCGCGGCTATTCGTCTTCTATGCGGTGTTTGTCGATGAGGGCCTTCAGTTCGTGGAAGGCGTTCGCCCGCGCGGTCACCACATCGGCCGATTCAGAAGGGGTTTCGGTCGGCATCTTCGCAGAGCCGTAGAGCATGGGGCCTAGGCTTTCCCGCAGGCTCTTCCGTCGCTGCGCCATCTCCACACGCTCGCGGTCCTCCAGCAGCTTGCTGTCAATGCCGTCGGCTTGTTGCGCGCACTCGCCAATGAGTTTGACGCGTTGTTTGACCGACTTTTCGAGCTTGGCTACCGCGACTTTGGCGTCGTGGAGCATCTGCTTGTCCGACTCGGTGAAATGCTTGATCGAAGAGGCATTGTCCAGTTCGCTTCGAATGCCTTGCGCCCGGCGGAGGTTGTGGGCAATCGCCTCCAGGTCGGCGCGAAAATCGAAGTCAGCGGGGTCTCCGAGCCAGCCTGAGCGAGCCGCCTCGGAGGCGGCGATTCTCGATACCGAGGCGTCGGCTTCTTCGAAGAGCTGCGCGCCCGCCGAACCGAAATCCACCTTTCGTTGGCGCTTGGCGTCTTCGAGGCGCTGGGCTTCCATTTCCTCTCGTCTTTTCTTGACCCACGCCCCAATGCCGAGCGCCGCCAGGCCGCCTAGCCATAGCGCTTCGAAGAACCAGCCCGTCACAGAACGCGCCATTGAAGGGTTGTCGGCGCCCAGTTGCACCGCAATCCAGGTCCCGAGCAAGTAGGGCCAGGCAACAGCGAGGAATACGATGGCCAACGCCAGGGCTACGGCGCAGCCTTGGCCGTCGTCGGATTTGCGCGACATTCGCCGGATGCTAGCGGTTCGGGGCTAGAGCCGGTCGGGATGCTTCCTTCACCTGCGCCCACGTGGGCCGCGAGTCGTCGTCTCCGGGGCCCGATGACCGGACCGCGACCTATCAAGCCGGCCAAGGCCAGGCCCGCGGTGACATGACCACTGACGACTGGTTGCGCGACTCGCACACGCTTCCAAGCTCGATGCTCTCAACGAAACCGACCACGAACACGCATTGAAGGCGCTAAGTGGCCGGGTCGGGATGCTGGTTGCTCGTCGATATCGCCCTCTCCGCCAAGGACGAGAAGCAAGTAGTCGTAGTAGTTGTAGTAGCAGCAGCTGTACCTCGCTGCCGCCACCGGACGGGTCATCACCCTGTGCGTTCATTCCTGGTGAAATACCCTCTACCGCAACGGCTACGGTAATCGCGGCGTAGAAGCCCGTCGACGACCTCAGGGTGGCGCACATCGAAATGGGGGTGCGGGTGCTGCTGGGGCAGTTTCCGACCATGCCAGCGACCGTTCTGGCTGAACCAAAAGCGAACGGCCGAACCTGGGGACCAACCGTCCCGGTCCTACTCGAAACCGAGCGAGGGCGCGGGCAGGATGCGTCACTCCTGACGACGAACACGCATGTTGCGGAAGCACCGCTCCCCCTCGGGAGCCGGGCGCACGCTTCAGTTGGTGTAGATGATCACGGCGTCGTTCGTCAGCGAGTACGTCTGGGCGGATCGGCCGGGCAGCGAGTAGCCGGTGAGTCCGTCGGGACTGATCGCGCCCTGCGACCAGATCCGCGTGCCACCCTGCTGTGTCGTGGTGAAGATCTCGATGGCGTTCGTGGTCTCGTGCAGCACGATCTGGGTGGTCACCGGCAGGCAACGTGCGCTGTAACAGGGCACTTGGTTGAACGACACGACGAAGGCCCGGTTCGCCGCGTCACCGCGGGTCTCGTAGGTGACCGAGGTCGGAGCGAGCGGCGAGTCTTCCGGATTCAGGTCCGTCCAGGCCGCAGCGATGACGCCCCCCACGATGTCGGCGCTGGGGATGGGCGCACCGCTGCAGCAGCCGTGCTCCATCGTTGGCGAAAAGCCCACGAAGCCATTCGAGGAGATGTTGATCTGCGCGTAGTCGGTGTCGAAGAATCGGAACGTGAACCCGATCGGCACGAGGCCGCTCGTGCAGTCATCGCAGTTCAACACTGGGGTTCCCGTGGTGGCCAGCGGCGCGAAGGTCGTCGTGTAGATGCCGGGCGCCGGCCTCGGCGGCACCTCCACAGTCACCCTCGCAACGTTGTCGCTGGTGATACCCGTGGAGTCCTTGACCCGGTAGACGAAGAACCTCTCCCCAAGGTGCTGGGCCGCCGGCGTGTAGGTCACCGTCTTGGTGGCGGCATCATTGCGCACCACCGCACCGGTGGGCGCCCACACCGAATTCACCGCCAGGGCATCGCCGTTGACCAGGTCCGGGTCGATGTCATTGCCCACCAACTGCGCATAGGTCAACGTCAACGACTCACCCTGACCGACGGTAAACGGCCCGTCATCAACCGCCGTGGGCGCACTATTAGGCG
>CAZEMS010000065.1:0-10189 GCA_964513475.1 uncultured Mycobacterium sp. | reverse complement strand
CCCTGACCGACGGTAAACGGCCCGTCATCAACCGCCGTGGGCGCACTATTAGGCGCCCACGCTGGCGGCACCTCCACAGTCACCCTCGCAACGTTGTCGCTGGTGACTCCCGCGGAGTCCTTGACCCGGTAGACAAAGAACCTATCCCCAAGGTGCTGGGCCGCCGGCGTGTAGGTCACCGTCTTGGTGGCGGCATCATTGCGCACCACCGCACCGGTGGGCGCCCACACCGAATTCACCGCCAGGGCATCGCCGTTGACCAGGTCCGGGTCGATGTCATTGCCCACCAACTGCGCATAGGTCAACGTCAACGACTCACCCTGACCGACGGTAAACGGCCCGTCATCAACCGCCGTGGGCGCACTATTAGGCGGCGAGGTTGCGGTGAACATACCCTCCACGCTCAGCGTCCCGCCGGTGACGGTCTTGCCCGTCAGCGAGGTGGTGGCCCTAGTGTTGCCCAGAATCGCGGTGCGCAAATCCGCGGCGGTGGACACGGGACTGACAGACTTCAAGAGCGCGATCGCCCCTGTCACGTGCGGCGCGGCCATCGAGGTTCCGTTGAAACTCGCGTAGCCACCCGGCACGGTGCTCAGGATGTCTGACCCCGGAGCGCCGATGTCGACCGTCGAAGCGCCGTAGTTGGAGAACCACGACAATGCGCCAGTGGAGGTGATGGACGCCACCGAGATTACCGATTCGTAACTGGCCGCGGACTCGGTCGCCGACGCCTGAAGCGTGCTGTAGTTGCTAGGCCAGTTGCCGGTAGTGTCGGTGTTGACCGTGTCGTTGCCCGCCGCCGCGACGAACAGGATGTCCGCCTTGGCCGCACGCAGGATGGCCGAGTGCAGGGCACTGCTGTACCCACCGCCGCCCCAGGAGTTGTTGATCGCCGCAAGGTTGAAGTTGTGGCGGGCCTTCAGGTCGGTGAGGTAGTCGATCGCCGCTATCGCGTCCGAGGTGTAGCCGCCCTGCGGCCCAAGGAACTTGGTGGAGATGATCTGGACGTTCGGGGATAGCCCGCTCACCCCGATCCCGTTACCGCCGACCCCGCCGATGGTGCCCGCGACGTGAGTACCGTGGTGATCCTCACCGGGGTCGTAGACGCTGTTGTCACCGTAGTAGAAGTCCCAGCCGTTGACGTCGTCGACATATCCGTTGCCGTCGTTGTCGATACCGTCTCCGGCGATCTCATGCGGGTTGGTCCAGATGTTGGCCGCCAGATCGGGATGGCTGATCTGGATGCCCTCGTCGAGAACGGCCACCACCACCGTGGGAGACCCGGTGTATCCGTGGCCCCAGGCTTCCTCGGCTCCGGACCCGAATGCGTTGGTGGTGCCCGACGGCCCATAGACGGTAGGGCTGTCGTCGCTGTACATCCCCCACAGCGACCCGCTGGTGTAGTACGGGTCGTTGATCGAGGTCACCGCAGCCGTGGGCAACATCTTGTAGTTCGGCTCGACCAAGGCGACCGCCGGGTTCTTGGATAGCGACTTGATCGCGGCTGCTGTACCGACCTTCACATTCAGCCGGTAGACGGCGTCCTGATCGGTACCCAGCATCTTCTTCGTGCTCGTCGGGGCCAGCAAGTTGCCTTTGACCTGGGCCATCGCCAAACCTCGGGCGATGGCGGAGGTCCCCGGCTGCCAGGTCACCAGTACCTCGTCGGGCGCATATGCGGGAGTTGCCGCGGCGGGAGTAGCCGGGAGCGTCGCCGGCGGGGCTGTTCCTGTCCCAGACGTCCCGGATCCGCGGGTGTCATCCGTGAGTTTCGACGACGAGGATGGCACCTGTGCGACGGGGGCATGGTTGAAAATGTTGCGTCGCAACGACAGCCACGCAGCCTCCAGGAAGTCGGAAACAGGGTTGGCCGGCAGGCCGGACAGCCAGTCGCTGACCGTGTCGAGGAACCACACGACGACGGTTTGCAGGACATCCCGGATCCGGATAGCGGGTTTTTCGAACTGGATAGGCTCGACATTCATGTCCACGCGCGAAGCGGCGGCATCGAATGTGGTGGCAGTAGCCGCCGTGGGCGAGGGGGAGGTCATTGTCGCCAAGGGGAAATCAGTGTCTGGGTCCTGAAGGGTCCGCACCAAATCCGTCTCGGCCACCTCGCTCGCCGGAGAGGCTGCGGCGTCAACCACATTGACCGAGGCGGCGATGGGCGACGCCCGCGGCGGCCCAGCAGACTGATCGGGGTCTGCGGGCGGTGTCCGGTTCGCTTCTTGCCCCGGCAGCGCCACCGCCGACTCTTCGACAATGTCGGCCGCTGCCGCCTCCAGCTCAACGACATCGGCGGGCACAGCTGCTACCGCCTCCGCAACGGAATCCTGCCCGGTGGCCAACTCGCCCGATTCAGCCACCACGGCTGTGTCACTGATCGCCGCCGACTCTTCGACAAGGTCAGCCGCTGCCGCCTCCGCAACGGAATCCCGCCCGGCGGCCAACTCGCCCGATTCAACCGCCACGGCTGTGTCACTGCTCGCCGCCGACTCTTCGACAAGGTCGGCCGCTGCCGCCTCCAGCTCAACGACATCCTCGGGCACAGCTGCTGCCGCCTCCGCAACGGAATCCTGCCCGGCGGCCAACTCGCCAGATTCAGCCACCGCGGCTGTGCGACCCGGCGGCCCAGGCTCAGCGTTGTCAACGGACTCCGCGGCTGATGCTGCGGGGCCGGGCTGCCCAGCCGGCGCGGTGGCCGAAGCCCCAGTCTCACTATCGGTCGCTTCGGCCTGCGCTACACCCAAAGCTTGAGGAGCGGCCAACACCAACCCCGCCACGAAAGTCACCGCGGCCACCCGTGCGATCGAGTCCAGGATCATGACCACCCCGTTCGACACACAGTGTGATGTGAATCACACAGAACATTACGCCCGAGATGAGCAGGAGAACAGGGCTAGCAGCAGCAGGTAGCTTCTCGAACTCGGCGTCGTGCCGTCACGTGACGGCGCCACCTATCAGTTCGCACCACGGCATTGTCGATAGTTCAGATCGGCTTCAGGCAGGCGAGGACGAGCCCGACGCTGACTCACCTTTCAGGAGTGCGTCATGCGTGTGGCTCCAAGTGCGAATGGAAGCCACAGCAGCCGCCCACGCGCGGTGGCTACAGGCTGGCAGGCCGGGCAAGCCATTCGCTGGCGAAGCCGAGATCCGTCCTTTCGGTGATGGTGTCGAAGCCGTGGTCGCAATGCAGTACCCCGAGACGATGGTGATCGGCCAGCGCGGAGATGATGCGATCAACCGGCAGCAGTCGATGGTGCCCAGCGCGGGCGAGCTGATGTTGCGCATCGATCGCCATCAGCTAGCGCAGCAGTTCTTCGTGATCGGTAGCGTTGCGCGCTGAGCACCCGGCTTCAAGCAGGACGGGCAGGCAGCCGCCGCATTATCGAGCACCAGCTCGACGTTCACCCGCGCCCCCGGTACGACGCACGAGTTCTGCGGCATCAGCGCCGACTGGGAGGCTGCGTGCTCCTACGCGGTCGGCTAGCAGTCGCCGAAGCTTTTGCATCACCGCCACGTTCGGCGTGGATCAAGGAGAGCTTGGCCGCCGCACCGAGGACGACAAGTTCTCCAACTCGACGTGGCCGGTGCCCAGCTCGCGGCGCAGTTCGTCCAGCGCGGCCTCTACCGGCGGGGTTTCGGTGATGGCGTGGCGACGGCGTTTGGTAGGCACTCGAACAGTGCAACACCGGTGCCGGCCGGCGCGCGAATACTGGCCTTCCGGCGCCGCGGAGCGGGAATTGGACGCGGGCCAGGTGCGTCTGAACAGTCCGGAGAGGCGTCGGAAAGCGCTACCTCGGATGGATATCCGATCGTCCGATAGCGCCGTGCCGGCCGCAGCTTGCCGTAGACACCCGGGTGTCGTTCGGCGATGTCGCGGCTACGTTTGGTGCTCAACCGGAATGTTGGGTGTCTTGACTCCAGCTCGGCCAGAACTCGGAAGCCGGTCGCGCGACTGTGCAGCGGCACGACACCGTGCCCTAAACGTGCGATCACTCGAGCGTTCGCACGCTTGATAACCGCCGTCCGGGATGGACGTGACCGGTCGGCGTGTTCCACGAGGACTTCCACGGCGGTCTCCCGCCAACGAGGATCCACACTCGGCAAGGTCTTCACCTCTAATGCCCCCGCCTTTGGCCAGACCGGCCTCGCCATGTTCCCGGAAAGCAGCCACCATCCGCTGGATTGTCCGCACGTCGACGGCAAGTTCAGCGGCCTTCGCCGCGTAGCGCGCGCTCAAGGGCAGCCCCGGATCGTACTGCGGCTTCGGCGCCTGGCCGCCGCGGCTCTCACCAAGTCCGTCGCGGTATCCGGCAAGTACTTCACGTGTGCTCGGCGCTGGCCTCGGTTCGGGTCGCGGGCTGCTGCTGGCCGCTCAACTCCTTGGCGGGTGCGCGTGGGGGCGGGTGCCTGCTACCGATAGCGTGCTGGCCGGTGCCGTTGTGGTGCGGGTCAGGGAGCTTCCTAGCTACGGGGCTGCGGGTCGGTGGTTGGTGTGCCATGCGGTGGTGGTGGGCTGGTGTGTGAACGCGTGGTGACGGTTCTGGCAACAATCGCGAGGGCGTCGGGATAGGGAATTCCCGACACCGCTACACGCCCAATTCTGATAGCGTCGGCCTGTAACCGGCTCTCAGCAACGTCACAGAATGCCTGGTCGCAGGCCATTCGAGGGGATCACAGATGGGTTCGACGGGCAAACATCGACTGCAGACACCGCGTGGGGGTGCTCACCGCCGGATACCCCCCCGCAGCGGCGGGGGCCAGCACATCGGCCGTGTTGGCGGGCTGGCCGCCGCGCTGGGTGTGGGCGCGGTTTTGTTCGCCGCACCCTGGACCGCCGCCGCCGACTCCGACGACTCCTCCTCGTCCTCGTCGAGCAGCGCCAGCTCCTCATCCTCGACGTCCGGGTCGTCGGGGTCATCCTCGTCCGGGTCCTCGTCGGGCAGCAGCTCCGAGGACTCCGACTCCTCCGGCGCGGGGTCGTCGAGCTCGAGCACCGCGTCTGACAGCGACAGCGCCGACGAGGACAGCAGCGACGAGGATGCCGACGATCTCGACGCTGAAGCGGACGATCTCGATGCCGAGATCGAGGACTCCGATGCTGACACCGGCGACGACGGCGACGTAGACGCCGATGAGGATCTGGATGCCGACCTCGACGACGACGCTGACGGGGACCTCGCCGAGGTGGATGTCGTCGATGATGTCGACGACACCGAGCAGGCCCCCGCCCCGCAGACGCCTACCGAAAGCCCGGCGCTGACGGCCGTGGTGGCCGCCGAGACGTCGCGGCGCTCAGTGCTGGCCCCCGCCGCCGCCGCGACACCCCAACCTGCTGCCGCGGCCACGGTGGTGGATGAGACTGCGGAAGCCCCACCCGCGCCGGCCGCGGCGTTCCAATACGCCCCAGGCGCGTTCACCCAGGTCGCCAGCACCCTGGTCTCCCAACAGGTCACCGCACTGACCGACCCCGCCCCCACACCGGCAACAGCGTCGGCGCAGGTGTCGGGTTTGGTGGGGGTGCTGTCCTGGATCGGCCAACAGGTCGGGGTGTCCTTCGACGACGTCAGCGTGTCGTTCAGCGGTGTGCAGCTCGTCCAGAACGGCTCCGCGACGGCCACCTCGACTGGTTTCGGTTCCCTGGCGATTGCCTACGGCGCCAACACCACCGCCACCGCCGATGGCTGGTTCAACGCCGCCATCGTCGCCGGTGAAGACTCCACCGCCACCGCCGAGGACGGCAACTTCAACAACGCCCACGCCCACGGCACCAACAGCAACGCCACCGCCACCGGCTGGTTCAGCACCGCTCTCGCCCTCAGCAACGGCACTTCCGCGCAAGCCACCGCCGACAACGGCGTAGCCAAAGCGATCGCCGGCGCCGACAGCACCGCCCATTCGGTGAGTGACCGCGGCGTGGCCACCGCTGTAGCCTACGACGGCAGCGTCGCCGATGCCGGCAGCATCCTCGGCCTGGCCAGCGCTTTCGCCGACGGCAGCAGCGCCGCCACCGCCGGCAGCGAGCGCGGCCTGGCCAACGCCATGGCCCATATAGGAAGCGCTGCGCAAGCCACCGCCGAGGACGGCGTGGCCAAGGCCGTCGCCGGCGACGGCAGCGTCGCCACTGCGGATGGCCTTGAGGGCAGCGTGTCCACATCCGTGGCTCGCAACGACAGCAGTAGCTCGGCGTTCGCCGAGGAAGCCAGCGCGGCCAAGGCAGTCAGCCGCAACACCAGCACCGCCGACGCCGTCGCGGTCAGTCACGGTGGGGCTGCCGTATACGCAGCCGATGTCTCCGACGGCAGCGCTTTCGCCGAGAACTACAGTTGGTCCACCGTCGCGGTCGCCGACCTGAGTTCGGGCAGCGCGTCCGCTGAAAACGGTGCGCTCTCCCACGTTGTGGGCGGCCAAGGTTCTACCATGACCTCGCAGGCTGAGGGTTTGGGCAGCGTTGCGACGGCTACCATCATCGGCGAGTCGAATGTGGTCAACAGCGAGGCGGAAAACGGTGGCCACAGCCACGGCCTAATCGTCGGTGACGGAAGTGCCGTCAGCGCCGTGAGCGACGGAGGTTACGCCAGCGCCCTCACCTTCGGCGACGGTAATGGCGCAGACGCGACGGCTGAGAATGGCCTGGCCAACGCCGTCGCCGGCGCCGGCAGCGTCGCCACCGCGAACGCTCTTGATCGCAGTGTTGCCTGTTCCGTGGCCTACAACACCAGCAGTAGCTCCACGTTCGCCGAGCAGGCCAGCCTGGCCAAAGCCTTCAGCCGCGACAACAGCTTCGCTGAGGCGATCGCGCTCGATCACAGTTGGACGACCGTGCACATTGGCGCGACGAACTCCGACGGGCTTGGTTTCGCCGAAGATCACAGTTCGTCCAGTGTCCTGCTCGCCGGCGACGACCTGTCCGGCAGCGCGCGCAGCGAGCGTGACAGTTGGTCCACCGTCGTGCTCGTCGGCGACACCAATACGGGCACCGCGGGCGCCGAAGACGGCTCGCACGCCAAGACCACCGTGCTGGGCTCGGGCTCGACCGGTGTTTCTCAGGCCCTGGTCGAAAGCCGTGCGACCGCGACGTCGATTGGCGCGGACAACCAGGCCAACAGCCAAGCGGAAGACAACAGTCGTGCCATCGCCCACATCCACGGCAACGACAACACCGGGGGCGCTCAGGCGCAGGAGAGCGGCTACGCGGCAACCCGGATCTACGGTGATGCCAGCGTGATCGGCAGCGCCGCGCTCGACGGCGTCGCTGTCGCCAGGCTCCACGGCGGCGACAGTTCCGCCCAGGCCACCGCAAGTAACGGTGGTTACGCCGACGCGAAACTTCACGGCGACGGCAACGTTGCCAACGCCACCGCCGACGGGGACTCTCGGGCCATCGCCTACACCCACGGCGATGGCAACGCCGCGCAAGCCGAGAATTCCACAGCCACCGTGGTGGGTGACAACAACATTTCCGCCGCCATCGGTGAAGGGAATATCACCCGTGTCTACGGGGACGGCAGCATCGCGACCGCTGACGGGGACGACAACTACGCCCTGGTCCTCGGTGACGGCTCGACCGCTACCGCTGGGCCGGGCAACGACAACACCGCGATCGCACTCGGCAACGGCCTGGTCGCCGACACCGGAGCCGGCGACGGCAACACCGTCATCGTCTAGAACCTCATCGGCAGACCAGTTGCGCTGCGTGCCAGAGGTGTTCGTGACTGCCACGTTCCCGCCTCGGCTCGGGCAACACCGCCATGGGGAAGAGGGCGGTCCTCGGTGGCGGTGACATGCACGCTGAGCCCCAACCGAGACCGGCGATGTGGTGGCTAGCTTTCCGAACCGGCGATGAACTGCCGAGCAGGCAGCGAGATCACCCGTGACAGGCCAGGCCACAGGAGCCCGCGGCCGCGGCGCCCAAACCTGGCGACACTCGCACCGGCACAGGACGTTCGATGCGCGCCAGCCGGCCCTCACCCGCGACCCGCAGCTGGCCACATGGAGCGCTTCACTCCGGTGCCCCAAGACAATGGACGACTGGCAACCCCACCGGGAAAACACACCGCTCGTCGAGAACCCCGATCAAGTGCCCAACGCTGCTCGCCATGACACGTCCTGAGACACCTGACAGCGGCATGCGACGCCGCTGAGAATATGACACGCGGGCTGAGACCCTACAACAGAACAGCTGTAGGTTCTCATGCGCGGCTGCATCCCCGTCTGGGCCGGAACTGCGGTTTTGCAATTTGTCCCACTGTCGCTGCATCGATGTTTGTCTCGCGGACCACTACATTTCCTACATGCCGCCCCCTCTACCCCTGAGCCATCCGGCCGGCGGCAGCCAGCTTCAACCGCACCCCTAGCGGAATCGTCGTTCGCAGCCAAGTTCCTACCGCCCCTCCAGGACGGTTTCGGCGATCCTCATCGAAGCGATAGCCGCTGTACCACATGCAGACTCCAGGATTGTTGCGTGCTGACCGCGGGATCGACACACCGGAGGGGCCGTGCTCACGAGGGCGCGGATTTACCGGTCCCAGTCACGCCTCCGCTCGTCGCACTAGCGCGGCCTGCGGCTACGGAGAGCGAGCTCCGTCGCTGTCGTGCAACAGTTCCCGCACGACGCGTCGGCTGCCGTACGGGCGCAGCATCGTGCTGGCCGGGCGGGGCCGCACCTTCAGCGGCCACCAGAACCACCGGCCCAACAGCGCCGCAATCGACGGTGTCATGAACGACCGCACGATCAGGGTGTCGAACATCAGGCCCAAGCCGATGGTGGTGCCGATCTGGGCCAGCACCCGCAGATCGCCAACCACGAAGCCACACATGGTGAATGCGAACACCAGCCCCGCCGCGGTAACCACCGAGCCGGTGCCGGCGATGGTCCGGATCAGCCCGGTGTTCAGCCCCGCACCGATCTCCTCCTTGAACCGAGAGATGACCAGCAGGTTATAGTCCGACCCCACAGCGAGCAAGATGATGATCGCCAGCGCCAGCACGATCCAGTACAGCTGTATGCCCAGCAGGTGCTGCCAGATCAGCACCGACAGCCCGAACGAAGCACCCAGCGACAGCACCACCGTGCCGACGATCACCAGTGCGGCCACCACGCTGCGGGTGACGAACATCATGATCAGCAGGATCAGGCTGATCGCCGCGACGATGACGATGATCAGGTCGTACTTCGCCATGTCCCGGGCGTCCTTGTAGGCCGACGCGGTACCGCCGATATAGACGCTCGACCCGGCCAGCGGGGTTCCCTTGAGCGCCTCCAGCGCCGCCTGCCTGATCGGATCGATGTGCGAAATACCTTTCGGCGTAGCCGGATCGGTGTCGTGGGTGATGATCATCCGAGCGGCCTTGCCGTCCGGCGACAGGAAAAGCTTCATCCCTCGCTTGAACTCGGAGTTGTCGAACACCTCCGGCGGAAGGTAGAAGGTGCTGTCGTCCTTGGCCTCGTCGAAGGCCTGCCCCATCGCGTCGGCGTTCTTCAGCGCCTCGGCGGATTGCGCCAGCAGACCGGATTGGGTGGCGTAGTTGCGCTCTACCAGGTCCCGGTTTCGCTCCTGGGAAGCGATCTGTTGCGGGATCAGCGCCAACAGTTGCGGCTGCAGGGCGTTGAGCCTGTCCAGGCTCTCGGTGACCTCGGCGAACTGGTCGGTCAATGAGTCCACTCCATCGAGCGCGTCGAACAACGACCGGAACGTCGCACAGACCGGAATGTCGAAACAGTGCGGCTCCCAATAGAAGTAGTTGCGGAGTGGGCGGAAGAAATCATCGACGTTGGCGATCTTGTCGCGCAGTTCCTTGACCGTCTCCGAGGTCTCCCGGAAAGCGGTGACCTGTTCGTCGGTGGCTGCGGCGGCCTGACGCTGCAGTTCGTACTGCTGCTGCAGCAGGTCGATCGACGCCGAGATCTCGGCAACCTGCGCGAGCAGATCTTCGGCCTGGGACTGCTGGAACGGCAGGTTCTGGATCTGCGCGGAACTCTGCGCGCTCATCTGGAAACCCAGCGAGGTGTGGTCCAGCGGAGTGCCCAACGGCCGGGTAATGGACTGCACCATCGCCACCCCAGGGGTACGGAAGACCTCCTTGGCGACACGCTCCAGCACGATCATGTTGGCCGGGGTGCGTAGATCCCGATCGGTTTCGACCAGCAGCACCTCCGGGTTGAGCCGGGCCGCCGAGAAGTGCC
>CAZEMS010000064.1:0-17862 GCA_964513475.1 uncultured Mycobacterium sp. | reverse complement strand
AAGGCGGCGACGCCGGGGCCGGCGGCGCCGGCGGAACCAACACCGCCACCGGACAGACAGGCGACACCGGCGCGGCAGGAACCGGCGGACAAGGCGGCACCGGCGGCACCGGCAGCGACGCCGACGCGAACGACTTTCCCAGAGAAACCGGGTTCACCGGTGGGGCCGGCGGACAAGGCGGGACTGGCGGCAGCACAGGCGA
Organism: uncultured Mycobacterium sp.; assembly: GCA_964513475.1. GTDB lineage: Bacteria > Actinomycetota > Actinomycetes > Mycobacteriales > Mycobacteriaceae > Mycobacterium. The sequence goes on along the minus strand of CAZEMS010000064.1, from coordinate 17,660 downwards.
TGGCGGCACCGCGGGAGCGGGTGGACAAGGCGGACAAGGCGGGACCGGCGGCCAAGGCGGCGAAGGGCTCAATGACACCGGCGGGGACGGAGGGCCCGGGGGGGCAGGTGGTGCTGGCGGTTCAGGTGGGTTTGCCGCAGCCGGCTACGGCGGCGCTGGCGGCATCGGCGGTGCGGGCGGTGCCGGCGGGCTCGGCGGCACCGGGTATGACGAGTCGGGCGGAGTCGGCGGACCGGGCGGTACGGGTGGAGCAGGCGGCTCCGGTGGTTACGCGCCCGCCGGCCAAGGCGGCACTGGTGGCATGGCTGGTTCGGGTGGCTACGGCGGGCAAGGCGGCAGAGGCTACGGCTTCAACGGCGGCCCGGGCGGAGCAGGCGGTGTGGGTGGCGACGGCGGTCTGGGTGGGCCCGGGGGATCTGCGCCCGGTGGGTACGGCGGTTCCGGCGGCAGCGGTGGCGGCGGCGGAACCGGCGGGTACGGAGGTAGAGGTTATGGGTACGGCGGCGGTGACGGCGGAAACGGCGGGAACGGCGGCGACGGCGGAAACGGCGGCAATCCAGGCGGTCCAGGCGGCGCCGGAGCAACAGGCGGAGCGGGCGGTGCAGGCGGCTTCGGATACAGTAGCGACGGCTCCCCGGGTAGCCCGGGCGCGAACGGCATCGCCGGCAACCCCGGTTGAACGGCCCAAACCGCCGCCGATCTAGCCGCTCGAGCCCTCTTCGGTCAGCAGCGCTTCCAACGCCGGACCGGTGAAGCGCCGGAAAGCCCGGCGCGGCCGCTTGGCATCGAGGATCGCCACTTCCAGCGTGGACGGACCGAGCGTGCGCGGCTCGGAATCGTTCCCAGCGGCCTGCAGCGCCTCGACGGCGATCTTCACCGCCTCCTTGAGGCTGAGGTTCTCGGTATAGGAGTCGTTGAGAGCCGTAATGATTGGCTCGGTGGCACCGCCCATCACGACGAAGTGCGGCTCGTCGGCGATGGACCCGTCGTAGGTGATGCGGTACAACTCCGGATCCTTGGTCTCGCCGAAGTGTGCAACCTCAGCCACGCACAGTTCGACCTCGTACGGCTTGGCCTGCTCGGTGAAGATGGTGCCGAGCGTCTGGGCATAGACGTTGGCCAGCTGCCGACCGGTGACATCGCGGCGGTCGTAAGCGTAGCCGCGGGTGTCGGCGAACTGAATGCCTCCGCGGCGAAGATTGTCGAACTCGTTGAACCGGCCCACCGCGGCGAAACCGACCCGGTCATAGAGCTCGCTGACCTTCTGCAGCGACCGCGACGGGTTCTCCGCGACGAACACCACACCGTCGACATATGCCAGAGCCACCACACTGCGACCCCGAGCGATGCCCTTGCGCGCAAGATCCGACCGCTCACGCATCGCCTGCTCGGGCGATATGAAGTACGGGAAGCTCATGAGCCCGCCCGTGGAGCTTCCGAGTCCGGACCGAATGTGTCTGCTCGGGAACGATTTTCGATTATCTCGCGGGCGAGATCAGCAATTCGCTGCGCTGGGACGTCGGCCGCGCCGTCGGCGTCGATCCTCACCACCGTCGGATAGATGCCACGCACTAGATCGGGGCCGCCGGTGGCCGAATCATCGTCGGCCGCGTCGTATAGCGACTCGATGGCCACCCGCAGCGCCGTATCCGCGTCGCTGACCTGTGTGTACAGCTTCTTGATCGCTGACTTTGCGAATATCGACCCCGAGCCCACCGCCTGGTAGCCCTCCTCCTCGATGTTCCAGCCGCCGGCGGCGTCGAAGGACACGATGCGTCCGGCCGCCTGCGGATCGGGGGCGTCGAGGTCGTAGCCGGCAAGCAGCGGCAGCGCGACGAACCCCTGCAGCGCGGCACCGAGGTTGCCCCGCACCATGATGGCCAGCCGGTTCACCTTGCCGGCGAACGTCAGCGGCACTCCTTCCAGCTTCTCGTAGTGCTCCAGCTCCACGGCGTAGAGCCGAGCAAACTCCACGGCGATGGCCGCGGTGCCGGCGATCCCGGTCGCGGTGTAGTCGTCGGTGATGTAGACCTTCTGTACGTCGCGGCCGGCGATCATGTTGCCCTGAGTGGAGCGCCGGTCACCGGCGATGACCACGCCGCCCGGATACTTCAACGCGACGATCGTGGTGCCGTGCGGCAACGCGCTGGTCGGCGCAGTGCCGTCCTGGACGCCGCCCAGGGTGGGCAGCAGCTGAGGCGCCTGGCGACGCAGCATGTCAGAGAAGGACGACAGGTCCACGGGTACGGACGTGGTTCCGGAGATCGGTTTGGGGAAGGCCAGCTCTTGGTTTGTCGGCCAGCTCACTGGCCGCCCTTTTGGACGTATGCACGCACGAAGTCCTCGGCGTTTTCCTCGAGAACGTCGTCGATCTCGTCCAGCAGGTCGTCAGTCTCTTCGGTGAGTTTCTCGCGACGCTCCTGCCCGGCGGCCGAGCTGCCGGTGGGGTCGTCGTCCTCGCCGCCACCACCGCCACGCTTGGTCTGCTCCTGAGCCATCGCTGCCTCCTGCGTTGGTAATCGGCGGGCTCACAGCCACCCGCCGGCTACTCCACACTACCGGTCGGTGCCCGATGCGCCCGGCAGGATCAGGTCGTGAGCTGCTCGACCAATTCGACGGCGCTGTCCACCGAATCCAGCAACGCACCGACATGCGCCTTGCTGCCCCGCAACGGCTCCAGGGTGGGAATCCGGACCAGCGAATCCCCGCCCAGGTCGAAGATCACCGAGTCCCAGCTGGCAGCGGCGATGTCCGCGCCGAACCGGCGCAGACACTCCCCCCGGAAATAGGCCCGGGTGTCGGTCGGCGGATTGTCCACCGCATCCAGCACCTGCTGCTCGGTGACCAGGCGCTTCATCGAGCCACGGGCGACCAGCCGGTTGTACAGGCCTTTGTCCAGTCGCACATCGGAGTACTGCAGGTCGACCAGATGCAACCGTGGTGCCGACCAGCTCAAGTTCTCCCGCTGCCGGAAGCCCTCGAGCAGCCGCAGCTTTGCCGGCCAGTCGAGTAGGTCGGCGCATTCCATCGGGTCGCGCTCGAGCAGGTCCAACGCGTGCGCCCAGGTCTCGACAATGTCGACCGCACGCGGGTCCGGGTCGCGGCTGTCCACCAGCTTCGCCACCCGGTCCAGGTAGGCGCGTTGCAGCGCAAGCCCGGTCAGCTCCCGGCCATCGGCAAGTGCCACCGTGGCCCGCAGCGTGGGGTCGCGGCTGATCACGTGCACGGCGTGCACCGGACGGGCCAATGTCAGGTCGCTCAGGTCCGTTCCCTCCTCGATCAGATCGAGGACCAGGGCAGTGGTACCCAGCTTGAGGTAGGTCGCCGTTTCGGAGAGGTTGGCATCGCCGATGATGCAGTGCAGGCGCCGATACTTGTCGGCGTCGGCGTGCGGCTCATCGCGGGTGTTGATGATCCCGCGTTTGAGGGTGGTCTCCAGGCCGACCTCTACTTCGATGTAGTCGGACCGCTGGGACAACTGGAAACCGGGGTCATCGCCCGAGGGGCCGATCCCGACGCGGCCGGAGCCGGTGATCACCTGCCGCGACACCATGAACGGCGTCAGGCCCGCGATCACCGCGCTGAACGGCGTCTGCCGGCTCATCAGGTAATTCTCATGCGAACCGTACGACGCCCCCTTGCCGTCCACGTTGTTCTTGTAGAGCTGCAGTTTGGCCGCCCCGGGAACGCTGGCCACGTGTCGGGCAGCCGCCTCCATGACACGTTCGCCGGCCTTGTCCCAGATCACCGCATCGAGCGGGTCGGTGCACTCCGGTGCCGAGTACTCCGGATGGGCGTGATCGACGTAGAGGCGCGCACCGTTGGTCAGGATCATGTTGGCGGCGCCGACCTCGTCGGCGTCCACCACTGGCGGCGGCCCGGCCGTCCTGCTCAGGTCGAACCCACGGGCGTCGCGCAGTGGTGATTCCACCTCGTAGTCCCAGCGCGTTCGCTTGGCCCGCTGGATTCCGGCGGCCGCCGCGTAAGCCAGGACCGCCTGGGTAGAGGTCAGGATCGGATTGGCGGTCGGGTCCAACGGCGACGATATGCCGTATTCGACCTCGGTTCCGATGATCCGCTGCACCCAGCCAGCCTAAGTGGTCGCGACCGCTCACCCGTCGGCGGTCGGCCGTCGAGATTGAAACCTCGCAGGGGTCTACTCGAACTTTCGCTGCAGATTCTCAATCTCGACGCAATGGTAAGGAGCAAGCCGATGACTCCACGACCTACCGCCGAACGCTGGTTCCTACACCGCGGCCTTCCTGCGGTGCTGACCCGCCGGGCCCGCTGGCGCGGGTTGTGGCCGCGTTCTGCCCCGGTCTTCACCGGCTACGCGGTCGCAATGGTGATGGTGCTGGTGAATTTCCTGGTCACTGGCGACACCGAGGCGGAGATCATTGCCGAGGCAGCCATCGTTCGGTGGGTAGATGTGCTCTTGATCACGGTGGGCCTTCCCGTCGCCGTCCTGGCCGGGTGGCTGGTATCCCGGCTGCGGACCGACCAGGTCCGGAGCGCAGCATCAGCAGTGGCCGTGGGAGCAGCTCTGGTTGCCGAGACGCTCGCCACCGGGGTCATTGGCACCCTGACCGCAGCGGTGAGTGTGGTCGCGGTCCTTGCACTCACTGCGTCTGGCCTCGGCTCAGTTCTGGGCTGGGCGCTGAAGCTGACGATGACACAGATCGCCGTGGTCGGTGCGCTGGTCCTACGGGCACTGCCACTCGTACTGCTGACCATGCTGGCGTTCTTCAACCCGTACCTATGGAGCATGGCCTCGACGATCAGTCCTGCCCGACTGTTGCTTGCCATGTTGTTCCTCGGCCTCGTCGCCGGAGTTTTCTTGGTGTCGGGCACCATCGAGCGTGCCCGCCCTGTACTGGCAACCCCTACGGAAGCGCCACCTGAGCTCACTGCCCGGCTACGCGACACCCCGTTCGAGGCCATGGACGATCATCCGGCCGAACCACTCACGCACGGCGAACGGCTGAACGTCTTCTTCGTGCTGGCCGTGTCGCAACTCGCGCGGGTTCTCACCGTCGCCGTCCTCACCGGGCTGATCTACTTGATACTGGGATCGATCGTGCTCAGCCCAGAACTGCTGCCGCAGTGGACAGCCGGCGGCACCCCCAACGTCGTACTGCTGGGGATGGCCATGCCGGTACCGCAGGCCCTACTGCAAGTGAGCATGTTTCTGGGCGCACTGACATTCATGTATGTCGGTGCTCAAGCAGTGGGCCCCGGTGAGCACCGAGCACAGTTCCTTGATCCGTTCATCGACGATCTGCGACTGACACTCATCGCGCGCAACCGCTACCGAGCCCACCTGGCGTGCTAGGTTCGCCGACGTGGCGAACGACGTCTACGGGAAGCGCTATGGCGAAGTGCTTCTCGTGCAGGACGGCGAGGCAGGTCCGGAGGCCACCGTCTACAACACTTTCCCTCTCAACGACTGCCCGCACGAGTTGTGGTCCGAGCTCGACGCCGAGGCGATAGCCAAGGAGAACGGCGCGGCGATGGCACTGCTCAACGGGCCGCGCTACTTCGTGATGAGCAGCATCGAGAAAATGCCCGGGGCCGAACAGGAACGCAAGACCTTCGGCGGAATCGAAATGATCAAACAGGCCACGGTTGCGCTCTCAGCGATGAACCCTGCCCCGTACTCGGTCAACAAGGTCGACCGCAAGGCGATCTTCGTCTTCGACACCGGGAAACCGATCTACGAACTCATCGACCCCAGCGGGCAGCGCTGGGTGATGCAGACCTACAGCCAGACCGTCGATCCCGGCCTCTCACTCGACGACCTGTCCAATTTGGCCCAGCGCCTCACGCTGCCGCCCGGGTGGGCCTACCAGGTTTCCACTCCCAGCGCCCCGCTCCGGGTCGACACCTCTACCCGCGAAGCCCACGTCATCGGGGATGACTTAGGCAACAGCTACTCGCTGCAATTCTGACGGACTACAGATACTGACCCAGGTTGGACTCAGTGTCGATGGCACGGCTGGCAGACGAACTCTTGCCGGTGACCAGCGTGCGGATATACACGATCCGCTCACCTTTCTTGCCCGAGATCCGAGCCCAGTCATCGGGATTGGTCGTGTTGGGCAGATCCTCGTTCTCGGCGAACTCGTCGACGATCGAGTCGAGCAGGTGCTGAATGCGCAGCCCTTTCTGACCTGTTTCCAGTACCGACTTGATCGCGTACTTCTTCGCGCGGTCCACGACGTTCTGGATCATCGCCCCGGAGTTGAAGTCCTTGAAGTACATGACCTCTTTGTCACCATTGGCGTAGGTGACCTCCAAGAACCTGTTGTCGTCGATCTCGGCGTACATCCGGTCCACAACCTTCTCGATCATGGCCTTGATGCACAGTGATCGGTCGCCGTCGAACTCGGCCAGGTCGTCGGCGTGCACCGGCAGGTCCTCGATGAGGTACTTGCTGTAAATGTCTTGCGCGGCTTCAGCATCAGGACGCTCGATCTTGATCTTGACGTCCAGGCGACCTGGGCGCAGGATCGCCGGATCGATCATGTCCTCGCGGTTGGAGGCGCCGATGACGATGACGTTCTCCAGACCCTCGACGCCGTCGATCTCGCTGAGCAGCTGGGGGACGACCGTGGTCTCCACATCCGAACTGACACCGGTGCCGCGGGTGCGGAAGATCGAATCCATCTCGTCGAAGAAGACGATCACCGGGGTGCCTTCGGAGGCCTTCTCCCGTGCCCGCTGGAAGATCAGCCGGATGTGACGCTCGGTCTCGCCGACGAACTTGTTCAGCAGCTCGGGACCCTTGATGTTGAGAAAGTACGACTTCGCCTCCCGGGCGTCGTCGCCGCGCACCTCGGCCATCTTCTTGGCCAGCGAGTTGGCCACCGCCTTGGCGATCAGCGTCTTGCCGCATCCCGGCGGACCGTAGAGCAGCACGCCCTTGGGCGGACGCAACGAGTACTCGCGGTAGAGCTCCTTGTGCAGGAACGGCAACTCGACCGCGTCGCGTATCTGCTCGATCTGGCGGGTCAGCCCGCCGATGTCGCTGTAGGCCACGTCGGGGACCTCTTCGAGCACCAGATCCTCGACCTCTGCTTTGGGGATGCGTTCGAAGGCGTACCCGGCCTTGGTGTCGACCAGCAGCGAATCGCCCGGACGCAGCTTGCGGGACCGCTGCTCGTCGTCCAGCTCGTCGTCCTCGGAGTAGAGCCCCGCCGCCACCAGCGGCTCGGCCAGCCACACGATGCGTTCCTCATCGGCGTGCCCGACCACCAGCGCACGGTGTCCGTCGGCGAGGACCTCGCGCAGCGTGCTGATCTCGCCGACCGACTCGTAGTGGCCGGCCTCGACGACGGTCAGCGCCTCGTTGAGACGCACGGACTGCCCCTTGCTCAGCGTGTCGACGTCGATGTTGGGCGAGCAGGTCAGCCGCATCTTGCGGCCGGAGGTGAACACGTCGACGGTGCCGTCCTCCTGGGTGGCGATCAGCACGCCGTACCCGCTCGGCGGCTGTCCCAGCCGGTCGACTTCCTCACGCAGTGCGAGCAGCTGCTGACGCGCCTCCTTGAGCGTCTCCATCAGCTTGGCGTTGCGGGCGGCGAGGGAGTCGATGCGTGCCTCGAGTTGGTGTACGTCACGTGCGCTGCGCAGGCCGCTGTGCGGACCGACCGCGTCCTCCAACTGCTCCCGCAGAATCGCGGCCTCACGGCGCAACTCTTCCAATTCGGCGGCATCTTCGCTGGACATGGGGGTCTCGAAGCCGTCTTGGTAGGCTCCTGAACGGTCTGACTCACTCATGTTGCGCACCTTCCCAGCACCGATACCTGGTGCAGTAACAACTTCAACGCTACCGGCGATTCAGTCTTTGTGTGTGACGTAGGAATTTCGACACACCCCTCAACACTGTTAGCCTCAGACCCGAAGATGATCGATTGAAAGGACCACCGTGACCCTGAAAAGCCTCGTTACCGGCATTGTGACCGGCACGGCGGCGGCGGCTTTGGTCGGCGCTGCGGCTGCGGGTGCGGCCACCATCGCAGCCTCCGGTGCCCACGCAAGCCCGGCCGTACAGCCCACCGCATTCGGCGTTCCGATGCCGCAGGCCCCCGCCCCAAATCTGCAGGGCCCCCTGATGCAAACGCTCAACGCCCTCGCCGCCGGCGGCTCCTTCTCGGGCGCCAAGTCCGCCTACATCCAGGGTGGCGTAGGCCGGATCGAAGCCCTCACCGCGGACCGGGCCTTCGAGAACGCCGCCGCAGAAGGCGCCTTCCCGCTGAGCTTCACCGTCTCCAACATCGACCAGGTCGGCGGTTCCGCCACGGCGAACGTCACCGCCACGACGGCCAACGGCAAAGCCGCCAACGAAGTGGTGACCTTCTTCGCCGGCCCGAGCCCCAGCGGCTGGCAGCTGTCGAGGCAGTCGGCCCTGGCATTGCTGTCGACGGTCGGCTGACCCACTCGCATCGGTGCATCGCACCGCCAGTGCGCTAATCGTTGGCGCGGCCGTTCTGGCTGGGCCCGGACTGAGCGCTTGCGACGCAGTCGGCGGCCCCGCCTCCACGTCGACCACGGCCTCGACAACGTCGGCGGCGGCTCCTGTCGCCCCGCCGGTGGCGCCGTTGCCCGATCCGGCCGCGCTGGCCGATGTCGTGTACCGGTTGGCCGATGTCAACGTGCCCGGCACGGAGAAGGTCGGCCTGGTCGAAGACGCCACCGTCGACGACGCCCCCGCCCTGGAGGGCTTCGGGCGAGCGTTGCGTGACGGCGGCTACGTGCCGTTGACCGTCGCCGCCGCCGATCTGGTCTGGTCCCCGGCCGACCCCGGAAACGTGGTGGCCAACGTCACCATGGGCACCACCAATCCGGACGTCGGCGAGTTCAGTTACCCGATGGAGTTCAGCCCCGACGGGCCGCATTGGCAGCTGACCCGGCAGACGGCGGACCTGCTGTTGGATATGGGTGCCAATCCTTAGCCGTCAGCTTCAGAGCCGGCGTTTGCGCCGCAGGCGAGTTGGAGTGACGGTGTCCGGCGCCAGCCGGCGCGCAGAGATCAGGAACGCGGTGTGCCCGCGCATCGAGTGCTGGGGACGGACGGCCAATCCGACCACGTCCCAGTAGCGCTGCATCGTCTCCCAGGCTCGCGGCTCCGTCCAGCACTGCTGTTCCCGCAGCGCCTCCACGGTGCGCGACAGCTGCGTCACGGTGGCCACGTAGACGATCAGCACGCCGCCGGCGATGAGCGCGTCGGCCACACCGCCCAGAACCTCCCAGGGGGCCAACATGTCGAGAACCACCCGGTCGACCTGCGGGCCGGGGTAAGCCGCCACGTCGGCAATGACCAACGTCCAGTTCGCCGGAGCCTCCCCGAAGAACGTCTCCACGTTGCGCCGAGCGTGCTCGGCGTGATCGTCGCGCACCTCGTACGACGTCACCGTGCCGGTGGGTCCGGCCGCGCGCAGCAAGGAACAAGTCAGCGCACCCGAACCGGCGCCGGCCTCCAGCACCCGCGCTCCGGGGAAGATGTCACCTTCGTGAATGATCTGGGCCGCATCCTTGGGGTAGACGACCTGCGCGCCGCGCGGCATCGACAGCACGTAGTCGATCAACAGCGGGCGCAGTACCAGGAAGGCGTCGCCGCTGGTGGACTTGACCACGCTGCCTTCGGGCTGGCCGATCACGTCGTCATGGGCCAGCACACCGCGGTGGGTATGGAACTCGCCGCCCGGGGTCAGCACCATCGTGTAGTGCCGGCCCTTGGCGTCGGTGAGCTGCACGCGGTCGCCCACGCCGAACGGACCGGTCACTCGCACAGTCAGACAGCCTGCCACCAGACGCACCGCGCGCGGTGAGCGGGATTGTCGAGGATTGTCGGCGAGCGGAACTACGCTCGGGCCATGCCCGCGCCGACAGTGCCCGCCCCGGCAGGGCCTGCACCGACGGTCGCAGGCACTGTCGCCGGACCTACCTACAAGCCGGCGCTCTCCCCGTCGCGGGCCGCCGACTTCAAGCAATGCCCGCTGCTGTACCGGTTCCGGGCTATCGACCGGCTGCCGGAACCACCGTCGGCGGCCCAGCTGCGGGGGTCGGTGGTGCACGCCGCGCTCGAGGAGCTCTACGGAATGCCCGCCCCGCAGCGCGGCCCCCGCACGGCCCAGCGGCTGGTCGAACCAGCCTGGGAACGAGTGCTCACCGAGGATCCGCAGGCGGCTGCGGCACTCGACCCCGAACAGCGCGATCAGCTGCTCGACGAGGCCCGCACTCTGCTGACCGGGTACTACCGACTCGAGGATCCGACCCGTTTCGATCCGCACAGCTGCGAGCAGCGGGTCGAGGTGGAGTTGGCCGACGGGACACTGCTGCGCGGCTTCGTCGATCGCATCGACATCGCCCCGACCGGCGAGGTGCGGGTGGTCGACTACAAGACCGGCAAAGCCCCGCCGGCCACCCGCGCGCTCGCCGAGTTCAGGGCGATGTTCCAGATGAAGTTCTACGCAGTCGCCCTGCTACGGACCCGTGGAGTGGCACCGACCAGGCTGCGGCTGATCTACCTCGCCGACGGCCAGATGCTCGACTACTCCCCCGATCTCGACGAGCTGGAGCGCTTCGAAAAGACACTGATGGCGTTGTGGCGGGCCATTCGGTCTGCCGGGTCAACCGGAGACTTTCGCGCCAGCCCGTCGAAACTGTGCGGCTGGTGTGCACATCAGCGGCACTGCCCGGCTTTCGGCGGAGAGCCACCGCAGTACCCGGGCTGGCCCGACGTTCCGGCATCATGATGGGCCACATGTACCGGCGCATCGGCACTCATGAGTACGAGTCCACCGACGACACCCGCAGCAACTGGGACCAGCAGATCCAGCACGGCTCCCCGCCATTGGCCCTGCTGACCCGTGCAGCCGAGGAGTTGCTGGGCGACCGGCCGCTGCGCATCGGCCGGCTGTGCATGGACATCCTCGGGGCGGTGCCGGTGGCTCCGGTCGCCATCCGCGCCTGGGTATCGCGTCCCGGTACCCGGATCACCATGATGACCGCGGAGATGGTCCCCCTCAACCAGTCCCGGCCGGTCGCCCGCCTGACGGCCTGGGCTCTCGCCACCGGCGACACCACCGACGTTGCGACTGACCGGTATCCGCCAAGCGTCGAGGGGCCGCGCCGACCCCTACCGCCCGATTGGTGGGACCTCGCGGGCTACGTGCAGGCCATCGACTGGCGCCCACAGCCCGACGACCCAACCGGAGCAGCGATGTTCTGGCTCTCGCCGCGCGGGACCCTGGTCGAGGGGGAGCCGACGACCGCGCTGCAACGTCTTGCCATGGTGGTGGATTCGGCCAACGGCGTCGGGCAGTCACTGGATCCCGCGAAATTCGCCTTCATGAACACCGACACCGTCGTCCACGTTCACCGAATACCCGAGGGTGAGGACTTCGGTATTCGGGCCCGTGCATCGATCGGCCCCGACGGGATCGGGGTCACCACCGCCGAGTTGTTCGACCGCAGCGGATTCGTCGGAACCTCGGCGCAGACCCTGCTGATCCAGCGGTTGTGACGGCCGGTTTCAGACCAGCGGTTCCAGGTCCTGGAGCAGGGTGGGCACCAGCTCGCTGACCGTGGGGTGAATGTGCATGGTGCGCGAGATCGCGGTGTAGGGCTTACCGGCGGTCATGATGTCGAGTATCGCGTGGACCACCTCGTCGCCGCCGACGCCGAGGATCGCCGCGCCCAGTATCTCCGAGGTATCGGCATCCACCACGACCTTCATGAAACCCTGTGTCTCCCCCTTCTCGACGGCACGTCCGACCCGGCTCATGGCACGCTTGCCCACCAACGCCTTTCGGCCCGACGCACGAACTTGATCGGTGGTCATCCCGGCCCGGCCCAGTGGCGGGTCGATGTAAAGCGCATAGGTGGTGATGCGGTCGCTCACCTTGCGCGGATCGTCATCGAGGAGGTTGGCGGCGACGATCTCGAAGTCGTTGTAGGAGGTGTGGGTGAACGCGCCGCGCCCGTTGCAGTCCCCCATCGCCCAGATGTGTTCGACGTTGGTGCGCAACCGATCGTCGACAACCACGTAGCCACGCTCATCGGTGCGCACCCCGGCGTGATCGAGGCCGAGATCTTCGGTATTGGGCCGGCGGCCGACGGCCACTAGCAGGTGCGTTCCGATGACAGGTGCCGCACCGCGGCGCGGTGTCACGGCGAATCCGTCTTCATGAGTGACGAATTCGAGGGCGTCGGCGCCGACCACCACGTCGATTCCCTCAGCCTCGAGAATCTCTTTGATCGCCGCGGAGACGTCCTCGTCTTCACGGGAGGTCAGCCGGGGACCCTTCTCGATCACGGTGACTCGGGCACCGAAGCGCCGATACATCTGCGCGAACTCCAGCGCGATGTAACTGCCGCCGATAATCACCAGATGGCTAGGCACCGTATCGAGATCGAGGATCGACACGTTGGTTAGGAAGTCGATCTCGGACAGACCGGGCATGTCGGGAACCACCGCACGTCCGCCGACGTTGAGGAAGATCTGATCCGCCTCGAGAACTCGGTCACCGACCCGCACGGTATGCGGGTCGGTGAAACGGGCGTGTCCCCGGATCAGCGTGCAGCCGCTCATGCCTTCTAGCCACGACTCGACACCGTGACGATCGCCGAGCATGATCTTGTCTTTTCGCGCCTTGACTTTCGCCATGTCGACGGTGACCTCGCCGGTGCCGATGCCGTAGTCGGCGCCCCGCCGCGCCAGGTGCGCGGCATGCGCGCTGGCGACCAGGGTCTTGGTCGGGATGCAGCCATAGTTCACGCAGGTTCCGCCGACCAGCTTGCGCTCGATGACCGCGACCCTGCGCCCGGCTTCGGTCAGCCGGCCGGCCAGCGGCGGACCGGCCTGCCCAGCGCCGATGATGATCGCATCGAATTTCTCTGCCACCGTGCGCCTTTCAGACCAGGCTGACCAGGAACACGACCAGGAGGCCACCGCCCACCGCGATCAGGTCTTCACTCACCGCGATGGGTAAATCGCGCCCGCCGTTGGCAGCCACCAACCGGCTGCGGGCCTCGTATCCCCCGAGGGTGCCCAGCACCGCACCGACGATGCCGGCTCCGAGCGAACTGAAGGTATGGAAGAAGGCGCTGCCGATCACTGCTCCCGCGAAGGCGCCGGCCAGAATCCTGGCCAGGAACTGTGGCGTCGTCTTCCGGCTCGGCGTCTTGGGCAGCTGATCGGTCACCAGCTCGGCCACCAGCAGGACCGTCAACACGATCACCGTGATCGGGTGGCCCACCCAATGCGACCATTTGCCGTCCAGATCGATCCACCCCAGCATGGCCGCCCAGGAGACCAGCGCCGGAGGTGTCAGAGCGCGCAGGCCGGCGACCACACCGATCAGCAGCGCGAGCAACAGGACAACGGTATGCGTCACATGACCTCCCACTAGAAGCGACAGAACCGGATGTCGGAAGCCAGGATCGCCTTGGCCCCGATCGCGGCGATCTGATCCATGATGCGATTGACATCGCGGCGAGGAACCAGCGCTCGGACCGCCACCCAATCGGGGTCGGCAAGCGGGGCGATGGTGGGTGACTCCAGGCCAGGGGTGACAGCCGTCGCCTCGTCGAGCACGCTGCGCGGGCAGTCGTAGTCGAGCATCAGGTACTGCTGGCCGAACACCACGCCCTGAACCCGGGCGACCAACTGATCACGGGCAGAGGCGTTCTCGACGTGAGGAGCCTCGCGCTCGATGAGTACCGCCTCGGACTCGCACAGCGGCTCACCGAGCGTTGCCAGACCGTGTAGCCCGAGAGTTCGGCCCGAACCCACCACATCGGCGATGGCGTCGGCCACGCCGAGCTGCACCGAAATCTCCACTGCCCCGTCGAGACGGATCACGGTCGCCTCGATACCGCGTTCCGCCAGGTCTTTTCGCACCAGATTGGGAAACGCGGTTGCGATCCGTTTGCCCGCCAGGTCCTCGATGCGCCAGTCCCGACCGGCCGGAGCGGCGTATCGAAACGTGGACGAGCCGAAGCCCAGTGCCAGCCGCTCGCGCACCGGAGCATTGGACTCCGCGGCCAGATCCCGGCCGGTGATGCCGAAGTCCAGCTGGCCCGAACCAACATAGACGGCGATGTCCTTGGGGCGCAGGAAGAAGAACTCGACGTCATTGGCCGGGTCGATGACGGTGAGGTCCTTCTGATCGCTGCGGGGCCGGTAGCCCGCCTCGGCCAAGATCTCGGAGGCCGGCCCGCTCAGCGTGCCCTTGTTGGGAACTGCCACCCGAAGCATCGGCATCACAGCTTCCGGTAGACGTCATCGAGAGTCAGGCCACGCGAGATCATCAATACTTGCGTCCAGTACAGCAACTGGCTGATCTCGCCGGCCAGCGCGTCGTCACCCTCGTGTTCGGCCGCCAGCCACACTTCGCCGGCCTCTTCGAGAATCTTCTTTCCGAGACTGTGGACACCGCCGTCCAGCGCCGCCACGGTTCCGCTGCCCGCGGGCCGGGTGCGTGCGCGCTCGGTCAACTCGGTGAACAGCGCGTCGAAAGTCTTCACGGCAGGCGATTGTGTCACGCGTCGCGAGGCGCGTGCTCATGGTGCCAGGCCTCTTCGTGCATGTCCTCCAGCGTCTTGCCTTTGGTCTCCTCGACCCAGCGCCACACGAACAGGAACGACAGCACCGCGCAGACCGCGTAGAAACCGTAGGCCAGGCCCAGCGTCTCCCGCAGGCTCGGGAAGGTCACGCTGATGAGGAAGTTTGCGACCCACTGGCCGCCGGCGGCCAGACCGAGTGCAGCTGCCCGGATCCGGTTGGGGAACATCTCGCCCAGCAGCACCCAGACCACGGGGCCCCACGACATGCCGAAGGCGACGACGAAAAGGTTGGCCGCGATCAAGGCGATCGGACCCGAGGCGCCGGGTAGATACGGCACCGGTTCGCCGTTCACCTCCTGGGTACTCGCGACGAAGCCGAAGATGACGGCCATCGTGCCCAGCGACAGCGCCATACCGACCGAACCGATCAGCAACAACGGTTTGCGGCCGATCTTGTCGATCAGTGCGATCGCGATGAGGGTGGTCAAGATGTTGGTGATCGAGGTGATCACGGTGATGGTGAACGCAGACTCCTCGCCGAACCCCACCGCCTGCCACAGCACGTTCGAGTAGTAGAAGATCACGTTGATACCGACGAACTGCTGGAATATCGACAGACCGAAACCCACCCATACGATGCCGTAGAGTCCGCCGGTCGGCTTGCGCAGGTCGCGCCAGGCCGGTGGCTTCTCCGAGCGCAGGGTGTCCTGGATTCGGTTGATCGTGATCTCCAGGTTCTTCGCCCCGAGCAACATTGTCAGAACCTTGCGTGCCTCCGGAATACGATGCGTGGCAACGAGATAACGCGGCGACTCGGGGATGGTGTAGGCAAGGACGCCGTATACGACAGCCGGCACCGCCTCCACGATGAACATCCAGCGCCAGGCGGATAGCCCCAGCCAAAGCTCTTGGTCCGCGCCACCCGCGAGCCGGGCCAGGCCGGCGTCGATGGCGAGCGACAGGAAGATGCCGGTCACGATCGCCAGTTGCTGCAGGGAGCCGAGCCGGCCACGGATGCCGGGCGGGGACGTCTCGGCGATGTAGGCCGGCGCGATCACCGACGCCACGCCGATCCCGACACCCCCGATCAACCGGAAGACGGTGACCGACCAGATGTCGGGGGCGAGTCCGGCTCCCAGCGCACTGACGAAGAACAGCGCGGCGGCGATCTTCATCACCGCTAGCCGGCCGACCCGGTCAGCGAGCCGACCCGCGGTGAGCGCCCCGACCGCCGCACCGATCAACGCCGAAGCCACCGCGATACCCAGCATCAGGTGGCTGGCGCCGAAGTGCCTCTGCATGGCGTCGTTCGCGCCGTTGATTACCGCGGTGTCGTACCCGAACAGCAGACCGCCGAGGGCGGCCACCGACGCTATCCGCAGTGCGCTGCGACCCGATCCGAACTCGGAATCATCGGCGGCGTCCGGTTCTTGATCACCGACCGGACCTTGGCCTGCCATGGGCCGTCCCCTCTTCTGCGCAGCGCGATGTAGATCACATTCAATCACTCGTTCGCACGGTCAGGCAGGTCGTTCGTCGAACTGAGCCTCGAGCTCTCGGAAGATCGTCCGCAGGCCTGCCACGTCCAGGCCACTCAACGATGTGATGCTGCGGCGCCGCGGCGTCACGGGGACGCTGACCTCGTTGGGTACCACCAACACCGGGCACCCGGCTCCCTCGGCGGCGGCCGCGCCGGTGATCGAGTCCTCGATGGCCAGGCACTGACGCGGCTCGAAACCCAACAGCGTGGCGGCCCGACGGTAGCCGTCAGGGGCGGGTTTGGCATTCGCCACCTCGTCGCCACACACCGTGGCCGAAAAGTACTTCCGGCCAATACTGTTCAGCGCGCTCTCGGCGAGGGCCCGACGGGTGTTGGTGACCAGCGCCATCGGGACCCGCTCCGCGGCGAGCTCGTCGAGCAGGTCGCGGGCACCCTCACACCACGGCAGGCCTGCCGCGAAGAGCGAGCCGGTGTGGTCGTGCACCCAGTCCGCGGCTGCTGTCATTGCCCCAGGATGCGGGTCCAACCCCAGGTCGTCGAAGACCATCCGAATCACGGTTTCGGCCGATGCCCCCACAGTGGCGGCGCGCATCTCGTCGCTCAACACCCCGCCCAGACGTCCGTAGAGGGCGTGCAACGAGATCTCCCAGAGCTTTTCGGAATCGACCAGGGTGCCGTCCATGTCCCACAGAACGGCCGAAAGGATGCCGCGCGTCGCGGGGCTGTTGCGTTGCACGTCACCCAACCTGAATCTCAGTCCTCCGGGTTGTAGCCGAGGTTGGGGGCGAGCCAGCGCTCGGCCTCGGCCAAGGTCCAGCCCTTGCGTCTCGCGTAGTCGGCCACCTGATCCTGGGCCAACCGGCCAACCACGAAGTACTGGGACTGCGGGTGCGAGAAATACCATCCGCTGACGGCTGCACCGGGCCACATCGCCATCGACTCGGTCAGCTCGATGCCGGTGCGCTTGGTGACATCCAACAGCTCGAAGAGCGTCGTCTTCTCGGTGTGCTCCGGGCATGCCGGATAGCCGGGGGCGGGGCGGATTCCCACGTACTTCTCACCGATGAGCGCCTCGTTGTCCAACTGCTCGTCAGGCTGGTATCCCCAGAACTCCTCACGGACCCGTTGGTGCATCCGTTCGGCGAACGCCTCGGCCAGCCGGTCGGCGATCGACTCCAGCAGGATCGCGCTGTAGTCGTCGTGGTCCGCCTTGAACTCGGCGATCTTGTCCTGGCTGCCCAACCCCGCGGTGACGGCGAACGCGCCGACGTAGTCGGCCAGACCTGTGGCTTTGGGCGCCACGTAGTCGCCCAGCGACCGGTTCGGAATGCCGGGCCGGTGCACACCCTGCTGGCGCAGGTTGTGCAATGTGGTCAGCACCTCAGTGCGGCTCTCGTCGATATAGACCTCGATGTCGTCACCAACCGTGCTGGCTGGGAAGAACCCGATCACCCCGTTGGCAGTCAGCCACTTCTCCTTGATCAGGGTGTCGAGCATCTCCTGGGCGTCGTCGTAAAGCTTGCGGGCGGCCTCGCCGGTGGCCGGGTTGTTGAGAATGTCGGGGAAGCGGCCTTTCATCTCCCAGGCG
>CAZEMS010000063.1:0-18343 GCA_964513475.1 uncultured Mycobacterium sp. | reverse complement strand
CATCCCCACCACCAGAAGACAGACCCAACCACGACAACACCGCATCCACACCCGACGACGTCGCCCCCGACGAACCCGAAGCCTGCGGGGTCGCCGTCATCACCGGCACCACCACATCCGCGCCATCATCACCGGCCGAGCCCCAGCTACCCCCGGACGCCGGAGCCGACCCGCCACCACCAGCAGGCTCCACTACCGGAGCCGCGTCGTCCTCAAGGCCGTCGTCAACCTCGTCGAGTTCGGGCAGATCCACATCCGCCGGCACGTCAACATCAACCGAATCCGCATCCGAACCCGAGCCCGAAGCCGACCCCGCAGAACCCGGCGAACCCAGATCGGCGTCTGCTTCAGCGTCCGATCCCGTGTCAGCGTCGTCGTCGAGGTCGATGGCGGCGTCATCAGCATCGGCGTCCGAACCCGACGAACCGGCATCCTCGTCGACATCCACATCAGCGTCGGCGCCGGCATCGGCGTCGTCGATCGCATCGGCGATCTCATCGGAATCGACATCCCCGCCGGCATCCGGGTCGCCGGCACCAGCCCCGCCCGCACCGTCAGCGGCATCCTGGCTCGAACCGCCAACAGAAGAACCGCCATCAGAATCCGAGGACCCACCCGCACCCGCTGAAGACTCAGCCGAATCACCCGAACCCGCATCCGAAGAATCCGAGCTCGCACTCGAGCCACCCGTGGAACCACCCGAACCGGTCGTGTCGGCAAAGGCCACTCCTGGCATCGAAGCGACCGCCGCGCCCACACCCAGCGCGACCGCCAACGCACCCACTCGTCCTACATAACCGGCATAGGTCGACACCGAAGGCTTGGGCAGACTCCACCCTCCCGAACGGATCGGAAGCGCATGAGTGCCGGCCGAGACGCCAGGCGCCGAAGTGGGCCGATACCTACGCTGGAATGGCTGCGTTACGTAATTCATGGGGATGCCTTACTCAAGTGATTGGTGGGACGAATGACGATTCGATAGGTCAGGATTGGGCCGGTGGTCCACGCTGCAGCACAGCTAAACGACGCTCGCCCGTTCCTCGGGTTCACGGCGGGATGGTTGTCAGATCTGTTTGCTAACCCCCATTGACGAGTTGCTGGGCGGGATGAGTTGGCTCGCATCGCCGACACGGCCACGCCGACCACCGAACGAGTACGCGACCGGTCAGGCTCGCCAGGCTCACCATCTAACTGCGACGCGTCCTGGCGATCCCGCAGCGAGCACAAGCAACCAGTGATGGCACCAAGTCAGCGTATGACAAAACCAACCGATCACTTGATAAATCTCAGAAATATATTTGACAGCCGATTCATAGCGAATTCATGTCGCGCACCCCACGCGGGCTTGCATGATCAGCCCATGACCGAAACACCTGAGTCCAGTCAGACCGAAGCCATCACACCGGCCGAAGCCAGGCCACCGGCACCCGCCGCGTCCGACGAGTACGGGCGGCGTCCCAACCGGCTGTTCCAGGCGGCTGCGTGGCTGGTGATCGTCGCCAGTGCGATCTTCATCGTCGCGGTCATCTTCTTCTCGGGGTTCACGCTGGGCAAGCACGTCGGCAACTGGCGCTTCTACGACGGTTCGAAGCACCACTCCGAGGTCAACCGGATGCCGATGGGCGTGCCCCATCACCCAGGCCCGCACCACCCGGGCCCGCCGATGATGGGCCCGGGCCCGGGCCCGGGCATGATGCCGCCCCCGCCCCCACCACTGCCGGCGGAGCGACAGGGCACCACTGCGCCCAGGCCGACCAGTCCGGCGCCGCCGGCGCGACCCTGACCGTTCGTTCCGATTCGATCACGCGAAAGAGTCATCAAAGCCGTCGTTGTGGGTATCGCTACCAGGTAACGACCGTGCGGTCCGACCGCAGAGATCGTCCGACCCGAGCAGATGAACCCGAGGAGATGAGCTAGGGAAATGGCGGAGAACTTCACCACGACAGACGGCGGCGCACCGGCACCGAGCGTCGAACACTCCCTGACGGTCGGCGCCGACGGCCCGATCGTGCTGCACGATCATTATCTGATCGAGCAGATGGCCAATTTCAACCGGGAGCGCATCCCGGAGCGTCAGCCGCATGCCAAAGGCGGTGGCGCGTTCGGCCGCTTCGAGGTGACCGGAGACGTCAGTGGTTTCACCCGGGCTGCGGTCTTTCAGCCTGGTACCACGACCGAGATGGTGGCCCGGTTCTCCACCGTGGCCGGCGAGCGTGGCAGTCCGGACACCTGGCGTGATCCCAGGGGCTTCGCGCTGAAGTTCTACACCAGCGAAGGCAACTTCGACCTGGTCGGCAATAACACACCGGTGTTCTTCGTCCGGGATCCGATGAAGTTCCAGAACTTCATCCGGTCCCAGAAGCGGATGCAGGCCACCAACCTGCGTGACCATCACATGCAATGGGATTTCTGGACGCTGTCACCCGAGTCTGCGCACCAGGTGACCTGGCTGATGGGGGATCGGGGCATCCCGAAGACCTGGCGGCACATGAACGGCTACTCCAGCCACACCTATAGCTGGATGAACGCCGCCGGTGAGATGTTCTGGGTGAAGTACCACTTCAAGACCGACCAGGGCATCGACTTCCTCACCCAGGAGGAGGCGGATCGCCTTGCCGGTGAGGACGGCGACTATCACCAGCGCGACCTGTACAACACCATCGAGAACGGCGATCACCCCAGCTGGACGCTGCAGGTGCAGGTTATGCCCTTCGAAGACGCCAAGACCTACCGGTTCAATCCGTTCGACCTCACCAAGGTATGGCCCCACGGCGACTACCCGCTGCGCGAGGTGGGCCGGATGACCCTCGACCGCAACGTGACCGACTACCACGCCGAGATCGAGCAGGCCGCGTTCGAACCGAACAACATCGTTCCGGGTACCGGGCTGAGTCCGGACAAGATGCTGCTGGCGCGCGGGTTCTCCTATGCCGACGCGCACCGTGCCCGGCTGGGGGTCAACTACAAGCAGATCCCGGTCAACGAGCCGAAGGTGCCGGTGCGTGCCTATACCAAGGACGGTGCGATGCGGATCCGCAACGCCACCGATCCCGTGTATACCCCGAACTCGGTTGGCGGTCCCGAGGTCGACCCCGCCCGTGCCGCGGAGGTGCACTGGATGTCTGACGGCGACATGGTCCGTGCGGCGTACGCACTGCGTCCGGACGACGACGACTGGGGTCAGGCTGGCGCGATGGTCCGGGAAGTGCTCGACGACGCGGCGCGGGATCGGCTGGTGCACAACATCGTTGGCCACGTATCGAAGGGTGTAAGAGAGCCGGTGCTGTCGCGGGTGTTTGAGTACTGGCGCAACGTCGATTCCCACCTTGGCAAGCAGGTCGAGGAGGGCGTCCGTGGTGGCGGTGACTGAGCAGACCTGACCGGAGCGCCTTGCTGTTCACCGCCGGGCTGGCATGATCAGACCCATGAGCATCGAAGCGATCTACACCGCAGAATCGACAGCGACCGGCGGGGGCCGCGACGGCCACGTCAAGTCGTCTGACGGCAAGCTCGACCTGGACACCCGGCCGCCTAAGGAGATGGGCGGCAGCGGCGAAGGCGTCAACCCCGAACTCCTGTTCTCGGCCGGCTACGCGGCGTGCTTCCTCGGCGCTCTGCGCCTGGTGGCCAAGAGTCGGGGTGTGCAGCTCGACGACGCTACCGGGGTGACCGTTCAGGTCGGCATCGGCAAGGACGAAACCAGCTTCGGTCTCAGCGCCGGCATCTGCGGCTACCTGCCCGGACTGGAGCAGGACAAAGCCGAGGATCTGATGAACCAGGCCCACCAAGTGTGCCCGTACTCCAAGGCGACCCGCGGCAACGTCGAGGTGACGTTGTCGGCCAAGGTCTGACCCGGTGCGGCCCGGCCGGGTGGTGCGCGCTCTGTTCGGCGCCGGCCTGGCTGGCTGCCTGCTCCTGGCGCCGGCAGCACAGGCCCGCCCGTCCGATCCCGGTGTGGTCAACTATGCGGTCTTGGGGAAGGGCTCGGTGGGCAACATCGTCGGTGCGCCGATGAGGTGGGAGTGGGTGTTCAGCGCGCCGTTCCAGGGGTTCTACGTGGACAACCCGGCCTGCAACAACTGGGCCGACATCGGCCTGCCCGAGGTGTACAACGACCCGGATCTGGCGTCGTTCAATGGCGCGGTGGCGCAGACGTCGGCCACCGACACCACGCACCTGGTGAAGCAGGCGGTGGGGGTGTTCGCCACCGCTGAGGCGGCCGAACGGGCTTTCCGTCGTGTCGTCGACCGCACTGTCGGCTGCTCTGGGCAGACCACCGCTATGCACCTGGAGAACTTCACCACCCAGGTGTGGTCGTTCACCGGTGGTCCGACGACCGCGACCGAGGCTGACTGGATCAAGCAGGAGGCGGGCACCGACCGCCGCTGCTTCACCACCACGCGCAAGCGCGAGAACGTTCTGCTGCAGGCCAAGGTCTGTCAGTCTGGCAACGGCGGGCCCGCGGTCAACGTGCTGGCCGGCGCCATGCAGAACACACTGGGCCAGTAACGAGCCCCGGCCCCCAGACCGGAGGGAAGGTTGAGATGGCCTCGCCGGCCGGTACGCGCACCGACTCGTCGGTTTCGGCGTTGGGTTCTGCGAACGCGACGGCCGCTCACATCGCGCAGAGCTGTCTGCACGACGGCCCGGTCGGACGCGTCGGGCTGGAGATCGAGGCACACTGTTTCGACCTGGCAGATCCGCTGCGGCGACCGGGGTGGGACGAGATCACCGCAGCCATCGCCGGTGTGCCGCCACTGCCGGGCGGCAGCAGCATCACCGTCGAACCCGGCGGGGCCGTCGAACTGTCGGGACCGCCGGTGCACGGCCCGGTCCCGGCCATCTCCGCGATGACGGCCGATCGACGTGCGCTGGATGAGGCGTTCGGTGCCACGGGTCTGGGCCTGGTGCCGTTGGGTGCCGATCCGCTGCGCCCGGCCGCCCGGGTCAACCCCGGTGCACGCTATCGGGCGATGGAGCAGTTCTTCGGCGCCAGCGGCACCGCAGCAGCGGGCGCGGCGATGATGACTTCCACCGCTTCGGTGCAGGTCAACGTCGAGGCCGGCCCGCGCGACGGATGGTCCGCCCGAGTGCGCCTGGCGCATGCGCTGGGCCCGACGATGATCGCGATCGCGGCGAACTCGCCGTTGCTGGGTGGGCGGTTCTCCGGTTGGCGCAGCACCCGACAGTATGTGTGGAGCCAATTGGACTCGGCGCGCTGCGGCCCGGTTCTGGGTGCGCAGGATCCGGCCACCGACTGGTCCCGCTACGCGTTGAAAGCACCGGTCATGCTGGTCAACGACGACTCGTCCGCGGTGTCGGTGACCGATTGGGTTCCATTCGCGGATTGGGCCGACGGGCGGACGCTGCTCGGTGGACGACGGCCCACCGTGGCCGATCTGGAATACCATCTGACAACGTTGTTCCCTCCGGTGCGGCCCCGGCGGTTTCTCGAAATCCGTTATCTGGACAGTGTTCCCGGCGCGGTCTGGCCGGCGCTGGTGTTCACCCTCGTTACGTTGTTGGACGATCCGGTTGCGGCCGGAATTGCGGCCGAGGCGACCGCCCCGGTCGCCACCGCCTGGGACCGTGCCGCCCGGGTCGGGCTCGGCGACGACCGGCTGCACGCAGCGGCGGTGCGGTGCGTCCAGACCGCCGCCGAGCGGGCACCCGCGGAGCTGACCGAACCGATGGCGAAGCTGATCCGCTCGGTGCAACAGCGACGGTGTCCGGCCGACGACGTGGCCGACCACACGGTGAAGCACGGGATCGGTGCGACGGTGCGCCGATGGGCGAAGGAGGAGTCCTGACCTCTCCCGAAATGCTGGCCCGTGAAATGGCCGGCGCCCGTGAACGCACGCTGCGACTGGCGGCGTTCGACGACCCCGAGCTGGTGCGCCAGTTCGACCCGCTGATGAGTCCGCTGGTGTGG
The DNA here is from genome assembly GCA_964513475.1 of uncultured Mycobacterium sp. Classification (GTDB taxonomy): domain Bacteria; phylum Actinomycetota; class Actinomycetes; order Mycobacteriales; family Mycobacteriaceae; genus Mycobacterium. The sequence goes on along the minus strand of CAZEMS010000063.1, from coordinate 12,411 downwards.
GACCTCGCCCACATCGGCCAGCAGGAGGAGCTGTGGCTGCTGCGCGGGGGCAACCCGGACCGCCCGGGTCTGCTGCCGCCGGGCGTCGATCGGCTCTACGACGCATTCGTTCACTCGCGGTCCAGCCGAGTCGATCTGCCGCTGCTGCCGCCGGACGACGCGCGCGCTTACTGCGCCACTGTGCGGGCCAGAGCGCTGGACGCCCTCGACGCACTTACCGGCCAGGACCCGGGACACGACGAAGCTGCGGGGTTCCCCTTCGCGTTGGTGGTCAGCCACGAGAACCAACATGTCGAGACGATGCTGCAGGCGCTGAACCTGCGATCGGGTCCGGCGTTGCTGGACCGCGGCGCAGTGTTGCCGCGTGGTCGCTCCGGTGTGGCGGGCACGTCGGTGCCGGTGCCCGGCGGGCCTTTCGTCCTCGGCGTCGATTCGGCCGGTGAGCCGCACGCACTGGACAACGAACGACCCGCACACGTCGTCGATGTGGCCGGCTTCCGTATCGGAACGGTGCCGGTCACCAACGGCGAATGGTGCCAGTTCATCGACGACGGCGGCTATCGCCAGTCCCGCTGGTGGTCCGAGCGTGGCTGGGCGCACCGACAGGAAGCCGGGCTGAGCGCGCCCCAGTTCTGGAACACCGGGGATCTTGCGGGCACCCGGACCCGGTTCGGCCACGTCGAGGAGATCCCCGCCGACGAACCGGTCCAGCACGTCACGTTCTTCGAAGCCGAGGCGTATGCGGCCTGGACCGGTGCCCGGCTGCCGACCGAGATCGAATGGGAGAAGGCGTGCGCCTGGGACCCCGCTGCGGGCCGGCGCCGTCGTTATCCGTGGGGCTCGACCGAACCGAACTCCGGGCTGGCGAACCTGGGTGGTGACGCGCTGCGACCCGCCGCTGTCGGTGCGTACCCGGCCGGCGCGTCCGCCTACGGCGCCGAACAGATGTTGGGCGACGTGTGGGAGTGGACGACCTCGCCGCTGCGCCCGTGGCCGGGGTTCAGCCCGATGATCTACCGGCGTTACTCGCAGCCGTTCTTCGAAGCCGAGGGTGCAGGTGAGTACCGGGTGCTGCGTGGCGGATCCTGGGCGGTGGCGCCGGGAATCCTGCGCCCCAGCTTCCGCAACTGGGATCACCCGATCCGGCGCCAGATCTTCTCGGGTGTTCGGCTCGCTTGGCCCACGGACGGGGGGCACTGATGTGCCGGCACCTGGGCTGGCTGGGAGAGCCCCGTTCGCTGGCCTCGCTGGTGACCGAGCCTCCACACGGATTGGTGGTTCAGGCGTATGCGCCGCGGCGCCAGCGGCATGGGCTGATGAACGCCGACGGCTGGGGGATCGGGTTCTTCGACAGCCCCCCGGCCCGGGAACCCCGCCGATGGCGCAGCGCCGCGCCGTTGTGGGGTGATGCCTCGTTCGCGTCGGTGGCGCCCGCGCTGCGCAGCGGATGCGTGGTGGCCGCAGTCCGCTCGGCCAGCGTCGGCATGCCGATCGAAGCGTCGGCATCGGCGCCGTTCACCGACGGGCACTGGTTGCTGTCACACAACGGACTGGTCGATCGGGCAGTGCTGGCGCCCTCGGTGCGTGCCGAATCCAGCGTTGACAGTGCGTTGTTGGCCGCCCACATTTTCGACCTCGGGCTGGACCGGCTCGGCGAGGTCGTCGTCGAGGTAGCGGCCGCCGATCCCGGCGCCAGGCTCAACATCCTGGCCGCCAACGGATCTCAGATGCTGGCCACCACCTGGGGGGACACTCTGTCGATGCTGCATCGCGACGACGGCGTCGTGCTGGCGAGCGAACCGTATGACGACGACCCGAACTGGCAGGATGTCCCCGATCGCCACCTCGTCGAAGTCGACCGTCGCGGAGTCACGCTCACGACCTTGGCGGGCGAGCAATGACCATCTCGCTGGTCAACCACTTGGCCGCCGAATCGGCCACACGTGCACTGCGGCGAGACGTCCTGAACGGCATGAGCGCGACACCGAAATCGTTGCCACCCAAGTGGTTCTACGATCCGGCTGGAAGTGATCTGTTCGATCAGATCACCAGGCTGCCGGAGTACTATCCGACCCGGGCCGAGATGCAGATCCTGCGTGAGCGATCGGAGGAGGTCGCGGCGGTCTCCGCGGCTGACACCCTGGTCGAACTGGGCAGTGGCACCTCGGAGAAGACACGGCTGCTGCTTGACGCGCTGCACCGACAGGGTTCTCTTCGCCGTTTCGTCCCCTTCGACGTCGATGCCGGAATGATGATGTCTGCCGGCGAAGCGATCATTCGGGAGTATGACGGGATCGAAATCGAAGCGGTCTGTGGCGATTTCGAAGAGCATCTGGGCAAGATTCCCAACGGCGGTCGTCGTCTGGTCGCGTTCCTTGGTTCGACGATCGGCAACCTGACGCCGGTGCCCAGGGCCAGGTTTCTCTCAGCGCTCGCCGAGGTGATGGGGTCTGGTGACGCGCTGTTGCTGGGCTCGGATCTGATCAAAGAGACCGGACGGCTGCTGCGTGCCTATGACGACAGTGCCGGTGTCACAGCGCGGTTCAACCGCAACGTGCTGACGGTGGTCAACCGCGAGCTCGGCGCCGATTTCGATACCTCAGCGTTCGACCACGTCGCCCGGTGGAACGCCGAGGAAGAGCGAATCGAGATGTGGCTGCGCGCCGTCGGTGCTCAACAGGTATTCGTTGAAGCGCTGGATCTGACCGTCGATTTCGCTGCTGGCGAGGAGATCCTGACCGAGGTGTCCTGCAAGTTCCACCCGGACGGAATCGCCGACGAGTTGGCTGCCGCCGGTTTGCGCCGCACTCATTGGTGGACCGACCCGGCCGGCGATTTCGGGCTCTCCCTGGCGGTTAAATGAGCGCCCTCTAGGGGGAGGGCACCTCCCAGGTATGTACCGGTTCGTTGCTGTGCATCCACCGGCAGTATTGACGCAGCATCTCGGCCATCGCGGCGGGCCGGCTCAACCCACGCTCCTGCAACGTTGTCACCGTTGCCACTTGCCACCAGGCACCGTTGCGGCCGGTCTTGGCCCGACCCTCGATCACGCCGAGATACCGATCCCGCACCTCGGCGGCCACCCCCCAACGCCGCAGACCCTCATCGGCCAGCGGCAGCAGTTGGCGCAGCACCAACTCGTCGGGCGTCACCGCGCCGAGTTGCGGCCAGTACAACCGCGCCTCCATGCCGTGTTGCGCCGACTGGATGAAATTATGTTCTGCCGCAGCAAAACTCATCTTCGTCCACAGTGGACGGTCCTCTTCGGACAGCGAGCGCAACGCGCCGTAGTAGAAAGCCGAGTTTGCCATCATGTCCACCACCGTCGGCCCGGCTGGCAGCACCCGGTTCTCCACCCGCAGGTGCGGCCGTCCGTCGACTACGTCGTACACCGGCCGGTTCCAGCGGTAGATGGTGCCGTTGTGCAACCGCAACTCCGACAGCCGGGGCGCGCGCCCGGCGGCAAGCTCGGCTACCGGGTCCTCATCGGACAGTTCCGGCAGCAGCGACGGAAAGTAGCGCACGTTCTCCTCGAACAGATCGAAGATCGAAGTGATCCAGCGTTCCCCGAACCACACTCGCGGACGCACACCCTGCGTCTTCAGCTCCTCGGGGCGAGTGTCGGTGGCCTGGGCGAACAACTCGACCCGGGTCTCGGCCCACAGCTGGTGACCGAAGAAGAACGGCGAGTTCGCGCCCACCGCGAGTTGTGGACCGGCCAGGACCTGCGCCGCGTTCCAGTTCTGGGCGAAGTCGGCGGGCGAGACCTGCAGGTGCAACTGCATGCTGGTGCAGGCCGATTCGGGAGCGATGGTCGTCGACTGCAGGCTCAACGGTTCTGGACCGGCGATCTCGATCGAGATGTCCTCGCCGCGCGCGGTGAAGATCGAGTCGTTGAGAGCCTGGTACCGGGTCGACTCGCTCATCCAGTCGGCGGTGAGGTGTTCGGGCATCAAGGTTGGAAGGATGCCGATCATCACGATGTGCGCGCCGCTGTGGTTGGCCTTCGACTCGGCGGCGTTGAGGCTGGCGCGGACATCGATCTCTAGGTCCAGAGCGGCCCGGCCGGGTATCGGCCGCGGCGGCACGTTGAACTCGATGTTGTAAGCGCCCAACTCGGTCTGGTACGCCGGATCGGCGATGGATGCCAGCACCTCGCGGTTGCTCATCGCGGGCTGGTATCCGGCATCGACCAGATTGCACTCGATCTCCATCCCGGTCAGCGGGCGCTCGAAGTCGAAGCTGGACTGGGCGAGCATGCTCTCGAAGACGTCCAAGCACAGCTGCACCTTGCGCCGGTACTCGCGTCGGTGCGCGTGGCTGAAGTCCACCTGCTTCAACTCGTCGCCCACACCGCCGATGCAACAGGGTCGGTGCCGCCAGCGCAAGTGCACCCGCGGTTTCGGCGCAAGTCGGTGAGCATCCGGGACACGCGGTTGCACCGGCGCATAATGGCGCCGTGATACCCGCGTCATCGGGTTCTGTCGACCAGGTCTTAGACCAGGGTGGCCTCGAACAGGTTTCGACGGTCGACAGGATCGCATCGCTGACCGGGGTGCGCGCCGTTGCCGCTCTTCTGGTGATGGGCACCCACGCCGCATACGGGACGGGCCGGACACCGCACGGCTATCTGGGCATGGTCTATGCACGTCTGGAGATTGGGGTGGCGATCTTCTTCGTGCTCAGCGGTGCGCTGTTGTTCGCTCCCTGGGTGCGCGCCGCCGCCAGCTCGTCCAACCACCCACCGCTACGCCGATACGCCCGAAACCGGTTCCGGCGCATCATGCCCGCCACCGTTGTGACTGTGTTGTTGGCCTACGTCCTCTACCAGTTCCGCGACATCGACCCCAACCCGGGCCACACCTGGGCGGGGTTGGTCCGCAATCTCACGTTGACCCAGATCTACAGCGACGACTACCCGGCGAGATACCTGCACCAGGGCCTGGCCCAGATGTGGAGCCTCGCGGTCGAGGTGGCTTTCTATGCGGTGCTGCCGCTGCTGGCCTGGTTGCTGCTCGTGGTGCTGTGCCGGCGGCGGTGGCGACCGGGGCTGCTGTTGGTGGGCCTGGCCGGCCTGGGCGCGCTGAGCCCGTTGTGGCTCGTCGTGCTGCACACCACCGACTGGCTGCCGGCCAGTGCGGGTCTGTGGCTGCCGCACTACCTGGTGTGGTTCGTCGGAGGGATGGCACTGGCGGTACTGCAGGTGCAGCGTGTCCGGTGCTACGCCGCAGCGGCGCTGCCGGTCGCGCTCGTCGCCTACCTGGTGGTCTCCACACCGATCGCCGGATACACCACCTCCCCGGTGCTCGACCTGGGCCAGGATGTCGCGAAGACGATCTTCTACGCGGTCATCGCCACGTTGGTGGTGGCACCGCTGGCCCTCACGGGTACGGCCAGCGGGCACCGGCAGGGCTGGTACGTTCGGCTGCTGGCGAGCCGGCCGATGGTGTGGCTGGGCGAGATCTCCTTCGAGATCTTCCTGCTGCACGTCATGGTGATGGAGATCGTGATGGTTTCGGTGTTGCGCTGGCCGATCTACACCGGTTCGGTACTCGGCCTGTTCACCGTGACGTTGTTAATGACGATCCCCGCGGCGTGGCTGCTGCACCGGTTGACCCGCCCACGGACCTGAGGCGACGGGTGCCCACCGCGATCTGCGGACTCAGCAGACCGCCGCGCAGCTGCAGGTCGATGCCGGGATCGGCGTGCGCAGCCAGCTTCCGTAGCGCCGACGGGCTGTAGGCCCGTAGTGAACTGATCACCCCGTCGTGGACGAAAGGCACCACGAACGCCAACGGGAGCATCGACGCCAACCGCGCGATATGCAGCGGCGCCGGCGGACGGCGCAGGTCGATGATCAACAACTTTCGTGCCACCCGGGTGCCCTCGGCGATCACCCGGGCTGCCGCTGACGGTGGCAGGTGGTGAAAAGACAACGCGAACACCGCCAGGTCGAAGCTCCCGTCGGGGGCATCGATGGCGGTCGCGTCCATCTGGCGGACGGTCGCGCGCGGATGCGCGCCGAGGTCGGAGGCCGCGATCGCCGCTACCGAGTCGGGGTCGACATCGGTGATCGTCACCTGGGCAGTGGGATGCTGCTCGAGCAGCTTGCGGGAGAGCCCACCGTGGCCCGCACCGAGTTCGAGGATCGTGGGATCGGCGACGTCGGCCACCTCGCGTAGCGCTTCGAATGCGAACTTCTCGCTGTGGCCGAAGAACTCGCCGGTCCATTCCAGCGCCCGCACCACACTGCGTTTGACCGAATCCTCAACGTCGTCCCGGTCGAGGTACTCGAGCCGACCGGTCTGCAGCAGCCGGTCCAGACAGGAGGCGTCCGGTCCGCCTCGGGGCATGCGGTCGATGTCGTGGATAGAGTCGGCAGGTTGCACAGCCATATAAGCCATCATGGCGGGTGCGTGTCATCGTCGTCGGAGAGGAGCAGAAAAGTGGGCGATTTCGTCGCTGCGATCGACCAGGGCACTACCAGCACCAGGTGCATGATCTTCGACCACGCCGGCGCCGAGGTCGGGCGTCATCAACTCGAGCACGAACAGATCATGCCGCGCGCCGGTTGGGTCGAGCACAACCCGGTCGAGATCTGGGAACGCACCGGCGCGGTGATCAAATCCGCGCTGAACAAGACGGACCTCGTTGCCGCCGACATCGCTGCGCTGGGCGTCACCAACCAGCGCGAAACCTCGCTGGTATGGCACCGCCGCACCGGCCGGCCGTACTACAACGCGATCGTCTGGCAGGACACCCGCACCGACCGCATCGCCTCCGCGTTGGACCGCGACGGGCGCGGTGATGTGATCCGCCACAAGGCAGGACTTCCACCGGCCACCTACTTCGCCGGCGGCAAGTTGCAGTGGATCCTGGAGAACGTCGACGGCGTACGTGCCGACGCCGAGAACGGCGACGCCGTGTTCGGCACCATCGACAGTTGGGTGATGTGGAACCTGACCGGCGGGCCGCACGGGGGCGTGCACGTCACCGACGTGACCAACGCCAGCCGCACCATGCTGATGAATCTCGAGACCCTGGACTGGGACGACGAGTTGTTGTCGTTCTTCGGTATCCCAAGGCGGATGCTGCCGGAGATCAAACCTTCGTCGTACCCGCAGTCCTACGGCATCACTGCCGCCGACGGCCCGGTGGGCGGGCAGGTGCCGATGACCGGAGCGCTCGGTGACCAGCAGGCCGCGATGGTCGGCCAGGTGTGCCTGGACGTCGGGGAGGCCAAGAACACCTACGGCACCGGCAACTTCCTGCTGCTCAATACCGGCGAGAAGATCGTTCGCTCGGAGAACGGGTTGCTGACCACGGTCTGCTACCAGTTCGGCGACGACAAGCCCGCGTACGCCCTAGAGGGTTCGATCGCCGTCACCGGATCTGCGGTGCAGTGGCTGCGTGATCAGCTGGGCATCATCAGCGGAGCCGCGCAGAGTGAGTCACTGGCGCGCCAGGTGGAGGACAACGGCGGTGTCTACTTCGTGCCGGCGTTCTCCGGGCTGTTCGCGCCGTACTGGCGCTCCGATGCCCGCGGCGCGATCGTCGGCCTGTCGCGGTTCAACACCAACGCCCATATCGCTCGGGCGACTCTGGAGGCGATCTGCTACCAGAGTCGTGACGTCGTCGAGGCGATGGAGGCGGATTCCGGCGTGCATCTGGGTGTCCTCAAAGTGGACGGCGGTATCACCGCCAACGAGTTGTGCATGCAGATGCAGGCCGACGTGCTGGACGTGGACGTCGTCCGGCCGGTGGTCGCCGAAACGACGGCGCTGGGTGCCGCCTACTCCGCTGGTCTGGCGGTCGGATTCTGGGAGAACGCCGACGATCTGCGGGCCAACTGGCAGGAGGACAAACGCTGGTCCTCGCAGTGGACCGACCAGCAGCGCGCCGACGGATATGCCGGCTGGCGCAAGGCCGTGCAGCGCACGCTGGACTGGGTCGACGTGTCGTGACGACGTTGCGGGTCGGCTACTCGGGGCGCTGGTCGATGGCGCGGACCACCCAACGGGCCCACTCGGCCTCCATCGCCTCGGCGCGCAGACCGTACTCCAGCGCCGCGCGGCCGTAGAAACCGGCGTCGTTGTCATCGGTGGCGCCGTCCCAGTCGATCGAGTCCCGGAGTGCTCGGAGTCGGGCCAGTTCGTCTTCGGCGTGCTCGGCAACCGCGAGCATGTGCCGGCGTGCCTGCTCGCGTGGCAACTCGGTCAGCAGGAAGACCCGCAGCAGTTGCGTGCTGCGGTAAGGCGGGTCGTCCTGCGGATTCGTGACCCAGCGCAGCAGTTCGGCTCGTCCGGCGGCGGTCACGCAGTATTCCTTGCGCCCGCGCGGGCCGACGTCGGTGACCTCGATCAGCCCTCCGTCGGCGAGCTTGTTGAGCTCGCCGTACAACTGGCTCTGGGTGGCCGGCCACACGTTCGCCATCGAGTTCTCGAACCTCCGCAGCAGGTCGTATCCGCTGCCGGGATGCTGGGCCAGTAGTCCCAGCGCCGCTATTCGCAAGCTCACGAACCGATCGTAGATCAACAATCCACTATTGACATGTCAGTATTGGAGTGTCATCGTAGGGGTCATGACTGGAACCACGAAGGCCGAGGCCATCGAATCGACGCTCGGCGGAACCGGGCAGTTCTTCCAACGAGGCAACTACGCACCGGTGACCGACGAGCTCACCGAGTTCGACCTGCCGGTGACCGGTGCGATCCCCGCCGAGATGAGCGGCTGGTACCTGCGCAACGGGCCCAATCCTCGCCAGGCGACGGCTCACTGGTTCACCGGCGACGGGATGATCCACGGCGTCCGCATCGAAGACGGCCGGGCTGCGTGGTACCGCAACCGGTGGGTTCGCACCGAAAGCTTCCAAGACCCGTTCCCGCTGTACAACGCGGACGGCACTCGCAATCTGCACGCCAGTGTCGCCAACACCCACGTGGTCAACCACGCCGGCAAGACGCTGGCATTGGTCGAGTCGTCGCTGCCCTACGAGGTCACCAACGATCTGCAGACCGTCGGGGCCTACGATTTCGGCGGCAAGCTGGCCGACGCGATGACCGCCCATCCGAAGATCTGCCCGATCACCGGCGAGATGCATTTCTTCGGCTACGGCAACATCTTTGCGCCCCACGTCACCTATCACCGCGTCGACGCCGACGGTGAGCTGACGGTCAACCGGCCGATCGACGTGCCGGCGCTGACCATGATGCACGACTTCGCACTGACTGCCGAGCACGTCGTCTTCATGGACCTACCGATCGTGTTCAACCTGGACATCGCCCTGAAGGGCAACGGAGACATGCCCTATCGCTGGGACGGCGGATACGGGGCGCGGCTGGGGGTGCTGCGCCGCGACGATCCATTCGGCCCGGTGCGCTGGTTCGACATCGACCCGTGCTACGTGTTCCATGTCGCCAACGCCTACGACCGTGACGGGTCGATCGTGCTTCAAGGCATCCGTTATCCCGAACTATGGCGTGACAGCTCCGATTTCGGGGTGGACGGAGTGTTGTGGAGCTGGACGATCGACGTGCACAGCGGCAAGGTCGCCGAGCGTCAACTCGACGACCGGGCGGTGGAGTTCCCGCGGATCGACGACCGGCTGGGCACCCTGCCGGCCCGCTACGCGGTCTCGGTCGGTGATCGCCGGCTGGTCCGCTACGACCTCGACACCGGCGCGGCGGTCGAGCACACCTTCGGCACGGCTGGATCCCCCGGCGGGCCTGGCGAGGCGGTATTCGTGCCGGCGGCGTCAGGGCCGGCCGACGAGAGCAGCGGATGGTACGTCGGCTATGTCTATGACCCGGACCGAGACGGAAGCGACCTGGTGGTGTTGGATGCCTCCGACTTCGCCGGCGATCCGGTCGCCAGAATCAAGCTGCCGCAGCGTGTTCCGTACGGCTTTCACGGAAATTGGATCGCAGACTGACCGACTAGCCCGGCGGCGTGAACCCTCCCGCCGGCGGTGGCGGTGGCGGTGGCGGTGACGGTGGCGGGTAGAACTGGGGCGGGTGCTGCATCGGCGGGCCTGGCTGTAGCGGTGGCGGACCCGGCTGCAGCCGGACCAGTTCCCGGCGATGGCGTTCGGCGAGCACGGCGGCGAGCACGTGCTGCGGCGAGGTTCCCGGTGGTGGTGGCGGCGAAATGCATGCGGCCACCTCCCCGGCGATGCGAAACGCCATCTGATCTCGTAGGGCAGGGTTGAGTTGCGGTGCACGCGAGAGGAATTGGCGCGCGAGTTCTATCTGTTCGGCCCCCAGACCCGACAGTTGCACCGACGACGCCCACCAGGCCAAGGACGGTGGCATCCGAGGTGGCGGCGACGGGCGGGCGGCTCGTTCGGAGATCACCACCGTGCCGGCGAAGATGTCACCGATGCGCTTACCCTTCGACGAAACCAAGCTGCAGATGACCGCGGGCCCCCCGGCGAACATCCAGATCTCGATGACGCCGGACAGAGCGCGAAACAATGCTTGTCGGAAGCGTTCCGGGCCGCCGTCTTCGGAGACCACCCGCAACCCCAGTGCCATCTTGCCGAGCGATCTGCCCCTGGTCGTCGTCTCGAACACGAGCGGATAGCCCACTAGTGTCAACACAGTGAAGATGATGACCACGGCCGCCGCCAGCGCCGGGTCCACGTCACTGAGTGCGGCCGCCCACAGCATCAAACCAACGATGTAGCCGACGAACATCACCGCGATGTCGATGAGCGCGGCCGAGACCCGCAGCGGCAGCTGAGCGATCTGAACGTCCAGTATGACGGCGTCGCCGGTGACGACCGGTTCTGGCTGGGGGACCATGACGCATAACGCTACTAAAGAGCGCGAACAACCTCTGTGCGGCGTACTGCGCCCGGATTCTTCACGAGGCGGCCAGTGCCCGCTGGTCCTCGGTGGCGAACGTGTCCTCCAACTGAAGCGGCGAGTAGTCGATGTCGATCTCCGCGACCGGGCGCCCACGGGCGCTGTTTATGGTCCCGAATCGGCGCATCCCCTTGTCGGTGGCGTACCGCATGAACTCGTCCATCGTCAGTCCGAACGGGATGTCGTCACCGTAGAGGGCGAATCCTTCTTCGGTGTTGCGCAGGGCGAGCGGGATGAGTTCGTTCATCCGGGTTTCGAACACCGCCCAGTTGGCATCGTCGGCGGCGACATGGCGACGACAGGTGAAAGTGCCCCAGGCCATGTGGCGTCGTTCGTCGTCACTGATGCGCCGCACCAACTCCTGCATACCGGGAAGAATTCCGTGGTCCACGCAAATCTTGTGCCACGCATAGTATCCCGTCAGGGCCAGCATGCCCTCGATGATGTGGTTGTAGGTAACCGACGCCCGAACCTGGGCGGCCGGCGAGGGGTCGGACACCAGCGCGTTGAGCGATTCCGGGAGTTCTTCGTAGAACATCGTGCGGTAGGCCGGAAGATCGTCGAGGTAACCCTGTAAATCGTCGGTGACACCGACGGCGTCGAGCCACAGCCGAAACACCTGAGTGTGTTTGGCTTCCTCGAACGCGAACTGGGTCAGATACATCTCGTCGCCAAGGCGGCCTTCGGCTCGCATGGCAGCCATGAACGGCTGGATGTCTTCGGTGACCGCTTCCTCGCCGGCGATGAATTCCGCGCACAGCCGAGTAGCCCAGTCGCGTTCCAGGTCCGACAGCGACTCCCAGTCGGCCCGGTCGCGGGAGAAGTCGATATCTGCGGGGTTCCAGAACTTGGCGTTGCCCCCCGCGAAGAGCTTCAGGGGCAGGCTGTTCCAGTTCAGGCCCCCCGCCGCGAATGAGTTGGAACGTATTCGAGTCGGTGTCATACGGCCTCCCTGCCTCACGTTTGAGGCTACGCCGCGGGGCTGCCGCGCTCCGGGGAACGGAGTTCTGTCACCCCTCGCGGATACGATTAGCACATGCGTTCGATAGATGCGTTGTTGGATTCCCTCGACACGGCTGTGGAGGCTCTGACCGCCGTTGATGCTTCGGCGCTGAGTGTGGCCGAACGGCTGGGGGTCTTGGAACGGTTGGAGACCGCGCGGCGGCGCCAGGTCGCGCTGTTCCACACCGTCGTGCACAGCCTCGACCAGACCCGGATGCCGGTGCTGCACCAAACAATCGCCGATGTGACCCGCATCAGCCCCGCCGAGGCCCGTCGGCGCGTGCGCGACGCCGACGCCCTGGCGCCACGGATCGGCCTGACCGGTCAACCGCTGCCGCCGGTGCTGGCGCCTACCGCCTCGGCCTGGCACGCCGGCATCCTCGACGGCGAGCACCTGACGGTGATCCGGAAGTTTGTGCGCGAACTTCCCGAGCACATCGCCCCCGACGTGGTCGCGCGCAGCGAAGCCTTCCTGGCCGAGCACGCCGCCACGCTGCGGCCCGACCAACTAGGCAAACTAGCCACCCGCCTGGCGATACACCTC
>CAZEMS010000062.1:0-18355 GCA_964513475.1 uncultured Mycobacterium sp. | reverse complement strand
CACGCTGCGGCCCGACCAACTAGGCAAACTAGCCACCCGCCTGGCGATACACCTCAATCCCGACGGCACGTTCAGTGACACCGATCGGGCCCGCCGCCGCGGGTTCACTTGGTGCGGCGGGCAACGCCCGGACGGCACCAGCGTCGGGCGGTTGATCGCCACCGCGGCGCTGCGCGCCGAACTCGACGCGTTCTTCTCCAAATTCGCCGCCCCCGCCATGTGCAATCCCGCGGAGCAGTCGCCGACGGTCACCGACGGTCCGGCCTGCGACCAAGCCGCCGCGGAGGACCGGCGAAGCCACCCCCAACGCCAACACGACGCCCTGGATGCCCTGGTGCGCCGCCGCCTCGGTGACCCCGAGTTGGGCACCCACCGCGGCCTGCCGGTCACCGTGATCGCCACCGCCAGCGTGCAAGACCTGCACAACCAGACCGGTCAGGCCCTGACCGCCGCTGGCACTGTGCTACCGATTCCCGACCTGATCGCCATGGCCACCCACGCCTACCACTACCTGGCCCTGTACGACAGCGCCAGCGGGCGCCCGTTATGGCTGGGCCGCACCAAACGGGTCGCTTCTGCAGATCAGCGGATCATGCTGCACGCGATGGATCGCGGATGCACTCATCCCGGTTGCGATGTGCCCGGCTACCTGTGCGAGGTCCATCACGTCGACGACTGGGCAAGCAACGGCCCCACCGATATCGATAACCTCACCTTCGCCTGCCCGGCCCATCACAAACTGCTCGACCAGGGCTGGCAGACCAGAAAACGCGCCGACGGGCGAACCCAATGGATCCCACCGCCGGAGCTACCACTACCGGCCGGCACCAACGACTTCCACCACCCCGAACGACTCATCGCCAACCACGACAACGACGCAGCGTGTGGGCTGCGGTCACTAGGATCGGCTGGGTGGATGTCGATGCGTTCGTGCTGGCCCACCGGCCCACCTGGGATCGGCTGGAACAGCTAGTCAAGCGGCGCCGTCGACTCACCGGCGCCGAGGTGGACGAACTCGTCGACCTCTACCAACGGGTATCCACCCACCTGTCGATGGTGCGCAGTGCGTCGGGCGACTCGGTAATGGTGGGGCGGCTGTCCGGGCTGGTCGCGCGTGCCCGGTCGGCGGTGACCGGCGCGCACGCGCCGCTGTGGAGCGAGTTCGCCCGGTTCTGGACGGTGTCGTTCCCGGTGGTCGCCTACCGGTCTTGGCGGTGGTGGCTCGGATCGGCGGTCGCTTTCTTCCTGGTCGCCACGGTGATCGCGCTATGGGTGTCGGGGAACCCCGAGGTGCGGTCGCTGATCGCTACGCCGGACGAGATCGAGAGGCTGGTGAACCACGAGTTCGCCGATTACTACAGCGAGAACCCGGCTGGTTCCTTCGGGCTGCGCGTCTGGGTCAACAACTCATGGGTGGCGGCACAGTGCATCGCGTACGCGATTCTGCTCGGTATCCCGATTCCCTGGGTGCTGTTCCAGAACGCCGAAAACCTCGGGGTGATGGCGGGGCTGATGTTCGAGGCCGGCAAGGGCGACGTCTTCCTGGGTCTGATCACCCCGCACGGCCTGCTCGAACTGACGGCGGTGTTCCTGGCGGCGGGGGCGGGCATGCGGCTGGGCTGGTCGGTGATCTCGCCGGGCCATCGCCCGCGCGGGCAGGTGCTCGCCGAACAGGGCCGCGCCGTGGTGTCGGTCGCGATCGGTCTGGTCGCCGTCCTGTTGGTGTCGGGTCTGATCGAGGCGTTGGTGACACCGTCGCCGCTGCCCACCGCCGCCCGCGTCGCGATCGGCGTGGTGGCCGAGATCGCCTTCCTGGCCTACATCGTGTACTTCGGCCGCAAGGCCGTGAGGGCCGGTGAGACCGGCGACATCGAGGACGCCCCGGATGTGGTGCCCACCCGTTGAACTGCCCCGCGGTCAGAGGCGGCCGGCAGCCTTCATCGCCAGGTAGCGGTCGGCCAGCGCCGGTGCCAGATCCTCCGGAGGCGCGTCGAGAACCTCCACTCCGCTTCGGCGCAGTCGCGCGGCCGTCGCGTGCCGCTCGTTGCGTGCCCGCTCGGCCGCCGCGGCGTCGTAGACCTGTGCAGCATCGGAGCGTCCGGCAGCCAACAGATCCACTCTGGGGTCGGTGACCGCTGCAAGCAGCACCTGATGCTTGGTCGACAGCTGTGGCAACACCTCGAGCAGACCCTCATCCAGCGCGGATGCATTGAGGTCGGTGAGCAGCACCACCAGGGCGCGCCGCCGGACCCGGCGCTGCACCGCGGCGATCATGGCCCCGGCGTCGGACTCCACCAGCGCGGGCTGCAGTGGGGCCATGGCATCGACAAGTCGTGCCAACAGTTCGGTGCGCGAAGCGTTGAACACCCCGGCGCGGACCGTCCGATCGTGAGCCAGGAAGTCGACGTGGTCGCCGGCGCGCGACGCCAGGGCGGCCAACAGCAGCGCGGCGTCCATCGACCAGTCCAGCCGCGGCCAGCCGCCGGGGTCCGCGGCGGTCGGGTCGACGCCGACCCGACCCGCAGACGTTCGGCCGGTGTCCAAGACGATCACCACCCGCCGATCACTCTCTGGCCGCCACGTCCGCACAACGACATCGGATCGCCGCGCGGTAGCACGCCAGTCGATGGACCGGACGTCGTCGCCGACCACGTACTCACGCAGCGAGTCGAACTCTGTTCCCTTACCTCTGATCAGCACAGGAACCGCGCCGTCCAGGTCCCGCAGTCTGGCCAGCCGAGACGGCAGGTGCTTGCGCGACAAGAACGGCGGCAGGATTCGGATCTCCCAAGGTATTCGGTGCGACTTCTGTCGGCCGGCAAGTCCCAGTGGACCGATCGACCGCGCGGTCACCAGCACCGATTGCAGATCGCCGCGTCGCACCGGCCGGAGCGTCGTGAGCAACGAGACACGTTGCCCGGCAGCAATAGTCGAGGTATGTGAGCGCGGCTCGGCACGGGCGCTCGGCGCCCAGGCATCGCGAATCTGCCCGCGGAACCGGCGACGACCTGGGTTGGTGATACAAAGCACCGCGTCCACCGACTCACCTAGCCGCGCGGCCGGGTCGCCAGACCGGCTGCAGATCAGACGACCGGGACTGGCAGCCAAAGCCACGTCGGTTGCGACCGCAAGGGTAAGGGCGATCAGCAGCACCGTGAAAACCATTGCCGGCCTGTTGGACAGCGCGATGGGCAGAACGCACAGCAGTGCGATCAGTCCGGTGCGGCCGGTGAGGACCACTAGCGTGGCACCGGAACGGCTGCCAGGATGCCGTCGAGCACTCCGTCGGTGCTGGCGCCCTCCAGCTCAGCTTCGGGTCGCAGCGCCACCCGATGCCGCAACGTAGGTCGTGCCATGGCTTTGACGTCGTCGGGGGTCATGTAGTTTCGACCGGACAGCCACGCCCATGATCGTGCGGTCGCCAGCAGTGCGGTGGCGCCACGTGGCGACACCCCCAGTCGAAGCGACGGGGAGTGGCGGGTGGCGCCGACGATGTCGACGATGTAGCCCAGCACCTCGTCGGCGACCAGCACCTGACTCACAGCGGCGCGGGCGGCGGCCAGCTCCGATGGCCCGGCTACTGGCATGACGGCGGACAGGTTGCGTGGATCGAAACCGCGGGCGTGCCGGTCGAGGATCGCAATCTCCTGATCGCGGGGCGGCAACGGGATGTTCAACTTGAGCAGAAACCGGTCCAACTGCGCTTCGGGCAACTGGTAGGTGCCTTCGTACTCGATCGGATTCTGCGTCGCGGCGACGATGAAAGGATCGGGCAGCAGCCGCGGCTCGCCCTCCACGCTGACCTGACGTTCTTCCATGGCTTCCAGCAGTGCGGCCTGGGTCTTCGGTGGGGTGCGGTTGATTTCGTCGGCCAGCAGCAGGTTGGTGAAGACCGGACCGGCCCGAAACTCGAACTCAGCGGTGCGGGTGTCGTAGACAAGGGAACCGGTGACGTCGCCGGGCATCAGATCCGGTGTGAACTGCACCCGCTTGAACTCAAGACGCAGCGCGGCGGCCAGGGTGCGCACCAGCAGTGTCTTCGCGACGCCGGGCACTCCCTCCAGCAGCACGTGACCACGGCAGAGCAAGGCGATCACCAGACCGCTGACGACCGCTTCCTGTCCGACGACAACCTTTGCGATCTCGGTACGCAAGGCCAACAGCGCATTACGGACAGAGTCAGGCGCGGTTGAACCCGGCGTCGGGGCGCCTCTCGAATGAGTCACGATTGTGCGACCTGCCTTTCAAGTTCGTCGAGTTCATTTGCAAGGTAGACCAATTCGGGATCGGTCGATGGTGGTGGACCGTAGAGGACGTGATTGACCTGAGCGGGTTCGCGACCGCATCTCACGGCGACCGCCTGGGTCACCGCATATGGATCGGGTTTCCGGCCCAGCCCGAGGCGGGCCGTCAGCCGGTGAAGTGCGGCGCTGCGCAATGCATCGGCGGCCTGGTCGCGCGCTCGCCGGGACCGGTACAGCCTGCCGCGGCCTTCGACGGTCTCCGATGCGCGGACCACCACCGGCAGTCGTTCGGCGACCAGGGGGCCTATCCGCCGACCCTGCCACACGGCCAACAGGACCACCACCAGACACAGTTGCCAGACGATCCAGCCGACGTGTTCGGGAACGAGGTCGTAAACCGTTGCCTCGCCGCCGGTTCCCTCCTCGGTCAGCTCGGCCGCATACCAGACGACATGTGGCCGTGTGCCGGCCAGGTTCATCGCCAGAGCGGCGTTGCCGCGTTCCAGCAGACCGGCGTTGGTCAGAAAGTCGCCGCTACCCACCACCGTCACGGCGCGGTCCGCATCCGTATAGCGGACCAAAACGCCGTCATAGCAACGTATCAGGTCCACGTCGCCGGTCGCTGCGTAGGTGTCGGCCACACCGAACTGCACATCGCCCGCTCGGTTGGCTTCCCTCAGGTCGCAACCTGGTTCGCCGCCGAAGGCGGTGGCGCCGTCGATGCGGATCTTGGATGCCAGCGCCTCGCGGGCCCGTACCACGGGTTCAATGAGGAGCCGATCGCCCGGCAGGTCCTTCAGGCGCTGCAGCCGGTCGTCGTCGAGGTAGAGGGTCTGCGCCAGCACCAACAGACTGTCCGGGCGCATTGCGCGCTCCACGGCTGCGACGTCGGCGGCAGTCGTGACATCCACACCCGCGTCGCGTAGCAGCGTTACCAACGCGCGTGCCCCGTCCGGTGACGTCGACTCGGGATCCATTCGCCCGCCGGGACGTTGCGCGGTGAGATAGGTGCTCAACACGGCCACTGCTCCGACTACTATCAGGGTCAGCAGCGCCCAACGCGCACCGCGCCAGCGTTGTTTCACCGTCCGTCCGACCACTGTGCCGGGTCCGTTCATCGCACGTGCGCCCAGCCTTCGGCGGGGGTCGCAGCACTGGTGGTCGTCCCCGTCGACGCTCGCCGCATCCGGAGGTGGTCATCGAGGTCTGCAACGATCCGGTACTCGGACTCGCTCCCCGGACGGTCACCGTAGGTAACGTCATTGAAAGCTCTTGCAGCGGAGCCTAGTTCACCGGCCAGATCGGGCAGCTGGGTGCCGGCATCTCGGGCGAGTTCGGTCGCAGTGCGGCCTGGAATCGGGTTCACCACCGAGGTCTCCTCCAGGTGGCGGGCGACCGCACGCAGCCGATGCCGGATGGCCGACGGCCAATCACCTGCGGCGGCAAACTGTTCGGCGGTGGCTCGGTGTTCAGCGGCACTGAGTTCGTGGGCGTCGAACATGGCGCCGCCGCCACGGTTGGTGCGCATGGTGCGGCTGGCCACTCGGACGGCCACCGCGATAGCCGCGATGGTAATGACGAGCAGCACGGCGATCGTCAGCCAGCCACCCGGAAAGCCGGAGCCTTCGACCGCGAGCCGGTACAGAGTCTCCTCGATCCAGCCGAAGAGGCGCTCGGTCAACGACGGCTCGGGGTAGATGGGCTTGCCGAGTTCGCGCTGAGCTGCCTCGTGAGCGGCGTCCCGGTCGATGTCTATCGTTGGCACGTCACGGTTGTGTCAGCCACAGGTGGTCGGTGGAGTCTGGCGGGCCGCTGCGCAGGCCCATCGCACCGGTCTTGAGCACCAGGTCGAAAGCCTCTGCGCGGATGCGCCGGTCGGTGTAGAGAAGCACGACGACACCTGCGGTGAACGGAGCGGTGATGATCTGCCCCACCGCGCCGCCGATCGTGGACAGAACGAGTGCAATCATCGCGGACGCTGTGGATTCTGCTGCCAGAAAAAGTATCTGGCCGCCGAAGCTGAACGGCACGGCGACCGCTCCGGCGATGACTCCGGCCACAACCAGTGCGAGTAGCCGAATGCCGAACACCCGCCAGAAATCGTTGCGTACCAATGCGAACGACCGTGCGATCGCCGTGAAGACACCAGCGCGTTCCAGCACGATCGAGACCGGTGCGAAGCTGAGCATGGTGAGGACATAGGCCAGCGCGGCCACGGTCGCCAATCCCAACACGGTGCCGACGAGGAACGCCGCAGGACCGCCGGCCACCGCGGCGACGGCGGCGACGAAGAGCACGAGGAGGAGGACCACCGCGAAGAAGCCCAGCACCTCCAGCAGGGTGAACCCGATCAGCGCCCACAGCCGTCCCCGAAGCCGTTCCCACGCTTCGGGCATGGTGATGCCGGTACCGAAGACAGCGCGTCCGACGACAACGGTGAGTAGGCCGCTGAGCAGGATTGCCGACAGGCCGGTGGTGACGATAGCGCCGAGGCTGCCGATCAGTGACCCGACCACCGAGCCGGTTGATGGGTCGGGTTCGCGAAGTGCCGAAGCGAGGTCGCCGGCTGCGGCCAGCGGAACCACCTGCAGGATGAGCACGATGAGCTGTGCGGCGACCACCACGATGACCGTCAGTCCGAGTGTGGCCTTGGGGTTCGCGCGAATGTAGGCGATCGCGCCGTTGAAGATCTCCGAGAGGTTCAACGGACGCAGCGGGATGACGCCGGGCTTTGGTGCTGGTGGCTGGCCGTATCCCGGGGCCGGTCCGTAGCCAGGTGGCGGACCGTAGGCCGCGGGTGGCCGGTAACCCGGCGGCGGGAACGCCGGATACCCGGGCGGGGGATAGCCAGGGACGGTCGGCGCACCATAGGCGGGTGGGGGTGGAGGATGCGGAGCGAATCCCGGCGGCGGGTAGGGAGGCCCGAACCCGCCGGCGTCGTTGCTCATGCCCCCATCCTGTCGATCACCGACTGGTTTGACAATTTGATCTGGGCCGTGTTGTGGGGCTGGGTTGTCGGGCTGGGTGCCGTGACGTGTTCCGGGGTTGGCTATCACGGGTGCCGAGCCGGGTAGATTTGACGCCATGTCGGAACTGAAAGCACGGCTGCGTGCCGACCTGACGAAGGCGATGAAGTCGCAGGACCGGTTGCGTACGGCGACCCTGCGCATGCTGCTCTCGGCGATCCAGAGCGAAGAGGTCTCCGGCAAGTCCGCGCGCGAGTTGTCCGACCAGGACGTTGTCAAGGTGCTGAGCCGGGAGTCGAAGAAGCGCGGCGAGTCGGCCGAGATCTACACCCAGAATGGACGCGGCGAGTTGGCCGCCACCGAGCACGCTGAGATGCGGGTCATTGACGAGTACCTGCCGGCGCCGTTGACCGAGGCCGAAGTGGCCGACGTCGTCGACACCGCGATCGCGCAGGTCGCCGAGGAGATCGGAGAACGTCCGAGCATGCGACAGATGGGCCAGGTGATGAAGGCTGCCACCGCCATCGCGGCGGGGAAGGCCGACGGCGCTCGCCTGTCGGAGGCGGTCAAGGCCAGGCTCTGACGACGGCCCTCCGGTGGCGCTCGAAATCCGTGTGCTCGTCACTCACAGCCGCCACAGGGCCTCCTGGCTGGTGCTGGCGATCAGTGCACCCGACGCGTTGTAGAACGCGCCGGAGACCAAGCCACGGGAGTCGCTGGTGTTGAGCCGGTGGACCTCGTAGCGATGCCATTCATGCGGGACGAACGGTCGGTGGAACCACACGGAGTGATCCAGGCTGGCCGCGAAGCCGACGGCGGGCCGGATCGGCGTGCCCGGTGGCCGCGCGACCGGGACCGGACCGAGATCGGACATGAACGTCAGTGCACAGGCGCGGATCAGGGCGTCCTCCTCGATGTGTGCCCGGGTCCTGATCCAGAACGGCGGTACCGCGAACATCGACGTGTCGGTGGGTTCGGTGCGGATGTCGAACCGTGCGGCGAACTCCAGGCCTGGAGCCTTCGGTTGCGCGTCGTCGAACCGCAGGCTCGGCGCGGCCTCCGGATACCAGTCGGCGCCGGGTTCCGGGCGGTGAAATGACGTGATCATCTCCAGGATGACGGCCCCGTGCTGGGTGGCGGTGACCCGGCGGGTGTCGAACGATCGTCCGTCGCGGGTGCGTTCCACCCGCAGATCGACCTCTGCGCCGTATTCCCCGCTGCGGACGAAGTAGGCGTGTAGCGACTGCGGCAGTTTTTCGGAGTCGACCGTCGCCCCCGCCGCGGCCAGCGCCTGGGCCGCGATCAACCCACCGAAGAGTCGGTCGCCCGGACCGCCGCCGGTGGGTTGCGGCACCACGAATGAGTCCCCGTCACGCCGGAACCGCAGCAACTCCGCTATCCAGGACATCGGGTCCACACTGCCAGGTACCACGTAGCCTGCTGAAGCATGTGCCGCCTATTCGGTCTGCACGCCGGCCGCAATGTGGTGACGGCGCGGTTCTGGCTGCTGGAGGCCACCGACAGTCTCGCTGACCAGAGCAGACGCAACCCGGACGGCGCCGGGCTGGGGGTATTCGATGCCGCCGGGGAGCCGCTGCTGGACAAGCGGCCGATTGCGGCGTTCGAAGATGCTCAGTTCGCGTCCGAGGCCAAGAGCCGAAGCGGCACCACCTTCCTGGCCCATGTGCGGTACGCGACGACCGGCAATCTCGACGTGCGCAATACCCATCCGTTTCTGCAGGACGGCCGACTGTTCGCGCACAACGGGGTGGTGAGCGGGATGGAGACGCTCGATGCCCGGATCGACGAGCTGAGTGTGGCCCACCTGGTGGCCGGACAGACCGACAGCGAACGGGTCTTCGCGCTGATCACCGCCGGAATCCGGGCGCGCAGCGGAGACGTTCGGGCGGGGCTGCTGGACGCCCTGGGCTGGCTGGCCGCGAACGTCCCCGTCTATGCACTGAATCTGCTGCTCGTCACCGAAACCGACGTCTGGGCGCTGCGCTTCCCGCAAACCCACGAACTGTACGTCTTGAATCGCCGCGGCGGCCTGACCGAGTTCGAGATGCGGTCTGGGCGTATCCGCGCCAGCTCCGAGCACTTGAACGCGCGGCCTTCGGTTGTGTTCGCAAGCGAGCCAATGGATGACGACCCCGAGTGGCGGTTGTTGGACCCCGGTGCGCTGGTCCATGTGGATGCGACGCTGAAGATCACAACCTCGCTGGTTCTGCCGAATCCGCCTGTGCGCCAGTTGACATTGACGGATCTAGGGGAGCGGGCCGCTGCGGCGCAGGGCGCGCCGACATCTCCCGAAAAGCAGCAGTGACGGTCCAGTGCTGGGATACTTAGAACGCGGAGAAGTTCGCAGGAAAACCCGCGGACGTAGTGGCATCGCTGGGCCCGGTACTGGTGGCCGCCAGTGGGATCGGCCCCGGCGATCGTGTGCTCGACGTTGCCGCGGGAACCGGCAACGCGGCGATCTCTGCGGCGCTAGCCGGAGCAACCGTCGTGGCCAGCGACCTCACCCCCGAGTTGCCCGAATGCGGCCGGTCGATCGCCGACGGGCGGGGTGTCGCGGTTACCTGGCAGCAGGCTGTCGGAGGGCTTCATCGGCGACATGTTCGCGGTGATGAAGTCTTTCGTGCCCGCCCCGCCCCCGGAGTTTCGCCACCACCGCTGTGGGGCAACGAAGATCATGTCCGGTCGCTACTGGGCGACCGAATATGCGACGCGAATACGCAACGGGGCATGCTGCCGGTCAGCGTGTTCGGCGCCGGTGAGGCCTTCCGTGACTACTTCAAGGCCAACTACGGGCCGACGGCTACCGCCTACCGTGGCATCGCCGGCGATCCGGAGCGGGTCACCGAACTCGATTCCCGGCTCGCGGAGCTTGCAAGTCAAGCCCTCGATTATTCCTCGACGATGGGGTGGGAGTACCTGCTGCTGACGGCTCGGCGGAGCTAAGTCGAAGACGTCGTATGACATCTCACATCTGAATGTCGGGGGAACCGGAAAGGCCGCTCGCAGCAATCAGCGCAAGCGCGGCCGCTTTCAGAGTCAGATCCTCGCGTAAGACGCCGAAGTTCTGCTCTTTGTCAGCAGGATTCGTTCCGCCGTCAACCAGTTCGTAGTAGATGAGCGGTCCGATCCAGTCCCAGACTGCGACCTGATGTTGGGCCTGCAGCATGAGCGTCGCCTGCACTTCCTCCGACACCGCGATCGGATCGGTTCCGGTCGGCGCACCGAACTCGGTGATCCAGACCTCCTTCTGGTTGTCTCCGTAGCTGTCCATCACCGCCCGCAGTGCCGGTAGGTCATCGAGTCCACCGACTAAGTGCTGGGTTGGGTCCAGTACCAGTGCAGGCAAGCTGTACGGATGAACGGCGATCGCGTCGGCGAGTTGTGCTGTGCCATTGATGTATAGCTGCTCCAGGTAGTCCGCCGGTGCGATCTCGGCGCCTGGCGTCTCGTACTGCGGGCCAAGGCCACCGATGAGAAGGGTGGCAGTTGGATCGACACCGCGTATCGCGGTCGCAGCAGCCCGAAACAGGTCACCGTACTCGTCGGCATCGGGGGCTGCGGGCCAGAACTGCTTGGTGTTGGGTTCGTTCCATATCTCCCAGCTGCGCAACCCTTGTGGTGCATACCGCTCGGCGGCGATTCGCGCGAAGTTCGCGTAGTCCGACACATCGTCGGGCCGGAGGTGGCGAGGGTTGTTGGTGTCGATGGTGGCGGATGAACGAGCCCATGCCGGAGTGAACCCGAGCATGACCAACACATTCATGTCGTGGGCCAAAGCCTCATTGACGAAGAGGTCGGTCTGCGCCCAATCGAACTGGCCCCGCTCACTTTCGACGACGTCCCAGTTGATGTCGATTCTGACCCATTCCACGTTCATGGCGGCCATGAGGTCGAACTGCTGCTTGACGGTTGCCGCGTCGGCCCCCCGGTAATGCAGAGTCATACCGATGCCGGTGGCTTCGTCGTCGGCGGTGAGTATGAGGAAAGTGTGGCCGGTTCGTTGGCCTTCGGCCGACGCCACCACGATCGAAGCGCCGCTGGCACTGGTCAACTCGACGCGGACTGCTTCGTCTGGCTCGTATTTGGTGTCGCCGTAGACCGTGACCGGGATCGTCGCGGATGTCTGACCTGGCGCGAACACCACCGACCCCAATGCGGCGGCGAAGTCTTCATCCTGTGTAGCTGTGTGGCCGGAGATGGAGTAGTTGACCGTCACCGGCTCGTCCGACGGGCCTGACAACTGCACCGTCAGCAGTTCGACCCGTGCCCCGCTGTCTCCCTCCGTCACAGACGTTTCAAGACCTGGGAAACCGACGGTGACATCCGCCTTCACTGTCACGTTGACCGTGGCGACGTTGGCGCTGGTGGTTCCGGTCGAGTCTTTGACCCGGTAGATGAAGTACGCCGGCCCGCTGTAGTTGGCCGCCGGGGTGTAGGTGACGGTCTTGGCGCCGGCGTTGTTGATCACTGTTGCGCCGGCGGGTGCCCACACCGAGTTGACTGCCAGGGTGTCGCCGTTGGCCAGGTCGGGGTCGGTGTCATTGCCTACCAACTGGGCGTAGGTCAGGGTCAACGAGTTGCCCGCATTGACGGTGAACGGTCCGTCGTCGACGGCGGTGGGTGCACGATTGACCGCTGGAGTTACCGTCACATTCACGGTGGCGACGTTGGCGCTGGTGGTTCCCGTGGAGTCTTTGACCCGGTAGACGAACCATGCCGGCCCGCT
This sequence comes from uncultured Mycobacterium sp., assembly GCA_964513475.1. Taxonomy (GTDB): domain Bacteria; phylum Actinomycetota; class Actinomycetes; order Mycobacteriales; family Mycobacteriaceae; genus Mycobacterium. The sequence continues at coordinate 6,398 of CAZEMS010000062.1, read as the reverse complement.
GTAGATGCCGGGGGTGTAGGTGACGGTCTTGGCGCCGGCGTTGTTGATCACTGTTGCGCCGGCGGGTGCCCACACCGAGTTGACTGCCAGGGTGTCGCCGTTGGCCAGGTCGGGGTCGGTGTCATTGCCTACCAACTGGGCGTAGGTCAGGGTCAACGAGTCGCCCGCATTGACGGTGAACGGTCCGTCGTCGACGGCGGTGGGTGCACGATTAACCGTCGCGGTCGTGCCCAACTCGCGGCGTGCCACCGCAGCCGCCCCCCACATCAGTGGTGCCGCCACCGGAGCAACCGGACCGCCGTCGGAGGCCTGTCCATCCGAGCCCAGCCACTCCGACAGTAACGACCCCAACCAGTTCGACGGTTTCGTCGACTGCGCTACTGGCGTCGACACCTCCATCGCCGGCACCCGCACGAGCTCTTCCGGAGACGGCGACAACACCACCGACGCCGCACCCAACTGGGAGGAACCATCGCCGACCGAAACTAGTGACTCCGTCACCGCTACAGCCGACGCGTCCTGCTCGACGGTCGGCACCATTACGGGAGCCAGCTCGACCTCATCGGCCGAACCCACACCCGAAGACCTAGATGTACCAGTCGACCAAGCCCGCCCCCGATCGGTGACCTCATCCAGATCCAGATCCAGATCCAGATCCGGATCCGGGCCTGCGTCAACGTTCGAAACGTCATCGGCACTGGATGCCCCACCAGAACTGTCGTCAATATCGCCGGCCGAATCCTCCACGTCGGCCAAGGCTTCTTCGACCTCGACCTCGACCTCGACCTCGACCTCGACTTCGGCGGCGTCGGCCAAGTCATCTTCAGTGGGATCCTCGGCGTCCGCCGCTAAGTCCTCGTCGGTGTCCGACGATCTGGCGTCGGCAACGCCGGTCGCATAAGCCGAACGATCAGTATCGGTATGCGGTGAGGAATCCGACCCCATGCCTGCAGAATCGCTTGAAACCGACGGATTCGAACTCGACGTGTTCGAACTTGTCGCGCCGTCCGGACCAGTGGTGTCAGCAAACGCGACGCTCGGTGCCCACGCTATTGCGGCGCCGACGCCCAATGCGATCGCACCTGAACCCGCCCGCCTCGCGAATCTGGAATAACCGGAGGCAGCAACACTGGTCAGGCTGCGACCGCGGTGCGCAGTCTTGTCGGCGCATTTCGCGCCGTGGAGGGACGTGGGAGGCTCGCGATGGGCACAGCGCCGATCGCCCGAAGTGGGTAGTTGTCGGGCTCTTTTCATGCTCGTCCCCGCGAGTTTCGACGAAACGCAGGTGCAGATCGTTATGTCAGCGTGGCGCTCGTCACACTTGCAAACAGCGTAGCGCCTCGGACGAGTTGGGGAAGCGCGATTCGGAGGATCGCCGCGCGCGGCCTTCCGGCCGGGTTACCCGGGACGCTGAGTTGTCGCCGAGTTGCCGCTGAGTTGCCGCTGGGTTGAGTGGAACTCCCGGACTCAGGAGGGAGGAGTCAGGGTTTCTGATGGCAGCCCTTGGACCCGTTGCCGATCAAGGTCACGTAGGCGACCGACTGGCCTCTGTGCCGCGGTGGGCATCCTGCCTCGGCGCCGTCGGCGTCGTCGGGTTGGCGGCCGTTCTGAGGATCTGGCCGTTGTCGTCGCTGGGAAGCACTTTGACGTGGATCACGTTCTACCCGGCGGTGCTTGTCGCCGCCGTCGTTGGCGGATTTCTCCCAGGACTGCTCGCCACCGGCCTCACGTGCGTGATCACCATTTTCGGCTGGCAACCGTTCGTCGACGCGCCGTTCATCAAGACGCACGGGGACTGGCTGGGGGTCGCGGTCTTCATCCTCAGCGGTGCACTCATTTCCGCCCTTGCCCAGGCGATGCGACGCGCCAACGTCCGCGCGAAGGTGGCCAACCAGCACCTCAAGGCGCAGAGAGATCGGTTTATCGCACTAGTGGGCAACTCCCCGGCGGCGGTGTCGGTCCGCGCTCTAGATGACAACCGCTACATGCTGGTCATGACGCCTTCTGCCGGATGTTCGGGTACGAATCGGTCGGCGATGTGATCGGCTGTGTCCAGGATGGCGTTCTGCCCCCGGAGGTGTTGGAGCGCTCCCGATGGGCTGCCCCAGGCTTGCTGGCCGGCGAGGATTGCCTGGAGGAAGAGCTGATCCTTCAGGGGCAGCACAGCCGATGGGTGATGACCCAGCGGTTCGCGTTGCGTGACGTGATGGGGGTGGTTGCCGAGCTGGTGACGATCCGAACCGACTTCACTGAACAGCGAAAAGCTTTGCAGGACAACGCTGAGCGTGAAATGTGGGCAGAGCGTATCGGGGCCGCCGGCAACGAACGGCTTCTGGTCTATTCGCAACCCATCGTCGACGTCGTCACCCGGGAAGCCGTCGAGGAGGAGCTACTTGTGCGGCTGCGGGTGGTCGACAAGCAGACCGGTATCGACGAGGTGTGGCTTCCGGGTCAGTTTCTTCCGCAGTGCGAACACCATCACCTCATGCCGGTGATCGATCAGCACATGACCGCCCGCGCGATCGAACTGGCCCGCACCGGCAGAGGCGTCAGCGTCAACATCCCCGGTCAGACCATCGCAGATGAGAACGCGATCCGGGGAATCATTGCCGCGCTCATCGGTGCGGGGTCAAGGGTGGGCACGTCAGCGACCTGAAGATCGATCAAGGCTTTGTCCGCAACATGGTCGACAACCCCGACGACGAGCCGGATGGTCGCCACAATTCTGTCCGTCGCGAAGGCGCTGGGCCTATCCACCATCGGTGAAGGCATCGAATCCGAAGAGGTCCTCGAACGACTCGCGCAACTCGGAGTCGACCGCGCGCAGGGATACTTGTTCGGCGAACCCGCACCAGTTTCACCGAGGCGCTCTTTCGATAGTGGGAAGGTTCGGTCGCGGGTAGGCCCTGGCACCTGAGCGGCGCCGATGCCTCAACCACTTTGGCTGCGAATTGAACGCGCTAGCAGGGATAGTCCGCGTTCGCGCACCCAGGCGTGGTGCTGTTGGCCCATTGCGGTCACTGGTTCTGCGACGCCGTCAAATGCGGGCCTAACCTCACCCTCCCGAAGGCATGAGGTAGTAAAGTGAATTCAAGTCCAAGCTAAGTGATCACTTCAGAGAGGTCAAATGCCGGCCACCACGATGCCAACGCGCGAACGGTTGGTTACCGAAGCGATGCGATTGTTCAGCGCTAATGGGTACGAAGCCACCAGCGTGTCACAGATCGAAGCTGCCGCAGGATTGGCGGCTGGCTCGGGCGCCTTGTATCACCATTTCAAATCAAAGGATGCTCTGCTCCAGGCCGGTATCGATCGCCAACTCGATCGGCGCCACGCGATGCGCGATATTCGCGCAATCTTTGCTGGACTCGGCGACTTCAAGTCCGAACTGACTGCCCTGGGTCGATACCTGCTCGCTGTCATCGATCAAGAAAGTGAACTACTCCAGATCGCAGCCCGCACACCAACGGGCCGATCGGCGCAACTGGACACCGCATACGCGGCCCTCATCGACGGACTCAACGCCGAACTGACCGACTGGATCGCCGCGTGGGCGCCGACGAGGACGCGGCAAGAGTGTTCTGTTCTGGCCGCGCTCGGAGTCAACAGCATCCTCGGTGTACGCATCGCAGCCAACCTTTTCCACCAGTCCGGTGCGCGAATACCAGATGACGCATATCTCACCGAATGGACAGCCGTTATCGCTAGACGAATCGAAACGCTCAGCTGACGATATCGGCGTTTGTTTGGGACAGCACGGCGGAGCGGTTGGCAGCGTCTACCGCGCCTAGCTTCGGCGCCGACCGTTCAACGTGGTGGTGAATGCGGTTATCGCCGCGGCATGTCGTGGCTCCGGTCGCACCTGGACCCGGTCGGTGAAACCGTGGTATTGGCTCGCTGCCAACGGGTTTCGCGCGCCCACACCGAACCAATACGCAGAATTCTACTGAACACCCTGCTTCTGCGACAGCGACGGTGCCTGAGTCTGAAGTATGTAGCTGGAGGTTGTGGTGGCGGACGGTCAGCACCGTGGTGTCGATCGGTTCGGCGGTCGGCTTGCCGCGCCAGGGTAGGTGGGTGTCAGTGCATATCTGACCGGCTCCAGCGTGTGTTCCTGCCGGATCCGCCTCTCGTGGGCGTAACTGCGACATCTGATCGCCCATGTTCGGTCGGCCATCGGACGCCAGCGCTCCGGAAAGCAGTCACTTGGTCTAGACAAGTTTTAAGAGTAAAATGAACAAGATGTCACTGTTATCGTTCTTTATGGGGTTTCGTTTGGATGGCGCGTAATAACCATTCGGTCCGGTGTAAGCGGGTCCGGCGTTCAGCTCCGCATGCAGGACCGGTTGCGTGTGCCGTGGGCGGCTGCGCTCCTCCGGAGCCGCCGTCGGGCTCGGGCCCCGATTGGTTGGGTGCGCTACCTGACCAGCGCACGGCGATTCGCGCCGCGATATTGTTCGTCTCAGGATTGCTCAGTGCTCGAGGGGCGGCACTTCAGCGTGTCGGCAACACCATCAAGGTAGGCGGTCCGCCGGACCTCGGTTGTCTACGATGACGTGCCTGGCTGTGATGGCCATGCGAGCACCTTGCCGTTCCGCTCGCGTCGACGCGGGCCGAGAAAGTACTAGGCCTGGCCCGTTAGGCTGCTACCCAACCACTACGTTCATCCGTGGACTTGCCATCCACACTCGACCATCTACCTGCCGCTATGTGTGTGCGTTGTCGACAACGCATCGCTCACGAGTTGACCCTTCGTGGTGTGGCAGAGCCGCCGTCGCGATCGAGCGTGTACCGGATCCTGGTGCGGCACGGCCTGGTGGCGACCCAGCATCAGAACCACAAACGCAAGTACCGAAGTTGGCAGCGTGACGCTCCGATGCAGCTCTGGCGGATCGACATCATGGGCGGGGTCTTCCTGGCCGATGGTCGTGAGTGCAAGCCGGTCTCCGGCATCGACGACCACTCGCGGTTCGTCGTGATGGCGACCGTCGTCGTTGAGCCCGCGGCACGTCCGGTGAGTGCTACGTTCACCGCGGCCATGGCTGTCTATGGCGTTCCCTCAGAAGTGTTGACCGACAATGCAAAACAGTTCACGAGGCGGTTCACCAAACCGTATCCGGCGGAGGTTCTGTTCGAGCGGATCTGCCGGGAAAACGGAATCACCACGCGCCTGACCAAACCCCGTTCCCCAACCACGACCGGCAAGATCGAGCGTCTTCACAAGACTGCGCCGCGAACTCCTCGATTCCGCCGGCCCCTTCGTGAGCATTGAAGCAGCCCAAGATGCGATCGATGCCCGGGTGCACGGCTACAACCACAACCGCCCGCACCAGTCACTGGCGATGGCCACACCGGCAACGTTGTTTCGCCCGGTGCCCATCGACGTGGTGCCGCCGGTACCGGTGGCCACCGAACCGCTGGTAACCGAGATCGTTGACGTCCTCATACCTCCGCGCCCCAACGACATCTCGCGCCGACCGAAGAGCGGGCACTGAACGAAACCGTTTGACGCCGTCGAGTGGGAGGCCGTGTTGACGCCGCGAGCACGGCTGCTGCTCCCAGCCGAGCAGCAGTTCAAGTTCACCGCTGCACTGGCTCGTCGCGAGGTCACGGTGTGGGCTAGCGACCGCAGCATCCACGTCCTGCTCTTGCTCGATGGCGCGGTGATCCGGACCGACCGTCTCGGCTGTCCGAACACGCCTTACGCGGCTTACTGCGCCGCGGCGCATGCATAGCAGGACCGGAGCCCGCGCGCGGCGCCGTCACCGTCGAGATGCTGACGACCAGCGCGGTCATTGAGGTCGCGACGCACCGTCTCCCGCGACGGGTGCATCGGGCTCGGCGGCCAAAAAATACTGCTCGAAGTGGCCCTCGTCGGCCAACGCGTCACCGTGCGCTTCGAGGGCACCCTGATGCACGTGGTGGCCAACGGCAGACTGGTCAAGGCGCTGCCCGCACCGCCGCCACCGGACCAGCGCGCGACGTTGCGCGGCGAACGGCCGGGCGCCGAGCCCTCGGCGCCCCCGCACCGAGCCATGCGACGCGTGGCGGCCAACGGCACGGTCACCGTCGCCGACCAACGACTGCGGATAGGGCGCAGCTACCAAGGCAAAAGGTCGCTATCGCCATCGAGGACAACGTCTTTCGCGTCCTCATCGACGGCACCGGGATCTGCGCCCACGCAAGAAAGCCGACACGGACATTGCCATCCTCAGGGCCTACCCCCGACGGAGCATCTTGCCGCCGCGGACATAAACGCTGACCGAATCTGTCAAGCATGTCCTGAGGCACAACTGTCAAGCATGTCTTGAAATTGAAACCGCACACGGACAACACGTCGCCTGTGGCCTGACCCCGATCGGTTGATCCAGGCGTTGTGAGAGTCTTGCAGCCCACGT
>CAZEMS010000061.1:0-20545 GCA_964513475.1 uncultured Mycobacterium sp. | reverse complement strand
AACGTGGGCTGCAAGACTCTCACAACGCCTGGATCAACCGATCGGGGTCAGGCCAACGGGACGACGATTCAGGAGCGGAACGCACTGAATTCGGCTGCGATCTGTCAGCCCGCACGGGTAGAACCCAGGTATGCCGTAGATTGACACCGCCTGGCAGGTCATGTTTTCAGGCGCGCCACGCGTCAGCGGTTGAATGCTGCTTCGTAAGCCTCAGCGGCAGATGGCATTGAGTTCGCCGCTGACTCGCAGGAGCAGCGGCGACACGTCCCTACCGCGTAAACAGTGTCGACCACGAAGTCTCGCACTACGCATTGCTCCAGCCTCTCCTACAACGACGACCTAGCTACTTCAAGTGCCGCCCTCATTTCCGCGGCCGTTTGGAAGCGTTGCTGTCGATCTGACCCGCACGCTCGAAGTAGAAACTCTGCAACAGACGCCGGTAGATCTTTGCGGAATTGTCTCGGGTCGGTTGGCTCGACACCACCCATCGGCCGTGCACCCGGATACGGATGCTGACCGTCACAGAGGAGCTCGTAGAGGGTGACTCCGACGGCGAATAGGTCGGTGGTGACGTCCCAGAGTGTTAGGTCGGCGTCCGGAGGTTGGTAAGGGGGAGTGCCAGATACCGTGTAGACGGGGTCCCCAACGCGGGAGGCAATATTGAAGTCCAGAAGCTTTGCGCCTGATCTGGTGAGCATGATGTTCTGTGGCTTGATGTCGCGATGCACCAGCGCCTTCTCGCTGAGCCTCATCAGTTCGTCGTATTCCTCGGCGGAGAGTTCACCCTCTCGCTTCTTGAGATCAAGATCATCGAGGCGTGCGCTGTCCGGGTGAATCGCGATGAGTGCGTTGAGTACGTCAAGTGCGACATCGATCGCTTCACGGTCTCGCAACTGCTTTTTCCCAGTTGCGTAGTCAGCGAGCAATTCCCCGTTGACGTACTCCATTACCAAATACCACTCGCCCTGCTCTGTGCTGTCCGCCCAGATGACCTCAACGATGTTCGGATGCTGCGCCTTTCGGAGGGCGTTAATCTCTCGCCGAACGGCGTCATATCCGGCTGCCGTTTCGAACAGCTTGAGTGCTCGCTGCTCACCTTCAACGGTGTCGAGGACACGGTAAACCTTCGAGAAACCGCCGCTTCCAAGCACTTCCTCCACCTCGAAGCGGCCACCAATGCGATCGCCGACCTGGTAATCCCGCGCAGGGACGCGCGCCGATACCTCCTTCGCGTCGGGTTCGGGAAGAGCTTCCCGGCCTGAATCGTCACCACTTGCCTGTGAGGCCTCACTCTGAAGGCGCAGTCGGTGCTTAACCGACTCGTCGCAATACACTACGGTCTCTGGCGTATCGCCGACGCGATAGCTGAGGTCTACCTTTCCGAACTCGGCTGCACCGATGAATGCTTGTTGCTCTTTGACCCGTCTGCGCATCTCGAGCGCCAGTTCCGCCGCCCAAGCCAGTGCTTCGTCGGGCACCTCCATATTTGGATCGGGCCAAAGCAATTTGAGAAGGCCATTCACGGTATTGCTAGCGGCTTTTCGATCACGGCCACTCAACTGACTTCCCCACTCAAGTCGCCCCTGCGTGACTTCGAGGCGTGAACTCCGACGGAGCTGACTCCAGCACTCGGCTAGAAAGTCGCTGACGAACCCGAAGTGATTCGTGAAGTAAGAGGGATCAAGTTTGGGCACATCCCATCCCGGCAGATAGGCGTGGATCCGATCATGGAATGCGGTGTCGTTGCGCATCTCCTTGGGCATGGGCCCAAACAGGTGACCACGCCGAAGTTCTTCCAGGACATCGACATCAAAATTGCCCACCATCACGATGCCACCGTCGGCACGAATGCTTTCTTTGCCGCGACTGAACTCTCCGGACTCCATGTAGCCCTTGAGGATATTGACGCCCTCCTTAGTGTCGAACGACACGCCAGACACCTCGTCAAAACAGATGACGTCGTATTGCGCGACGAGACCACGTCGCCCGGTAGCGTTGTTCACAAACATGTTCGCAATGGTCGCCTTACCGCCAGAGACCAAGTGTGCGTAGGGCGAGATCTGCTGGTAAAGATGGGATTTTCCGGTTCCCCGCGGCCCTAACTCCACTGCGTTGTAGTTCGGGACTACGAAAGGAACCATCCGCGCAAGCAGGACGTCTTGTTCCCGGGCCGAGAATCTGGAGGGTTCGAACCCCACACTGCGTAGCAGCAAGCCCCGCCACTGGTCGACCGTGAAGTGCTTACGTCCATCGATGAACGTGTCGACCGCGTCGCGTGTAGACATTTGAATTGGCCGCACTGCCTCTACGCGGAACGGCTGCCCACCGGACTCTCTTCCCAGTGCCGCAATATATTCGAGCGTTACTTCGGCGTAGAAGCCGCCTGTAAGCATACGGTCGTGTTCGTTGACCAAGTCGTCGGCAATGTGGATGTCACTCAGCTGCAAACTCGGCAACTCGGCCTTGTAAGAGTCGGATCTGGCGTCTAACCGTGCCCGAAGTAGGTCGATAATCTTGACACGTCCCTTTTCGCGGGCGCGCGACTTGAACAGCTCCTCTTCGCCTGCGCGAACAGTTCGCTCCTTCATCGACCGCTCAACGATTGCCAGACCATCGACGATCTCATCGGGATCTGTGGTGGCACAGTATCTCCCGAGGAGAAACTCACCGACATACGTCGGGACTGGATACTGTCCGCGAAACTGTTGCGCCAGGTCTTTTCGGACAAGGTAACCTTCGAAAACCCTCGCCGCCAGGGAGTCGAGTTCGTCGAGGAGACTCATCGATTCTTCCCAACTATGACCTCGCGCTGGGCAAGCACCTGACCGTCGTGGGTAGCGAGGACAATGAATGCTCGCTCGCCTTCGTGATCCTCATCGGGAACTACCAGGGAGACCCGGCCGGCCCCTACTGTCTCCTTTGCTTTCTCAGCAATACTTGTATTGGCAGCGCCAGGTAGGGCGCGGATGTCTGCAACCAGCCCGTGCGCGAACCCCCCTACATCGATTCGGCACAACTGGCCGAGCCACCTGACCATTGTGATCTCGGGACTACCCGCGGAGGCGGTCGCGTTACTTCCCGCCCGCACAGAGAGCCTGGGGGCAAAGCACTCCTGCGGGCTAACGCCACCATGCTCATACTCCTTGCCCGCTTCGAAACAAGAAACCCCTGGAGCCAACGCAACACGAACGTCCGGATCCCAGAACCATGGCACGGTAGGCGCGTCCACGACCGCGCCGTCTTTGAGCCGGGCGCATCTGCCCTTCTTCACTTCGGTCACTGATTTAGGCAACTCCGCCTTTTCCAATCCGCCAGGCAGAAGTATCCAGCCGTGGTCGGTGACGATCTCAACCCGCTGCCAACCCGCGTCGAGTAGCTCGCGCGTCCTGTTGGCGATGCGTTGAATCTCCTCGTTGAGGTAATCGACTATCCGGACCCCAACGTCGTGCCCACGATGATCGATTTCACCGGTTTCGGTCCAAGCTGATCCAGCGGGGTCACCCTTGTCGACTGGACCGAGAGTCTGAATGCCGGCCGTCTGCATGAGTGCTCGAAGCACTTGGATCGTCGCTTTTGTTCCGGTCGACGCATCTGCGGCGCAGAGATCAGGGCCTGGGCCAAGCGCACCGCCGGCCACCGGTACAAGGGCTGGTTTCGCCGTCGGCGTGACCGTCGGCAAGGCAGCGAGACTCGTCTGAAGATCGGCCTCGAGTCCGAAATCAGTCAATCGATCTTGCACCCGTCTGGCGACGTCGTGCCGTAAGCCGTCGACGAAAACCATGACAACACCGGGCTCGGGGGCGATCGCCTTCTGCGGCACATACGTTCCGGCATTGACCAAAGGGCCGATGGCCTTCTGAAGCGCTTTGGCATACCGGTCGAGCCAGGGGTGATAGATCGTGCGTACTGCAGTGCTCACCGCTGTCCGGTCGGCATCGGTTGGTGCGGCCGCGAGGGCATGCAATACTGCGGCATCCGCACGCCATCCTCGGTTCTCGTAGTCAGAGCGCAAGGGGTCGAGCTTCTCGGCGATATCACTACTGGACACGATTTCGACGAGTGCTACGAGTTGCTCGAGCGCAAACGCTAGCGGCGCTTGGTCAAGAGTTGCCCAGACCGTAGCGCGCCGCCACGCATGGTCCGCTTCCAGCTCAGTTACCCTGTTACACGCCTCAGAAGCGGTGAAGTCGGCGAACTTGTTGAGGGAGTTCCGTAGTTCCGTTTCCGCAGCCTCGTTTTCTTGCGGCCACACATCCCGGTCATCAACGAATAACTCGTCCGGCCGCCCTCTCCGCAACTGCTCAGGAATTCCTGGATACCTCTCAGGCATATCCGCGAAACGCTTCCACACCTCCGACCAAGCGCCGGTACGCGAGGCGAGCTTCCGTGCCGCGATAATCTCCCCATCCGACGTAGGGTCGAATCCCAGATCAGTCTTGCACTGTTGGGTGAAAGCGAGGAACTTCGGCTCGTCGAAGCGCTTACGAAAGCTGCTCGGATCATCGAGCCAATCCAAAACGCTTCGCACAGGGTCAGGGTTGACGAGCTGAGTGAAAAAGTCGGCGTCGAGCATCTGCCGCTTCACCCGGGCCATCGGCTCGTCCAACAAGAGCTTGAGCGCAAGACCCAATGCCGATCCGGTTTCGGTGTCCTCAGCGATCCGAAGGCCAAGGCCGCGCGTACCGTGCGCCAACAAGGCCCGTGGAGTCCAATCACGTGAGTTCGGATGGGAGAACCATTGACTCCGGTACTGCAGCTCGGCAATCGGCTTAAGCGGGGGCGGACAAGATTCGACGGCGCGCAATGAATTGCGTCCAACTCCGGGCAAGTACAGAATCGGCACACCGTCCGGAAGTGCAAGCGGATAGGTGCCGGCGACTACGCACCGCAACCAGTAGCCGGGCCCGCGCCGGCGATCAACATCGAAATCACCGAGTGAGATAACCGGCAGCCGTTCGCCGATTCGGTCGATAGCTGCGCCCCAAGCTCTCGTCTCATCGGGCCACAGCACAGCAACCGGTGGCGACTGAGCGTTTTGGTTGTAGTCTGAGGCCGCTTTCAGACACGACACCAGCGCGTCGAGAACGCTCTCACTCATAGGCATCCATTCGACCGCCGTGCCTTGTGTTTGTCGGCGAGGGTGATATGGATGTCGTTGTGCCGTTCGGTGCCGTCCTGGTTCTTGCCTCGGTCTTTGCGCCAATGGATGTTGGGCGCTGAGCGCAGCACTCCAGCCTCGACAAACGGACGAATGTTCATACGCACTCCGTCGTTGAGGTCGGGTTCCCAACCGATCGGTTGTTCGTGTGGTTTCTTCCATCTGACGTAGATGTCGTGGGGTGCCTCGCCCTCCAAGATCAGCTCCAGTCGACACTGCAAGTCCATCGCCGCGGCCAAACGGGCCTCCGCGCCTGCGACTTCATCTCTGACCTCGGCTTTTTGCCGCTCCGCCCAATCAGTTCCCAAGTAGGTGTAAGTCAGCTTCTCAAGCGTCTTTCGATTAAGCCCGTGGTAGTTCACCAACGCCGAAAAACCATCCCGCTGCCCGTCCCAGATATGCCAGACAAACGGCCGATTCCCGAACAACGCACAATGCTGTTTGAAGAAGTCGTCACGCAACCAATCAGCGATGCTCTTCTTCTTGCTACCAGCTCGCTGCAACTCCTCCGTGATCACCGATGGCGACCACCGATCCCCGTATGCAGCAGCCAACAGCTGCTGCAGCCGATCTGCTGCCGGCGATTCACCGGCGACCGAAGGCAAACAAACGATGCCATCCGAATCCGCAAACTCAGCTAGCTCATCTGATCCGGCTTGTTTCGGCCACCGATATCCCACCAACCTGCCGACAGCTGCCTGTAACGGCGCGGTCGAATCTTCGGGCCGCCCCCCAAACAGCCATTGCGTCGGATCATCAGACCACGATTCCGGCAACCCATCAGGAAACCTCTCCGCGGCAACCTCACGCCAATAATCAACATCAAACGGAACCTTCACCAAAGAGGTCGCGTTGACCTTTAGGCTTCGATCAATCCGGCGCACCAAACCTGGGTAGTCATCCGAGCTCATGAAACACCACACCGCAGGAAGCACTTGCTCGTTGTGCGGTATAACCACGCCGGTGCTGTTGTCGTGGATAATCCCCGAATAAAGGACGGTTCGAAGGTCTCCCATCAGTGACACCGCGACCCCGCGCTTACCCCATGCGGCAGTCCCTTGCATCCGAGCGCCCGGCTCGTCGGCATACAAGTTATGGTTGTCGTCCCACGCGATGACCTCGTCGCAACCGGCCATTACCGCACCGTTTTTATCTGCATGGTCAAAGGTGCTCTGAAGCGGCCGCCAGAGTTCCCAATTGCTGACTTCCCAGAATTGCCGCCGGTATCTCGGGTTATCACCTGATTGAAAGCCGATGTACCCATCTGCCGAAGCGCTCAGCAATTTATCACTGTAATTCCACTCCCTATCGAACACGATCCGACATTCTTCGGACTTAAGAATTTCTGCGATGTCGGTAGTTCGAAAAGGATGTGAAATTAAGTCCTTGGCCTTCCTGACCGGTCCGTCTAAGCCACTCAGATCGGCATGCTTCAACCCGTTTTCGGTAACTCCACCACCGATCACTAAGCACACATTTACGATTTCTCCGCTGATCGATTCGAACGCGCCCGCTCCAAGCGAAACTAGCAGCGAGGGCCAACGCTGTTCTAGCAGCGTCCTACGCATCGACTTGTAAGCCGCCTGGTACGTCCAAGATGACGGTTCAACAAACGACCCAGTCAGGGCTGACGGCCGCCACCGGTCGAGCATCGTTGTCGCGAGATCTGCTGATCCGGGACTATGCAACAAGTCTGCATGAGCGCGCAGATTGAGAGATTGATTCCCTCTCTTCAGGAAGGGGGGGTTAGTAGTTACCAGCGTGTAGCGGCGGGAGAGGTAGTCAGCTGCGCGGGCGACCCCTGCAGCATCGGCGCCGAGGACGGCGGTGGCCGGGTCGGCCATTTCGGTCTCGACGGCCTTTTCAAGTAGTGGCGCAAGGTCGTCCCACTCGACATCGTCAAACGAATGTTGACGCCCAGACGGATCGGTGAGTTCGGCTGCTTGTTTGGGATCGATGAGGCTACCGAGGGTGTCGGCATCGCGGAACAAAATGTGCAACCGCACCAAGGCGTTTTCCAGCCGCTCATCGCCACCGGCAAGCTTTGTCCACTCCGCCACAGGCGCTTTCACCGGAATCCCCGAACAGGCGACGTTCGGCACCGGGAGCTGACGCCATCCACCGCCGGCCTTCCACGCTTGAAGCGCCAGGGCGAACATCGCAATCTGCACACACCGCGGATCCAATTCAAGACCGAACAAGTTATCCCGCAGCACCGCGTCCTGCGCCTCGACTGGATCTATTCCCTCTTCTTCGGCGCGCATCTGCCACAACATCGCAAACGCCTCGACCAGAAAATGCCCGGACCCACAACACGGATCCATCACCGTGACCTCAGCGACCCTGTTAGGCCATCCGTCGAATGACCCTGCCGCCGGAGAGCCGTCGTCCCCGAATCGCAGATACTCGAAGGTCTTGACCAGAGAACTGTCGGGGTGGCGGGCCGCCCACCATGCACCCAACGAATTTTCCAGCAAGAAGCGAACCATGTAGTTCTCAGTGAATAACTGAGTTACCGGACCAAGATCGGCACCTCCGATCTTGCGCTCAGAAGCGTTGACTTCATCCTTCTTGTCCGTCTGCCAGAACTGATACACCCACCCCAACGCATCATCAGCGCTAAACACCTCTGAAGGCAGATCAGTGAGGATCTGCTCCAAGGCGTGACGCCCCTCAGGCGCCAACCGAAGCCGCATGCACGGGTCATCAAGACGAAAAATCCCAGGCAGAATCTCGGCCGCGAAGCGAGCCGCCACCGACCACCCATCAGCCTCCCCAAGCTCAGGCGCGAGTTCCTCACAATCGGTTAAAGAAACCGGCGCCTTGTACTGCGGATGTAACAACAACCCGTTCTCGGCCAAGAATCGCGCAAACAACAGCCGATGCCACTGCTCATAAGCACACTCAGCAATCAAAAGCTCCTGATAACCGCCGAGCTGGCGCCACTTCGCACGCAAGCCGTTACGCAACACAGCCCGATCAGCGTCCAAGTGTTCCGGACGTCGATCCGAGAACACCCCCAAGCCCTCAACGGCCGCACTCGCTGCCCCTTCAGCTGCCCGCCGCGCCGCCAACACCGCAGACTCCAGCTGCCTTCGCAACCCCGACGACAAGACACCCATCAGCCGGTCCTTAGATGATCACTGTCTTGCTGGCGTCGATGTGCGGCTTGATCCGGCTCCGGACGTCATCGAGGTAGGCCTTGAGATCCGTATCTGTCCGGATTGTTGCGGATGGAAGCGTTACGGAAATACTCTCCGGCTCAATGATTCTGGCCGCTTGGAATCGCGCCTGATCCCGACGTCCAGGCACGAAGGCGATCCGATCGTTCCAAGACTTTATTGGAGAATCATCAAGTACCTGTAGCAACTTGTCGCTGGATGACACGTCCGGCGTCTTGATCTCACTTAGATCCGTTCCCTCGATGATCGATGCCTGATCGGCCGGGTTGAGCTCGCCCCAGCTCTCCCACGACTCAAGCTCGGCAACAGCCGCCCGCTGCACCTCCGCGAGACGGGTTGCCTTGCTCTGCAGTTCAGCTCGAAGGGCATCTTCGACAACAGAGCGGATGGGCGTGACTGGGTCTGGATCATCGAGGAGTTGCCGGCTCTCTCGAACAGCTTCGAGTGCGGGCGCAAGTTCGGTCGCGACGGCTAGCCCCTGTGCGTGTCGTACAAGTCGATGCAGGTCATTCCAGACCACCTCCCGCTTCTTGCGCTGCTCAGCATTCATCCGCCATTGAGTCAACCATTGGTTGAG
The DNA here is from genome assembly GCA_964513475.1 of uncultured Mycobacterium sp. Taxonomy (GTDB): domain Bacteria; phylum Actinomycetota; class Actinomycetes; order Mycobacteriales; family Mycobacteriaceae; genus Mycobacterium. The sequence continues at coordinate 11,628 of CAZEMS010000061.1, read as the reverse complement.
CTGCTCGTGATCGTCTGCCACGGAACGGAACCTGAGGTTTCCGCTCAAGGTGAGCAAGGCCTCGATGCGTTCCGTACTGGGCGGCTGAGGCAGCGGCGGTTCGCCACCGCACTGCGCAGCGAGATCTTTGAGGTGCTGAAGAAGCGCGGGAATCTGCGTTCCCTCTTGTCCGGGTTCGTATGGAATTCCAGCGGCGGCCAACAATCCTTTGACGGCGAGGCGTTGACTGACGGAAGGCGGTTCGTCTTCCTTATAGAAGGTCAACTTGCCAATTTGAGTGGGCTGAACCTCTCGTGGTCCCGCTAAGTCCTTCCCGTCCTGGACAGCGCGAATATTGCCCGCAGACAACAGGGTGAGAAGTGCACCGTTCACGGCGTCGCGCGGCCAGCCGTAAGGCGGGCCCGTAAATTGGCGGTGAAGGTCAGCACCCTTTGATCCACTCGGATTGACCGCGGCCAGTATCTCCTTACAGACAGCGTTGGCGGCGGGTTCTCCGTGGTAGCCGATCGCCTCGAGCGCGTCTGGGGCGCCCTCTCGAGCCTTCGTTACCACCTTGTCCCAATTGGCACTGTCCGCAATCTTGAACTTCGGAAACAGCCTTATCAGGGATCGGTTGGCAGCGATGTCGATGCCTTCACGGATTGTCGAGGTCGTCACTTCGGCACCGCCGCCTTGGTATACGCGCGTCCGTGTGACAACGTGGCGAAAAAGGTCTGCCAGGCGATCATTTTCGGAGGCCAGGCGTGTCTTCATCGCTTGCTGAGCAGTTCGGCCCTCGTCGGTTTGCGGTGTAGGTCTGCGCAAGGTGTCATCCGCAGCAGCGAAACTAGCTAGAGCGTCCTTGATGCTGACGGCTTCATCCTTTGGTAGCAGTACGAATACCGTTGGGTTCTCGTCGCCCGCCTCGGCCGCCGCCTTTCTCACGGCAGATTCCGTGACCGACCATTCGTCCTGGATCCAGATGGGCACTTCCCCCTCATCCGCGGCTGGTTCAGCCTGCCCCCAATGAATCTGGATCTTGCGTGGGGTCTTACTCAACCCTTGCACCAGTTTTAGTCCCGCCAAGGCGGAATCCACGGCGGCGCTCAACCGTTCCGTACGTAACTGGGTGATCCGCGCCGCATCGTCACGGATTGCAGCTAAGCGGCCGCGGTAGTCCTTTTCCCACTCGGCGCCCTCCTCAGTTTGAAGGTGGTATTCGTCGCCGGTCCACATGAGTCGACCGTCGTTCACAAGCTCGTCGAGCAACTCGGGAACTCGTTTGTGAAGTCGTGAGCGATCACTTGCAAGATCTTCGATGAGCAGGTCGGTAAGAAGCGGAGCGGTAGCTCGAAGTCCGGTTTCACCACCGACCGTCCGGCTTGGGATCTGCGTGATCAGAAAAACCAGGGCCAATATCCGGGCTTTCATCTGGCCATCCCCGCCAGAGTCCCGCAGCTCCGCGACGAGTTCGTCGATCTCTTTGAGAAGGACACCCGATTGCAACATGCCCGGCGCTTGCTCGTCGTATAAGAAGTCCGCGCCGACTACATTTCCGAGCGGGCGATTGGCCACCTTCCCCGCCGCCTCATGAACAATCCGCAATTGGGTCCGAAGCACCCCCGCCTTACCGGCGCGGTCGATCGCACGAAGAGCGAGCTCCCAGAATCTGCGACGGGCCGGCAATAGCGGGTAATCGGCAGCGAGCAAAGTCTTGTCCGCCGCCTTGGGAGCAATCTGCGTCCCACCAAGCTGCTGGTCGATCTCTCCACTCACATCGTCCAAGGCAGACTTCAACTCAGCGATGTGCTCAGGCTTCTTCCGTAGAACGACCTGTCGGACGACGGACTCAACGTCCTTGTCGGACAGAGCAACTTGCACCGCGAAACGGTCAGTGAGTTTCTGCAGAGTCGGCGTTGCCGTTAATGCGCTCTGGCCAGTCGCGACAAAGAGCATCTGGCTTTCGAATCGAGCCGAGCATCCTTCGACAATGTTTTGAACAGTAAGCGCCTTCTCGTTGTCGTCGCCGATGTACTGCTGCATTTCGTCAAGGACCACGAGTGTCAGCGGCAGTTTTCCTGCAGTGGTGGACCGCAGGCGCAACACGTCTTCAACCACGTCGAACATTTCGTCGTCTGTGATGTCCCTTGTGGTCGGCGGAAACTGCGTCTTTAGGAGCTCTCTGACGTCTTTGGTTGAACCACCGAGGCTAGGGTCTGCCTCCAGCAAAGCCTGCGCAATGATTGGGGAAACGTATAGGTCGTGGATCTCCTTCGAGAACGTCCGCCCCTGCGCTTCGATCGCACCTTCGATGGTGTCGAGGTAGTCGTTTTCTCGGGCCCAGATAGTGAATCTTGCTCGCGCGAACTCCTCAGGTAATCCGGCGCTTTCGAAGAGGACGGAGAGAAAAGCGAGACGGGCCGCACTGCTTTTCCCCGCCGCCAATGTGCCAGCGGCTGACCACAAACCACCGAGGCGCTTGCCCGCGGTGCTGAGCTCAGTCAAGTGGTCTCTCACCTCGTCAGGCAGCGTTACGAGATCCCGCGCGCGGTCTCCTCCGGGCAGCTCCACGTCGCGCCAGAGGTACTCGAGCACTCGGACCAGATGTGACTTACCACTGCCGTAGAAGCCGCTGACCCAGACAGCGGGTTGCTGCGACTGGCTCATGTTCTTAAGAAAGCTGTCGAGAATCCGTTCTAAACCGCGGGCGTATTGACCATCGCAGACAAAACTTCGTAGTTCCCAACGAAGTACATCCCACTGCTGGTCAGTCTCGGGGCGAAAGACTTTCGCGACGCCGTCGTTAGGGATTTTGGTGTCGGTGGGATCCCTGTAGAAGATCTCCCGGTTCTTGATAGTCATGATGCACTCCCGCCTGCAGTAATTGGGATGGCCATGTAATCCCAGCCGTCACGCGCATCGAGCAATCGGTAGTTGTTGCCCTCGTGCTGGCCTGGGAAAAAAACGAGCAATCGTCCGGCGACGGAGTCATTCACGGCGTTGAGCAATGCGGAAACCTTCACGGCGTCGCCGAGACCGAAGAGCGCACCAGCGCCGAGAACGGCAACCACACCTTCTGGAGCGGTGTACTTGACCAGTTCTGCTCGAACTTTGCATACCAATTCGTCGAAGAAAGCTGGCATCGCGGTCTCGAGGAGCTCAGGATCCTCGAAGTACGCATCGCGGTATTCGTGTGACCCCATCCAGTCCTCGAATGACGTCGTGATGTCGATGAGGCCCCAACCGTGGCCCGCTTCGGTGGTTACTGTCTTGAACGCCGGAAGATGTAGGCGAAGCCGACGCTCATGCTCGGGAGGATAGATAGCCATCCATACGCGCTGAGGCGGCGCGAGGTTCTGCTGCCAAGGGAGCGCAACGGTCCTTTGATACTGAGCGAGGAGTTGGTTGATGTAGCTCAATCGAGCATCCTCAATTCTTGATCGAAAGGTCGGAGCAGCCTTGTGAACCCAACTTCCATTACGCCGCCTGCGCGACGAAACTCGATCATGCCCAGTTGCGACGCAGTTGCTGCGTGTTCGACGAGCTGCGATGTCGGATGGTCGAGAATATTCGCCCATAGGGTATTGAAGAGGCTCTGTCCGCGTTGCCCTTCCAAATGCCCCAGCATGAGTGCATACGCCGCGGCGGTAGGGGTACAACACGCGCGCGCACGGACCTTCCGGGCGCGTGTTTGCTTAACAAGGTGACCAGACTGCTCCCAGGAGGACGCGACATTGCGGCCCACCTTCTGACAAATGCTTTTCTTGTAGATGCCCGGGAATTTCTCCTCGATCGCTTTCTCGAAATCCGTGCTGCCTAACTCGGATCCGATTTCGGCGGTCAAGATCACTGATGATGAGGCCCGGAGCAATCGATCCCGGCTCAGCGCGCACAGAACTGCGAGCAGCGGCTGGGCTTCTTCGCCGGACTCCCAGAGATCACGCAGTGCGCGGAAGAGCAGCTTGGAACCGTCGAGAGCGTACAACTCACGTAGCTGGCGAAACGCACGCTTGCGACCGCTCACGGTCTGCTTGCCGAGGACATTGTCATCTATAACCGCAGCTCGGTAAATCTCCGGAGCAGCGTCCCGCGGGACTAGCGACAAGAGAGCACGCAGGCTAGGTAGCAAGATCGTCTGGCTGATGCTGGGTCCGCCGGGCATGTCGGCGTCTGCAATCTCGGCGGCGTGGGCCGCCGCCACCATGTCACCGCCCGACTTCAAACGGATCGCTGGTCCTTTCCAGCCGGGTCTTACGGCTCTCGTCCTAATGGCTTGCCTGTGGTGCGTCTGCCGGCGGCCCTCATAGTGAGTCTGATCGTAGAGAGCCATACTCACACGGTGCTTACCGCACCCTCGGGACAGTCTAAGGACTCGGCGAACTGTCTGTACGTCGTTCCACGGACCTACCGACGCCATACGACGAGGATCGGGTCAACACCTCACCCCCAGCTCAAAGGTCGTCCGCAAACACGCGCCGCTCTTCGATAGCAGGACATCAGTCAGCACTCAGGACCCCGCGTCACCTTGACGCGCAGGGCTCTCAACCTGCGGCGCAGCGGCGTCAGATGCATTCCCTGTAGATTCAGCAGTGGATCGAGTGCCTCAAGCACTCCCTTTTCGATCATCCAAGGGTGTCCCGATCGTCGTAGGTAGTCGTCACGGCACGCATGTGGTCGTTCATCCACCGGGTGAGCCGCTCCTCATCTACGCGACTTGAGCCCTCAGCGCTCGCCGGAATTGCCCCAAGGGTGCGACGAAAAGTCGAGAACTAGTGGTTGCCGGCGAGGTGCATGGATCTGCTTGCGGAGATCGGTGAGGAGCAGCAGATCGTGCTCTTCACCCCACCACGCCGCCGTGAAGGAACCGGCAGGGTCGATCGCGGGAGCAGCCAGAGTGATCAGTCTGGCCGCACCAGCATTTCTGGAGTAGGTCATCGTGATCAGTGTTTGCGTAATGCTCGTGCAGATCACGAGCCGGCCTTCTCTTCACCACGCTGCCCAGTTGGTCGACTCCCTACGGTTTGCAGGGTACGGACTACGTTGCGGCCCAGCGGGTCGAGGTGTGCTGTCATCCGTGGGCACATTTTGGGCAAACCTGGGCACAGATCAGGGCAATCTCAGAGAGTCACAAGCAACGTCAAATAGCAGGTCAAAACCGTTTTCCGTCCTCCGACACCAGTGCCCTGAGTAGGGTTCAAATCCCTCCGCCACAATCCGTCACCGCAAGCGCGCAGGGCGACTACTCCGGCCAGCTTTCGACTGTTGACGCCTGTGCGACGCGGGCATCTGAGGCGGTTCGATTCCCAGCAGCCGCACGCGGACCCGGCCTCGTGAAGCGTCGCGAATAATTCCGCTGGAGTCGCCGTCAACAAGCTTCAGCACAAGAGCGGTCGTTGCCACGTCCGCCGGTCGGTGAAAACCAGGCTCTTTGGGTATTTGCTGGTGAGGGACCCGGTATGCAGTGGGTACGCAATGGGTACGCAGCAGTTTTTGCAACAGCTTTCGGTAACCAACTATACCAACGCTCTGACCTGCATGTTCCTAGCGCAGCCAACGCAGCTTCACTCGACAAACGCCCAAGTAGTCTCGTTCGGGACGAAGAGGTCGTGGGTTCGAATCCCGCCACCCCGACCGTGTAGGAGCGGGTCACTGCGCCGACCCGGTGGCTAGACATCCCAGGACCGTAGGTTGTCAAGCCGCTTGGAAGTTTGGTCCTGGTTGACGGTGTGCCCAGGCTTTGTGTTCGTCGTAGCTAGTCTGGTGGCGTTGACAGCCGTGCAGGATGTCGACGAGGCGGTTGCCCAGGGCGCGGAGCGCTTGGTGGTGTAGGTCGCCGGCGGCGCGGTGCTGGTCGTTGAACGCGCGGGCGCCAGGACTGGTGTTGAGGGCGCAGAAGGGGCCCATTGGTCGATGGCGTCGTAGAGGCGGCGGTTGCGTACGTGGCGGGCCAGCATGGCACGTTTCTTGCCCGACGCGATGGTCAGTGGTGAGGTTCCGGCGTTGTTCTTGCGAGACTTGGCGGCGGTGTAGGGTTCGGGTCGTCCCCGAACTCACCGAGCACCCGGGCGCCGAGGATGACACCGAGTCCTGGCAGGGAGAGGTAGATGTTGGCGTCCGGGTGTGTCTCAAAATGTGTCGCCAGCGCTCGGCTTCGAGGTCGGCGATCTGATGGTTGAGCTCAGCGATGATGCCCACCGCGGCGCGCCAGCCGAGACATATTGTCCTGCAGAGTGATTCATCGTCGATTCAATCGGCGACCAGTGTTGCTGCTGGAAGAATGAACACCAAGTGGGTCAATTTTCAACCTGAGGGGGTCCCGTTTGGTGGTCCAGTCGCTATGCGACTTGGGGTCGGTGGGTCGTGGTCCACTGTAGAGCGAACTCGGTGGGGGTGAGTTCGTCGTGGGCGGTGTGGGGTCGGTTGGCGTTGTAGTCGCGGCGCCAGTCTTCGATGATCACGCAGGCTTCGAGCAGGGAGTCGAAGCGCCACGCGTTGAGCAGCTCCACCCAGCGATGCCAGGTCGACTCGGCGATCTCCAGATGGCGGCACACCTCGTCGAGTTCCCGGCCCGCCGCCAGCAGCTTGTTGCCCTCGGCAAGCTTGCGGATGATCTGATCCGGCGTGTGCCGGCGGCGCTTCTTCGATGTCATGTCGTTGCCGATTCTTCCTGCCCGGACATTCGGGCAACAGAGTCCCACAACGACTGGACCACTCCGAAGGGCTCACCTCAAACCGACAACATGGGGTCAATTTTCGGCCGCCGTTGGCACATAGCGGTGCCCGCCGCCGTCGCGGCGCCACCGGGAATCGTGACACTGGCCCGGCCACCGGAGGATCGGGCGTCTTATGAGCCGTAGCGACGAAGAATTGTCGTTAGTCGCCACCACGGGTAATTGAAGCTCACGCTTCCGGCCTGGGACTTATCGCTGTTCCATCTGAGGTCGGTGTAGATGGAGGCGCTTTGGTAGGGCTGGTATCCGGTGTTGAAGTATGCTGCACGATTCGGAGTGTCGATAATTGCAGGTGAGTTCTCTTCGTTCGTTACATACGAGTACAGCAGCGTCTCGCCGTCTAGCGCGTACACCGAGATTTCAGTTCCGGAAGGAACGTTGGCCAGTTCTTGCCATGTCTCGGGCACGAGGTCATTCGTAAAGGCACCATAATCACCACCGGAATCGAAGCTTGCCACATGAACCGGCACGGCTTCGCCGTCGTTGAATCGCACGACCGCTTCGGTATGCGGCAGTCCGCTCAGGGTCGAACGCGCAGGCAACGGGTTCGGGCCGAAGACGAGATGGCCCCGCGATCCACTCAGCAGCATGCCACGGTTGAGTTCGCCGGGAAGAGCCGAGATGACCGACCCCTCAGGACCGCCGATCGGCCCCGGCGTGTTGACGCCGACGCCGAGGGTGCCGGCTACACCTTCGTTATGGATAGCGCGCCAGTGCGCCAGATTCTGCGGGTCAGGCGTCAGAATGCCGACATAGGTCGGAGCAGTGACGATACCGTTGCCGAAAGCGACTGTAGTCGTGTACGTGTCAAATTCGTATTGATCGTCCGTAGCCTCCCCGTACTGCGCGGCACAGTGGTCGCCGCTTGTTACAGCGCAGGCGCTGTTGTCGATCGGGCCGAGATCACCGATTCCGACATAGTCGGGATCGATGATGAGTCCCCGGGAGCCGGTGTCGAGGGTGACGGGGACGAACGGGCCACCGTTGACCGAAATGTGGACATAGGGTTGTGGTGCGCCTTCACCGGTGCTGTCGGGTTCCGTCCAGAAGGGCACGGTGCCGTAAACCATCCCGTTCTGTTGTGCGTCTGCAACCAACAGGCCGGCGTTTTCCGCTGGCACGAAGGCGCCGAACCAGCCCACGACGGGCAACAAACCTTGTGCACTACGCATCGCTGCTTGAGCAATGGCGGGCAACGTTTCGTTGGCCGCGAGGTTCAGACGAGCCAAGCCATGTGCGAACGGTTTCCCTTCAGTAGCAGCGAAAAAAGACACGGCATCATCGTTGGAGTTCACCCAGGTTCGTAGTGACGTCTGGGCGGTGGCGATTAGCAGCTGCGGGAGAAGGGCAGCAAACCCTGCCAGCAGATTCCCGTTACCCCAGGTCCCCTCTGTCAGCTCGGACTGTGCCGCTGATAGCTGTTGGATCGCCTGGTCGACCCCAGGGTAGACCGCATCGGCGGCGTCCGAAACGACCGCCGGCGTCAGCTTAGCCGGGGCAATCGACATGTCTGATGTGGCACCGGTGCCGCCTCCCGCAGTGATAGCCGATTCCGCGACCACGGTCGCCTCGACGGCGACAGATACCGCCCTGCTCAGGCTCTCGTCAGCACCCACGGGCAACCCTTCCGAGGTCTCGCTCACATCCGGTGGGGGCGGCATTGCACTCGCCTGGTTTGTGGACTCTCCAGTTCGCTCGGCAAGCTGATTCAGGCTCATGACTCCACTCTCGGCCACAACATCCACGCCGGATAGTGGCTGACGCGAGTCGAAATCGGCTCCGGACTCGGCGACCGTCGCCTTGTCATCATCCGAGGTAGCAACCGACCCCTCTTCGGAGTCCTCAACGTCGCCGAAGGCCTCGGCGATCTCACCTGCGAGAGCTGCTGCCCTATCGTCGTTAGCTCCCGAGCCGATGACGCTTACGTCATCGTCAGAGTCGGTGTCGGTGTCGGTGTCGGTGTCGGACACAGGATCTCCGATGGACCCTTGCGACCGTGGCAGCCCCGAAGTCGAACCCAGTGATTCTGAGCCCGCGTCTACTGACAAGCCCGATGCCGACGACGTAGCCGTCCCCGGACTCGACATCGATGAACGCGATTCAGAACTGGCCTCGCCGGCCGTCGTAGTGGTATCGGCGAACGCTACACCCGGCAGCGACACAATCGCTGCCCCAATACCCAAAGCGACAGCCAACGCACCTACACGGCCGACAGAGCGCCCACGGCCAGCAAAGAGGTCGACAGCGGCTGGCCCCTCAAGGGCCGCCCAGTAGGCGCAACGCACTGCGATGAAACTCATGATTCTCCTACCCACGCACGTGGCTCAACCCTTCCCATCGAAAACATACATCACCTCAAGTGCCAACATGGCTAGTTCAAGTGAACGCTTTGCCGGGTTGTACCGACAGGCTCCCGATGAACAAAGGTCAGACAAGCGACCACTTGATTCAATCACTACGATGATTGTAAACTCGCTGTTCAGGGTCGCCCGGTTGGGTCAGTGTCGCTCGGCGATTGCCGAGTGTTCCGAGTCAGATTGGCGTCCAGCCCGTAGGTGACGGTTGCCTGTCCCTACTGAACCGAATCGAGGAGTCATGGCGCTGCAACGCAGGCGAGCGCAGCGAGCGAATCCCGATGCGGCAGCATCCGGGTTCGTCGATCGAAAGACCGCCTCCACGGGACACGCGACCCTAACTGGTCGGAGGTTTGAGGGGATTGCCACGCGACACCGCACATGGAGTGAACCGGCCCAGACAAGAGTCTCTGACCACGGTCGTCATGTGGGTCGAGTGGGTGCGTTGGCAATCGCTTTGGGTATCGGGGCAGCAATAGCAACACTGCCGGCAACTGCCTCCGCCGATACCACTTCAGCTGAATCGGCTGGCGCCCACTCGACTGCATCGGAGTCAGGTTCAAGAGCGGAGTCATCACCAGCGACCGCCCCCCCACCAGTTTCGGGACCTGAGTCGGGCGGATCGAGTTCGGGGCGATCGTCCGGCACTGCGGGTGATCGTGCAGTCGCCAGCATCTTGAGCAACGTTGCGAGATCGGTCGACTCCAGCACCACGGAAGACAGCGACATTGCTGTTGATGGGCTTGGCGCGGATGCGGCCGGTGAGGATCTGGTATTGACCGTCACCGACGACATGGCCGATGCGCAGTTAGATTCAGATAGCGACGTAGATGACCCATCGCCCGAGGCAGACCCTATCGCCGAAAATCTGGCCGACGACTTCGATGATCCAGCCGGGAAAAGGGACAACTCCCATCGCCGGGGAACCCCACTGGAATCGGCGGTTCTGGGCGAGGCTGCGCTGGTCGAGAGTCAGGTCGATGCGGTAGCAAACCCTACAAGCACAGTGTCCAACCCCACAGAAGTGATCACCGAAGCGGAATCGGATGAACCCGCCAGATTCGACACCTCCGTTACGCCACAAAGATCCACCGCGATGGATGTCGTTAATGCACCGTCTGTGATGCCGACAGTGGCCTCCGATGCTTCTGGTCCGGTTTACGGCCACGTTGAACAGGCATTGCAGCAGCTATCGGCTGCTCAGTCTGAACTGGTCCGGGGAACCTGGGGCAACGGGAACTTGCTGGCGGGACTAGCTGCCCTTCTTCCACAGATGTTCATTGCCCGCGCCCGGACATCGCTGCAAACATGGAAAACATCCAACGATGACGCGTTGACGTTCTTCGCCGACACAGAAGGCAACCCCATCGCGCACAGCATCGCTCGCCTCAACCTTGCGATCAACGAGTTGCTGCCATCCATCGCTCAAACAGCGATGGATCATGCGCAGTTCTTCATGCCGGTCGTGGGCTGGTTCGGAGCCAGCCTTCCCGCAACGGAGGCCGCAACCTTAGTGGCAGAGGCGCAACTAAACGGGATGGTTTATGCCGCCGTACCTATCACGATGGGCCTCTACAAGAACCCAACGCAAGCTTTTGTGAACATTTCCGTCAACGGCGGAGAGTCGATCCCCGTCTTACTCGACACCGGGTCTCAGGGCCTGATATTCGATCCCGACTATATTGGATCCGGCAAACTCGGCCCCATCGATAACAGCGCCTGCCAGAAAAACAACGGCGACCACTGCGTGGCAAGCTACGTTTCGGCCAGCGGCTTCGCGTATGACGTCTATACGACCACGGTGGCATTTGGCGACGGTATCGTGACGGCCCCAACCTACGTTGGCATCCTGACACCCGACCCGGAGAACCTGGCAAATTGGCGTAGTAACGTGGGTTTTGCCGGAATTCTCGGTGTTGGCCCCAATGCTGGGGGACCCACGACGGGTCCTGATGGATCAGTCACCTCGGCCCTACCCGGTGAGCTCTACCGCGGCATGCTGCTCAATGAAACCGGCCGCTACCTGAATTTCGGACCGAACACGAGGCCCGCAAGGGCAAAACTTGGCGGGCTTCCCGTCAGCGAGCTCGTTGTGAAGTTCGACGATGGGGATCTAATCCCGGTGAAGGAGGCCATCTTCGACACCGGTGGAAGTTTTGGTTTCTTCTCTGCCGACCTTGTGCCGGAGGCATGGAAAGACAAGACCACGATTCCCGTAGGAACAAACATTTCGGTATACGCGCCTGACGGCAAGACGCTGCTTTACTCCTACACGACGACCGAGGAAAACAAGCCGGTGATTGAGGCTGACTTGGGCTACTTCAACACGGGCTACCAGCCGTTCCAAAGTGGATCCCTGTACCTCGACCTCAGGTGGAACAGCGAACACGCCAAGGCCGGAAGTGTAGCTTTCAACTACGCCTGGTGGTGACCAAAGCCATTACCGATCATCCCCAAGTCGCTGAACCCACCGCCTCTCTTGTCGATCACGCCCGGGGGAGCATGCACAGGTGACCGGACCCCGTGAACTGGTCCACGGCGAACGAGAGTCGTTCATTGGTGGG
>CAZEMS010000060.1:0-21807 GCA_964513475.1 uncultured Mycobacterium sp. | reverse complement strand
GTGGGCTGCAAGACTCTCACAACGCCTGGATCAACCGATCGGGGTCAGGCCACTCACCCAACGGCGGCATGCGGGTCCACGTTGAGCGGACTACTGCAGCCCACGGCCTAACCAAGACGGACGGCTCTCTGCGAACTGTTCCGGTTCCGGGGCCGACAGCAAGCCTGCTCCGCGACTACCTCGCCGAGCATCCACGTCGACTGGAGCCTGGCGCGCCCCTATTCCCCGGAATGCAGTTGACGAGACCACGGCCCACCGAAGTGCGGGCGACGCGCACCGCATCGGGAGCGGCCTCTACGGCTCCGGAAAATGCGGCACCGAGTACGACTGCGAAGGACCGCGCACGACGGCAGGCGGAAGCCCTGGCAGAACTCACCGTGGAGGACGCTGAGAAGCGGTTGGTTCTTGACTGGGCCCAGCCGTTACGCCACGCCACCTTCTACAAAGCGGTGTATCGCCCGGCAGTGCTGCGTGCCAATCGGCTCACCCCTACGGCCAGGCTCTCGCCCGATCTCCGGTTCCACTCGCTACGCCACACCTACGCGAGTCTGTGCGCGTTGGTCCCCAGTATTTCGGTGCGCCAGGTGGCCGAGTGGATGGGTCACTCCAACCCCACCACGACCGAGCACATCTACACGCACCTGTACAAGAAAGCCGACTACTCCGACGAGATGGCAGCGTTGGGTGCCCTGGCCACGGGGCCGAGTCTCGGTCGAAACGTCATCCCACTGCGCGGTTGAATGGACGAGGCAGTCTCGCGCGGATCTACGATCGGTGGGATATGTAACGGTTCGTCGGAGGGGCCAAGTGGCTGGCAGCGGTGTTCAGTACTCAAAGCTGGGCGATCTAAGGGAGGGTTTAGCCGAAGCGGCGCGCACTGATGAATTGAATGCGGCTCGGACCGTGGAGCGCTTTGTTGAGCTATCGCCAGGGCATGAGGGCACCCTCAGAGCTCGTCAGCATCACTTGTTGTCGGGCCGACGAGGTACTGGCAAGTCAACCCTTCTCCATGTAGTTCGTGCGCACCTCCGCGAATCTGAGGTGCCAGTGGCCGTGGTCGACATGGAGAAGTTCAAGAACCGGCCATTTCCGGATGTCTTGGTTGAAATACTCATTACTTTGCTTGATGAACTCCGGCCCCCGCTGCGAGTCAAGACGCTTCTCCGCGACATGAGGCTCAGACGCCAGTTCAAAGCTTCGCGAAGGGAGCTGGAGGCGATGCTTCGGGACCCACAGAGTTGGAGTAAGGAACTTAAGCGGTCGAGCGACGAGTCCTCAGGGCTCGCGGCGAGGGTAAGCCTTGCAGGTAGCGCGTCGGGCAGTGGCGGGGGCGTCACGGGCACGCTTTCCTCATCGAGTGCGAAGGATACGGCTAGCTCGGTCGTCGAATCAGCCGCATACGAAGAGCTGAAGATAGAGAGACTCCAACAGCTCGCCAGTAGGTTGTCGGAGGAATTTTCTGCCCTGATAATGGATTCTGCCGCCGACCGAGCCGTGATTTTCATTGACGACTTCTACTACGTGCGCCTGGACGACCAGCCTCAGGTGCTTGATTATCTTAAGTCCGTTGCAAAAGGTACCGGGATTTGGTTGAAAGTCGGTGGTGTGGGGGAGCGAATGCGGACTTTTCGGGACGGTGACCCTGCAGTTGGTATGCAGATGAACCAAGATATCTTTCCGTTGGCTATCGATATTACTCTGGACGATTTTGGCACCGCGCAAAGGTTTTTAGAGCGCATGATGGATGGAATTCTGAAGAATTATGATCTGTCGACGACGCAACTCCTCACCGAAACCGCAAGAAGCCGTATGGTCTTGGCGTGTGGAGGAGCGGTGGCGCGCGACTACATCACCCTCACGAGTAGCGCATTGGACGCAGCTGTCGAACGGCTGAATAAGACTGGTGCCCCGGGGGAGCAATCACTCGTAAATATACAGGCCGAGGACGTGAACGCTGCTGCCAGCAAACGTATGAATAGGAAAGAGGAAGAGGAGCTAAGTCTGGACGCGGGCGAAGACGCAACTCGTCTCCGCGTGAGATGGCGCGATATTTGCGATTTTGTGCGTAAGACAGATTCACCCTTTGTATTGGTCCGTCAGAAAGACCTCGATGAAGCGCCATGGGGTGCCGATATCCGCCAACTTGAAAATCTGCGCTTATTGCACCGAATTCGCGATACTAAGCCAAACGCACCGAATTGGCGTGGAGTGAAGTGTGTCGTCTTTATGGTTGACCTTGGCCAACTTACGGTGAAACGCCTCCAGAAGGCGATCCCTAGGTTTTGGGAAAGCACGCAAGAATTCGACAAGCTTCGTCGGGCGGAATGGGTGTACTCTCCCGAATGGCAAGACAAGCTGTCATCCTCGCCCCCGCCGCAACGGCCGACCCCACCGCGGGCCAACGCCTCTGCGGACGAATCAGATTTCGCTTCAGGCGACGGCACGCTGTCTCTCTTCGACGAGTGAACCTGCCGAGTCGGGTTAGCTACGGGGAGGTCGCGTTGCAGTCCGGGGTCGTTTGGGGGTCGGAAGCGATGATTCAAACGCTCGTCCGGGCCTCTAGAAACGCTTCTACCAGTGGAAATGGTAGAGCCGATGACGGGAACCCGCGTCCTCAGCTTGGCTAGGTGGCTCGCGCAGCATGGCATCGTTCTCATCGGTTCGGAAACAGGTTCCTGCGCGAGGCGATTTTGGTTAACCGCTTTATCGCCTACCGTGCCGGCCCCAACCGATAGGAGCGTCGCCATTACCGCACCCGCCGACGACACCCTGATCGCCAAGCCTGATGACCAAGGCCGTCGCCAAATGCCTGGGCGCGGACTCCAAGACGCTGCGCGTTTCTGCGCGCGACGTCGCGGTAAGGGTCCCTTCGGGGCAGGGGAGACCGGCGTAATATTTTCCACAGTGCTTAAGTGTGCAAGAAGGCGTAGATCCCTCCGCGCCGCGACCAACAGAAGTGATGGTAATGAAACCGCGCGCTGCGAATAACCGCACAACCTACGTAACTGACGACGATCGGCAAAATCTTCGCGGGCGCATCCTCCAGCCCGAACAGCTGGACTCTGGATCGCCGCTTAATACAACGATCAATGGCGCAATCGACGCTGTCGGACCGCTGATACGCTCCGACTCGGTGGACCTACTGTTCCTCGATCCGCCCTATAATTTGGACAAAAATTTTGGCAACAACTCATTCAAGCAAACTAGCTTGGATGACTACGCTGATCAGTTTGAGTCCTGGCTGAAATGTGTCCTGCATACGCTAAAGCCCGCCGCGTCCGTGTATGTATGTTGCGACTGGATGAGCTCTCCTGCTGTGTTCAGCGTGATTACGAAGTATTTGACTGTTCGTAATCGGATTACTTGGGAACGCGAAAAAGGTCGCGGAGCCAAATCAAACTGGAAGAACAACTCAGAGGACATCTGGTTTGCGACTGTGGGCACTCGGTACAAATTCAACGTCGAATCTGTCATGCTCAAGAAGAGGATAATAGCTCCCTATCGAACGAACGGCGAACCAAAAGGCTGGAGCGACTCGGCTGCGGGAAAGTTTCGCTTGACCTATCCATCGAATCTATGGACCGACATCACGGTTCCGTTTTGGTCGATGCCTGAGAACACGGATCATCCTACTCAAAAGCCAGAGAAATTAGTGGCGAAGGCGATTCTCGCATCGACTGATGTCGGTGATGTTGTTTTCGACCCGTTTCTCGGGTCGGGAACCACATCAGTTGTCTGTAAGAAGCTTGATCGTGCGTACATCGGTAGTGAGTTGAACGAAGACTACTGCTACCTGACTGAGAAGCGACTCGCGGCCGCGGCCCACGATACTCGCATCCAGGGGTACGAAGACGGCGTGTTCTGGGAACGAAACTCGTTGGTTACCCTGAATCGTGGGCGCCAGGTCAATACGGAGGATGCGGGGGATATGCTCTGGGACTAGGCGCCGGGGGGCTGGCGGCGGAACCGGAGAAAACATTGGACCCCGAAGTTGATAGGCTTGCTGCGTTTATAGACAGTAAGAAAAGTGTTCTAGATAAAGACCAGTTAGCAGGTCAGGTTCAGGAAGAGTTTTCCCTAGTCAAGGACCGGTCTGTCTATTATGGCGATTCTTTCGCGATACGCTTTAGCAGTTCTTCTTCCGGGAGTTTCTCGAACACAGTCGTATCCTTGTCGACCCTCCAAAAGTTCGACGGTATGCCATTTATCGTTTGCCTGCTCGCGCCCGATAGGCCACATTTGTTCTTGGCGAACTCAACGTTCATCACCAAGGTAAGTCATAGTTCGCATTCGCTCCGCATTGATAACATTCGCGGGAGCATCAATGGCTCGGATATCATGAAATCCTTCGATGGAATCCGAAACGGACCCGAGAACTTTGCGACTTTGTACGCAACGCATGTTGAAGTTGGCTTTGCCGGGAACTTAGCACGGATTGTCGAGAATACTACTGGTATTCTTGCGAGTGGCAGGATTTTGCAACTGTCGAAGGCAGATGTCGCCAGTATTATGGATGCTCCGACGCGTGCTGTGGAGTTTGTTGAATCCGGCGCCTACCGCGATCTCCTTGAAGAATTGCGTGCGCAGGTCGAGCGGTACACCGCCGAGATACTCATTGCCGGATTGATCGACAATGTGAACGTTCGGGGAAGGATTATTGAATACTTGATTTCGGGGGACGACGAGGGGATTCGGACTACCCTGATCTCGGACCTAAAAAGAGGCCATGGTATATCGCGCTTTCAGACCAAGAATGCACTTGGTGACTACATTAGGAACTTTCCGAATTTTTATACTGCCACCGACGTTAAGACGAAGGTCATGGCACTTCATTCAAATCCCAAAGCCTACAATATCGATAAACTTTTGGATTTTTTAGCTCTACCCAAAAGTGTCCTCATGTTCTTCTTCATTGGCCTGGAACCTGAATTGGTTGTCGGGACATCATTGATCTCTGTCTTTCAACGTGATCTGTTGTCTGGAACTCTCTTGTTGAAGCACTGGGCTGGCAGGAATTCGCGCGGCGTCGCCCAGTTCAACGGTGAGGTCATTGGCAAGTTGATACGCCGTCCCGACAACGAAGTTGACGTTGTTCAAGCCGAGCGCTATCTACAGTCACTAATTGACCTGGGCCTACCGTGAGACTTGCTGGGTAGCGTGATACCCGATCCAGTCACAGGTTAGGGGCATATTGCTCGTACGTGTGTACTACGTGATGACCGACAGCGGTCAACTGACCGATATGGAGCTTGCGGACCTTTGGTTGAACGCCGATGCGCTGCACGCCCAGGTGATCGACTCCGCTGTCGGCAACGAGCTGGGGTTTGACGAACGCTTTCGAGCTGCAGCCGGTGTCTATTCCCGGCTGGGGGGCGCGGTGGTGAGCAGCACTCTTGCGCTGATCACTCATCTCGTTCGCGAGGGTGTTCTTGAACTTGACTAGTTGGTAATGAGCGGGTGCTCGCGAAGACCGGCGTGGACGACGTGATGACCGTTGGCTACAGCGCTCCTGCTGGATCCACGCCGATGCCGACAGACATGTCGGAGATAACCAGTCTGGATCCCACCTGGCGGTCGGTCTGGGAAGACTTCGAGGAGATCCTCGAAGGCGAAGGAAGCTCGAAACCGAGCAGAGGGAACGGGCGGCAGGTCCGTGTCGGCATTGCCGGGGTACCGGCGGGGTACAGTTCCGCGGACCGCTGACGGCTTTCGACACGAATACGACGCTTACCTGTACCAACAGTGGAGCCGATGACGGGAATCGAACCCGCGTATTCAGCTTGGGAAGCTGATGTTCTGCCATTGAACTACATCGGCACGTGCTGACGAAGGATAGCAACTCCGGAGGCGCTGGCGTGTGTCGATGCCGGGTCGACGGGCTCGGCCACGATCGCCGCTATACGCTCGTCGGGTGCTGCTCTCCGATCGCGACATCCGTGCCGAAATCGCCGCCGGCCGGGTCGGTATCGAACCGTTCGACGACGGTCTGGTGCAGCCGTCCAGCATCGACGTGCGGCTCGACGACCTGTTCCGGGTGTTCAACAACACCCGCTATACCCACATCGATCCCTCGATCCAGCAGGATGAGTTGACCAGCCTGGTGCGGCCTGAGAGAGGCGAGCCGTTCGTGCTGCATCCCGGGGAGTTCGTATTGGGCTCGACGTTGGAGCTGTGTACGTTGCCCGAGGATCTGGCCGGTCGGCTCGAGGGCAAGTCGTCCCTTGGCCGGCTCGGCCTGTTGACCCATTCGACGGCCGGGTTCATCGACCCGGGTTTCAGCGGCCACATCACCTTGGAGCTGTCCAACGTCGCGAACCTGCCGATTACCTTGTGGCCAGGCATGAAGATCGGTCAGCTGTGCCTGCTGCGACTGACCAGCCCCTCAGAACACCCCTACGGCAGCGCCCGGGCCGGATCGAAGTACCAGGGCCAACGGGGGCCGACCCCGTCGCGTTCGTATCAGAACTTTCTCAAATCCCACTGACCTTCAGCTAACGCCGACGGATGTAACGACCGCATCCGCCGTGACGATGAAGTTCTTAGTCACCGGCTCGCGCGGGGTGTGCGCGAAACGGTGACAGGGGCAGCGTAGCAAACAGTTCGGAGGGGAAAGTGGACATCGTGCTGGGTGTCTCGATGACACCTATGGCGGTCCGTATCGTGCTGGTCGAAGGCGGAAAGGCGGATGGGGTAACCGTCGACCACGACGTCTTCGAGGTCGATGTCAACGAAGGCGCAGCAACGACCGCCGAACGGGTGGTCGCCGCGATCCTCGGAACCCAGGAGTGCGCAGCCGCCGCCGGCCACCACGTCAAGTCGATCGGCGTCGCCTGCAGTGGTCAGGCAGAGGCGGCAGCGCTCGATGCAGCACTGGCCGCATGGGGTGCCGAAGGCGTCACGATCGTTTCCGACGCCCAGGCCGCCGGGTCGCTGGCCCAGGCGGTCGGGCGGGCCGTCGGCTACGACACCACCGCGCTGCTGTTCCTCGAACGAGGAGCCGCGACGTTGTCGGTGGTGCGCAGCGATGACGGCTCGATCGTCAAGGTGCTCAACCGCAGCCTGTACTTCGCCGATGTGATGGCGGTACTGGCCGAGATGGCGGCCGCCGTCGACGCCCGGGACCACCCGCCGGGAGGCGTGTTCGTGGTCGGTTCCGGAGTCGACCTCGGCGAGGTCAAGGCCCGGCTGGAGGGCCTGATGTCCGTTCCGGTCAACGCCCCCGAAGAGGCGGAGTTGGCGCTCGCTCGCGGGGCTGCCCTGGCGTCTGCGAGCGCCCCGGTGTTCGAGGCGTCCACTGCCGGTCTGGCCTACTCGCAGGACCCCGACCAGCACCCCGGCCCCACTCCCGCGGACCCGGTCAGTCTCGGTCTGGACGCCGCGCCCACCGAGTCGGCACCCGTTGAGGAACCCCCAGAAGAGGCCCGCAAGCCGTTCCTGCTCGTAGGCAGCGCCCTCACCTCTATCTTCGTCATCGGCGTTGTAGCGCTTGCAATCTCGATGGCAGTCAGCATCCGGCCCACGGTCGACCAGCGTCCGAGTCCGATCGAGAGCGCCATTGCCCCGAGCAGCGAGCACGTCGAGCCGGCGCTGCCGGCTGCTCAACCCGTTCCGCCACCGCCTGCAGCTTCGCCGGCGCAGACGATCAAGGCTCCGGTCCCAGTGGTCCAGCAGGCCCCCCAGGCGCCCCAGACCCCCCGCACGGTGTTCGTCGAGCGTCCGGCGCCACCTCCGCCGCAAGCCCCCGAACCGGCGCCGGCTCCGGTGGCTGCACCGGCTCCGGCGCCCCCGGTCTACACACCGCCGGTCGTGCTGCCGCCGCCGATGGTCGTGCTCCCCCAGCCGCAGTGGCCGTCTTTCTTCAATCCGCCGGTCCTGCGGGAGAACGTGGCACCACCGCAGAGCGCCGACCCATCGCAAACCGTGGACCCATCGCAGACCCCGGACCCGCCGGAAAGCGAGGATTCAGCTCCGAGCGCGGGCACTTCGGAGGACGAGAATCCAGCAGGGGACGCTGCCGCGCACCAGGATTCCGGCGGGTCGCAGACCCCAGGGGTGACATCGGAACCGACGGTTCCGCGGGTTGCGCCCACGACCGTGGCGTCGCAGCCGACAACGGCTTCGCAACCCACGCTTCCTGGATCATCCACGTCGTCCGAAAGTCCAGCTGGCTCGAGCTCAGGTGCCGGCTCGAGCTCGGCAGCCGGGTCGAGTTCGAGTTCTGGGTCGGGCGATTCCGGCGGCTCGTCGAGCGGTGGTAGCGGGTCACCGCTGTTGCCGTTCCCGTTCGGTGGCGGCGACGATTAGAACGACGATTAGAACGACGATCAGGACGACGATCAGGACGACCAGTCCGTCACCTGCCGCTGTTTGAGCGCTCAACGGGCGAATGCCCTTCTCGCGACGAAGATCACGCGCCGACGCTGTTCCGGTGCCGACCGAGTGGGCCGGCTCGTCGATCTCGACCCCGATTCGCTGGCTGAAGCGGTGCTCGCCAAAGTGGTGGTCGACGGTCGCGCGTATCTGGATCACGACCGACGGCGCCGCGGGCGTTGGTCAGTGTTCGCCCTGGGCCGTAATACGTATGCTCGGAGGGTATGAAGCAACGTATTCGCTGGCTCGCGTTGCACGGAGTGGTTCGCGCTCTCGCCTCCTACGGTGCCCGCCGTGGTGACCCGCAGGCCCGCCTCATCGCCGATCCCGCCGTGCGCGCGAATCCGGCAGTGTTCGCCGACGAAATGCGTTCGCGTGGCCCCGTCGTTCGGTGTAGCGCGGTACTGATGACCTTCGATCACCGGGTGGCCGGCGAGGTGCTGCGTTCTGATGACTTCCGGGTGTCCGCGCAGGGCGCCACGCTGCCGGCACCGCTGCGTTGGGTGATCCGCAAAACCCACTCGGGTCTGCTGCACCCGATCGAGCCGCCGTCACTGCTGTCGGTGGAGCCGCCCGAGCACACCCGGTACCGCAAGTTGGTGTCATCGGTGTTCACCAGCCGGGCCGTCGCCGCACTCAAGGATCGCGTTCAAGTGACGGCCGAGCAGCTGCTCGACACTCTCGAGGACGAGCCCGGCGTCGTCGACGTGGTGCAGCGCTACTGTTCCCAGCTGCCCGTCGCGGTGATCAGCGACATCCTCGGCGTTCCGGAGCAGGATCGGCATCGAATCCTGGAGTTCGGAGAGCTCGCCGCACCAAGCCTGGACATCGGCCTGTCCTGGCAGCAGAACCGCCGGGTGAACGCGGGGATCGTGGGTTTCAGTAGCTGGCTGGCCGACCATCTGCAGGAACTGCGGCGAAATCCGGGCGAGGACTTGATGAGCCAGCTGATCCAAGCCTCGGATGAGGGTGTGCACCTGACGGATCGGGAGCTTCAGGCACTGGCTGGGCTGGTGCTGGCCGCCGGGTTCGAGACCACGGTGAATCTGCTTGGCAACGGAATCCGGATGCTGCTCGACACGCCCGAACACCTCGACACCCTGGCGGCCAGACCACAACTCTGGCCGAATGCGGTGGAAGAGATCCTGCGCCTCGACCCACCCGTGCAGATGACCGCGCGGCTGGCGCGTCACGACACCGATGTCGCCGGTACTCGGGTGCGCGGCGGCGAGATGGTCGTCGTCCACCTCGTCGGCGCCAACCGCGACCCCAAGGTGTTCGACAATCCGCATCGTTTCGACCTCGAGCGGGAGAACGCCGGCAAGCACTTGTCGTTCTCCGCCGGCCGTCACTTCTGCCTTGGCGCAGCGTTGGCCCGCGCAGAGGGCGAGGTCGGGTTGCGAACGTTCTTCGAGCGCTATCCGCGTGCGCGGCTGGCGGGTGCGGGCCGGCGCCGCGACACCCGGGTGCTGCGCGGCTGGTCGTCTCTGCCGATCACGCTCAACTCGGTGCGCACGCCGGTAAGTTCGTAGCCGTGGATTTCCGGGGCGCGCTGCTCGAAGAGACCAGGGCATTCGGCGAGCTGATCAGGTCGACAGACCCGTCTACCGAGGTGCCCACCTGCCCGGGCTGGACGTTCAAGGACCTGTACCGGCACGTCGGTCGGGGAAACTGGTGGGCTGCCCAGATGGTCGCCGACCGCCGCGCCGAGCCCTTGGACCCGCGGCAAGTGCGCAACGGACGAGCCCCCGAAGGTCCGGACCGTGCCGTCGAATGGCTCAACGCCGGTGCCAGGCTGCTCATTGATTCCGTCGACAACGCGGGCCCTGCAGCCAAGGTCTGGACATTCCTCGGTCCGCGCCCGTCAGGATGGTGGATACGCCGGCGGCTACACGAAACGACCGTGCACCGTGCCGACGCGGCACTCGCCGTCGGATCGGCCTTCGCCATCCCGCCGGAGTGGGCCGCCGACGCTGTCAACGAGTGGATCGAATTGGTTGCGGTGCGCGCCAGATTGAGCGCACCACCGCTGCTGCGCGGCCAGACGCTGCACCTGCATGCCACCGATCCCGTCTTGGGTGGTGTGGGCGAGTGGACGGTGACCAGTGACGTGAACGGCCTGGACTGGACCCACGACTGCGCCCACGGCGACGACAAGGCCGGCGTTGCGTTGCGCGGACCGGTCAACGATCTGCTGCTGGCGTTGATGAACCGGCGCTCCGTCGCCGACCTCGACATCGAAGTATTCGGCGACACCGCGCTGTGGGACCGCTGGCTCGACAACACGAAGCTCTGATTGGCGTACCTTGCCAGCATGACCACTTCGGAGATCGCCACCGTCCTGGCCTGGCATGATGCCCTCAACGAGCGGGACTTCGACACCCTGGTCGGGTTGTCCAGCGCCGACATCGAAATCGGTGACGCCGACGGTGCTGGGCAAGGGCACACTGCACTGCTCGCGTGGGCGCAGGCAGCGGAGTTCAAGGTGAACCCGGGCCGGATGTACGTCCGTGACGGTGTCGTCGTGGTGGAACAGGCAGTCGTATCGCCGACCGGAGGTGGTACCGCCGCGTCGGCGTTCCGGGTGGTCCACGATCACGTCACGTCGGTTTTCCGTCACGACAACCTGCCCTCGGCGCTGGCCGCGACCGAATTGACCGAGGAAGACCTCAGCGCCTGATGCGTGGCATCATCCTGGCCGCCGGGTCGGGCACGCGGCTCTATCCCATCACCATGGGCGTCAGCAAGCAGCTGCTGCCGGTGTACGACAAGCCGCTGATCTACTACCCGCTGTCCACGTTGATGATGGCCGGCATCCGCGACATCCAGGTGATCACCACTGAACACGATGCCGCTGCCTTTCACAGGTTGCTCGGCGATGGATCGGACTTCGGGGTCAACATCAGCTATGCGGTGCAGGAGCACCCGGACGGACTGGCCCAAGCGTTCGTGATCGGCGCCGAACACATCGGTACCGAACCGGTCGCATTGGTGCTGGGCGACAACGTTTTCTACGGTCCCGGCCTGGGCACCAGCCTGCGCCGTTTCGAGAACGTCGACGGCGGGGCCATCTTCGCCTACTGGGTGGCCAACCCGTCGGCCTACGGCGTCATCGAGTTCGGCGCCGACGGCAGCGCGTTGTCCCTGGAAGAGAAGCCCGCGACCCCGAAGTCGCACTACGCAGTGCCCGGCCTGTACTTCTACGACAGTGACGTTGTCGAGATCGCACGCTCACTGAGGAAATCCGAGCGCGGGGAATACGAGATCACCGAGATCAACCAGGTCTATCTCGATCAGGGCCGGCTCTCGGTCGAGGTGTTGGCACGCGGCACCGCGTGGCTGGACACCGGCACCTTCGACTCGCTGCTGGATGCCAGCGACTACGTGCGCACCATCGAACGCAGGCAGGGCCTGAAGATCAGCGTCCCCGAGGAGGTTGCCTGGCGCGTGGGCTTCATCGACGACGACCAACTCGCCAGCCGGGCGCGCAGCTTGATCAAGAGTGGCTACGGTGCGTATCTGCTGGAGTTGCTGGAGCGCTGAGCGGTTTCGGCGTGGCCAGAGCGGCGGCGATTCCGGTGGTCAGCGGCACCGACAGCGCAAGTGCGATCCCACCCACGGCCGAGCGGGCGATCTCGATCGCCACACTCTCGCTGGTCAGCACATCTCCGAGAGAGCGGTTGGCCACGCTGAACAACAGCAGCAGCGGCAGGGCGCTTCCCGCGTAGGCCAGCACCAGGGTGTACACCGTGCTGGCGATGTGATCGCGGCCCACTCGCATAGCGCCGACGAAGACGGATCGTCTTGAGCTGCCGTCGATCTCGGCCAGCTCGAACACCGTCGACGCCTGGGTGACCGTGACGTCGTTGAGCACGCCTAGTGACCCGATGATGAAGCCCGCGAGCAGCAGGCCGGTAATCGACACTCCACCGAGGTAGGCGGCAACCTCATTGTTCTGATCCTCCGAGAGTCCGGTCAGATGCGCGAGTTCGATTGCCGCCCATGACAGTAAGGCTGCCAATAGCAGCGAGGTGAGGGTTCCCAACAGTGCGGAGCTGGTGCGCAGGCTCACACCGTGGGCGAGATAGATGACGGCATAGAGGATCACCGCGGAGGCCACCAGCGCTACCGGGATCGCCGCCGCGCCATCCCGCAATGCCGGTAGCAGGAACACCACCAGAACCGCGAAGGCCACCACGATGCCGATCAGCGCACGCAGTCCGCGCCAGCGCGCGACCGCGATCACCACCAACGCGAACACTGCGGCCAGCGCGGCCAATGGCCAGGCGCGCTCGTAATCGTAGAACGCGTAACTCGTCGTCCCTGCCGCATCGACCTGGCGGCTGATCCGGATATCCTCGCCGGCAACCAGATTGGGCTGGCCGGGACCACCGCTGAACTCCAGCAGCGTGTTGGCGCCCTCGTTCGGACCGGACTCGATGGCCACCAGCGCATGGACGCATTCTCCGCTGCCGCTCGGCGCGGGTACCGGAGCAGCGGTCAGCACCCCGCCTGACGACGGGCTGCCGCAGGCGGCGACGCTGGTGGACAAGACATGTCCGGCTTCGGTGGTCACCGCGCCGCCGCTGGCGTTCTGGAACGGAAGCGGGATGTCGGTCTTCTGGCCGCTGGGCCACAGCACCACTGCCCCGATGGTCACCGCGACACCGATGATGATCAGCAGACCGACGACCACCCGGGCCGCCACCGGACCCACCCGGACGGGGCCGACAGCCGACGTGTGCGAGTGTGAATGTGCCACGCTTACTGGCGGTAGCTGACCAGGAAGTTTCCGAGCCGTTCGATGGCATTGGCGAGATCACGTGACCACGGCAACGTCACCAGGCGCAGATGATCCGGTGTGGGCCAATTGAATCCGGTGCCTTGTGCGACCAGGATCTTCTCCTGCAACAGCAGATCGAGCACCAGCTGCTCGTCATCGTGGATGTCGTACACCTCGGGGTCGAGACGTGGGAACGCATACAGTGCGCCAGCGGGCTTCACGCACGACATACCGGGGATCTCGTTGAGCATGGCCCACGCGAGGTCGCGTTGTTCGAGCAGGCGTCCGCCGGGTAGCACCAGGTCGTCGATGCTTTGGTGGCCGCCGAGGGCAACCTGAATACCGTGCTGCGCAGGAACATTCGGGCACAACCGCATGTTCGCCAACAGGCTGATTCCTTCGATGAAGCTACCCGCGTGCTCCTTCGGGCCGGTGATCGCCAACCAACCCGCCCGATACCCGGCGACCCGGTAGGCCTTGGAGAGCCCGTTGAAGGTCAAAGTGAGCACGTCAGGTGCCACCGAGGCCATCGAGATGTGCTTGGCGTCGTCGTAGAGGATCTTGTCGTAGATCTCGTCGGCCAGTAGCAGCAGTTGGTACCTGCGGGCCAGGTCGGCGATCTGTTCGAGGGTTTCACGGCTGTACACCGCGCCGGTCGGGTTGTTCGGGTTGATCACCACTATCGCCTTGGTGCGGTCGGTGATCTTGGACTCCATGTCGGCGATGTCCGGATTCCAGGACTGCGTCTCATCGCACAGGTAGTGCACCGGCGTGCCGCCCGCCAGCGAGGTCGACGCCGTCCACAGTGGATAGTCCGGCGCGGGGATCAGCACCTGATCGCCGTTGTCCAGTAGCGCCTGCAAGGTCATGGTGATCAACTCCGAGGCGCCGTTGCCGATGAAGACGTCATCGACATCGAACCGCGGGAACCCCTCGACGAGTTCGTAGCGGGTGACCACCGCGCGGCGGGCCGGCAGGATGCCCTTGGAATCCGAGTACCCCTGCGCATACGGCAGCGCCTGGATCATGTCTCGCATGATGACGTCGGGTGCCTCGAACCCGAACGGGGCGGGATTGCCGATGTTCAGCTTGAGGATGCGGTGTCCTTCCGCCTCCAGTCGGGCAGCGTGATCGTGCACCGGGCCGCGGATCTCGTACAGGACGTCCTGCAGCTTGGTCGACTGGGCGAACGTGCGCGGCCGCGGATGCTGGCCGGTGTCATGCCAGAAGCTTCCGGGCGGCATGTGGTGGGTGGTCACGGGTTACATCATCTCATTGCCGTCCAGTGAATTTGTTGCTGCGCGGGTCAGCGCTTGCCTGGCGGGCGGGCTCCCTTGGCGATGCCCAGGCCCTTGACCGGCGGCTCGGCCTTGTCGCTCGCAGTCGCGCTCGCAGTGTCAGACGCCGGCTCAGACTGAGACTTAGGCTCAGACTCAGACTCTGGCGAGGCTGGTTTGGGTTGGTCGGCCGATCCAGGCTGGGGCGCGGTGGGTGTTTTCTTGGCGCCGGGGCGTCTTGCGCCGGCGGCGATGCCCAGCCCCTTGACGGGAGCAGGCGCGGCCGGCGCCTCCTGCGCAGCCGCAGGAGCCGTGGCGTCGGCGGCCGGCTCGGGCGCGGCGGGTGTCTTCTTGGCCCCGGGCCGTTTCGCGCCGGCGGCGATGCCCAGTCCCTTCGCGGGGGCGGGAGCCGGTGCGGCAGGTGCATCCTGTGCAGCCGCAGGAGCCGTGGCGTCGGAGGCCGGCTCGGGCGTCTTCTTCGCACCTGGACGCTTGGCGCCGCCGGCGATGCCCAACCCCTTGACAGGTTTGGCGGGCTCGGTCGGCGCGGTGGGTGTCGGGGCGGGCTGGGCCTCGACGGTGGCCTCGCCGGTGGTCTCGACGGTGGCGGTCGTGGTGGTAGCGGACTTCTGGCCCGCCTCTTCGGACTTTCGGGCCGCAGTGCCTTTCTCGGGCAACGTAATCGTGCTCTTGTCCAGCGAGTCCAGCAGCAGCTGCGCCACGTCGCGCACCTCGGCCTTCTCCTTCCCGATGGCCTCGGCGCGGTCGTCGACCCCGTCGGTGATCATCACACGGCAGAACGGGCAGCCGGTGGCGATGGTGGAGGCGCCGGTCTCGAGGGCCTCCTCGACCCGTTCATGGTTGACCCGCTTGCCGATGTGTTCTTCCATCCACATCCGGGCACCGCCGGCGCCGCAGCACAGGCCGCGGTCGGCGTGCCGGGGCATCTCGGTGAGCGTCGCGCCGGAGGCACCGATGAGCTCGCGCGGCGCGGTGTACTCCTTGTTGTGCCGGCCCAGATAGCACGGGTCGTGGTAGGTGACGTTGGCGCCGTGCTCGGTGAACGACCTCACCGGTACCAGCTTCCTGTCGCGGATGAGCCGGTTCAGCAATTGGGTGTGATGCAGCACCGTGTAGCTGCCGCCGAGCTGCGGGTACTCGCGCCCGAGAGTGTTGAAGCAGTGCGGGCAGGTGACGACGATCTTGCGGTCAACCCGCTCGGCCCCCGCGAACAGCTCGTTGAGCGTCTCGACGTTCTGAGCTGCGAGCTGCTGGAACAGGAACTCGTTGCCGGAACGTCGGGCGGAGTCTCCGCTGCAGGTTTCGCCCGCACCGAGCACCAGGAACTTCACGCCGGCGATGGCGAGGAGTTCGGCCACCGCCTTGGTGGTGCGCTTGGCGCGGTCTTCGTAGGCACCCGCGCAGCCCACCCAGAACAGGTACTCGTAGCCGTCGAAGCTCTCGACGTCCTCGCCGTAGACCGGAACGTCGAAGTCGACTTCGTCGATCCAGTTGGTGCGGTCCTTGGCGTTCTGGCCCCACGGGTTGCCCTTGGTCTCCAGGTTTTTGAAGAGCACGCCGAGCTCGCCGGGGAACTCCGACTCCATCATCACCTGATACCGGCGCATATCGACGATGTGGTCGATGTGTTCGATGTCGACCGGGCACTGCTCCACGCACGCACCGCAGGTGGTGCAGGACCACAGCACGTCCGGGTCGATCACCCCGCCCTGCTCGGCGGTGCCGACCAGCGGGCGCAGCGCCTGTGCCGGACCGGACCCGGGCACCCGGCCGAAGCCGGACTCCGGCACGTGGTGGGCTTCCTGCTCGGGGGTCTCGAGGTCGAGGCCCTCTTCGGGGTGAGGCTTGCCTCCGATGATGTAGGGGGCCTTGGCGAACAGGTGGTCGCGCAGGTCCATGATGACCAGCTTCGGTGACAGCGGCTTGCCGGTGTTCCACGCGGGGCACTGCGACTGGCAGCGGCCGCACTCGGTGCAGGTGGCCATGTCGAGCATGGCCTTCCAGGTGAAGTCTTCGATCTTGCCCTTTCCGAAGACCGCGTCCTCGGCGGGATCCTCGAAGTCGATCGGCACTCCCTTGGACTCCATCGGAAGCAGGGGTCCCAGACCGTCGGGCAGTCGCTTGAAGGTGATGTTGATCGGTGCGACGAAGATGTGCAGGTGCTTGGAGTGCAGCACGATGAGGAGGAAGATCAGCGCGACCGCGATGTGGCCCAGCAGTGCGACGGTCTCGATCCACTCGTTGGCGGTGTGGCCGAGCGGAGCCAGCAGCTCTCCCATGCCGTGTGAGAAGAACGCAGCCCAGCCGTAGGGCAGGTTGTCGGTGACCACCGCCGCGCCGCGGAAGAACGCGAAGGTCAGGATGACCAGAAAGATCATCCATAGGACCAGCCAGGCGCCACCGGTGTGGGAGCCGTAGAAGCGCGAGGCGCGACCGTGTTCTTTGGGCTCGGTGCGCAACCGGATGATCGCGAACGTGACGATCCCGGCCAGCACCGCCAGTGCGATGAAGTCCTGCAGGAAGCCCAGCACGGCCCAATGCCCGATCAGCGGAATGGCGAAGTCGGGCACGAACAAGGCGCCGAAGGCCTCGATGTACACCGTGATGAGGATGAAGAAACCCCACATGGTGAAGAAGTGCGCCAACCCAGGGATCGACCACCGCAGCATCCGGGTCTGCCCGAACACCTCTTTGGCCTGAGTGGCCAAACGCCGGACGAACTCGTTCGTGCGCCCGCGCTCGTCGCTGGTCGGCTGGCCCGACCGGATCAGCTTCGACAGCCACAGCACCCTTCGGGCGGCGAAGACCACCACGATCGCTGTCATCAGAAGCCCGACGACCAGCCTGATCAGCATCTGGGTATGCACCGCGAGCCTCCCGGTCGGTAAGTTACCAGTGGGTAACCCAAGTAAGTTACTGGTCAGTAACCCGCGCTCGACGCCTGCTCATAGTGACATCTCCGGGTTCGCACCGCTACCGAGGCTTGCCTAACTCCCAGGCCGACACTCGGGCTCAGGAGTCGTCGGTGCCGTCCGCGCTCGCGCCGGGGATCGCGATGGTCGTCACGGGCGCCTTGGGCTGGGTAGCCGTGACGGCGTCGGCCGTTCGTTGAGTCGGCTGCTGGGCGGCGGTCTGCTGGGCGGCGGTCTGCTGGGCTGCGGGCTGCTGGGTGGTGGGTTGCTGGGTTACGGGTTCCTGAGTTGCCTGCTGGGTCACCGTCTCGGATTGCCCGGCCGGTTCTTCCGTCGGCGTCTGGGTCTGCGGGGCCGCCTCGTCGGTCGTCGGCGCCTGTGTCGTGGTCGGTGCCTGAGTCGTTGTTGGTGCCTGCGTGGTCGTCGGTTCCGTCGTTTGGGTCGTGGTCCGCGTGGTTGTCGGGGTTGTTGTCGTGGTGGTCGTGGTTGTCGGTGTCGTTGTTGTGGTCGTGGTCGTGGTCGTGGTCGTGGTCGTGGTCGTCGTGCTCGTCGTGGTCGTTGTCGTGTCTGTCGTACTGGTCGACTCGGTGGTGTCGGTCGTGGTCGGCGGCGGCGGCGTGATCACGGTGGTGCTCAGTTGTCCGTTGGGACCGGTCACGGTGACGGTCTCCGGCGTGACCGGGAACTGGGTGGCTGTCTCGGTGACCGGGGTGGAGTCGCCGGTGGTACCGGTCAGCGTGACGGCCAGCCCGCCGATCGCCGCCAGCGCCGCTGCTGCGGCGGCCGCGAACAGGATCGGGGGCCGCTTGTACCAGGGCAGCGGCTCAGCGGGATACGTGTCGGTCTCCTGCTCGGCCTCTGGTGACGGCCCTGCACCGGTAGCGCCCTGATCGAAGCTGTACTCCTCGCCGGCGTAGGGGACGGGTTCGTCGGCCGGTGATTCGTCCTGCGACCAGGCCAAGGCGCGGTAGGTCGCAGACGGTGCCCCGTTGGCGGCCGACTGGGTCGCCGCCAGACCCGCTGCCGCTGCCGCCCATGCCGCGGTGGAAGCACTGGTCGGGGCGTCGACGGCGGTGGCCATGCCGGTCGCGGCGTCGCCCCCGTAGCCGCGATCGGCTAGTAAGGCCGCACCCGCTGCACTGTTGAGTTGGCCCTGCGGTGTGGTCACCACGGGTGCGCCGAATCGCTCGGAGAGCCGCTGGGTGATCAGTGGGATGCTTGCGCCGCCGCCGACGGTGGCCACCGCGGATACGTTCGTGGCGGGGATTTGGCTGCTCCGCAGCAAATGTTCGATGGCGTTGAGGGCGCCGTTCAATGGTTCGGCGATGAGTTGCTCGAGTTCGTGGCGGGTGACGCGGATCTCGGCGTCACCGGGGCGCAGGGCTGGGATCACGACCGAGGTGTCGGCCGACAACTGCTCCTTGGCCCGCCGGCAGTCGTCACGCAGCCGGGCCAGTGTTCCGGCCGCGGCGGTGCCGCCCGGGTCGGCGTCGTCGGTGGGCATCCCGGCGAGTACATGGTCGAGTAGCGACTGGTCGATCCGGTCTCCGGAGAACTCGCTATAGCGGAGGGTCTCACCGATCTGGTTGAGGTTCGCCCCGGCGTCGGCGAGCGTGACGCAGGTGCCGCCGCCGCCGAAGTCGCAGAGTACGACGATGCCGTTTCTCGGCAGCCCGGGCGCGGCCTGCAGAGCGGCCAGCGCGGCCGTCGAATCGGGGATCAGGACGGGCGGAGCTCCGTTGGCGGCGAGGTCGGGTTTGGCCCGTAGTGCTCCCCGCAGCGCGCCGACAGCACCCGGACCCCAGTACGCGGGCACGGCGATGGCTATGGGCGCGCCGCCGCCGACCGTGCGCGCCATCGCGTCGAGGGCTTCGGCCAGTACCCGCTCACCTCGGTGCGCCGAACCATCGGCCGCCACCAGCGGCTCTGGATCGCCGACGCGTTCGACGAACCCGGACAGCACCAGTCCCCGCGCATGATCATCGGGCCTGTGGTCGGCGACCCCCACTGTGGGCGCCTGATCGCCGTACACGGTCAGGACGGCTCGGCGCAGCACCGGCGGTCGGCCGATGCGCGCTGCCACCAGGTTGGTCGTCCCGATCGACAACCCCAGTGAATCGGTCATTCGCTCCACCTCTGCTGTGTCGACCGTGCCCACGGTAGCGGCTCGGCCCCCACATTCCGGGGACCTGTCCTTAGCGTTGCGCGGGCAGCGACGGGGTGGCGGCCGGGACGGTGCGCGTCGTGGTCGGGGCTGGTGGGGCCTCGTCGGCAGAATCCGAGGAGAAGAATTGGATCAGGCCGAAGACCGGGACGGCAACGGCGACCAACCCGAGGCCCGCGAGTGCGATCACTGTGACCGGTTTGCGGTACCAACGCTTCGGTGCCTCGTCATCGTCCCCATCATCATCGAAGAAAAAGGGATCGTCGTCTTCGGGGAAATTGTCGGGGTCGGGGAAATCGTCGGGGTACGTGGGAAGTCGTGGCACGAGCACTGATGGTAGGACCTCAGTTGTCCGGCAACGGATACAGCGTGCGTGTGATGTTGGTGCGTGGCCTCTTGCGGGTCGGCAGATCGTCCTGCTCGGCGGGTTCGCTGCTCGTCGTTGTTTCCTCGAGCGTCGATGCTTCCTCGCTTGGTGTGGTCTCCGTCGGCGCTTCGGTCGGGGAGGTAGATCTCGGCCCGCTGCTGTCTGTGGTGATCGGCGGGCTGGTACTGGTTCGGGTGGTGGTTCCAGTGGCGGTGGTGGTCCGCCGGGCGGAGGTCGCCGTCGGCGTTGTCGCGAATGACGGCTCGATGAACTCCGTGGGAGCCGGTGTCGGCTCGCCGATCTGGCGTGCCAGGAATGTCCCGCCGGCCACCAGGACAGCGATCAACAGCACGCCGAGCAGACTCGCCCCCAGCACCGCCGCCGTGGAGTGGTGCCAGGGCGTCTGTGCTCTCGGCTCGGCGCGACGGTTGCGCTCGTCGTCCCCGCCGGTCACGGCCACACCACGGCGACCCATCGTAGCCACGAATGTGTAGTCGCGCGGTGTCTGAAGGTCTATGCCGTGACTTTGGATCCGAAGGACTCCAGATGGTCGATGTCGCCATAGCGTTTAGGCGTGCAGCAGGAGTCCGACCATCATCGTGCTTATCGTCGCGGTGGAGGCGGAGCAGCCCAGGAGCAGGGTCGGCCGCTATCTCGATTCAGCTGCGGCCGGCAACTGCGGCCGGGCAATCGGGCATCGTAGCTCGCCAGGTCCGTCAACTACTCGGCACCCATAGGCTGTCAGCCGCCTGGACCGGACACCGACGGCTGATCGCAGCCCGAGTTCTTTCAGCTTGCCTAGTCGATCAGTTAGCCCGAATCACCGATGGAAAGGTTCGCCAGCGTTTAGACTCCTTCTGTGGATTGGGCTCTGGACCGGAATTGGGGATTGGAATGCATCGATGCTGCAATCATGCCCCGGGGATTCGTCGCCCGCCGCATTAGGTGCAATTGTTTGCGCATCTTTCCCTCGCCGACAGAGCGCCAGTAGATTCTGGGCGCTGAGTTCGCCGGGTCCGGTCAGCCAGCGAACTGAACCTAACTGAATATGAACTGAATCAGTCAACGAACTGAACTCAGCTGAATCAGTCAACGATGTTCTTCACCTGCCGGCCTTTGGACCTGGCTAGCGAATATCTAAGGGGCAATAGAGATGAAACGAACCGATTCTGGACGGATCACTGGTGATGTCGGGTTGGTGATTGGCCCGGGTCGTCATCGTCGCGCTGCGGCAGGTGGTGTTCATGCGCTTCCGATCCGTTCGGGTGGGTGGAGTCTGCCCAAGCCTTCGGTGTCGACCTATGCCGGTTATGTAGGACGAGTGGGTGCGTTGGCGGTTGCGCTGGGTGTGGGCGCGGCGGCGGCGTCGATGCCGGGGGTGGCGTTTGCTGATACGACGGGTTCGGGTGGGTCTACGGGTGGTTCGAGTGCGTCGAGCTCGGGTTCTTCGGGTTCTTCGGGTTCTTCGGGTTCGGATAGCTCGGTTGAGTCTTCTGTGGGTGCGGGTTCGGGTTCTGGTGGTGATTCATCTGGCGGTGCGGGCCAGGACGACGCGGACGGTGCTGGTGTCGGGGATTCGGATGCCGATGAGGTTGATTCTGATGAGGTTGCCGATGAGATCGCCGATGAGATCGATGACGCGGATCTCGGCATCGATGTTGATGTCGAGGTCGCCGATGATGATGGTGCGGGGTCTTCGGGTGCCGATGACGACGCCGAGGTTGATGTTGATGTCGATGACATCGATGTAGACGATGACGCGGGCTCGGGCTCGGGCTCGGATGGCGATGCTGATGCGGATTTGGGGTCGTCGGGTTCGTCGTCGGGGTCGTTGGGTTCGGTTGATGTTGATGTGCCCGCGGATGTGGATCTGCCCGAGCTCGACGATGTCGAGGATGACGCCGAGCCGGTGG
>CAZEMS010000059.1:0-23238 GCA_964513475.1 uncultured Mycobacterium sp. | reverse complement strand
TCTTGATGTCGTCGAGCACTGCCTTGAGGCGTTCTTCGAACTCGCCGCGGTACTTCGAGCCGGCGACCATCGAGCCGAGGTCCAGCGAGATGACGGTCTTGTCGCGCAGGCTCTCCGGCACGTCGCCGGCGACGATGCGCTGCGCCAGGCCCTCCACGATCGCGGTCTTGCCGACGCCGGGCTCACCGATCAACACCGGGTTGTTCTTGGTGCGCCGGCTCAGCACCTGCACCACGCGGCGGATCTCGACGTCGCGGCCGATGACCGGGTCCAGCTTGCCCTCACGCGCCCGGGCGGTCAGATCGGTGGAGTACTTCTCCAGCGCCTGATAGCTGCCTTCGGGATCGGGGCTGGTGACGCGGGCGCTGCCGCGCACCTTGACGAACGCTTCACGCAGCGCCTGCGGGGACGCACCATGGCCGGTGAGCAGCTTGGCTGTGTCACTGTCTCCGGTGGCGAGGCCCACCATCAAGTGTTCGGTGGAGACGTATTCATCGTCCATCTCCGTCGCCAACTGCTGTGCCACGGTGATCGCGTTGAGCGACTCACGCGACAGCTGCGGCTGGGCGGCGGCGCCCGTCGCGCTCGGCAGCTGGTCGAGCAGCCGTTGGGTCTCGGTGCGGATGGTCGCGGGGTCGACACCGACGGCCTCCAGCAGCGGCGCGGCGATGCCATCGTTCTGGGTGAGCAGCGCCATCAGCAGGTGCGCGGGCCGGATCTCCGGATTGCCGGCGGCACTGGCCGCCTGCAACGCCGAGGTCAGCGCCGCCTGGGTTTTGGTCGTCGGGTTGAACGAATCCACGACTGCCCTCCGTTCTGGGATCGAAGTCCGGGAAAAATGCTTGTCGGGTTCTTCAACGTCGTCAAGGTTGAGTCTGTTCCGCTCAAGTACAATGTTTTACGCAGTGACGCGGCGGCCCTGGACGTACACCTCGACGATCGACGACTCACGAAGGCCCATCAGCAACGCGAAGAGTGTCTGCTGCTCGGCCAGGTCGGGATTCGCCGAACGAACACCGTTGGCCAGGGTCGCCGCCAGTCCTTCGGCCGGTTCGACGACAACGAAATCGGCCTCCTTGCCGAGGTCGAAGTTGCCGAACCGATTCTCCATGTCCAGGGCACGGGCACCGCCGAGGGTTCCGATGAACAACATCTCCGCGGGGTGCATCGACACCCCGGCCGTACCGGGTTCGTTGATGTGTACCTTGAACGCATCGCCGAGCACCCGGGGAATCAGCCATTCGTCGCCGCCGCCGCAATCGGTCCCGGCGGAGATGTTCACCCCCGATGCCACGGTTCTCCTCCACGGCATCGTTCCCGACCCCAGGAACAGTTGCGAGATCGGGCAGTGCGCGACTGACGTGCCGGTCTCGGCCATCCGTTCCAGTTCCGCGTCCTGGCAGTGCACGCAGTGCGCGAGAATGGTGCGCCGGCCCAGCAGGCTCTTACCGCCGACAGCCGAGTCCGGAAGGAACTTCCCGTCGTAGGTGTCGAGATACGAGTCGACCCGGTACGCCGCCTTGACGGCATCGATCTCACCGTCGCCGGGACGGTTGTTCTCATTGAGATGACTGTGCACGTAGACGCCGCGGCGACGGACCGAATCATAAAGATCACCAAGGTTTTTCAGGGTTTCGGTGGTCACCGACAGCGCGAACCTCGGGACGATCGCAACGTGCACCAAGGCGGTGTCGACGTCACCGGTGCCGGCCCCGTGCCAGTTGTCGATCTCCTCGGCGGTGAGTCTGATCGCCTCCTCCTCCGAAGTGAGCAACGCGGCCGCGGATTCCGGACCGGTGGTCTGGATGCCGCGGCCGCTGACCACGCGCAGTCCGGTGCGCAGCGTTTCGGCAAACAACGCATCCTGGGCCGCCGGGAACGCCGACCCGACGACCATCGCGGCGGTGGTTCCCGCCGAGATGCGCCGCCGGCAGAAGTCCGCGGCCGCCTGCCGGGCGAACACCGGATCGGCGTATCGCGCCTCGGCCGGAAAGATGCACAGGTCCAGCCATTCGAGAAGCTGACCGCCGCCGTAGGCGTCGCGGGCGTAGGTCTGCGGAAAATGAACGTGCGTGTCGACGAAACCCGGCAGCAAGAATCCCGGCCGGTGATCGTGAACGGTAACCGATTCGTGCCGGGCGGGAATTCCGCAGCGCTCGCCGCAGTAGACGATCCGGCCGGCCTCGTCGAGCACCAGCGCACCGTCGGGATAGGACACCAACGCGGCAGCGGCCTCGGTCACCTTCGGGCTTCCGGCGACGTGGTAGATGTGGCCCAGGTGGACGCTTGAACGCTCTTTCGTCATCGGCGTCTCCCCGCATTCGACCGGAACTAACGTAGCCCGGGTAGCTTCAAGTGGCGCATTGGTGGTGCGACGAAAGGGCAGTCCATGACCGGTAACTGGGGATCTGTGCTGACCGAACTCATTCCGCTGGCACTGGTCGTCGCACTCTCGCCGCTGTCGATCATCCCCGGGGTGCTCGCCTTGCACGGCCCGCGCCCCCGCCCCACCGGCCTGGCGTTCATGACTGGCTGGCTGGTCGGGCTGGCTCTTCTGACCTCAGTGTTCGTCGGGATCTCGGAACTCCTGGGCGACCTGGAGGAGCCGCCGCGCTGGGCGTCTTGGGTGCGCATCGTGGTCGGCGCTGTGCTGATCGTGTTCGGGGCGTACCGGTGGTTGACCCGGCACAAATCCACTCACATGCCGGCGTGGATGCGCACCATCACGACCATGACCCCGATGCGCGCCGGGATTACCGGGTTCGCTTTGACCGCACTCAACCTGAAGGTGCTGTTCATCTGCGCGGCAGCCGGCCTGTCGATCGGAACCGGCGGCCTGGGCGATTCGGCGTTTGTCGCCGTCATCTACTACACCATCATCGCTGGCTCGACGGTCGCGCTACCGATCCTGGCCTACGCGGCCTCCGGAGACCGACTGACCCCGGCACTGGACCGGCTCAAGGCATGGATGGAGCAGCAGCATGCGGTGCTCATTGCCGGGATCCTGGTGGTCATCGGTCTGCTGGTGCTGTACAAGGGCATCCACGGACTCACAGCCTGATGAACGCGCACTTGGGCATCAGCAGCCGTCCGGATGTTTCACGTTGAACGCTCACCGAACACCTGCGATGCCGAGTCCCTGCGGGCCGAAACGGGTCGGACCGAGTACCGATCTCGCCGGGGATGCTGCGCGGCGCGATCCGCCCGCGACTCGCGACCATCTGGGCCGGCTGGGCGCGTTTGCGGTGGCTCTGGGCGTGGGGGCGGCGGTGGCGTCACTGCCGGGCGTTGCCGCTGCCGACACCCCGGGTACGGCCGGGAGCACAACGGGCTCCGCAGGGTCACCCTCAACTTCTTCAGCCACCTCTTCAGCCTCATCGTCAGCCTCATCGTCAGCCTCATCGTCCGGCTCATCGTCCGGCTCGGGCGATTCGCCTCCGGGTGCGACACCGCCGGATTCACCCTCTGGTGGCGCATCGGACGGTGTCACCGTCGACCGTTCAGACGCCGGCCCGATCGCCGATGAGGTTGCGGATGTCGAGGGCTCGGCCGGGACCTCAAGTGCCGATGACATAGACGACATAGACGACATAGACGAAGCCGAGCTGGAGGTCGCCACCACGGTCGATACGGTTCCGGCCGACACGGTTCCGGCCGATACGGTTTCGGTGGATCAGGTTGCGGTGGAGCCGGTTCCGGCCGGGGTGGATGCCGGAGCGGGCTCTGGTGTGACCGTCGATGCCACCGTGACGGTGCCGGTGATCGAAGCCGCGAAACAGATTCCGCAGCCCATCGCGGAAGGGCCGACGATCACCCGATTGGCGCCCTCGCCGGGGGTGTCCGCTGGCGGTTCAGACGCTCCGGCGGCGACGGCGTTGATGTGGACCGCAGCGGCGTTCGCGCGCCGCGATCCCGCCGCCGCCAGCAGCACGGCAGCCAATGGCCGGACGCCGGCCAGCGTCGGTTCCCCGGCCCTCCTGGGTTCAGGACTGGGGGCGGTCTGGCGATTCTTCTTCGGCAACGGGACTTCGGAGAATCCCCATGCGGGGATCCTGATCGGCAACGGGTACAGCTGGACCGCCGAGACCTGTCCCGGGATCACTGCCTGCGATGGCGGCAATGCCGGGATCTGGCTGGGCAGCGGTGGCAACGGCTACAACGGCGGCGACGGTGGGTCCGCAGGCTGGTTCGGCGGCGGAGGCGACGGTGGGGCGGGCATCCCCGGCGGTGACGGCGGGGCCGGTGGCCGTGGCGGGTTGATCATGGGCAACGGCGGCAACGGTGGTGCCGGCGGGGCGGCGCTCACCCCGGGCGGTGCCGGGGGCGATGGCGGGACCGGCGGCAGCACCGGGTTGTTGTCTGTGCTGGGCAGCGGGGGTCGCGGAGGCAACGGCGGGCACGGCGCCGACGGTGCTGATGGTGAGGACGCGCAGCTGCCCGGCGATGCCGGCACCGACGGTACTGCCGGTGGAACTGGCGGCGACGGCGGGCACGGCGGTAGCGGCAGTCTCATCCTCGGCGCCGGTGGCGACGGCGGGAACGGTGGGCGCGGCGGGCGTGGCGGACATGGCGGGCGCGGCGAATCCGGCGGCAGCGGTGCGAACGGTGGGGTCGGCGGGGTCGGCGGGAGCGCCGGAGCCGGCCGGTATTTCATCTTGGTCAACACCCACGGCCGCAACGGGGACGGCGGAGACGGAGGCAATGGCGGCAACGGCGGCGACGCGGAATCAGAGCTTGGTACGGCCACCGGCGGCAACGGCGGAAAGGGTGGCGGCACCAGCTCCGGCGACGCCGGCAACGGCGGCAACGGCGGCGACGCCACCGCACGGTTGGCGGCCACCGCCGGCAACGGCGGAGACGGCGGCGACACCGGCGCCGGCGACGCCGGCAACGGCGGGACCGGCGGGTTCGCTCATTCGACTGTTGCCGACGCCATCGGCGGTAGCGGCGGCAACGGCGGCAGTACCGGTGATGGCAATGCCGGCAACGGCGGCAACGCACTCGGCGCCGTAACCTTCGGGAACGCCAACGCCACTGTCGGCAACGCCGGCAACGGCGGCCACACCGCCGGGGGTGGAAACGGGGGCAACGGCG
This sequence comes from uncultured Mycobacterium sp., assembly GCA_964513475.1. Lineage (GTDB taxonomy): Bacteria > Actinomycetota > Actinomycetes > Mycobacteriales > Mycobacteriaceae > Mycobacterium. The sequence goes on along the minus strand of CAZEMS010000059.1, from coordinate 18,144 downwards.
GCGACCAGACCGGCGGTGCATTCGTCGTCGGTGCCGGAACCGCCACCGCCGGCAACGCGGGCAACGGCGGCAACAGCGGTGGCGGCGGCAACGGCGGCAACGGCGGCTTCGCCTTCGGCGCTACCGTCGGCCGAAACGGAATGGCAACTGCCGGCAACGGCGGAAACGGCGGTAACGCAGCCAACGGCGACGGCGGGTACGGCGGTGGAGCCACCGGCGCTGAAGTGGGCGGCGATGGCAGCGCCAAGTCCGGCAACGCGGGTAACGGCGGCAATAGTGGCGGCGGCGGCAACGGCGGCGACGGCGGCGACCTCCAAGGCGCTCAGGTCGACGGGAACGGGAACGCCGTCGGCGGCAACGGCGGCAACGGCGGCAACGCAGCCAACGGCGACGGCGGCAAGGGCGGCAACAGCGACGGCGCCCACGTCGGAGGCAACGGGGACGCCACCGGGGGGCACGGCGGCAACGGCGGAGACAGTCACGCCGGCGGCAACGGCGGCAACGGCGGCAACACTCTGGGCGCGATCGTCGGCGGGCATGGAGATGCCACCGCCGGCAGCGGCGGCAACGGCGGCAACGCAAACGACGGCGCGGGCGGCAACGGCGGCAACGGCGGCGCCGTCGCCGGGGCAGTCGTCTCAGGCAACGGGAACGCTACCGGTGGCAGCGGCGGCAACGGCGGCAACGGCACCGGGACGACCAGTACCGGCGGCAACGGGGGCAACGGCGGTGGCGCGAACATCGGTGGGGTCACCGGAGCAGCCAGCGGAGGCAACGGCGGCGACGGCGGCGACGGCGGCGCCGCGGGCACCGGCGGCACCGGCGGGACAGGTGGGACCGGTGTCGGGGGATCAGCCCAGACCAATGGCACCAACGGTGCCAGCGGCACGCCGTAGACATCGTCTTCTCGTCCCGCTTGGCGTGCGTATCGCAGCGCACTGGTGCCGATCACATCGTCGTTGCAGGAGCGCCCCTCCGCCGAGTCGAGGCCTAGACTCGGGCGGCGTGGGCCTCGACGACCGCGATGCGCTGCGCAGATTGCATGCCGCAATCGACCCACAGAACGGATCCGACGAGTTGATCCGCAGCTTCTACTCTCGGTGGTTCGCCGCCGATCCATCTGCGCGCGACCACTTCGCTGCGGACATGACCGCGCAGCGGGCGGCCTTCGCGCAGGCCATGGCTTGGGTGCTGTCCGAACTCATCGCCCAGCGGGCCGAGGAGCCGGTGTCCTTTCTGGTCCAGTTGGGACGCGATCATCGTAAATACGGTGTCACTCAACGGAATTACGACACCATGCAGGACGCTCTCAACGCCGCGCTGAAGGCGCATTTCACCGAAACCTGGGACGACGGTCTCGCCGAGGCCACCCACGACGCCGTCGCATTGATGGTCGGGTTGATGCGGGGCGCCGGCGAGGCCGAGCAAGGACCGCCATACTGCGACGGCACCGTCATCGACCACATCCGGGTCGCCCGGGACGTCTCAGTGGTGCGCCTGCAACTGGACCGGCCGCTCTTCTACCATCCCGGCCAATACGTCACGGTGCACATCCCACAGTGTCCGCGACGCTGGCGCTACCTCAGCCCGGCCATTCCGTCGGACTCTGCCGGCGCCATCGAGTTCCACGTCCGCTCGGTCAGCGGCGGGATGGTGAGCCCCGCGATCGTAGGCGAGACCAGGCCCGGCGACCGGTGGCGGGTGTCCAATCCACACGGCGGCCTGCACATTGACCGCGACGGGGGCGACGTGCTGATGATCGCCGGCAGTACCGGATTGGCTCCGCTGCGGACACTGATCATGGACCTCACCCGGTTCGGTGTGAACCCGCGGGTGCACCTGTTCTTCGGCGCCCGTTTCCCCTGCGACCTGTACGACCTCAAGACGCTCTGGCAGATCGCCTCGACCAATCCCTGGCTTTCGGTGACCCCGGTGTCCGAGTGCGCCGTCGACCCCCCTTGGGCCGCGGACTATCCCGACGTCCAGCCGCCCCGCGGGCTGCACGTTCGCCTGAACGGCACGCTTCCCGAGGTGGTCACTGGCTACGGCGGCTGGGGCGACCGGCAGATCCTCATCTGCGGCGGACCGAAGATGGTCGAGGCGACCAAGGCCGCACTCGTCGCCAGCGGCGCACCACCGGGCCGCGTTCAACACGATCCCCTGGTGAGTTGAGCGTGACAGAATTCTCCGATGGCTGAGTCTGACTTCGGGATCGTCACCCTGCGTGACCCCACGTCATCGCTGACCGCTAGCTATGTACCCATCGCGGGAATGGTGTGCACCTCACTTGCCGAGAACGGCAGCGAGTTTTTGGGCCAGCGCAGAGGGCTGAAGGCCTACGTCGGGACCGGCAAGACGATGGGGATACCGATCTTGTACCCGTGGGCAAATCGGTTGAGCGCCAGCAAGTATGGATTCACCGGAGCGGTGGTCACCCTCACCGCCGGGGTAGCGGGTGTTCGCACCGATGAACATGGTGTGCCCATCCACGGCGTGCTGGCGGCGAACCCCGGCTGGTTGGTCATCGAGCAGACCGAGAACAAGCTGACCGCCGTCCTCGACTGGGGCGGAAGACCTCGGCTGCTGGCGGTGTTCCCGTTCCCGCACATACTGACCATGTCGGTCACGCTGGCCGATCGCAGACTGCGGGTCGCCACCACGGTGATGCCGTCGTCGGCCGCTTCGGTCCCGCTTTGCTATGGCTATCACCCGTACCTGAAGATCCCCGGGGTACCGCGCGAGGACTGGCAGCTTCAGACCCCGACCATGCGGCACCTACCGGTGGACCGCTGGGGAATTCCCACCGGTGACTCCGAGGAGTGGGCCGGAACTTCAGAACGGCTGGGCAGCACCAAGTACGACCATGGTTTCGATCAGGTGCCCGACGGTGCGACGTTCGCGGTGTCCGGCGGCGATCGGCGCCTCGAGGTCAAGTTCGAGAAGGGCTATTCGGCCGCCCAACTCTTCGCGCCCACGAACGACGACGTCGTCGGCATCGAACCGATGTGCGCCCCGACCGACGCGTTGCGCCGCGGCAACTATCGGATGGCGGTGCCGGGAAAGCCTGAGACGAGCGTCTTCTCCATCACAGTAGGTTGACTGCGCCCGAGTGTGCAGGTTATCAGCAGACACATTCGGGGTTTGCATTCAGAAGCGGCACACTCGGCGACGTGACCAGCTAACCCCGGCGTCGGGCGGCTGCGGGTTTCCAGACCACCAAGGCCGTGCTCTTGGGAACCACCGCGATGTCGCGACGCTGGGTGGAACGCAACTGCTCGACGTCGGCCACCAGCTCCTTCACGCGCGACTGCAACGCTTCCACCTGATTGGTCAGCTCGATGATGCGTTTGATGCCGGCGAGGTTGACGCCCTCGTCCTGCGACAGCCGCTGTACCTCACGCAGCAGATCGACGTCGCGCTGCGAGTACCGTCGGCCACCGCCGGCGCTGCGCTGCGGCCGGACCAGACCGAGTCGGTCGTAGGTGCGCAAGGTTTGCGCGTGCATACCGGACAACTCAGCGGCAACCGAGATCAGGAAAGTGCGCGCGTCTTCGCCGGACGGCCGGGCACTCATCGCGCGCCTGCCCATCCGGCTCGCGGATCGAATCCACTGGCTCGCTCGGCCTTGGCGTAGGCCTCCAACGCGTCGACCGTCTCACCCTCGAGGTCCGGCGGCACCGCGACCTTCACCGTCACCAGCAGGTCCCCATGACCGCCAGAGCGTTTGGGCACCCCACGACCACGCACTCGCAGGATTCGACCGTCGGCGGTGCCCTTCGGCACCCGCACGCCCACCTTGCCTTCCAGCGTCGGGATGGAAAGCGTTGTCCCCAGCGCCAACTCGTGGAAGCTGACCGGAACGGTCACGGTGAGATCGTCACCGTCGCGTCCGAACACCTTGTCCGGCCGGACATGCACCGTGACATACAGATCCCCGGACGGTGCCCCTCGCAGACCGGCCTCGCCCTGCCCGGCCAGCCGTATCCGCTGCCCGTCCTCTACCCCGGGCGGAATCCGCACGTTGATGGTCCGGGTTCGAGTCGCCACCCCGGTGCCTTTGCACTCCTGGCAGGGATGCTCGATGATCGAGCCACTGCCGCGGCATTCGGTACACGGTTCGGAGAATCCGAACGCACCCTGGTTGCGGTTGATGACGCCCGCGCCATTGCAGCTCGCGCACACCTTGGGACTGGTACCCGGCCTGGCGCCGCTGCCATGACAGTTGGTGCACGGTGCCGGACTGGTCAGCCGCAGTGGCATGGCCACACCCTTGGTGGCTTCCAAGAACGACAGCTCGGTCTCGGTTTCCAGGTCGTTGCCCCGACGCGGCCGGCTCGGGCGCGGAGACCCACCCCGGCCGAACAACCCACCGAAGAGGTCACCGATGTTCGCGCCACCGCTCTGACCGGCGGCGTCGAACAGGTCGTTGAGGTTGAACTCGGCGCTGTCGCCGCTGAAGCCACCGAACCCGCCGCCACCGCCACCGCCGCCGGGACCGCCGAACCGGCGAAACCCGCCACCGGCAAACAGCCGCCGGGTCTCGTCGTACTCCTTGCGCTTGGCCTCGTCCGACAGCACGCTGTAGGCCTCGGAGACCGCCTTGAACCGCTCGGCGCCCGCCGGGTTCTTGTCCGGATGCAACTCCGACGCCAGCTTGCGGTATGCGTTCTTGATCGCCTTCGGGTCGGCATCAGAGGAGACGCCGAGCTCCTTGTAGAAGTCCTTCTCAACCCATTCACGCTGGGCCATGCCGCGTCACCTCCTCACCTCTGATCCGCGGTCGATTCCTAACTGTCTGATTCTGCTGCCTGTCCCGGCGGTTCGCCCACGTTCTGTCCCGTGTCGCCCTCCGGCACGGTGTCGACGACACCGACCATCGCGTGGCGCACCACCTGGTCACCGACCTTGTAGCCGCGCCGCAGCACCGCCCCGACCACCGGGTGGGACCCATCGCCCTCATGCTGGACCGCTTCGTGCAAAGCAGGGTCGAACGCCTCACCCTCTTCACCGAAGGCCGAAAGCCCAAGTCCCTCTAGGGCGGTCACCAGCTTGTCGGCGACGGCCTTGAGCGGACCGGAATCCAGGTCGCCGTGGCTGCGGGCCCGGTCCAGATCGTCCAGTACCGGCAGCAATTGGGTGATCACCGATGCCTTCGCCCGAATACCGGCAACCTGGTGGTCACGCAGGGCCCGCTTGCGGTAGTTGGCGAAGTCGGCCTGCACCCGCTGCAGGTCTGCGAGCAGTTCCTTGGCCTCATCGGATTCGGCTTCCAGCGCGGGATCTGACCCGGCACCGGCCGCCGAGCCCGACTCTCTGGGAGTCGGGCCGGCAGCCGGAGTGCGAATCTCGCCTGTCACCGGGTCGACGCGCCGCTTGTCGGTGACGGTCACCGGTTCCTGCGGTTCGCTTTCACCGTCGGAGCGAGGAGTCACTTGGCCTCCTGGTCATCGTCGACAACCTCGGCGTCCACAACGTCGTCCGGTCCCGCCGAGGTGTCAGCGCCCTCACCTGCGGCCCCACTGGTGGACTGCTCGGCTTGAGTGGCCTCGTATATGGCCTGCCCCAGCGCCTGGCTCTCCTGCCCCAGCTTCTCCATTGCGGACTTAATGGCCGCGATGTCGGTTCCGGCCAATGCCGTCTTGGCTTCGGAGATCGCGCCGTCAACTTTGGCGAGGGTGTCCTCGGAGACCTTGGACCCACCTTCGGCCGAGCGTTGTTCAGAGACAAACTTCTCCGTCTGGTAGACCAACGACTCCGCCTGGTTGCGAACGTCGGCCTCCTCGCGCCGCTGCCGGTCCTCCTCGGCATGGGCCTCGGCGTCCTTGACCATCCGGTCGATCTCTTCCTTGGACAGGCCGGAGCCTTCCTGGATCTTGATCGTGTTCTCCTTGCCGGTGCCCTTGTCCTTGGCCGTGACGTGCACGATGCCGTTGGCGTCGATGTCGAAGGTGACCTCGATCTGCGGAACACCGCGCGGAGCGGGCGGGATACCGGTCAGCTCGAAACTGCCCAGCAGCTTGTTGTGCTGCGCGATCTCACGCTCACCCTGGTAGACCTGGATCTGAACCGACGGCTGGTTGTCATCGGCGGTGGTGAAGGTCTCCGACCGCTTGGTCGGGATCGTGGTGTTGCGTTCGATCAGCTTGGTCATCACCCCGCCCTTGGTCTCGATACCGAGTGACAGCGGCGTGACGTCGAGCAGCAGGACGTCTTTCACTTCGCCCTTGAGGACGCCGGCCTGCAGGGCGGCGCCGACCGCGACGACCTCGTCGGGATTGACACCCTTGTTGGGCTCCTTGCCGCCGGTCATCTCCTTGACCAGTTCGGAAACCGCGGGCATCCGGGTGGAACCACCCACCAGCACCACGTGGTCGATCTCGCCGACCGAGATGCCCGCATCCTTGATGACCGACTGGAACGGCTGGCGGGTCCGATCCAACAGATCCTGGGTGATGCGCTGAAACTCGGCGCGAGTCAGTTGCTCGTCGAGGAACAGCGGGTTCTTCTCCGCGTCGACCGTGATGTAGGGCAGGTTGATCGAGGTGGATTGACTCGAACTGAGTTCGATCTTTGCCTTCTCGGCGGCCTCGCGCAGCCGCTGCATGGCCATCTTGTCCTTGGTCAGGTCGATACCGGCCGTTCCCTTGAACTTGTCGACGAGCCACTCGACGATCCGGTCGTCCCAGTCGTCGCCACCGAGATGATTGTCACCGGAGGTGGCACGCACCTCGACCACGCCCTCACCGATCTCCAGCAGGGACACGTCGAAAGTGCCCCCGCCGAGGTCGAAGACCAGGATGGTCTGTTCCTTTTCGCCCTTGTCCAGGCCGTAGGCCAACGCCGCAGCGGTCGGTTCGTTGACGATGCGCAGCACATTGAGCCCGGCGATCTGGCCGGCTTCCTTGGTGGCCTGGCGCTGGGCGTCGTTGAAGTAGGCGGGCACCGTGATGACCGCATCGGTGATGTCCTCACCGAGATAGCTCTCGGCGTCGCGCTTGAGCTTCATCAGCACCCGGGCGCTGATCTCCTGCGCGGTGTATTTCTTGCCGTCGATCTCCACCGACCAGTCGGTGCCCATGTGCCGCTTCACCGAACGGATGGTCCGGTCAACGTTGGTCACCGCCTGGTTCTTGGCGGGCTGGCCGACCAGCACCTCACCGTTGCGCGCGAAGGCGACTACCGACGGGGTGGTGCGGGCGCCCTCTGAATTGGCGACGACGACGGGGTCGCCGCCTTCGAGCACCGCGACGACGGAGTTGGTGGTCCCGAGGTCGATTCCGACCGCACGAGCCATGTTAGGTACCTCCTGATTGAAAACGCATTGTCAAAATGTGGCCTGAGTGAATCACGCTCAAGATTGCTCCAGGCGACCTTGCCCTGTCAACTCACCATTGAGTGATATCGACTCATGTTTCCAAGTCCCTGCAGCAGCGGCTCCGCGCGATTTATTCCCGCCACCCACGAGCGCCGACCCGCCCCAACATCAACCGGATAATGTCCAATTCTGCGACGGCGGACGAATGTGCTTCTACCATTGGAGAAAGGCAAGGTTGCCGACGGACTTGGGAGCTTGGAGGCGTCCTCGTGGAACACGGCCACCGCGCGACGTCCCGAACAGCCGCGGGGGGATTCCGTTGGCAATCTGACTGGCGACGATAATGTTGCACACGCCGCCCAACCACGTTGCCTTCATCATCGACGGGAACCGGCGCTGGGCGAAGGCGCTGCAACTCCCGCCATTCGAGGGGCATGACGCCGGTCTGGCAAACGTCAAGGTGATCGATGACGCCTGCAGGTCCGCCGGCATCAATTGGCGCTCGTACTATCTTTTCTCCCGCGAGAATGCGCGTCGGGATCCCGAGGAGGTCCGTCACCTGATCGACGGGTTCACCGCCTTCTTCACGGATTGGCCGCAGCGCCAGGGGGAGTGCCTGCACATCGTCGGCGATCTGACGGCGCCACCGATTTCGGATACGCTCCGAGCCGCCGCCGACCAACTGCTGCAGCGGGCGCACTGCGTCGACACCAAAGGGAGCAACATCGTCTTCTTCCTGAATTACTCAGGAGCCCCCGAATGGAGCACCGCCAGCAGCACCCGTTGTCTTGAACACATGCCCGACATAGACCTGTTGGTCAGGACCGGAGGCGAGCAACGCCTGAGCGGACTTGTTCTCCCGCAGGTGGCATTCAGCGAGTTGGCGTTTCCCTCCTGCTACTGGCCGGACTTCGATTCGACCCAGCTTGCAGACGTGATCAAGGACTACAGGAGGCGGGACCGCCGCTTCGGAGCCGGCGGAGTCACCCCGGACAGATGGGCGGTCGGTGGTCCGGGCTAGGTCTGAGAAAGACTCCCAGCTTGCTGTCGATGTTCTGGTAATCGGCGCTGGGCCGACGGGCCTTGCTGCAGCCGACGCGTGTGTGGCTTCCGGGGCATCGGTGGCCGTCGTCGAGCGCATGGCGCAAGTCGGTGGATTGGCACGCTCGGCGAAAGTGGCCGGACACGAAATCGACCTGGGCGGCCACCGACTTCTTTCGAACGGGGAGGATCAACGTCGCTTCTGGACAGATTTCACTGATCGACTCGGCGGCGTCACTCTGCGAGAGGTGGGGCGCAGAAGCGGAATCCTCCGTGATGGATACGTGCTGACGTTTCCCGTCGATTGGGATCAGTTCCACGAGTCCGCTCCCTGGCATGTTCGCGCCCTGGGCGCCACATCACTGATGGCGCGCCGTTTGAAGACCCCGTCCGATCGGGAGGAGAAAACCCTCGACGACTGGGTCAAGAACAGATACGGCCCCTATCTGGCCAGGAAGTTCATCGAACCCCATGTGCGGAAGGTCTTCGGGGTCGAGCCGGGAGACATACCGGCCACCTGGGCGGCACAGCGAATAGCGTCGCCCCGAGTTGGGTCGATCGTGGCCACCACCCTGCCGCGACGACGGGGCCACACCAGCGCCGCCGACGAGGCGGACAAGTTCCTGTATCCGATCGGCGGGGTGGGCGTGTTGTGTTCACGACTCGCCGCGCTGATCGGCCGCCAGGCTCACTGGTTGTTCGACTCCACTATCGAGTCGATAGCCAAACCACGCAACGGTCGATTCTCGGTGGTTGTGTCGAAGCCGGGCGGCACCACCGGCCTCACATGTGCGCGGATCATCTCAACGGGGCGTCCGGAGGATCTGGCCAGAAACATCGGCCGCGACGATCTCGCGGCTTCGATCACGGCGGTGGCCAGTAGGCGCGATCTCGTGGTCGGCGTAGTCCGACTGGAGAAGCTACCGGCGGCGTGGGAGGGCGGCTACCAGTGGTTGTACACCCATGACCCCGGCATGCGCGCCAACAGGCTCCATAACTTCGGAGAGTGGACCGGGCTCGGATGCCCCAAAGGCGTTATTGGCCTGGAATACACGATCACCTCCGGAGATTCCTTCGACGCGCGCGCCAACGTGATGAAAGACATGTCGCTACTCGTCGGGCGACGGCCATTCGAGTTCCTGGGATCTGAGATCTCGCTCGACGCCTACTCCAATTTCGGCGCCACAACCGAGGAACTGGACTCGTTCGACAGCGCGCTGCAGGCATTCGGCGAAGGAATCATCAGCACCGGACGTCAGGGCGCCGGAGCGTACATCAATCTGCATCAAGCGCTGCGACTTGGCACACGATCTGCCGACATGCGAGAAAGTTTCTCCGGGGTGGTAGGACGCAGCGAATACTCGAGCTATCAGGAAAGAATCAGGCGTAGACACGTTGCGCCGCGTCGAATCAGGTGAGCACCATGAGTTTTCGGCGACGTCACATCTGGACTGGAACCAACCGGTGACGTCAACGGCTATGGTCTGCGCATGAAGAACGTTCTCCGTCGGCGCCTGGCCGTGTTGGCTGCCGTCGGCGGTCTGGCCTGCCTGCCGGCGATCGCACACATCGCGCCCACGACCGCGCTGGCAGACGGCGGCTGCGCACCCGGGTGGTACTACGACCCCTACAGCAACAAATGCCTTGTCTGTGACATCACGACCTTCGACTATCCGACTGGCGAATGCGGCTACTGGGACAACCGCAACATCTACATCAACCCGGCACCGGTGATCGGGCCCGCGGGACCGATCGGCGTCGGCGGAGTGGTGGGCCCGGTGGGTCCCGGACCCGTCGGCCCGGGACCGGTCGGACCCGGACCTGCGGGACCCGGGCCGATAGGACCCGGCGGACCCGGCCGGCGCTGAACGCTCTGTCGCCTACCGCTGAACGCTCGGGCCCCTAAGGGTTCATCTCGTAGGCGCCGTCATAGCCTTTCACCTGGGCCCAGACCCGGTCGAAGCGTTCCTTGTCGGTGATCGGCTTGCGTACCGCGCCGAGTGCCCACTGCTGTTGGGCGGTGGTCGAACTCGGCTTGCCATGCAAAGCTACGGCATGCGCGGAGAAATCGCGGATCTGGAAGTCGAAGATCTGGTCGAGCAGGTCGCGGTCCAGCCCGATCAGGTCGGCCTGCTCGAGGATCAGCTGCCCATACACCACCAGGGTGAACAGATGCCCCACGACCAGCACGAAATCCAGGTCGGTCTGCTGATCGGCGTCCGGGGCGGCCGTGGTGAGCAACTCCTTGAGCGCGTTGGCCTGCTCGTAGAAGCGCGCGACGTTCGGGATGTCGGAATGCTTGCGATACACCGGGTTCCAGTCGGCGAACTGCACTTTCGAGGCGCCACGGGCCGGTCCCTGCGCCCAGAAGAACCGATCGTCGGCAGAATCGTCGCGGGTGCCGATCTCCGGGTAGTCGGCTGGATTGAACAGGTAGTTCGGCATGAATTTCAGGATCTGCGCGACGTTGACGTGCACCGTGCCCTCCAGCCGGGGCAGGCACCCTACCAGCCGGACGACCTCGCTGAAATAGGTGTCCTTCTCGAAACTCTTGGCGGCCAGCACATCTTGCAGGAGGGTGACTACTGTCTCGCCCTCGGAGGTGACCTTTGACTTGGTCACCGGGTTGAACAACAGATAGCGGCGGTCTTCCCGCGAGGCACTCCGGAAGTAGTCGATGGCGCGGTCGCTGAACAGCTTCATGGCGACCAACCGGGCGTAGGCATCAACGAAACTCGCTCGCACATGCGGGAAGTCGGTCACCGGGTTGCCATAGAGGATGCGGTTGTTGGCGTGGGTGATCGCCTCGTAGAACGCGTGCTCACACATCCCGATCGAACCGCTGCACAGGTTGAACTTGCCGACGTTGACGGTGTTCAGTGCCGCCGAGAAAGCGTCCGGTCCGGTGACCAGGATGTCTTCTTCGCGGACCGGGTAGTCGTCGAGCCGGAAGTTGCTCACGTACATCTGGGCGTGCACGACGTTGCCGATCAGCTCGTAGTTCTCGTGCCTGCTGTCGGCGGCGAACCACACATAGCCGTCGGCGCCTTCGACGTCGGAGCGGCGCGAGAACACCGAGACCATGCCGGCCACATTGCCGTTGCCGATGTAGTACTTCTCCCCCGACGCCCGGAAGACGACACCCTCCTCGTCACCTTCGACGGCCGGCGTCAGGATCATGTCGGTGTTGTAGATGTCCGCCCCGTGGGCGCGCTCGGACAGGCCGAAGGCCATCACCCCGCCGGCCTGGAGTTGTTCGGCCGCGAGCTGCTTGGCCTTGGGATTGTCGCTCTGCCAGATCGGCCCCAGACCCAGGATGGTGACCTGCTCGGCGTACCAGTAGGCCAGGCCGTAGAAGCCGAGGATCTCGCTCAAGGCTGCGTTGCGCGAGGTGTCCCAGCGTTTGTTCGGGTCGTCGCCGCCGTACTCCGAGGGCGTCAGGAAGGTGGCAAAGAGCCTCTGTTCCTTGACGAAGTCCAGGAAGTCCGACACCCACACCGCGTCCAGATCGTCCTGGAGCAGCGTCGCCTTGCCACGGTTCTCGAACCAGTCGATCAGAGCACGCAGCTGTCGCCTCGTTTCAGGGTCGAACTGCTGCGGGTCATATGTTTTCGGATTGAACAACAGTCCGCTGGAGTTCGCCATGGCACGGCCTTTCGTCGATTCGGTCCGGCCCCGACCCTATGCCGACCCTATGCCGACCCTATGCCGACCCTATGCGGACCCTATGCGGCCGACGCAGCCCAGTGCACAGCCGGTGATGTCACCCCAGTCTCAGCGAGTCACAGCAGTAACTCCCGACACAGTTCGCGTAGCCTTGGCGGCGATGAGGGCGCAGCTGTCGACGATGTGCATGGTCACTGCGGGAATGCTGCTGGCCGGCTGCACCGCCATGATCGACGGTCGGCCGGTCGCCACGCCGCCATCGGGGATCGAACCCACGTTTCCCACCCCCCGCCCGACCCGCGAGACACCGGCGCCTGACACCACGGCTAACCCGGGCTCCCCGGCCGGCGACCTCACACCGCAGAACGGTTTCGTGTTCATCGAGACCCGGTCCGGACAGACCCGGTGCCAACTCAGCGTCGACGAGGTCGGTTGCGAGAGCCAGTTCACTGATTCCCCCCTGATCGACGGCACGCCCGCCAATGGGGTCATCCTCACCCCCGACGGGAAGGTGAGCTGGCTGCTGGGCAACATCGGCGACATCCCGGCGGTGACCCTTGACTACCGCACGTATCACGCTCTGGGCTGGACCATCGATGCGAGCGCCGACGGCACCCGGTTCACCAACGACGAGACCGGGCGCGGCATGGTCGTCGCAGTGGAGGGCGTGGAGACCTTCTGACAGCCGGGCCGAGGCCGGTGCCCTTCGCCTAGGCTCACAAGCGTGGATTTCCGTGTGTTCGTCGAACCGCAGCAGGGGGCCCGCTATGCCGATCAGCTGGCCGTGGCCCGGGCCGCGGAGTCGCTGGGCTACTCGGCATTCTTTCGCTCCGACCACTACCTGGCGATGGCCGGTGACGGCCTGCCCGGACCCACCGATTCCTGGGTCACCCTGAGCGGCATCGCGCGTGAGACGTCGACGATCCGGCTCGGCACCATGGTCACCTCGGCGACGTTCCGCCATCCCGGACCGCTGGCCATCTCGGTGGCGCAGGTCGACGAGATGAGCGGCGGCCGTGTCGAATTCGGCCTCGGGGCGGGCTGGTTCGAAGCTGAACACCTGGCGTATGCGATTCCGTTCCCGTCGCTGCGCGAGCGCTTCGACCGGCTGACCGAGCAGCTACAGATCCTGACCGGGCTCTGGACGACACCCGTCGGTGAGAGGTTCGACCACTCCGGCGCGCACTACACCGTGGTCGATTCGCCGGCACTGCCCAAGCCGGTCCAGTCCCCACATCCGCCGATCATCATCGGCGGTGGTGGCGCCAAGCGCACCCCGGCGCTGGCAGCTCGGTTCGCCGCGGAGTTCAACATCCCCTTCGTACCGCTCGACACCCTCGAGGCTCAGTACGCACGGGTCGCAGCGGCCGTTTCCGCCGCGGGCCGACCTCCTGACTCGCTGACCTATTCGGCCGCGTTCGTGCTCTGCGCCGGGCGCGACGAAGCAACGATCGCGCGCCGGGCCGCCGCGATCGGGCGCGACGTCTCCGAACTGCGCAGCAACTCGCCGACCGTCGGCACCCCCGCCGAAATCGCCGACAAGCTGGGCCGGTTCGTTGCGGCCGGGGTGCAGCGGGTGTATCTGCAAACGCTCGATATGTCCGACCTGGACCATCTGGAGTTTTTCGCGACCGAGGTCATCCCGCAATTCCGCTGAACCCGCGCTGGCCGCCGACGGACTGCACTTCCGTCCTGACCGGCCGTCAGACCGGGATCACCCACACCGTGTTGCCGGGATCGTTCGCTACGTACAGGGTGCTGCCATTGGGGGTGATCGCCACGGCGGCCGGATTCTCGCCCGCGCCGAGGTTGATGGTGCCGATGACGGTGTTGGTCGCCGTGTTGATCGTCGACACCGTGCCGTCGACACCTTGGCTGGTCAAGTACGCCTTGGTACCGTCCGGGCTGAACACCACACCCCGACCATCACCGCCAACGGCGATAGTGCCGGTCACGGTGTTGAAAGTGCCGCTACCGGTATCGGAGTCGATCACCTGCACACCGGTATCGCTGACGACGTAGATCGTGTTGCCATCTGGGCTCACAGCGATCGCTCTCGGCGACGCACCGACACTGATGGTGGCGTCAACGGTATCTGTGGCGAGGCTGATCATCCTCACCTCCGAGCTTCCATTTGCGCTGTAGTAGGCGCGGGTGCCGTCGGGGGTGATCACAATCTGCTGTGGGTCGTTGCCGACGTTCCCAGAGCCGGAAAGGCCTGCGGGAGAAGTGATGGTGTTGGTTGACGTGTCGAGGTAGCGCACCGCGGGGTCGGATCCTGCACTCAGCGTCACCGTCGGTTCGGGATCGATGTTGCCGGTGGAATATCCCGCAATGGAACCGGTAGATCCATCGGCCTCTGCCCACCCGGTTCTGAACGTTAACTGGCCCAACACGTTCCCGCTTGAGATTATTGGGAGGTCCGAGCTTCTGAAGCTCACGGGACCGAAGCCATCCATTCCGAAGACACCCTTACCTCCGGTTGCATGATGGTCGTTTGTCAAAGTGTTGTCAATTAACACTACTTGACTGAATACATCGCCATAGTTCTCAGCTACCCCGAAGGTAACAATGAAGGCGTTGGTCTCGGGAGTAACGTTCCCGTTCGCGATCAATTCAAATGCTCCAGGGTCACCCTGAAAGTTATCCATGTTCACGAATTGGGACAAGTCTCCGGTGAAACTAGAGTCCTCAATTGTCAAGCTTCCCGCAAGATCATCGCCCGTATTGCTTCCGGATGTTGAGCTAAGATTAATCGCTCGTAGGGTTGCGCCAGCATTATTGATGAACGTGTTGTCCGCAATGAAGGAGTCGCCACCGTTGCCGTAATGCAGTATGCCTCTCCGGGTACCGGAGCCCGCTACTATTTCAAAAGTGTTTCCTTCGACCACGAAGTCGTCAGATCGGATACCTAGCCCGCTCTTCGAATACTGTATCGTGACATCGTACATTCTAAAGTTATTCACCCGTTCTGAGTTCCCCATAACTGTGGGTCCACTCACGGAAATCGCAGTTCCGATGTTGCCGTCGGTAGTCACGTGGCGAATTGTCAGGTTCTCCAGCAGCACGTCGTCGGCGGAAACGTTAACAAAGATTTGGGAATTACCTCTGGTGTCTTCAACGAGAACACCGGCCTGCGACTCGCCCACCAAGTAAATGGACTTGTCTATGTTCAAGTCGGCGTTCAGCTGATACGTGCCATCCAAGAGTTCGATCACGTCTCCTGGGTTGGCGGCATCAATTGCTGCTTGAATATCGTCACCAGGGTTCAACGTGGTGGTCACCGTGTAGGTGGGTTTAGCGGGGATCTGCGGTAGTGATGTTCCCGTCTCAGTGAAGTAGGCCTGTCCGGCATTGGGTGTGCCGTCGGGGGTGACCGCCACGTCGTACAAACTGCCGGCGCTGGCAACGCTCGTGACCATGTAGTCGCCCGTATCGATCACTGACACGGTGCCGTCCGAGTTGGTGACGTAGACCGTGGATCCGTCGGGCGCGAAGGCCACGCCGGTCGGCTGCCCGCCGGTGGGGATGGTCTGGATGACAGTGTTGGTGGCGGTGTCGATCACCGATACCGTGCCGTCGGCATTGTTGGTGACGTAGGCGGTGGCGCCGTCTGGGCTGACCGCGACCCCAAACGGATCTGAGCCTACGCCGATCGCAATGACATCCCCGCCGGGGTCGCCCGGGTCGCCGGGGTCGCCTCCCGCGCCCGCCGCGCCACCGTTGCCGCCGCCGCCGACGGTGGCTGTGCCGGCGGGCGCGGCGACGTTGCCGCCGTTCCCGCCATTGCCTCCGTTGGTGTCGGGCGCTACGCCGCTACCGCCACTACCGCCCTGTCCGCCCTGGGCTGTTCCGGTGGAGTTGTTGACCGCACTGCCGCCGTTACCAGCGGTGCCACCGTTGCCGCCTCCAACGGTGCCATCGCCGCCGTCACCGCCATTGCCGCCGGTAGCGGTGGAGGCGCCATCGGTAGAGGCGCTACCGCCGTTACCTCCGGTGCCACCGCCCGCTGGGCTGGTACCGCCGCTACCGCCGTTGCCACCAGTAGCCGCGCCGTCGACTGTGGTAGCTGTGCCTCCAGCCCCGCCGTTACCAGCGGCGGCCATGCCATCCCCGCCGTCACCACCGTCGCCAGCGACAGCGGTCCCGCCGACGGCGGTAGCTGTCGCGTTACCCCCGTTGCCGCCATTGCCGCCATCTGCACCACTAGTAGCCCCCCCGGCAGCTCCGTTACCGCCCACAGCCGCGCCCGTGTCGGTGGTGGCGTCCCCGCCGTTACCGCCGTTGCCTGCGTCGCCCTCGGGGTCACCGCCCATGCCGGCGTTACCGGCGAAAGCGTCCGCACCGTTGGTGCCATTTGCTACTCCACCATCACCACCATTGCCTCCGGTGCCGGAATTCGCGCCGCCGTTGCCGCCGTTGCCGCCGTCACCGCCGGTGGCCGTGTTGCCGCCCCCGTCCGCGCTCGCGGCCCCACCTTTCCCACCTTCACCGCCGTCACCGGCGTCGCCGGCATGGCCGCCATTACCGCCGCTACCGCCGGTAGCGTCGCCAGAATCATTGCTTGCGGCACCGCCGGCACCACCAGCACCACCGTTGCCCGAGGTGGCGCCGCCGGCGCCACCACCTCCGCCGTTACCTCCGGTAGCGGCGGAGGCATCTGAGATGGAGTGGTCACCGCCGACACCGCCGACACCGCCGTCGCCGTGGGAACCGGCGTCGCCGCCGTCGCCGCCGACACCGCCGGGCGTCCCGATTGCAGTGCTGTCGAAGCCGTCACCACCGGCACCGCCGTCACCGCTGGGAGTAATCATGCCGTCGTTTCCGGTGTTGCCGCCGTTGGCGCCACCGGCGCCGCCGGTACCGACCGCGCCGACATCGCCACCGTTGCCACCTGCGGCGCCGTCTGGCGTGCCAGCATCGCCGTTGCCGCCGTCACCGCCGTCACCGCCCTCACCGGCGTTGCCGCCGTTGCCACCGTCGCCGCCGTCGCCAGTGTTACCGGCGTTGCCCACAACACCCGCAGCACCACCGTCGCCACCAGCACCGCCGTCACCGCCGTCGCCGCCGTTGGTGCCGTTGCCGCCAGGCAAACCGGGCGTACCACTGTTGTCTGCGCCGTTGCTGCCGTTGCCGCCGTCACCGCCGTTGCCGCCATTGGCCGCGGCGCCGCCGCTGCCGGCGTTGCCCGCCGCTCCGGCGCCGTTGCCAGCATCCCCGCCGGCACCGCCGTTACCACCAGCGCCGCCGGCGCCGCCGTCTTCACCGTCAGCGACACCGGCAGCACCGTTTCCGCCGAGCGCACCGGCACCGCCGTCGCCGCCGTCGCCATTGGTGCCGACAGCGCCGTTGCCTCCGCCGCCGACACCGACCGCGCCGGCATCACCACCGGCACCACCATCGCCGCCGACACCACCGGCCTGACCATCACCTGCGTTGGCACCGGCCGCACCGGCGACGCCGTCACCGCCGAAGCCACCTGCGCCACCGCTACCGGCATCGCCGCCGACACCGCCGGTACCACCGCCGGCGCCACCGTTACCACCGGCGCCACCGTTACCACCGTCGAATCCGTCTTCACCAGCGGCGGCGCCGTCCGCACCGAGACCGCCGTAACCGCCGTTACCGCCGTTACCGCCGTCAGCGTCTGCGCCGTCGAGACCTGCGTTACCGATGGCGCCCGCAGCGCCACCGGTACCGCCGTCGCCGCCGGCGCCACCGGCGCCACCGTTCTGGCCGACCGTGCCGGCACCCGCGGCACCGGCATTGCCGGCACCACCGTTACCGCCGTCGGCCGCGGCGCCGCCGTCTCCGGCATCGCCGGCCACTCCGGCACCATTGCCCGCGTCACCGCCGGCACCGCCGTTACCACCGGCACCGCCGTCGCCGCCGTCCTCACCGTCGGCGACACCGGCAGCACCGTTGCCGCCCAGCGCGCCGGCACCGCCGGCACCGCCGTTGCCGTTGGTGCCGGCAACGCCGTTGACCGCGCCGACACCGGCCGCACCGGCATCGCCACCGGCACCGCCGGCACCACCGTCACCACCGGCCTGGCCGTCGTCGCCACCGTTGGCGCCATTGGCTCCGGCGACGCCGTTACCACCGTTACCTGCGTTGCCGCC